>NZ_JBHUYV010000012.1:176783-284979 GCF_042667905.1 Streptomyces sp. NPDC057287 | reverse complement strand
AAACACTTGAAGCCGAAGACACCCGCATCGTGCAACGGCCGCAGGTCCTTCACGTTCCCGGGCAGCGCACCACCCCAGAAACCGACGTCGATGTGCGCCTTGGACGCGGCCACCTCCCGCTTCACACGCAGGTTCTCCACCGTCGTCGTCGGCGGCAGCGAGTTCAACGGCATGTCCAGCAACGTCGTGATCCCACCGGCCGCCGCAGCCCGCGTGGCGGTCCAGAAACCCTCCCACTCGGCCCGCCCCGGGTCATTCACATGAACATGGGTGTCGACGAGCCCCGGCAGCAGGACATCGTCACCGAAGTCCTCCACACGGGCACCGTCGGGCACCTCGGTCTCGTAGGGCAGGACCGCTTCGATCTCCCCGCCGGCCACGAGGACCGCCGCTGCGCGGGTTCCCTCGGGAGTGACGACGCGCGTCGAGCGGAGTACCAGCTTCACGTCCACACCGGACACCTGTGCTCCTCACGCAGCTTTCAACGATTTGTTGAAGGAGTCTTCACTCGGGAAAGCGGCTCGTCAAGACCTCACCTTCCCCACCAGGCGACCAGTGGACCACGAGCGCCATCGATTGGATATTTCCACGAAGTAAAAGTTCATTTTCGACAGGCGGAACGTAGAATGGACCAGGAGCGGCATCACCACGCTTCCCGCCGAACGCGGCCCCGACCGTCGACACCAGGACAAAACAGGTCCTGACCGGCAAGGACGCCGCACCGGGAGCAGTGGGCCGATCGGGAACAGCCCGGTAGGCTGCTGCCTTGCCTCCGCTTCGAAAGGACCGTTGACGTGCCGCCGTCCCACGCCAGCACATCCGACTCCAAGCCCGCCGGTCCCAGCGGCGGCGTGCAGTCCCTCGAACGCGCCTTCGATCTGTTGGAGCGCATGGCGGACGCCGGAGGTGAGGTCGGACTGAGCGAGCTGTCCGCGAGCAGCGGACTCCCCCTCCCGACCATCCACCGGCTGATGCGCACCCTGGTCGTGTGCGGCTACGTACGCCAGCAGCCCAACCGGCGCTACGCGCTGGGCCCGCGGCTCATCCGCCTCGGAGAGTCCGCCTCCCGCCTGCTGGGCACCTGGGCGCGGCCGTATCTCCAGCGCCTGGTCGAGGAGACCGGCGAGACGGCCAACATGGCCCTCCTCGACGGGGACGA
Organism: Streptomyces sp. NPDC057287; assembly: GCF_042667905.1. Lineage (NCBI taxonomy): Bacteria > Bacillati > Actinomycetota > Actinomycetes > Kitasatosporales > Streptomycetaceae > Streptomyces > Streptomyces sp. NPDC057287. The sequence continues at coordinate 283,820 of NZ_JBHUYV010000012.1, read as the reverse complement.
GATCGTCTACGTCGCCCAGGTCCCGTCGAAGCATTCGATGCGCATGTTCACCGAGGTCGGCCGCCGGGTCCTCCCGCACTCCACGGGCGTCGGCAAGGCCCTCCTCGCCCACACCCCGGCGGACGAGGTGCGGGCCCTGCTGGCCCGTACGGGCATGCCCGCGGCCACCGAGAAGACGATCACCACGCCGGACGGCTTCCTCGACGCGCTCGAACTGGTGCGGAGGGCGGGCTACGCGGTGGACGACAACGAGCAGGAGATCGGCGTGCGGTGCCTCGCCGTCTCGGTGCCCGACTCCCCGACCTCGGCCGCCATCTCCATCTCAGGGCCCGCGGGCCGGGTGACGGAGACCGCGACCGAGCGGATCGTGCCGATCCTGCAGCAGATCGCCAAGGAGCTCTCCGAGGCACTGGCGAGCAACGGCGGCTCGGCGGGCTGACGCCGGCCCGGCCCCGCCTTCTCCGCCTCCGGCGGACCGCCGGCTGATCCTTTGTTCCCTGCCCCCTCAGGCGGGGGCGGGTGCCGGCAGATGCCCGTCCTCCATGCTGACTGTCACGTCCACCCGGCCCAGGTGGGCCCGGTCGTGCGTGACCATGACCGTGGCCGTCGAGCGCTCCCGGGCCAGGCCGAGCAGCAGGTCGAGGACGGCCGCGCCTCGTTCGTGGTCGAGGGCGCTGGTCGGCTCGTCGATGAGCAGCACCGCCGGTTCGTTCATGAGGGCCCGGGCGATGTTGATCCGCTGCCGCTGACCGCCCGACAGCTGGTGCGGCCTGCGCTCAGCCCTGTCGGCGAGGCCGACCGCGTCCAGGAGGTCCAGCGCCCGGCCGCGGGCCGCGCGTACCGAGCCGTACGACAGGTGGGCCATCACCTGGAGCTGCTCCACCGCCGTGAGCGACGGCAGCAGATGGGGCTGCTGGAAGACGATGCCGACGCGGTCCCGGCGCAGGGCCGCCCGGTCCGCACGGCTGAGCCCGGTGGTATCCGCGCCCGCGACGACGACGCGTCCGTGGTCCGGGGTGACGAGCGTGGCCGCCACCGCAAGAAGGCTGGACTTGCCCGAACCGGACGGCCCGACGACGGCCGTGAGCGTGCCCGCGGGTACGTGGAGGGAGACCCGGTCGAGTGCGGTGAGCCGGGTGTCTCCGTCGGGGTAGGTGAGGGTGACGTCGGTGAGGGTGAGGGTCATCGGGCGCTCCCGAGTGCGGCGAGGGGGTCGACGGCGGTGATCCGCCGGATGGACAGGGCGGCCCCGAGCGCTCCGAGGACGATCAGCACGCCGGCCGGGACGAGCACTGTCGACGGGTCGAGCACGAACGGCACGGCGCCACCGACCAGCGCGCCGGTCCCCGAGGCCATCGCGCTGCCCAGGCCCGTTCCGGCGGCCAGCACGACCACGGCCTGACCGAGCGCGTCCTTCAGCAGGTACGGGGTCGAGGCGCCCAGTGCCTTGAGTACGGCCACGTCGCCGCTGCGCTGGATGGTCCAGACCGTGAAGAACGCGCCGATGACGAGCGCGGAGATGACGAAGAGGAACCCTCGCATCAGCTGGAGTGAGCCGTTCTCGGCCTGGTACGAGCCGATCCCCGTGAGGGAGTCTTCACGGGACAGGGTGCTGGTCCCCGCCGCCGCGTCCCCGGCAGTCAGGTCGAGGCCGCCGGACGTGGTCAGAGCGATCACGGTGGCCTGCCGCCCGGTGCCACCGATGCGCTGCCAGTCACCGAGTGAGGTCCACACGACGGGCGCGTGGCTGTACGAGGCGTCTCCCGCGACCGCCGACACGGTCATCCGCACCCCACCGAGGCCGAGGGTGTCACCGGCTCCGGCGCCGAGCTCTTCCGCTGCCCGCCCGGAAAGCACGAGACGGCCCGCTCCCACATCGGCGGGCGCGAGCCCGCTGCCCGGTTCGACGCCGAATGCCGATACGGCCGCCGTGCGGTCCCCGTCCACGACGGCGTTCAGCATCCGGACACCCAGCGGATGCGCGGCAAGGACCCCCGGCTGTTCAGCCCAGGTACGCCAGGCACTCTCCTCGACGGCCGAATCGGAGAAGGACACCGCCCGGCCGTCCGGCGGCGCGGCGAAGGCGATGTGGTCGGCGTTCAGCCCGGTGACGGCCGAGGTGTTCTCCCTCCCCAGGCCGGCCGTGAGCCCGGACAACAGCCCGACGAGCAGCGTGATCAGCACGACGACCGTGCCCATGAGGGCGAACCTGCCCCTGGCGAACCGTAGATCTCTCCATGCGACGAACATGGTTCCAGGCTCGCTCCGCCGGCCTGCCAGAACATCGCGCGCCGGACGGGGCCGGCATCAACCTTTCGATTGACCGCCCCGGCGCCCGGCATGTCTACGCTGGAACGACCATGGATTCGCGCACGCACACCTCGGTCACCACCGCACTGCGGCTCTGTCTTCACGCCCTGCTGGTGGGACTGCTGGCGCTCGTCGCGCTGCGCGCGACAGACGACGGCATTCCGCACACCACGGCCGTCATCGTGCTGGCGGGTGTGATGGCCGCGCTGTACGCGGCCGGCGCGCTCGCCCCCGTCGTCCGGCCGCACAACCGGGCCGCGGCCATCTGGCTCACGGTGCTGGGGGCCGTGTGGCTGGCCCTGCTCGCCCTGTCGCCCGAGGCGCTCTGGGTGGCCTTCCCGCTCTACTTCCTGCAGCTGCACCTGCTTCCGGTGCGATGGGGGCTGCCCGCCGTCGCGGTCACGGCCTCGGCGGCCGTCGCCGGCTTTTCGCTGCACGGCCGCGAGACCACCCCGGGCGCCTTCATCGGCCCGCTGCTCGGTGCGGCGGTGGCCGTCGCGACCGTGCTGGGCTACGACGCACTGTTCCGGGAGAGCGAGCGGCGCCGCGAGCTCATCGGCGAGCTCGTCTCCACCCGGGCGGAGCTCGCCGAGGCGGAGCGCACCGCGGGCACCCTCGCCGAGCGGGAGCGGCTGGCCCGGGAGATCCACGACACCCTCGCCCAGGGCCTGTCGAGCATTCAGCTCCTGCTTCGGGCTGCCGAACGGTCGCTGCCGGACAGCGCGCCCGCGACCGCGCACGTCCGGCGTGCCCGCGAGGCCGCACAGGAGAACCTGGCCGAGGCCCGGCGCTTCGTCCGGGAGCTGACACCGCCGGATCTGCAGCAGGGCTCCCTGGCAACGGCCCTGTCCCGTCTCTCGTCCCGCACCTCCGGGCCGGGCCTGATGGTGCGGTTCGCGGCCAGCGGCCGGCCGGTCGGGCTGCCCACCCCCTACGAGGTGGCGCTGCTGCGTACCGCGCAGTCGGCACTGGCCAACACGGTGCGGCACTCGGGTGCGCGACGGGCGGAGATCACGCTCAGTTTCATGGAGACCTCGGTGTCCCTGGACGTGGTGGACGACGGCCGCGGCTTCGACACGTCCGGCGAACCGGCGAGCACCGCCGACGGCGGCTTCGGGCTGCCCGCGATGCGTGCGCGGGCCCGCTCGCTGGGCGGCACGCTCAGTGTGGAGTCGGGGCCCGGCCAGGGGACGGCCGTCGCCGTCACGCTGCCGCTTCCGGCCGTCGGCGGGCGCGGCTCGAAACGCGCTGACGACCCGGACGCGGAGACCCGGGGCGCTGACGACCCGGACGCGAAGATCCGGGGCACTGACGGCCCCGGCGAGGAGGCCCCGGGCCCGGAGGACATCCGGACGGCGGAAGGCAGGGCGGCATGACCGACCCGATCAGGCTGCTGCTCGCCGACGACCATCCGGTGGTCCGCGCCGGTCTGCGCGCGGTCCTCGACACCGAGCCCGGCTTCCAGGTCGTCGCCGAGGCCTCCACCGCCGAACGGGCCGTCGCCCTGGCCGCCACCGGCTTGTGCGACGTGGTCCTGATGGACCTGCAGTTCGGCCCGGGCATGCACGGGGCAGAGGCCACCGCGGCGATCACCGCCGCCTCGGACGCGCCCCGCGTGCTGATCCTCACCACGTACGACTCGGACGCCGACATCCTGGCCGCTGTGGAGGCGGGCGCCGGAGGCTATCTGCTGAAGGACGCACCGCCGGAGGAGCTGGCCGCCGCCGTGCGTGCGGCGGCAGCCGGGCGCTCGGCACTCGCCCCCGCAGTCGCGCACCGTCTGATGGACCGGATGCGGACACCGGCCCAGGCCTTGACCAGACGGGAGCTGGAGGTGCTCCAGCTGGTCGGCGAGGGCCTGTCGAATCAGCAGATCAGCAGGAAGCTGTTCCTGAGCCAGGCAACGGTGAAGTCCCACCTGGTGCACGTCTTCGCCAAGCTGGGCGTTGCCTCACGCACGGCGGCGGTGGCCGCCGCGACAGCGCGCCGCCTGATCCGCCGCTGACGTCACGGGAGGCGCGGCGGCTCCCCGAAGAGCTCGACCGCCATCCGGACCTCACTGAGCCCCGGGGACAGCGCGCTGACCGAACCGATCGCCCCCGCGACCAGCAGCAGCGAACGGCGCAGCCGGGGTATCTCGGGCCGTCCGCCGGCCGCCATGGCGTCCAGGGCCGCCAGCTCGTCCTCGGCGATGCCCCGGTCCGGGAACTCGGCAGGATGTCCGGCCAGTTCACGGCGGAGCCTGGAGACAGCCGTACGCAGCTCCGTCACCCTCGGATCCTCGTCGCTGCCGGTCAACCGCTCCTGCCCCACGCTTCGCAACAAAGCACTCCCCCTCGCACGTCGTTGTGCCGGTGTGTCGACCTGACCCGGGGCGGTGGTCAAGTGCCCGGGGCCGTCATCAAGTTAACGCCATCCGAGGCGGCGTGCGCCACTGTGCGGACGGAGAACGAGGGTACCCCCGAGGGGTGACACTCCCTCCGCCGGTCCGGACGCAGCAGTGGTATCCAGGGCACATGGCTCACACACAACGGAACCCCGTGGTCGCCGGAGTACTGCTCGCGGCGGGCGGCGGCCGTCGCCTCGGCGGCCGGCCGAAGGCCCTGCTGGAACACCGCGGCCGTCCTCTCGTCGAGCACGCGGTGAGGTCCCTGCGCAACGGAGGGTGTGGGCCCGTCCATGTCGTGCTCGGCGCCTCGGCCGAGGAGGTGCAGGTGCTGGCGGACCTGTCGGGGTGCGCGGTGACGGTGAACCCGTCGTGGGAGGAGGGCATGGGCTCCTCGCTCCGGGCCGGCCTGGACTCCCTCGCCGGCTCCGGCGCGGACGCGGCGCTCGTACTCCTGGTCGATCAGCCGGGCATCGGGGCGGAGGCGGTGGCCCGGGTCCGCTCGGCGTACCGTTCCCGCTCGTCCCTGGCGGCAGCGGCGTACGACGGCGAGCGCGGCCATCCCGTGCTGTTCGGGGCCGACCGCTGGGCCGGCATCGCCGCGAGTGCGGTCGGCGACCAGGGGGCACGCGCCTACCTGCGGACGCACCGCGATGCGATCACGCTCGTCGAGTGCTCCGATGTGGCCCGGGCCCATGACATCGACACGGCGGAGGACCTGATGCACCTGGAGTGAGCGGAGCGCCGGAGGTGAACGGACCGTACAGGGCCTGGCACGCCGCGCCACCGCGGACGCACATCTGTCGACCCGGAGAATCTCGACATCAACAAACCATTGAACTTCCACCATGAGGAAACTAATATCCACTGATCAGAAGCACGCGGCACGCACGCAGCGCCGCTTCCGCACCCGGACGGCACCCACGGCCGTATCTCGGAGCCATGGCACCCTGTGCCGTCTCAGGCGACCCGGCAGCCGTGGGGCACCGTCCGCGCCGCCCCGCTGAAGGAGTGACAGCTCATGTCCGCACCAGCGCCGTCCCCGCTGGCCATCGTCGATGCCGAGCCCCTGCCGAGGCAGGACGAGGTCCTGACCGATGCGGCCCTCGCGTTCGTGGCCGAGCTGCACCGGCAGTTCACGCCCCGTCGTGACGAGCTGCTCGCCCGCCGCGGCGAGCGCCGGGCCGAGATCGCCCGCACCTCCACGCTGGACTTCCTGCCACAGACGGAAGCGATCCGCGTGGACGACACCTGGAAGGTCGCCCCGGCCCCGGCCGCGCTCGACGACCGCCGTGTGGAGATCACCGGTCCGACCGACCGCAAGATGACCATCAACGCCCTGAACTCGGGCGCCAAGGTCTGGCTCGCCGACTTCGAGGACGCGTCCGCCCCCACGTGGGAGAACGTGATCACCGGCCAGCTCAACCTGATCGACGCCTACACCCGCACCATCGACTTCACCGACCCGAAGTCGGGCAAGTCGTACGCCCTCAAGCCCGCCGAGGAGCTCGCGACCGTCGTCACGCGCCCGCGCGGCTGGCACCTGGACGAGCGCCACCTCCAGCTCGACGGCACCCCGGTGCCCGGTGCGCTCGTCGACTTCGGCCTCTACTTCTTCCACAACGCTCAGCGCCTGATCGACCTCGGCAAGGGCCCGTACTTCTACCTCCCGAAGACCGAGTCGCACCTGGAGGCACGCCTCTGGAACGACATCTTCGTCTTCGCCCAGGACTACGTCGGCATCCCGCAGGGCACGGTCCGCGCGACCGTCCTGATCGAGACGATCACCGCCGCGTACGAGATGGAGGAGATCCTCTACGAGCTCCGCGACCACGCCTCCGGGCTGAACGCGGGCCGCTGGGACTACCTGTTCTCCATCGTCAAGAACTTCCGTGACGGCGGATCGAAGTTCGTCCTGCCCGACCGCAACCTGGTCACGATGACCGCCCCGTTCATGCGGGCGTACACCGAACTCCTGGTCCGCACCTGCCACAAGCGCGGTGCGCACGCCATCGGCGGCATGGCGGCCTTCATCCCGTCACGGCGTGACGCCGAGGTCAACAAGGTCGCCTTCGAGAAGGTCAAGGCGGACAAGGACCGCGAGGCGGGCGACGGCTTCGACGGCTCCTGGGTGGCGCACCCGGACCTCGTCCCGATCGCCATGGCCTCCTTCGACGCGGTCCTCGGCGACAAGCCGAACCAGAAGGAGCGTCTGCGCGAGGACGTCTCGGTGGCGGCCGGCGACCTGATCGCCATCGACACACTGGACGCGAAGCCCACCTACGGCGGCCTGCAGAACGCCGTCGCGGTCGGCATCCGCTACATCGAGGCGTGGCTGCGGGGCATGGGCGCGGTCGCCATCTTCAACCTGATGGAGGACGCGGCCACCGCCGAGATCTCGCGCTCGCAGATCTGGCAGTGGATCAACGCGGACGTGGTCTTCGAGAACGGCGAGCACGCGACGGCGGAGCTGGCCCGCAAGGTCGCGGCCGAGGAACTGGCGGCGATCCGTGCGGAGATCGGCGACGAGGCCTTCGAGGCCGGCAAGTGGCAGCAGGCGCACGACCTGCTGCTCCAGGTCTCGCTGGACCAGGACTACGCGGACTTCCTGACGCTGCCGGCGTACGAGCAACTGCGCTGACAGCGCGGCACCGGGCGCCGCACCCCACGTGTCACAGCGTCGGGGTGCGGCGCTTCCTGCATGCGGGGAGGTCCGCCGCGACCGCGCGGGCCGCGCACACGATCGCCCGCACGAGCAGGACGTTCACGGCCGCCCCCAGTCCGCACGCGAGAGCGAGGCCGCCGGCGTCGCCCGTCCCCCCGCCGGGGTCGCCGAAGAGCGCGGTGAGGGGCATGAGGACGAAGACGTACAGCACGTTCAGCCCGGGCTGGGACAGCCGGAAGAGCAACAGCTCGGCGTCGGAGGAGGCATGGGCTCCGGTGACCAGCCCGGCGGCCGCCATGGTGACGACATAGGCGACGGGTGCGGATACGGCTCATCGTGGCGGGCCTCTCCTCCGGGGAGCCGCGGGTTCGGCTCACTATTGAACAGGTTCGAAACTCTACGCGCCCCCGTCCACACCTGCGTACTGGCGTGCGAATTCGGGCCGGTGGCCGCTATGATCACGCACGGCAAGGCTGTAGCGCAGAGGTCGTCGCGCCCACGCATCGAGCTGGAGGACGCCGGTTCGAATCCGGCCGGTCTTGCCACCTGTTCTTGGAGGATGGCGTCGGCGCTGTGCGGGCGGTGGGCGCGATCGGTCCGCCTCCGGCCCAGGTCCGGCGAGGGACTGGGGAGTTGTGTTGTCGCAGCCGTTGCCCGTGCGCTGCCCCGCGATCGAGCACCCGGATGTCGCGCTCGTCGATGTGGCCGGGCTGGACCCGCTGGTGGAGCGGCTCGGGAATGAGCGGGCGGTCGAGTCCGACGAGGTGTTCCCGGTGGGGACTCTGCGGGCGGACGGCCGCGTCGATCTCTGCAAGCAGGGGCTCGGCGCCGCCGGCGCGGCCCTGCTGATGCCTGTCCTCGTCCGTTCGCCGCACGCCGGCCACATCCTGCTCGGCACCGACTCCCTCGGTGACGAGGGCGCGCGCTCGGTGGCGGCTGCTCTGGGCGACGTACCCGGACACGGGCTGCGGACGGTCTATCTGGGCTGCAACCGCATCGGGCGCGAAGGCGCAGCCGCACTCGCGGCCGCGCTGAGCGAGGACTCCACCGTCAGGGCGCTGTGGCTGAAGCGGAATCCGCTGGGCGACGCGGGCGTCCGGGCCCTCGCGCCGATGCTGGCCCGCACCACGTCTCTGCGCACTCTGGACCTGGTCAACACCGGGATCACCGCCGCCGGTCTGGAGGCATTGCTCAACGCGCTGTCCTCGCGGGAGCGGCCGCTGGAGAGGCTGTTCCTCGGCGGCAACGGGCTCGGCCCGGAGACCGCCGACGTCCTCGCCGCACTGATCCGGGACGCGGGGGTGCGGGAGCTGTACCTGTCGGCCAACCACCTCGGCGACGCGGGGGCCGCCGTGCTCGCCGGCGCGGCGGATCCGGAGCGCCCGGTGCGGCTCGGGCTCGGCGGCAACGGCATCGGGCCGGCGGGGGCCCACTCCCTGGCTGACGCACTCGACGGGATCGAGGCCCTCGACCTCGGCCGTCCGATGTCGGAGCGCAGCCTCGGGGCAGCGGGCAACGCGACCGGCGACGCCGGCGCACACGCGCTGGCCCGTGCTCTGCCCGGAAGCCCCCTGCGGCGCCTCGAACTGGCCCACACCGGGCTGACGGGGCGGGGAGCGAAGGCCCTGCTGGGCTCTGTCGGCGCGGACTGCCGGCTGGAGTACGTCGGACTCGGCCCAGGGCTCCCCCGCAAGGTGAAGCGGTCCTTCGCGGCGCGGCTCCGCCCGGACCACGGCGCCCACACGGACCTGCGCGCGATTCGGAGCGTCTACCGGTGAAGCCTCGCCCGGAGGACCGGTTCCTCTCCGCCGAGGAGGCGTCGAGCCTGCGGCAGGTCCGGCGCTACGCCGTGCCCCGCGGGATGATCGAGCGGTCCGCGGAGCGACGGCTGGCCGGTGACTGGCGGGGCGCCCTCGCCGCGGCCGGCGTCGACGTGGACTTCGATCTCGCCGAAGTGACCTCCGCGCACGGCACGGCCGTGGCGGATGCCCTGGTGCCGGACCTGCTCCACCTGGTGCCCGACCTGGTGCGCTGGCACCTGCCCCGGGTCCTGGGAGGCCGCTCGACGCTCGCTCCCGACCGGACCGTCGTGCTCGCCGGATACGCCGGGCACCGGGACGGGGCCGGCCTGCCCCACGCGCCGTACCTCCATCTGCGCACGCCCCCGATGGTGGAGGGCCCCCAGCGGCTCTCGCTGCGTTTCGGGGCCGTGCCGGGCGAGTCCTCCCCCGGTCTGTTCCCCGCCGGTGCCGAGGACTGGCGCTCCGTCCGGTACCTGTGGGACTCCCGGCGTACGGACGGTCTGCGGACCGCCGTGGGGGCGGGCGGCCGAGTCCCCTTCTTCCACGACGACGGCTCCCCGCTCCGGCGGCAGGACCTCGGCGCGTCCGGGGACGCCGCCGCCCGGGCGGAGCGGGTGGCACTGCTCCATGAGAAGGGCGAGGTCCCGGAGGCGTTCGACGCCGCGGGGATCGAGTGGGATCCGACGCCGCCCGCCTCCGCACGGTCGAGGTATCGCATGGACCCCGGGCAGGTCCTCCGCGCGACCGCGATCGACATTCCCCGGCTCGAGGCGGCGGTGCGCCGGGCGCAGGCCGCCGTCGGCCGGGAGCGGTTCCTGGCCGCCGGCCACTGGCAGAGGCACATCCTGCTGGAGCTCACGGACCACAGCGCAGGCGGGCGGCTCAGGGCCACGGTCGTGGAGGCGAAGTCCACCACTCCTACCGCCTTCCTGCCGGAGGCGGCCTGGCGGCGTCCTCCCGACCTCGATCTGCTGCGGGCGGGCGTCGTACCGCCGCAGTGGCTGCACCCGTTGGTGGCGAGGGCCCTGTTCCCCGTGCTGGAGGGGCCGTTCGGGCCGCCCGGGCCGTCTCTTCCCCGCCCCGTGCGCGTGCGGTGCCGCACCGAGTGGCACGAGGTCGTCTTCCGTGACGGCGCACTGCGCTCACCGCACACGGAGGAGGAGCGGCTGCGCGAGAGCGCCATGCGGGCGTTCGGTGGCGCCGTCGCGGGCTGCTTCGCGGTGGAGCACTCCTGCACGACGGGGAAGGGACGTCTCCCGAGGGCACTGCGGGCCCAGCGCAAGGAGCTGTTCCTGCACATCCAGCACGGGGACACCGCCGCCGTCCTGGAACTGCTGGACGCCGGGGTCGACCTCCGCCTGCGCAACGCCAGGCGGCGGGGGCTGCTGCACGCGCTGCCGCTGGTCGACCACGAGGCACTGCTGCCCCGGCTGCTGGCGGCGGGGCTCGACCTGGAGGCCAGGGACCACCTCGGCCGGACCCCGCTGAGCGTCGCGGTGAGCGAGCGGGGGCCCACCACGCTCGTGAGGGCGCTGCTCGACGCGGGGGCCCGGATCGACGTGACGGACTCGCAGGGACTCTCCCTCGACCAGCTGATCCACCGGTACAGGCGTGAGGATCTCGCATTCCTCCAGGAGCGGCTGGCGACGGATCACCCGGGCATCGGCGCCGACTGGTACGAGAGATGGTTCAGGAACAAGGACGGGGTGGACGAGCAGCGGTGAGCACGACCAACAGGGCCACGTCCCTCCCCTCCGGCCCCTTGGAGGCAGCCGACGAGCTCAACGGACGCCTGCGCACCACCCGCACCGAGCCCGCCGAGAGCCCGCAACTCGACGCGCTCGCCCTGGCGGTGACGGCCAATCAGCCGGTCCTGCTGTGGGGCGAGCCCGGCATCGGAAAGTCCGCCGGCATGGAGCAGCTCGCCGCCGGTCTGGGGCTCGAGCTGGAGACGGTCATCGCGAGCGTCCACGAACCGTCGGACTTCGCCGGGCTGCCTGTCGTGGGGGACGATCCGGCGGTGACGGGTGTGCCGATGGCACCTCCGGACTGGGCGGTCCGGCTCGCCCGGTCCGGCCGTGGGCTGCTGTTCTTCGACGAGCTGTCGTCGGCGCCTCCGGCCGTGCAGGCCGCGCTGCTGCGGGTCGTGCTCGAACGGCGGGTGGGCAGCCTGCGGCTCCCGGAGAGCGTACGCATCGTCGCGGCGGCCAACCCTCCGTCGAGCGCGGCGGACGGCTGGCACCTCAGCCCCCCGCTCGCCAACCGCTTCGTGCACCTCCGCTGGACCCACGACCCGCGCACGGTCGCCCGCGGCATGGCGGGGACCTGGCCTGCCCTGGGTGTGCCGGTGGTGGACCCGGCCAAGGCCGCCGGCGCGGTGGCACGGGCCCGGGGCGCCGTCTCCGGGTTCCTGACGGCACGTCCGGGTCTGGTCCACCACCTCCCGGCCGACGCGGAGAGCCGGGGCCGCGCGTGGCCGTCCCCGAGGACCTGGGAGATGGCCCTGCGGCTGCTGGCCACCGGCTACGCGGCGGGCACGGGGCGGGAGGCGGTCGCGACCGCGCTCACCGGCGCCGTCGGCGACGGTGCGGGGATCGAGCTGCTGTCCTACCTGGACCACCTCGACCTGCCCGACCCCGATCGCGTGCTCGCCGACCCGGACGCGTTCGCGCTTCCCGAGCGCGGCGACAGGCAGCTCGCCTTCCTCATCGCCGTGGTCGCCGCGGTACAGGGTGATCTCACGCAGCAGCGCTGGGAGGCGGGGTGGGCGGTACTGGCCAAGGCCGTGGACGCGGGGGTGCCCGACGTGGCGGCCCGGGCCGCGGTCGACCTGGCGGCCATGCGCAGCCTGGACTGGCCGGTGCCGCCGGGCATCGACGGCTTCCTGGACCTGCTGCGGCAGTCCGGCGCCCTGTCGCCAGGGGGCTGAGCTGGACACCACGAAGCTGCTCGCGGCGCGGTACCGGGCGGCCACGGACCGTCCGTACCTCGCTTCGGCGCTGTACGCGCTGACGGTGGTGCCCAGCGACGAGGTGCCGACCATGGGCGTGGACCGCCACTGGCGCTGCTACGTCTCGCCCGGCTTCGTCGACCGGACGCCAGTGGCCGAGCTGGCGGCGGTCTGGGTGCACGAGGTCGCGCATCTGCTGCGCGACCATCACGGCCGTGCCGAGCTGCTGCCGGCGGCGGACCGGCGCGACAGGCACCGGGTGAACGTCGCCCAGGACTGCGAGATCAACGACGACCTGGTCGCCGATGGCCTGCCCCTGCCCGCCGGCCGGATGGAGCCACGCCTCTTCGGCCTTCCGGAGGGGCGGCTCTTCGAGGCGTACCTGCCCGCGCTGCCGCCCTCCACCTGGGTCCACGACTGCGGGTCGGGCGCCCACGGCGAGCCGTCCCCCTGGGAGTCGCGCGCGACCGCCGGGCCGTCGGCGGTCGGCGCGGCCGAGGCGGAGTCGCTGCGCCACCACACAGCGGAGGCCGTGCGCGCCCATGTGCGGGCCAGGGGCACCCTGCCGGGCGGCTGGAAGCGATGGGCGGACGAGGTCCTCGAACCCACGGTCGACTGGCGGCAGGTGCTCGCGGGCGCCGTGCGGGAGGCCGCCGCCTGGGCCGCCGGGGCGGTGGACTACACCTACCGCCGGCCGTCACGCAGGAGTGCGGCCCTGCGCGGCGTCGTGCTGCCCAGCCTTCGGCGGCCCCTGCCCAGGGTGGCGGTCGTCATCGACACCTCGGGCTCGATGGGTGACGAGGAGGTCGCCGCCGCGCTCGCCGAGGTCACCGGTGTGCTGCGCGAGGTGGGGATACGGGGCAACCGGGTCACGGTCCTGGCCTGTGACGCCGATGTCCAGGCGGTCTCCCGGGTGACGTCCACCGACGGGATCGCGCTCGGCGGCGGCGGCGGTACCGACATGCGGGTCGGGATCGCGGCGGCCCTGGCCGTGCGCGAACGCCCCTCCGTCGTGGTCGTCCTGACGGACGGCTTCACCCCGTGGCCGGACGAGACCCCGTCCTGCCGGCTCATCGCCGCACTCGTCGGCCCGTCCGCCCCTGCCGCTCCCCCGTGGGCCGAGACCGTACGCGTCACGGGCTGAGCCCGCCCACGCCGCTCCCGGGTCCCGCGGTCCGGGAACGGCGCACCGTCGTACGGTCCTCCGGCTCACCCGCCGGAAGGGACCAGCGCGCGGGTGCGGTCGGGGCGGTCGTGAGCGGTCAGCCGGCGAGGACCACCGTCCGCTGGGCCGAGAAGTCGCCCCACGTCCCGTCGGGGAGCTTGGGCCGGATCTTGAGCGAGTAGCGGGTGCCCGGCGGGTCGGCGAGGGTGAGCCGGTACGTCGCGCGGCCCGCGGGCGGGGTACCGCCCCAGACGATCGTGGTGGTCAGCTTCCCGTCCAGGAACAGCTGGTACGCGGGAATCGTGCCGCCGGTGTCCGGCTGGTCCCAGGAGAGGTCGACCACGAACTCCTTCTGCTGCGCCGTCGTCCTCGTCCGCAGTCCGGTGGGAGCCGTGCTCGCGGGGTCGCCCGGCGCGGACGGGGTGGTGAGGTCGAGCGCGCCGCTGTCCGGTGAGGAACGGTCGGCGGCGTCGCGCGCCCTGACGGTGAAGGTGTAGACGGTGCCGGGGCGCAGGCCGGAGAGCCGGGCCGTGGTCCCGGTGCCGGGGACGCTGTGGATCCTGGCGTCCTCCTGGTAGATGTCGTAGGCCGTCACACCCACGTCGTCGGTGGATCCGCCCCAGGACAGCGTGACCGTCCTGGCGCTGTCGGCCTTGCCCCGGAGTTTCACCGGGGTGGTGGGCGGCTTCTTGTCGTCCGGGGCGGGTGCGGGTGTGGTGAGGGGGACGGAGGCGCTCGCGGACGAGACGTTTCCGGCGGCGTCGCGCGCCCTGACGGTGAAGGCGTAGTCCGTGGAGGCGGTCAGACCGTCGACGTCGGTCATCAGCTTCGTCGCTGGCACGGAGAGGACCTTCTTCCCTCCACGGTAGACGTCGTAGCCGGTGATGCCCGTGTCGTCCGAGGCCTGCTCCCACATGACGTGGGCGGACGTGGCGCTCCCGGCCTGGGCGGTCACGCCCGTGGGGGCCGTGGGTTTCTTCGTGTCGGCCTGCGCGGTACCACCGCAGGCCGTGAGCGCGGCGAGGAGCAGCGCGGCGGGACAGGCCAACGCGGTGCGTGCGTGGGGGCGTTGCACGGTGATGCCTTCCATCCGACAGCAATGGTCCAGACCTATATGCCATGCGGGTGGGGCCCCCGACAAGAGGGCGGATCGGAACGTTCCGCAATGTCCGCGATGAGTTCCGGGCCGTGAGGCAGTCTCAAGGGCATGGAAACGCACGAGGGAACCTCACCCGGCCTCGACCTCGGACCCGCCGCGCAGCGGATCCGCGAACTCGCGGGCTCCGTGGGCGACGATCAGCTGGCCGGCCCGACGCCCTGTCCCGACTACTCGGTACGGGAACTGCTCGGGCACCTGCTGGGGCTGACCGTCGCATTCCGCGACGCGGCCGCCAAGAAGCTCGGGCCGACGACCGACACCTCCCCGGACTCGGCGCCGCCGGTGCTGCCGGCCGACTGGCGCACGGCTCTGCCGCCCCTGCTGGACGAGCTGGTCGCGGCCTGGCGCTCCCCGGCCGCCCTGGAGGGGATGACCCGGGCCGGCGGGGTGGATCTGCCCGGCGAGGTCGCGGCGATGGTCGTACGGAACGAGCTGCTCGTGCACGGCTGGGACCTGGCCAGATCGACGGGGCAGGCGTTCCGGGCGGACGAGGCGAGCCTGCGTTCGTCGGAGGCGATGCTGGCGCCGGGCGACGACGACAGGTCCGGCGCCGACGCGATCTTCGGCCCGCCGGTCCTCGTCCCCGACGAGGCACCGCTGCTGGACCGTGTCATCGCGCTGAGCGGCCGGCGGCCCGACTGGCGTCCGGGCGGCTGACGTCTCCGTGGGAACCCGGGCCCCCTGGCGCCGGGGCTCCTCACGTCCCGCCCAGGCCGTCGGGCCGCCTCAGCTCGTGAAGAACTCGGTGACCTGGTGGGCCACCTGGTCCGGGTGCTTCTTGTGCAGCTGGTGACCGCCTCCCAGGGTGATCAGCCGGCAGTCGGGGATGAGCGAGGCCATGTCGGCCAGCCTCCCCTGCGGCATGCTGCTCTCCGGGCCCCCCGCGAGCATCAGGGTCGGGGCGACGATCTGCCCCAGCTCCTCCTCCCAGCGGGGGTCCGGCTCGGCGATCTGCGCCCGGACGGCCGGGACGACGTTCTCGTCGTAGTCCACCGGCCCCGTGGGGCCGCTGTCGGTGGTCAGCTGGCCCGGGAACGGGGGCGGGGTCTCGACCAGCACCAGCCGCTCCACCCGGTCCGCGTGCTCCTCGGCGAGCAGATAGGCGACCACCCCGCCCATCGAGTGCCCCACGATGCCGACCCGGTCGAGCTCGCAGGCGTCGAGGAACTCCAGGACGTCGTCCCTCATCTGCTCGAAGGCGTACTCGTCGGGCCAGTCGCTCTCGCCGTGCCCGCGCAGGTCGATGGCGTACACCCGCCACTCCTCACCGAGGAGCGTGCCGACCGCCTCCCAGCTCAGGGACGAGCCCCCGAGACCGTGCAACAGGACCACGGGTGAACCGAAGGGATCGCCCCAGGTCCGGTACGCCAGCCGTACATCGCCGACGTCCACAACAGACTGATCTTCCATGTCCCGAACGCTACAGGCGCCGGACCCCCGTCGGCTCCTGGGGCCCGCCTGGCAGGCTTGGCGCGTGAAGCACAGACGTCTCGCCCTCGCCGCTGCCGCGGCCCTCCTCCTGGCCGGCTGTTCCGGGGCCGCCCCCGGCTCCCCCGAGAAGGGGCTCGACGACCCCGCCAAGAAGGACATCGCCATGCGGCTCGTGTCCAGCGCGGAGAACTCCACACTGGACTGGAAGGCCCAGTACGGCTACGTCGAGGACATCGGCGACGGCCGCGGATACACCGCCGGCATCATCGGATTCTGCTCCGGCACCGGAGACCTCCTGAAGGTCGTCGAGCGCTACACGGCGAAGCGCCCGGACAACGCGCTCGCGCCGTTCCTCCCGGCGCTGCGCGCGGTGAACGGCACCGACTCGCACGAAGGGCTCGGCAGCGCCTTCACCCGGGCCTGGGCGAAGGCGGCGACGGACCCGGCACTCCGGTCGGCCCAGGACGCGGAGCGTGACTCGGCGTACTTCGATCCGGCGGTCGGGCGGGCCGAGGCCGACGGGCTCAGTGCCCTGGGACAGTTCATCTACTACGACGCCTACGTGATGCACGGTTACGCCGACGCCGAGGGGACGGTGGGCTTCCGGACCATACGTGCCCAGGCTCTCGCCGAGGCCGATCCGCCGTCCGAGGGCGGTGACGAGGAGGCGTATCTGAACGCGTTCCTCGACGCCCGGGTGACCGCGCTCCGCACGGAGCCGTCGCACCGTGACACCAGCCGGGTGGAGACCGCCCAGCGCGTCTTCGTGCGCGAGGGGAAGCTCCAGCTGGAGACACCGCTGGCGTGGAAGGTCTACGGGGAGAGCTACCGCATCGACGGGGGCTGACAGCCCGGCTCCTGACCGATCCGCGAGGAACCCGGCACCGTACGGCGCGCGGGGGGTTACCGCGCGCCCCGAGCTCTGGTAGGAAACCTTCCTACCAGAACATCGGACGACGAACTCCTTCTGGAGGACCGGTGCATCACCCCCACACCAGCACCTCGCGTCGCACCACCCGACTCACCCGCAGCGTCGGACTCGCCGTACTGGCCCTCGGGCTGACCTTCACGGCGATTCCGGCCACCGCCCTCGCCGGCGCCCCCACGCCGCCGGCCGCACACCTGGAGGCAGCCGCGACCGGTCTCGACGACCCCGCGAAGAAGGACATCGCGATGCAGCTCGTGTCGAGCGCGGAGAACTCGACGCTCGACTGGAAGGCCCAGTACGGCTACATCGAGGACATCGGCGACGGCCGCGGATACACCGCCGGCATCATCGGATTCTGCTCCGGCACCGGGGACATGCTCGCCCTGGTGGAGCTGTACACCGAGCGGAAGCCAGGCAACGTACTGGCGGCGTACCTGCCCGCCCTGCGGGAGGTCGACGGGACCGACTCGCACGAGGGGCTCGACCCCGGATTCACCGGCGCCTGGGCCGAGGCGGCGTCGGACCCCGTGTTCGAGCAGGCCCAGAACGACGAGCGCGACCGGGTGTACTTCGACCCGGCGGTGCGACAGGGCAAGGCCGACGGCCTCGGGACGCTCGGCCAGTTCGCGTACTACGACGCCATCGTGATGCACGGCGGCGGCACCGACGCCACGAGCTTCGGCTCGATCCGGCAGCGGGCCCTGGCCGTGGCGTCACCGCCCGCGCAGGGCGGTGACGAGACCGCCTACCTCGACGCGTTCCTGGACGCGCGGGTCTGGGCGATGGAACAGGAGGAGGCCCACTCGGACACCAGCCGGGTCGACACGGCCCAGCGGGTGTTCCTGCGGAACGGCAACCTGGACCTGGACCCGCCGCTCGACTGGCAGGTCTACGGCGACAGCTTCCACATCGGCTGACGCCGTCCACGCCCGAGGTGCGCGTACGGGCCCCCGGCAGGGGTGTCCGTACGCGCACCGCGCGGGTCAGTGGGCGACGGGCTGAGCCATCGGGTCCTTCGGCTGTTCGCTCTCCGGCACCACGGCCTCCGGGTCCGGGTCCGTGTCCGGCCGCCCGCCCCAGTGGTTGAAGGCCAGGTTCAGCACGATCGCCACCACGCAGCCGGTGGAGATGCCCGAGTCCAGAACGACGAGCAGGTCCTCGGGGAAGGCGTGGTAGAAGTCCGGCGCGGCGATCGGGATGAGGCCGACACCGACGGCCGCCGCGACGATCAGGGCGTTCTCGCCCTTCTCCAGGGCGGCGGTCGCCAGCGTCTGGATACCGCTCGCGGCGACCGATCCGAAGAGCACGATGCCCGCGCCCCCGAGCACCGGGAGCGGCACGAGGGCGATGACGGACGCGGCGACGGGGACGAGGCCGAGCAGCACCAGGATGACTCCGCCGGCGGCGACGACGAACCGGCTGCGAACCTTGGTCATGGCGACCAGGCCGATGTTCTGGGCGAAAGCGCTGCACATGAAGCCGTTGAAGAGGGGGCTGATGGCGCTGCCCAGGGTGTCGGCGCGCAGACCGCCCTCGATGGTCCGCTCGTCGGCCGGCCGGCCGACTATCTTGCCGAGGGCCAGCATGTCGGCGGTGGACTCGGTCATGCAGACCAGCATCACGATGCACATCGAGATGATGGCCGCCACCTCGAACTGCGGTGCGCCGAAGTGGAACGGCGTCGGGAAACCGACCACGTCGGCGTCGCCCAGTGCCCCGAAGTCGGTGATGCCGGCGGGGATCGCGATGAGGGTGCCGATGACCAGGCCGAGCAGGATGGCGATCTGCTGGAGGAAGCCCCGCAGCAGTTTGCGCAGGGCGAGCACGATCACGAGGGTGACGGCGGCCATGGTGATGTTGGTCATCGAACCGTAGTCGTCAGCCGTCGCGTTGCCGCCCTGCGACCAGTTGAAGGCGACCGGCAGCAGCGAGACACCTATCAGGGTGATGACGGTGCCGGTGACCACGGGCGGGAAGAACCGCACCAGTTTGCAGAAGTACGGGGCGAGGACGAAGCCGAGGAGGCCGGCGACGATGATCGCCCCGAAGATGACGGCGATGCCGTCGTGCCCCCGGTCCTTGCCTATCGCGATCATCGGGGTCACCCCGGCGAACGAGACGCCGTTGACGAACGGCAGTTTGGCACCTATTCGCCAGAACCCGAGGGTCTGGAGCAGGGTGGCTATCCCCGCGGTGAAGAGGCTCGCCCCCATGAGGAAGGCGGTCTCCTTGGCACTGAGGCCCACGGCGGGCCCCACGATCATGGGCGGGGCCACCACGCCCGCGTACATCGCGGCCACGTGCTGAAGACCGCTGGTGAACATCCTGAGTGGTGGCAGTGTCTCGTCGACCGGGTGCTTGCTCACCGGGCCTTCCGCCGCGTTCCCTTCTGCTGTGCGTCCTTCGACTGCGCTTCCGTCGACTGCGTTCTTGCGAAACCTGGGCGTAGCTGCCACGGCTTCCTCCGGTCGGGTACACGTCGGGCGACGTGGGTATCAGGGAGGTGGTGCTGAGTGGTGCGTTGGTGCAGGTCGTGCAGCTGGTGCGGGCAGCTTGGAGCTCACCTGTGCGGGAGCGCGTACAGGGCGTACGCGCGCCCGCACAGGCTGCCGTGGACCCTGCTGGGTCCGCGGCGGCCGGCCGAGGGCCGTCCCCCCCGGCCGGCCTGTCATGGGGGTGCGGAGCCTCAGGCTCCGGCGGCGATCTGCGCCAGGCGCCTGGCCTCGTCGCGGGTCGCGCGGGCGATGGCGTCCTCGTCCACCGTGGTGAGGCGGCTGTCCTCGACGACGGGCCTGCCGTTGACGAGGGAGAGCGTCACGGGGGCGGCGGCTCCGAAGACCAGGGCCGTCACCGGGTCGGCGATGGACGCGTGGGCGAGGGTGTCCAGCTTCCACAGCACGAGGTCGGCGAGCTTGCCGGGCTCCAGTGAGCCGATCTCGTCTGCCCGGCCGAGGACCCTGGCTCCACCGTGCGTGCCCAGGCGCAGTGCCTGACGGGCGTTCAGCCCCTTCTCGCGGTGGGCGCCGAGGCGGTTGATGAGCAGCGCGTTGCGCAGCTCGGTGTGGAGCTCGCCGGACTCGTTGGACGCGGTGCCGTCGACACCGAGCCCGACCGGGACACCGGCGGCGAGCATGTCGGGGACGCGGGCGATGCCGGCGGCGAGGCGGGCGTTGGAGGACGGGCAGTGCGCGACGCCGGTGCCGGTGCGGGCGAAGGCGGCGATGTCGGAGTCGTTCATGTGGACGCAGTGCGCCATCCACACGTCGTCGCCGAGCCAGCCGGTGGACTCGAAGTAGTCCGTGGGGCCCATCCCGAACAGTTCCTTGCAGAACTGCTCCTCCTCGACGGTCTCCGAACCGTGCGTGTGCAGCCGGACACCGCGCCGGCGGGCCAACTCAGCTCCCTGACGCAGCAGTTCGGTGGAGACGGAGAACGGCGAACAGGGGGCGACCGCGACCTGCGTCATCGCGCCGAACGAGGCGTCGTGGTGCTCGTCGATGGTCGCCTCGGTCGCGGCGAGCGCGCCGTCGAG
Organism: Streptomyces sp. NPDC057287; assembly: GCF_042667905.1. NCBI lineage: Bacteria > Bacillati > Actinomycetota > Actinomycetes > Kitasatosporales > Streptomycetaceae > Streptomyces > Streptomyces sp. NPDC057287. The sequence goes on along the minus strand of NZ_JBHUYV010000012.1, from coordinate 263,492 downwards.
GGTCTCCACCGCGAAGTCCGGCGGCAGACCGCCGTCCTTCTTGCTGCGGTCCATGGAGCCGCGGGCGAGGGTGAACCGCACGCCCATGTCACGGGCCGCGCCGATGATCGCGCCGGACAGGTCGCCGGAACCCTGGGGAAAGACGTAGTGGTGGTCCATCGCGGTGGTGACCCCGCCGCGGGCCATCATGGCGAGCGAACCCTGGGCGGCCACGCGTGCCATCGGCTCGTCGATGCGCGCCCACGTCGGGTAGAGCGCGACCAGCCAGTCGAAGAGGTTGTGGTCGGTCGCGAGGCCCCGGGTGATCCACTGGTAGAAGTGGTGGTGGGTGTTGACCAGGCCGGGTGTGGCGAGGTGGCCGGTGCCGTCGATCCGCCGTACGACGCCGGTGAGTCCCTCCGGCGCCTTGCCGGCGCCGACGGACTCGATGCGGTTGTCCGCCACGACGATGTACCCCGAGGCGTACTCGGTGTCGTGGGCGTCGACCGTGGCGATCGAGCAGTTCTCGATGACGATGCGCTCAGTGGTCCTTGAATCCGCCGAAGCTGCCATGGTGCTTCCCTCTTCTGTCTCTGGCGATGTGGGCACGGCAGGACCCTAGGAGGATTTGAGTGCCACAGCGTTACGGCTGTGGGTGCCGAGATGGTGGAAGAACAGATTGAGCAGGACCGCGACGAGCGCTCCCGCACTGATCCCCGAGCCGAGCACCGTCTGCGCCCAGGACGGGAATCCGGCGTAGAAGGAGGGCGCCGCGAGCGGGATGATGCCCGCGCCGAGTGCCACCGCCACGAGGATGATGTTGGAGCTGTCGTCGAGGCCCGCCTCGGCCAGCGTCCGGATGCCGCTCACCGCGATCGAGCCGAACAGGACGATGCCGGCGCCGCCGAGCACGGGCATGGGGACCAGCGAGACGACCGCGCCCAGCATGGGGAAGACGCCCAGGACCATCAGGGCGCCGCCTGCCGCGGCGACGACGTAGCGGCTGCGTACCCGCGTCAGCGACACGACGCCGACGTTCTGGGCGAAGGCGCTGGTCGGGAAACCTCCGAAGACCGGCCCCAGGAGCGTGGCGATCCCGTCCGTGCGCAGACCGCGGGTGATGGTGGCGCCGTCGGTGCGCCGCTCGCAGATCTCGCCGAGCGCCAGCATGCCGGCCGACGACTCCGTCATCAGCACGAGCATCACGATGCACAGGGAGAGGATCGCGGCGGGCTGGAACTCGGGTGCGCCGAAGGCGAAGGGTGTCGGCAGGGCGGCCACGGGGGCGGAGCCGAGCGCGGAGAAGTCGGCGAGTCCGAAGGGAATCGCGGCCAGCGTGCCGAGGAACATGCCCGCGAGCAGGGCGGTCTGCCTGACGAAGCCGCGCCCGAACCGCTGGATCAGCAGGATGACGACGAGGGTGAAAGCGGCCAGCGCCAGGTACTTCATGGCGCCGAAGTCGTCGGCGGTGGCGTCGCCGCCCTGGGCCCAGCCGACCGGTACCGGCATCAGGGTGACGCCGATGAGGGTGATGACGACGCCGGTGACGAGGGGCGGGAAGAAGCGCAGCAGCCGCCCGAAGAAGGGGCCGACGGCCAGGCAGAAGACGCCGGCCACCAGTACCGCCCCGTAGATCGCGGGGAGTTGATGACCGGGGGCGCTGGTCTCGGCGATGGCGAGCATCGGCGCGATCCCCGCGGAGGACGCGGCGTTGACGAAGGGCAGCCGGTTCCCGGCGAAGCGTCCGGCGCCGAGGGTCTGGAGGAGGGTGGCGAGACCGGCGATCAGGAGGCTCGCCGCGATGAGGCGGGTCATGCCGGCCGCGTCGAGGCCGACGGCCTGCCCGATGATGAGCGGAGGGGTGACGACGCCCGCGTACATGGCGGCGATGTGCTGGAGCGCGGCGGGGACGAGCCGCGAGGGCGGGAGCTTTTCGTCCACCGGGTGAACTGCCTTACCGGCAGCGGTCGGTGGGGCGGTACATGGGCCTTTCGCCGGCCCCGTTGCAGGCTGTGCCATGGGATTTCCCTCCGGGTGACCGGGCCCCGCCCCACCGAGGGGGCGGAGGCCGGTTCAGCACCGCGTCAGAGGTTGGTCATGTCGACCGGGATCTTCGGCTCGACGCCGTCCCGGAGCACCGTCGCCTCGATGAGGCCGTACGGGCGGTCGGCTGCGAAGTACACCTCGTTGTCGTTCTTGAGGCCGAAGGGCTCCAGGTCGACCAGGAAGTGGTGGTTGTTCGGCAGCGAGAACCGGATCTCGTCGATCTCGCTGCGGTTGTTGATGATCCGCGAACCCATCTGGTACAGGGTCTGCTGGAGGGAGAGGGAGTACGTCTCCGCGAAGGCCTGGAGCATGTGCTTGCGCGCCTGCTCGTAGGACTTCTCCCAGTTCGGCATGCGCTCGTCGTCGCTGGTCCAGTTGTAGCGCCACCGGGCGGAGACGTCCGTCGCGAGGATGCGGTCGTACGCCTCCTTCAGCGTCGTGTACTTGTCCTTGACGTAGCCCCAGAACTCCGAGTTGGTCGAGTTCATGACGGAGAGGTCCTTGAGGCCGGAGATGACCTCCCACTTCTCCCCGTCGAAGGTGATCTGGCTGACCCGGGTCTCCTGGCCCTTGCGGGCGAAAGAGTGCTTGACCTCGTCGGCGCCGATGAACCTGGAGTTGCCGTCGGACGTCGCGATGCGCTCCCAGCCGTACTCCTCGATCCGGATCCGGGCCACCTTGATCGGCTCCTGCGAGGTCACGAAGTGCCGTGCCAGGTGGATGCCGAACTGCTCGGCGGACTCGATGCCGTGTTCCTTGGCGAAGGCGAACACCGTGTTCTTGGTGGTGTCGGTCGGCAGGACGTTGGCGTTGGAGCCGGAGTAGTGGACGTCGTCCATGTCGCCGGAGAGGGCGACCGAGACGTTCAGGTCCTTGATGTGGTGGGTGTCGCCGTCCCGCGTGATCTTGACGACGCGGTTCTCTGCTTTGCCGTACTGGTTCTGGCCGAGAATCGTGGGCATTGTCTGCTAGCTCCCTCGGTAAACGGAGTAGCCGAACGGGTTGAGCAGCAGCGGTACGTGAAAGTGTTCGCCCGGGGTGACGGCGAATGCGATCGCCACCTCCGGGAAGAACGCGCCGCTGTCCCTTACGCGGGGGGCGTCCTGCTGCGCCTCGGCTTGCTTCTTCGCGGTGAAGTACGACTCGGTGTCGAAGACGAGCCGTACGTGGGTGGTTCCTTCCGGCAGGGCCGGCAGGTCTTTGCAGCGCCCGTCCGCGTCGGTCGCGGATCCGCCGAGCGTCACGTACTGCGTGTCGCCGCCGCTACGGGCGGCCAGGGAGACGGTGACGGCTTCGGCGGGACGGCCGATGCTGGTGTCCAGGATGTGGGTGGACACCGATGCGGTGGTGTCGGTGCTCAAGACCGTCACGCTCCTTGTTCTCTTCGGGTGTACGAGGTCTCAGGAGTCCTGTACGAGGCGGGTCAGCCGGATGCGGTTGATCTTGCCCAGTTCGGTCCGGACGATCTCGCGTTCCTGCTCGGGCGAGTTGCCGATACGGGTCTTCACCGCGTCGCGCATCTGCTCACCGGTGGCTCCGGTGGCACAGATCAGGAAGACATGTCCAAACCTCTCCTGGTAGGCCAGGTTGAGTTCGAGCATCTCCGCCCTGAGCTCCTCGGACGCACCGGCCATCCCCCGCTGTTCACGGGCGGAGTCCGGGTCCCCCGGCTTGGGGCGTCCGATCGGCGGGTGGCCGGCCATCGCCTCGGCCAGGTCCTCCGCGGAGAGCTCGGCCATGGCGGCGTCGCTCGCGGAGAGCAGGGCTTCCGTGTCGGCGTAGGGCCGGTGGGCGAGGACGAAGCTTCCCCACGTCGCACTGGCACACACCTCGTGCAGTGCGGCTGTGGCCTCTTCGGCCGCCAGGGTGTTGAACCGGGCGGGGCCCGGTGTGGAGCTCGTAGTCACGGGAGCCTCCGTGGCTGTTTTCGCTGTGTGCGTTGTCGGGCTGCGGATAGCTAACGCCCTTCGCAACACCACGTCAACAGTTTGTTGAAATTCCACGAACAGATGATGCCGCCGCCCGAGTTCCCGGACGGCGGCATCGAGAGACGTTACGGGTCGGCTAGCCACCCTTGGCGGCATTGTCCCGGTTCAGATAGTTGTAGACGGTGAAGCGGCTGACCCCCAGGGCGCCCGCCACCGTCTCCACCCCGTGCCGCACAGAGAAGGCACCGCGTGCCTCGAGAGTCCGGACCACACCCTGTTTCGCCTTGCGGTCCAGGTCGGCCAACGGCATCCCGTGCCGCCGCTCCATCGCGGCCAGGATGTGGTCGAGCGATTCGGAGAGCTGCGGGAGCCGGACCGCTATGACGTCCGCCCCCTCCCACGCGAGCACCACGTCCTCGGCGGTGGCCTGATCCGGGGCGAGGAGCTCGGCCCCCATGGCGTCGACGAGCGGCTTCACCGCGGTGACCAGCGGGTGGTCGGCCGGTTCGGTCACGGGGTGTCCTCCCCGATCACGTTGAGCTGGAGGGAGACCCGGGTGGCACCCGAGGCCAGGGCCTTGCGCAGCAGGGAGTCCACGGCGGTCAGCACCTGGTCGGCGCCCCCTTCGGCCGTGTTCCCGAAGGGGCCCACGTCCACCGCGTCCAGGTCGGCGGTCTGGATGACCTCACGGGCCACCACCGCATGGGCCGGCGCCTCGTCCAGGTCGAAGGGCTCGGTGGTGAATTCCACCCTCAAGCGCACGGTGCCTCCCTCATGTCCCGCCGTGTCGGTCGGCTCGCACGGCTCGCCCCGACCCTAAGGCACGGGCCCGGCGGCCCCGGGGGGCCCGGCGCCCGGCGGGTCCGGACGCATCGCGGGCCCGGCGCGACCGGCCGCCCCCGGCGCCTCAGGACCCGGCCTGGATGTCCCCCCGGGTGGACGAGGCGATCGGGTCGCCGTGCGCGAAGTCTCCGGGCGGGATCCCCGGATGGTGCCCGTCCCTGACCAGCCCCGCGGTCGCCGCCGCAGGACCGAGCGCCAGCCGGGAGACGATCCGGTAGCGGTCGCCCCGGTAGAGCGAGTGGACGTACTCGACGGGCACCCCGGAGGTGTCCGAGGTCAGCCGCTCGAACAGCAGGGCCGGGGAGAGCTCGGGGACCCCCAGGAGCTGGGCCTCGGCCCGCGTGACGACCGTGGGCTCGATGGCCTGGACGGCCTCCCGGACATGGACCCCGTGGGTGTGGCGGAGGTGCTCGTAGAGATCTCCGTCCTCCAGCTCCTGGGCCGAGAGGCCCGGGACGAGAGCCGCCCTGATGTGCAGGTGCTCGATCGCCATGGGGGCACCGTCGACCAGGCGCAGCCGCGCGACGTAGACGACCTCCTCGGCGGGTGACATCCGCAGCTTGCGGCCGACCCGGGCGCCCGCCTGGAGGGTGGTGAACTCCAGGAGCCTGCTCGACCACGCCCCGGCCGCCTGCGGCACGCTCAGGGCGAGGTCGGCCGAGACCAGCTCCTGGGTGATCTTCTCCGGCGCGACGAACATCCCGCGCCCGTGTTCGCGGACCAGCAGCCCGGCGGCCACCAGCTCGTCGACGGCGGCGCGCAGGGTCGGCCGGGACACGCCGAGCAGGGCGCAGAGGGCCCGCTCGGACGGGATGGCGTCCCCGGGGCTGCGGCTCTCGATCAGCTCGAGGACCGCGTCGCGGGCCCGTTCCCGTTTGAGCACCGTCCCCGGTACGTCGGCTTTCATGCGTTCCCCTTCGCGCGTTCCGCTCCCTTTACCAGTTGAGCAACCGATGGCCACTGGTCAGAGAGATTCTAACCACCTGCGCCGACATGAACAAAGGGCCGACCGCGCCGCCATCGCCAAAATCCCTTCGTACACAAGGGGTTGACGGCCTCATTGGTCTATGCCACCTTCATCCACCACCAAGAGGTGAGCTGTCCAGTGGACTTCACTGGTCAGGTGGTCAGGTCTCTGCTCCCGTTGAGGTGAACCGTGAAGTACCGCTTGCTTGCCGGTGTGTCCGCGCTCGTGACGGCCGCCGCTCTCAGTGCCTGCAGCTCCGGCGCCGACGACGCCGAAGGGGCCGGGGGCGTGACGACGGTCGATGTATGGCTGATGCGTGACAGCGTCTCGGCCGGGTTCCAGAAGGAGTTCACCGAAGGCTTCGAGGCCGCGCACCCGGACATCGACGTGAAGATCCAGATCCAGGAGTGGGACGGCATCGGCCAGAAGATCACCGCCGCCCTGGCGAGCAATGACGCCCCGGACGTGATCGAGGCGGGCAACACGCAGGTGGCGCAGTTCGCCGAGAGCGGCGGCCTGCTGGACCTGAGCGACAGGAAGGAGGAGCTGAACGGCGGCGACTGGCTGAAGGGCCTGGCCGAGCCGGGTTCGTACGAGGGGAAGCAGTACGGAATCCCGTACTACGCGGCCAACCGGGTCGTGGTCTACCGCAAGGACCTCTTCGAGAAGGCCGGCATCGACCCGGCGAAGATCACCACGCGCGAACAGTGGGTCGCCGCCACCACGAAGCTGAACAAGGGCGGCACCCAGGGGATCTACCTGCCCGGACAGCTCTGGTACGCGCTGGCAGGCTTCGTCTGGGACGAGGGCGGGGACCTGGCTTCCGAGTCCGGCGGCCGGTGGAAGGGCGCGCTCGACACCCCCGAGGCGCTGCGCGGCATGGCGTTCTACGCCCAGCTCCAGGCGCTCGGCAAAGGGCCCCGGGACTCCGACGAGGACGACCCGCCGCAGGCCGAGGTGATGGCGCAGGGACAGGTGGCCCAGGTCATCTCCACGCCCGGCAACGCCAACGTCGTCGTCGAGAACAACCCGGAGCTGGAGGGGAAGCTCGGCTTCTTCCCGATCCCCGGCAAGACGGCCGGCACACCGGGCGCGGTCTTCACCGGCGGCTCCGACCTGGTCGTCCCCGCCGCGGCCGGACATCCGGACGCCGCGCTCACCTTCATCGAGGAACTGACGGGCGACGCCTGGCAGAAGAAGCTCGCGGTGGCCATGAGCTACGTGCCGAACCGGACCACGCTGGCGTCGGCCGTGGCCGGCGATCCGGGTGCCGCCGCGATGGCCGTCGGCGCCGCGAACGGGCATGCGACGCCCAATACGCCCGGCTGGGCCGCGGTGGAGGCCGAGAACCCGATCAAGGACTACATGACCGCTGTCCTCACCGGCGGTGACGCCGCAGGTGCGGCGGCCAAGGCGTCCGAGGACATCACCCGGGCCATGAACGCCGGTTCCTGATCCTGCCCCGTCCGCTGCCCACCACCGAGAGGAGGCCCGTCGTGCCGGCTGTCCGTGAAAGACCCGCGCAACGCGTCCACCGCCCCCCGTCCGCGCCACCGGGACGGCGGCGCGGACGGCCCCCGCGCGACCTCTGGCCGTACGCCCTGATCGCTCCCGCGATCGGCGGCATGCTCTATCTGCTGGTGTACCCGCTCGTGCGGGCCGTGGTGATCTCCCTCCAGGACTTCAGGCTCCGCCAGCTGATCAGCGGCGACGCCGAGTTCGTGGGGCTGCGCAACTACCGGACGCTGCTGTCCGACCCGCGCTTCTGGGAGGTGACCGGCCGCACCTTCGTGTTCATGGCCGTCAACGTCGTACTGATCATGGTCATCTCGACGCTGGTCGCCCTGATGACGGAGCGCCTGCGCAGGGTCGGCCGCACGGTCGTGCTCTGCTCCCTGGTGCTCGCGTGGGCCATGCCCGTGGTCGCGGCGACGACGGTCTTCCAGTGGCTGTTCCACTCCGAATTCGGCATCGTCAACCAGTCGTTGACCGCGCTCGGCTTCGAGTCCTTCGACCGCTACCCGTGGTTCGCGAACGGTACGGCGTCCTTCACGATCCTGGTCCTGCTGATCGTCTGGCAGTCCGTGCCGTTCGCGGCGGTCACCCTCTACTCCGCCCTGACCACGGTCCCGGCCGAGCTGTACGAGTCGGCCCGCCTGGACGGAGCCTCCGCCTCCCGCATCTTCCGCTCGGTGACCTTCCCGATGCTGCGGCCGATCTTCATGCTGGTCCTCTCCCTGGAGGTGATCTGGACCTTCAAGGCGTTCGTCCAGATCTGGGTGATGACCCGCGGCGGCCCCGGAGACGCCACCACCATCCTGCCCGTGTACGCGGTCCAGACGGCGCTCTCCAGCCAGCGCTACGACCTGGGCTCGGCCGCGTCGATGATCACCGTGGTCCTGATGTCCGGGGTGCTGGTCCTCTACTTCCGCCAGATGTTCCGTCAGGAGGACGACCTGCGATGAACCAGCCACGCCCCCGGATCCGACGGATCCCGCTGAACGCCGCCGCGGTCGTGACCGTCGTGGTCTGCCTGTTCCCGGTGTACTGGATGATCTCCACCGCGTTCAAGCCGTCCCGGGACATCCAGTCCTCCGAGCCGAGGCTCGTTCCCTACACCTGGACGCTGGACCACTTCCGCCGGGCCGTGCAGGCGGACGGTTTCGAGCTGTTCTGGCGCAACAGCGTCCTGGTCACGCTGGGTGCCGTGCTGCTCTCCCTCCTCGTGGCCCTCGGGGCGTCGTTCGCCGTCGCCCGGCTGCGGTGGAAGGGCCGGCGGCAGTTCATGCTGCTGGTGTTCATCGCCCAGATGGCGCCCTGGGAGTCGCTGATCATCCCGGTGTACATCATCTCGCGTGACACGGACATGCTCGACCGGCTGCCCACGCTCACCCTCGTCTACTTCATGATCACGCTGCCGTTCACGATCGTGGTGCTGCGCGGCTTCCTCGCGACGATCCCGCCCGAGCTGGAGGAAGCCGCGCAGGTCGACGGCTGCACCCGGACGGGGGCGTTCGTCAGGATCGCCCTGCCACTGCTCGCTCCCGGTCTGATGGCGACCTCGCTCTTCGGGTTCATCACCGCCTGGAACGAGTTCGCCTACGCCAACTTCCTGATCATCAAGCAGCAGGACAACCGCACCCTGCCCGTCTGGCTGTCGTCCTTCCAGAACACCTTCGGCACCGACTGGGGCGCCACCATGGCCGCCTCCACGCTCTTCGCGCTGCCCGCCCTCGTGATCTTCCTGGTGCTCCAGCGCCATGTGACCTCCGGCTTCGCGGCCGGCGCGGTCAAGGGCTGAGCCCGCCGGGCGTCCACCGCGAACCCGGCCACGCGAACCGCCCGACTCCCCGAACCCGGAGGCCCCCGTGCCCGCACCACGCCCCGAGCTCTCCCTCGTCCCCCGCCCCCGCAAGGTCTCGCCACGCCCGGGCCGCTTCGTCCTCGGCCAGGACACCGCCGTACGCGCCCTGCCGGGCGCGGAAGGCGCGGCGGACCTGCTGCGCACGCTCCTCGGGCCGACGACCGGCCTGCCCCTGCCGCCCTCCGCCGAGGGCCGGGTCGTCCTGGCACTCGATCCGCAGCTCGGCGGGCTCGGCGACGAGGGGTACGGCCTGACCGTCGGCCCGCAGGCCCTGCTGCTGCGCGCCGCCCGGCCCGACGGCCTGCTCCGGGGCGTCCAGACGATCCGGCAGCTGCTGCCGCCCGAAGCCCTGTCGGGCGGTGCGCGCGCCACGGCCTGGGAGCTGCCGTGCGTGGAGATCAGCGACGTACCGCGGTACCCCTGGCGCGGCGCGATGCTCGATGTCGCCCGGCACTTCCAGCCGGTCTCCTACCTGCACCGGTACGTCGACCTCATGGCCCTGCACAAGCTCAACGTCCTGCATCTGCACCTCACGGACGACCAGGGCTGGCGGATGCCGGTCGACGCCTTCCCCCGGCTCACGTCGGTGGGCGGGCACCGGACCCAGTCCCTGTCCGACGGGGTGCCGCACGGGGGCTCCTACACCAGGGCCGAGCTGCGCGGCCTGGTCCGCCACGCGGCGGAGCGCGGGGTGACCGTCGTGCCGGAGATCGAGATGCCCGGCCATGTGCGCGCGGCCCTCGCGGCCTACCCGCACCTGGGGAACCACCCGGAGCGGCAGCTCGACGTCTGGACCAGGTGGGGCGTCTGCGACACCGTGCTCGGCGTCCACGAGGAGGTCTTCGACTTCTGCCGGACGGTGCTGGAGGAGGTCATGGACGTCTTCCCGTCCCCCTACGTCCACATCGGCGGCGAGGAGTGCCCCACCACCGAGTGGGAGAACAGCCCGGCGGCCCGCGAGCGTGCCGCGGCCGCCGGACTGGCCGGCGCCGGGGATCTGCACGGCTGGTTCATGGGCCGGATCGGCTCGTTCCTGGTGGAGCACGGCCGGCGGCCCACCGGCTGGGCGGAGAGCGGCAGCGAACTGCCCCCGGAGTTCACGGTGATGACCTGGCGCGATCCGGCCCACGCCCGGACGGCGGCGCGGCGCGGACATCAGGTGGTGACGGCACACCACCGGGCCACCTACCTCGACTACGCCCAGTCCACGGACCCGGACGAGCCCCCCGCCCAGCCGGGAGCTCCCGTCCCCCTGCACGCGGTGCACGCCAACGAGCCGGTGCCCCTCGGCTGGGAGCCCGAGGAGGCCTCCCGCGTGCTGGGCACCCAGGCGCAGCTGTGGACCGAGTACGTGACGACGCCGGACCGGATCGAGTACCTCACCTACCCCCGGCTCTGCGCCCTGGCGGACCGCGCGTGGTCCGGCGGGGGCAGCGACTGGCCCGGATTCGTCGAGCGGCTGCGCGACCACACCGCCCGGCTGGACGCCCTAGGCGTCCGCTACCGGCCCCTCACCACGCGGTCCCTGGCGACCGCGGCCTCAGGTACAGCGCGACCCCCTCGGTAACCCGTCCCCCACCGTTCCGGAGAGGAACATCCCCATGAGCACATTCCGCAGGAGCCGTATCCGCGCGGCGGCGGCCGCCGCCGTCACCCTGGCCCTGGGCTGCACGGCCCTCGCCGCTCTTCCCGGCACCGCGGGCGCCGCCGCGGCCGGCGGGCTCGTCGTCCAGTACCGCACGAGCGCGTCGGGCGCGACGGCCGACCAGAGCGAGCCGTGGCTGAAGGTGCGCAACACCGGGAGCGCGAGCGTGCCGCTCTCCGACGTGAAGGTGCGGTACTACTTCAAGGGCGATTCGGCCTCGGCGGCCTACCGGTTCGCCTGTTCCTGGGCGGTGAAGGGCTGCGCGAACATCACCGGCACCTTCAAGACCCTGCCGAACCCGACCGCGACCGCCGACCGCTACCTGGAGATCGGCTTCACCGCCGGCGCGGGCACCCTGGCCCCCGGGGCGGACACCGGTGACATGCAGTTGCGCTTCCACCGCGCGGACTGGCAGCCGCTGGGGCAGAGCGACGACTACTCCTTCGGCGCCGAACGGAACACGTACGGCGACTGGACGAGGATCACCGCGCAGCTGGGGTCGGTCACGGCCTGGGGCGAGGCTCCCGGGGGCAACGGCCCCACCGACCCGACGGATCCGCCCACCGATCCGCCGGCCGACGGGCCCCGGCTGTTCGACGACTTCAACTACAGCGGTCACGCGGACCCGAAGATCGCGGCGAACGGCTGGAGCGTCCGCTCGAACTCCGGCGGCCCCGGCGTGCCGGGTGCCACCTGGGCTCCGGAGAACGTCACCTTCAGCAGCCAGGCGGGCAATTCGGTGATGAACCTGGAGACGTCCACGGCGGGCACGGGTGCCTCGACGGAGCAGACGGAGATCCTCACGAAGTCCTCGAAGTTCCGCAACGGCACCTACGCGGCCAGGGTGAAGTTCAGTGACGCGCCGCGCTCGGGTCCCGACGGCGACCGCCTCGTCCAGACCTTCTTCACCATCAACGACCTCAAGGCGCCGATGGCTGACGACTACGCGGAGTACGACTTCGAGTACCTGCCCAACGGCGGCTGGGGCGAGCCGGCGAACATCCTCTACACCACGTCCTGGGAGACGTACCGGCCCGATCCGTGGGAGGCCGTCAACCAGCACAGCGAGGCGCGGCAGAGCTACGCGGGATGGCACGACCTGGTGGTCACGATCGACAACAGCGCCATCACGTACTACGTCGACGGCCAGCCCTTCGGCACCCACGGCGCGGCGTACCTGCCGGAGCGGCCGATGTCGATCAACTTCAACCAGTGGCTGATCGACCTGGCGGGCCAGACCAGTACCACGCCCCGCTCGTACGACCAGCAGGTGGACTACGTGCTGCACGTGAAGGACCAGGTCCTCTCACCCGCCCAGGTATCGGCTCTGGTGAGCGGTTACCGGGCCGCGGGCACGACGTTCCAGGACACAGTGCCGGCCGTCTGACCAGGCACGGCTGAACGGTCGCGGGGTGGAGGGCTGGACTGCCTCCACCCCGCTTCCGTGTGTCCGGAATTCGGTTCGCCTCTTGACAGCCTCACCGCACGCCAGGCAATCTTCCGTTAAGCAGAAACTAACTTCCGCGATACGGAAGGAGCGCATGATGGGTTTCTCGGACCAGCGCTTCGATGTGAACCTCTCGATCCTCTTCACCGAACTCCCGCTCCTGGAGCGCCCCGCGGCGGCCGCCGCCGCGGGCTTCACGGCGGTCGAGCTCTGGTGGCCGTGGATCGAGACCCCCACCCCGGCGCAGGCCGAGCTCGACGCCCTGAAGAAGGCGCTCGACGACGCGGGCACCCAGCTGGTGGGGCTGAACTTCTACGCGGGCCGTCTCCCCGGCCCCGACCGGGGCGCGCTCTCGCTCCCCGGTGAGGAGTCGGACCGCTTCCGCGCCAACATCGACGTGGCGGCCGACTTCGCCGCCTCGGTCGGCTGCAAGGCGCTCAACGCGCTGTACGGCAACCGCGTCGAGGGTGTGGACCCGGCCGTCCAGGACGAACTCGCCCTGGAGAACCTGGCCCTGGCCGCCCGCGCGGCCCACCGGATCGGTGCGACCCTCCTCGTCGAGACGCTCAACGACACCGAGTCGCCCCTCTACCCCCTGGTCAGCGCACCGGCGGGCGTCGAGGTGGTCGACCGCGTCAACGAGGCGACGGGACTGGGCAACGCGACGTTCCTGCTGGACCTGTACCACCTGTCGATGAACGGCGAGGACCTCAGCCAGGTGATCAAGGCGTACGCCGCGAAGACCGGCCACGTCCAGATCGCCGACAACCCGGGGCGCGGCGCGCCCGGCACCGGCTCACTCCCGCTGGAGCGGCTCCTCGACGAGCTGACCGAGGCCGGATACGGCGGCTGGGTCGGCCTGGAGTACAAGCCGGGCAACCGCCCGAGCGCCGAGGCGTTCGACTGGCTCCCCGCCGAGCACCGGCCGGCCCGCTGAGGGCCCCGCCCCACGTACACACGCTTACCGGAAGGCACCCTCATGAGCAGCAACCTCCCCAAGGTCGCCTGGATCGGGCTCGGCATCATGGGCTCCCCCATGTCCGAGAACCTGGTCAAGGCCGGTTACCAGGTGACCGGCTACACCCTGGAGCAGGACAAGGTCGACCGGCTCGTCGCGGCCGGCGGAAAGGGCGCCGCCTCCATCGCGGAGGCCGTCCAAGACGCCGATGTAGTCATCACGATGGTCCCGGCGTCCCCGCAGGTCGAGGCCATCGCGTACGGCCCCGACGGCATCCTGGAGAACGCCCGGCAGGGCGCCCTGCTGATCGACATGTCCTCGATCACCCCGCAGACCTCCGTGGACCTGGCATCGAACGCGAAGGACAAGGGCATCCGCGTGCTGGACGCCCCCGTCTCCGGCGGTGAGGCCGGCGCGATCGAGGCCGTCCTGTCCATCATGGTCGGCGGCGAGCAGAGCGACTTCGACGCCGCGAAGCCGCTGCTCGACGCGCTCGGCAGGACCATCGTGCTGTGCGGGCCGCACGGCTCCGGCCAGACGGTGAAGGCGGCCAACCAGCTGATCGTCGCCGTCAACATCCAGGCCTGCGCCGAGGCCGTCGTCTTCCTGGAGAAGTCCGGGGTCGACCTGGCCGCAGCGCTCGACGTGCTGAACGGCGGCCTCGCCGGCTCGACGGTCCTCACCCGCAAGAAGGACAACTTCCTCAAGCGGGACTTCGCCCCGGGCTTCCGGATCGACCTGCACCACAAGGACATGGGCATCGTCACCGACGCCGCCCGCAACGTGGGCGCGGCACTGCCCGTCGGCGGGGTCGTGGCCCAGCTCGTGGCCTCCCTGCGCGCCCAGGGCGACGGCGGCCTCGACCACTCGGCGCTGCTGCGCTCGGTCGAGCGGCTCTCCGGCTCCCAGGTCTGACACACCCGGCCCCCTTCCGGGGCCCCCTGAACTCCGGGTCGCGGTGGCGCTGACACCTGTCCTGTCGCGCCCAGGCGCTGCCGCGACCCGGAACCCTACCCTCCAATTTCAACAAACTGTTGACGCGGCGATCCCGGCGAATCTACGCTCCTGAGGCCGTCAGCAGCCCCGTACGGAAGGCCTCCATGTCCCAGCGTGTGCTCACGACCGAGTCAGGCGCACCCGTCGCCGACAACCAGAACTCCGCCACAGCCGGCGCCGGCGGGCCGGTCCTCATCCAGGACCAGCACCTGCTCGAGAAGCTCGCCCGCTTCAACCGTGAGCGCATCCCGGAGCGCGTCGTCCACGCCCGCGGATCCGGCGCGTACGGCTACTTCGAGGTGACGGACGACGTCACCGGCTTCACCCACGCCGACTTCCTGTCCGAAGTGGGCCGCCGCACCGAGACGTTCATCCGCTTCTCGACGGTCGCCGACTCGCTGGGTGGCGCGGACGCCGTCCGTGACCCCCGCGGTTTCGCCCTCAAGTTCTACACGGACCAGGGCAACTACGACCTGGTCGGCAACAACACCCCGGTGTTCTTCATCAAGGACCCGATCAAGTTCCCCGACTTCATCCACTCCCAGAAGCGCGACCCCTTCACGGGCCGCCAGGAGCCGGACAACGTCTGGGACTTCTGGGCGAACTCCCCCGAGTCGACGCACCAGATCACCTGGCTGATGGGCGACCGCGGGATCCCCGCCTCGTACCGCCACATGAACGGCTTCGGCTCGCACACGTACCAGTGGACGAACGCGGAGGGCGAGGCCTTCTTCGTCAAGTACCACTTCAAGACCAACCAGGGCGTGCGCTCCCTCTCCGCCGAGCAGGCCGCCGAGCAGGTCGGCAAGGACGCCAACTCGCACCAGACGGACCTGCTCCAGGCCATCGAGCGGGGCGTCAACCCGTCCTGGACGCTGCACGTGCAGGTCATGCCGGCCGCGGAGGCGGCGGACTACCGCTTCAACCCGTTCGACGTGACGAAGGTGTGGCCGCACGCCGACTACCCGTTGCAGCGCGTCGGCCGGCTGGTGCTGGACCGCAACCCGGACAACGTCTTCGCCGAGGTGGAGCAGGCGGCCTTCTCGCCGAACAACTTCGTGCCCGGCATCGGCCCCTCCCCGGACAAGATGCTCCAGGGCCGGCTGTTCGCCTACGCCGACGCGCAGCGCTACCGGCTGGGCATCAACCACACCCAGCTTCCGGTCAACGCGCCGAGGACGGCGACCGTCGACAACTACGGGCGCGACGGGCTGCACGCGACGCGCTACGGCTCGCGCCAGGACAAGAACTACGAGCCCAACTCGTACGCGGGCCCCGCGCAGACCGGCGCCGCCCTCGCCTCGCCGCTCGCGGTGCACGGCTGGACGGGTACGCACGAGGCACCGCTGCACACGAAGGACGACGACTTCTTCCAGGCCGGCGAGCTCTACCGGCTGATGTCCGCGGACGAGAAGGACCGTCTGATCGCCAACATCTCCGGGGGACTCTCGCAGGTCACCCGTGACGACGTGATCGAGAAGAACCTCGCCCACTTCCACGCCGCCGACGCCGACTACGGCAAGCGCGTGGAGGAGGCCGTCCGCGCCCTGCGCGAGGACTGAGCCTCTCCCCAGGGCCCTGCCCGCGCCGCGCACCCGGATGAGGGGAGCGCGCGGCACCGGCAGGACGGGACCGCGGCGGCGGACGACGCCAGTGCGGTGGTGAAGGGCCGGGCGGCCCGCTCCAGACCTGAAGGAGCGCGGCCGCCCACAGCCCACAGCCCGCCGTCGCGGTCGCTGTGAAGAGAACGCAGGTGCAGGGGTGCGGTGTACGCCGGTCGGCGTGCGCCGCACCCCTGCACGCGTGTCCGGGGCCGGTCAGCCCGTGTAGGGGAGCCCATCCTCCGGCAGATCGAAGAGGCGTTGCGCGCGTACCCCGTTGTGCTGCCGGAGAGCGGTCACCCAGGGCCAGTGGTCCTCGGGCACCAGGCGGGGGCAGGCGATGCGGTGCGGGATGCGGCACCTGGTGCCGGGCAGCGGCTCGGCGTCCCAGAGGTTCATGGCGGTCCCGGTCGAGGTGATGACCCACCGCCGCCGGGGCGGAACGGTGTGGGCCGGGACGAGGATGCGGGGTTCGAGGAGGATCCAGTGCCCGGCGTACGAGGTGGCGTACCGGTCCTGCCGGAGATCGCAGAAGGGGCACTCGGGCGGAGCCGGCGGCCTGGGCGCGGTGGCGCCTTCGAGGAGCGCCTGGAAGTCGTGGGCGGGCGGGTCCGGGCAGGACGAGGTGGTCTCGTAGTCCCCCATGGGCCCATGATCCGGGCGTGGTCCGCGTTCCGGTAGGACGCGATCCGGCCGTGCCGGGCGGGGATGGAGCGTGCCCGTGGTTCGCGGCACGCCCCATGGGGCGTGCTCAGGCGCACACGGCCCGCGCCGCATGGCCGACGTGTGCCCTCGGCCGTCGCCTCGGACTGCCGCACATGAGTACGGAAACGGATGGCGGCCACCGTCCCCGTACCCACAATGACCTTATGAGATTACCGGTTTCAGCCGTCCGCGCCTCCGGAGGGCGGTCCGTCGCCGCGGCCCTCCTGCTCACCCTCCCCTTGTCCGCCTGCTCCTCCGCGGACCGGGCCACGAGTCCGGAGGAGGTGCGTGAGCTCGCGAACGGGGCCCCCGCACGGGAGGCGCGCCAGGAGACCGAGGACCATCTCCGGGCCGTCGTCCGAGCCTACGACGGAGACACCCCGCTCACCCTCGGACTGGTGGCGGTGGACGACCGGTGCGTCGGCGGTTCGGCGAAGGAGTGGTTCTTCCAGACCGGCGACGACATGTACAGGATCCGCTGTCACCTGCACGTCACCGCCTGGTTCGGAGCGGACCCCGCCCGGATCGCCGATGTCCTGGACGGGGTCTTCACGGCGGGCGACCGCGCCGCCTCGGCCGGAGCCCCGGCCGCCTCGGTCCCCTTCGGCCACGACGACTACCGCGGGCGCCTCGTCGACTACTACCGGGGCCGCGGCCCGAACCCGACGGGCCCGGACACCCCTGAGCCGGCCCAGATCTCCGACACGTCGCAGACCTTGTCCTGGGACACCGTACGCAGCTCCGCGAGGACTCCGGTCGAGGAGCCGGCGGCGTGCGCGGACGACGGTCCGCCCGTGACGCGGTGCCTGCGAGAGCCCGCGTCGACGACGGTGGCGGAGGTGCGCGCACGGCACGGGATGGTGTTCCGGCTGGACCTCGGGAACGCCGAGTACTACACGGTGTTCAAGGACGAGGACCCGGCGCGGACCGGCTGACGGGCGTACGGCGGCGGCCCCCGTCCCCCTGTCGGAGGGGGCGGGGGCCGCGGCCGTACGGGGTCAGGCCCTGGTCAGCGGACGGATCGCCGTCGGCGCGTGACCGGGCTCGGACGCCACGTCCTCGAACTCGTTGACGGAGGCGATGTCCGTCCCGCTCATCGAGATGTTCGTGACCCGCTCCAGGATCGCCTCGACGACGACCGGCACCCGGTGCTCCGCCGCGAGCTTCTTCGCCTCCTCGAAGGCGGGCAGCAGCTGGTCAGGCTCGGTGACCCGGATCGCCTTGCAGCCGAGGCCCTCGACGACCTTGACGTGGTCGACGCCGTAGACGCCGAGCTCCGGGGAGTTGAGGTTCTCGAACTCCAGGTTGACCTGGAAGTCGATGTCGAAGTTGCGCTGCGCCTGCCTGATGAGCCCCAGGTAGGAGTTGTTCACCAGCACGTGGACGTAGGGGATGCGGTGCTGCGCGCCGACCGCGAGCTCCTCCAGCATGAACTGGAAGTCGTAGTCACCGGAGAGCGCGACCACGGAGCCGTCCGGGTCGGCCGTGGCGACGCCCAGTGCGGCCGGGATCGTCCAGCCGAGCGGCCCGGCCTGGCCGCAGTTGATCCAGTGGCGCGGCCGGTAGACGTGCAGCATCTGCGCGCCCGCGATCTGCGAGAGGCCGATGGTGCTGACGTACCGGGTCTCGGGGCCGAACGCCCGGTTCATCTCCTCGTACACGCGCTGCGGCTTCAGCGGCACGTTGTCGAAGTGCGTGCGCCGCTGGAGCGTCGCCCTGCGCTCCTGCGTGGACGCCGCCCACTGCGAGCGGTCCTTCAGCTTTCCGGCCGCCTTCAGCTCGCGCGCCACCTCGACGAAGAGCGTCAGGGCGGCCTTCGCGTCGGACGCGATACCGAGGTCCGGGGCGAAGATCCTGCCCAGCTGGGTGGGCTCGATGTCGACGTGGACGAAGGTGCGGCCCTGGGTGTAGACGTCCAGCTTGCCGGTGTGGCGGTTGGCCCAGCGGTTGCCGATGCCGAGGACGAAGTCGGACTCCAGGAAGTTCGCGTTGCCGTAGCGGTGCGAGGTCTGGAGGCCGACCATGCCGGCGTTCAGCTCGTGGTCGTCGGGGAGGATGCCCCAGCCCATCAGGGTGGGGACGACCGGGACGCCGGTCAGCTCGGCGAACTCCACCAGCAGGGCGGAGGCGTCGGCGTTGATGATGCCGCCGCCCGCGACGAGCAGCGGGCGCTCGGAGGCGTTGAGCATCTCGACGGCCCGCTCGATCTGCTTGCGGGTCGCGGCGGGCTTGTGGACGGGCAGCGGCTCGTACAGCTCGGGGTCGAACTCGATCTCGGTGAGCTGCACGTCGATCGGCAGGTCGATGAGGACCGGCCCCGGCCGGCCCGTGCGCATCAGGTGGAAGGCCTGCTGGAAGACGCCCGGGACCTGCGCGGCCTCCAGGACGGTCGTCGCGGCCTTGGTCACCGGGGCGGCGATCGACGCGATGTCGACGGCCTGGAAGTCCTCCTTGTGGAGGACGGCGGTCGGCGCCTGGCCGGTGATGCAGAGGATCGGGATCGAGTCGGCGATGGCCGAGTAGAGGCCGGTGATCATGTCGGTGCCGGCGGGCCCCGACGTACCGATGCAGACGCCGATGTTCCCGGCCGCGGCGCGCGTGTAGCCCTCCGCCATGTGGGAGGCGCCCTCGACGTGGCGGGCGAGGGTGTGGTGCACCCCGCCGGAGGCCTTGAGGGCCGCGTAGAACGGGTTGATCGCCGCACCCGGCACGCCGAACGCGTTGCTGACACCTTCGCGCTTGAGGATCTCAACTGCCGCTCGGGCAGCGGTCATACGAGGCATGAGTGCTCCTGCTCGGACCTGGTGGAGTCGGGCTCTGTCGCGCCACCTGAGAGCACCAATTCCGCATTACGGAAATTTAGTTCTGCTATACGGAATCAACTTAGGGCCGCTCCGGACCGTCGTCAAGGGAGGACGGTGGAAGCGGCCAGGACCACCGGGCCGAAGTGTCCGATTCCCTCCCCTGAGCGTCGCTCCTGGTGGACGATGGGGGTACGGAACGCAGTCGCCGCCACGGAGGCGGAAGAGGGGGGAAGCACGTGGAGTCCGTACCGGTGCGCTGCCCGGCCTGCCGCCGGGACCACGCCTTCATCACGCCGGTGTACCCCTGCCCGTGCGGCTCCCCGACCGCCCCGCCGCTCATGCGCGGCGCCCCGGCCGTGATCATCACGCACCGCACCTGGAACGACGACTGGGTGAGCGTGCGCTGCCACTCCTGCGGGCGGCGCGACCAGTGGCCGCACCCCGAACTCTGCTGCCCCTGCGGCGCCGTGCTGCGGGTCGCCGTACGCCCGGTGGCCACGCGCGGCGCCGAACCGCCGCCCACCCCCGCCGATCCCCGCGGCCCGTCCCGCATACCCCCGCCGCGCACGGCCGCACACCCACGCCCGTCGTTCCGGCCCCTGGTGATACGGACGGCGCGTGACGCGGTGAGCACCGCCGCGCTGTACCTGAAGTGGCTGGGCTTCCGCGACGTGGTCCAGCCCGAGGCGCGCCCCAGCTCCCGGATCGACCTCAGGGCCGCCGGGCTCATCGCCCAGGTCGACGCGACCACGCGGCCGACCGCCCTGCGGGAGGTGGAGTGCCTCTGGCTGAACGCCCTGAACACCTCGGTGTCCAGTGTGCTGTTCTCACTGGCCGGCTACACGGACGAGGCGCGTTCACGCGCGGACGGCCTCGCGATCCCCCTCTTCGTCCTCGACCTCACGGGCACACCTCAGCCGGTGAACGGCCCCGCGACCGAGTTGGTCAGCGCCGGGCCCTGACCGCCGGGCGCCGTGGAATGATTTCGGTCACCTGTGCCCTGCCAGCCGCATATGTTCGAGCTGTTGTCAGTATGAGGACGTAGAGTGAAGGCATGGTCTTAACTCCCCGGCTTCCCACCCACTCGACCCCTGTTTTTCTGACCCAGCCCGCCCACCCGTCCGCCGTCGAGGCCAACGAGGCGATCCGCGCACTCGTCGACTCGCGGGCAGGACAGGACTGGACCCCGATGGAGGCCGCGGAGTACGAGGTACTGCTCATCGAATGGGCCGCCGCGACCCAGGACATAGGCTCCGGCGTCATCGAAGCCGCCTGATCCTGCGGCCACCGGCGCGGGCTAAGCGCCGTACCCCTCCCGCAGTTCGACCTTCCGGACCTTGCCGCTGACGGTCATCGGGAACGAGTCGAGGATCCTCAGTCCGCGCGGAACCTTGTAGTGCGCCAACTGCTCGCGGCAGTACGCGGCCACCTCGTCGAGCGTCGGCGGGTCGGCGGGATCGCGGGGAATGACGCAGGCCAGGACCTCCTCGCCGTACCTCTCGTCCGGCACCCCGACCACCTGGACGTCCGCGATCTTGGGGTGACCGTGGAGGAACTCCTCGACCTCGCGCGGATAGACGTTCTCACCACCGCGGATGATCATGTCCTTGATCCGGCCGACGATCTGGACGTACCCGTCCTCCCGCATCACCGCGAGGTCCCCGGTGTGCATCCAGCGCCCCGCGTCGACGACCTCGGCGGTGCGCTCCGGCTGGCCCCAGTAACCGAGCATCACGCTGTATCCCCGGGTGCGCAGTTCGCCGGTCTCACCACGCGGCAGGGTCACGCCCGTCACCGGGTCGGCCACCTTCACCTCGATGTGCGGCATCACCCGGCCGACCGTACCGGTGCGCCGTTCGAGATCGTCATCCCGGCGCGTCTGGGTGGAGACGGGCGAGGTCTCCGTCATGCCGTAGCAGATGGACACCTCGTCCATGTGCATCTCCGCCACGACCCTCTTCATCACCTCGACCGGGCAGGGCGATCCGGCCATGATCCCCGTGCGCAGCGAGGAGAGGTCGTACGAGGCGAAGCCGGGAAGGTCGAGCTCCGCGATGAACATCGTGGGCACGCCGTAGAGGGAGGTGCAGCGCTCCTGCTGGACGGCGGCCAGCACCGCGGCGGGCTCGAAGGCGGGCGCCGGGATCACGATGCAGGCACCGTGCGAGGTGATGCCGAGGTTACCCATGACTATGCCGAATCAGTGGTAAGCCTTCGAAGCACACGGAGGAACCACGATGATCGAGATCACCTGGCACAAGGACGCCAAGCCCAGCACGTACTACGCCACGCACAACGGCAAGCGCATCGCTACGGCCCGCAAGTAAGTCACGGGTAGCGCGTGGATCGGGACTGTCGTCGGTCTCGGCTTCACGTTCGGTGGCCGCCGCCTCATGGACGTGAAGGAGCTGGCACAGCGGCACGTCGAGCGTGTCTACGGAGAGGGTGAGTGGACCCTCTTCCCTGCTCGCGACCTGAAGCCCGGCATGATCCTCGGTCGCGACACGTGGAAGGACGGGGACCGGGAGGTCGTCTCTGTCGACGTCGACCCCGAGGCGCAGACGGTCTCTGTCGAACTGTCCTCCGAGAACGCTCGGGAACTCGGCCTCACCCTGGACGACACATGCGCCATTGACGCCATGGTGCGGGTCAAGGTGCAGCCCAAGCCCGAGCCGTCCGTGATCGTGGGGGACCGGGTCTCGTTCTACGACTGCACCGCCACCGTTACCGCCGTCAGCACTGGGTGGGTGGAGTTCGTCCGGCCGGACGGTACGACCGGGCGTAAGCCTGCTGACCACGACTTCCAGGTGATCGGCCACGCCGAGCCCGAGACCGAGGCCCCGATGACCGTGTGCGGTCTGCGCCGGATCGGCTGGGAGCGTCCTGGAACGGGCGCCCGGCGCCTCCCTTGCACCCTCCCTACGGGGCACACACAGCCTCACCGCGACGCCTTCCGTCACTCCTTCGTTCGGAGCGAGGACGACGCAGCCGAGGACAAGGTGACCGCGCCCGTGCCGACCGAGGTCGGACAGGTGATCGACCTGCACCCCTTCACCGCGATCGTGGACGTGATCGCCGGTACGGGCGTCCTGATCGCTCCCCCGGCATCCGACGATCTGAGCGTGTCTGCCGGTGGCGCCTCCCTGCATGACGCACTTCTCACCGACGTCATGCGACGTCTTGCGCTGCTCGGCGTCGAGTCGCTCGAAGGGGAGGACGACGGCCTGTCCCTCGAAGGAGTCACCGACGACGGACGGAAGGTGTTCAGTCTCTACGTCTCGGACTGCATCACGACAGAGCCCGACTTCGAAGAGGTCGCCTGCTCCATCGAAGCACTGCGACGGGCAGCCGGTCTTGGCCGGTAGCACCCGCATTTCGGGGAGGTCGGTTCCGGCTGGCCTCCCCGGTCGGTCATCATCGGACGAGCAAACCAGAGCAGGAGAGAGACCCCAGTGGACGTGTGCGTGTACGTCAGGCTGTCCCAAGACAGGCATGGCGATGAGCTCGGTGTGGAGAGGCAAGAGGCCGAGTGCCGCGCCTTCGCCGAGGCGCGTGGCTGGACTGTGCGAGAGGTGTTCTCAGACAACGACATCAGCGCCACGAAGGGGAAGGTTCGCCCCGGCTTCGAGGCCCTACTGATGTCCAAGCCCGAGGCCGTCTTGGTCTGGCATACGGATCGACTGATCCGGATCACGAAAGATCTTGAGCGGGTCATCGAGACCGGCGTCAACGTCCACGCGATCCACGCCGGACACCTTGACCTGTCGACTCCGGCCGGTCGGGCGGTTGCCCGCACGGTCACAGCTTGGGCGTCCTACGAGGGGGAACAGAAGGCCCTTCGGCAGGTCGCATCGAACGTCCAAGCGGCTCGGGCAGGCAAGCCCTACACGGCGGGCATCCGCCCCTTCGGCTACGGCGACGACCACATGACCGTGATCCCCGAAGAGGCCGCCGCAATCGTCGAGGGTGCCCGGATGATCCTTGCCGGTGAGTCTCTGTCTGCCGTGGCCCGAGCCTGGAATGAGGCTGGTCTGATCTCTCCTCGCTCGAAGGCGCAGAGCACGAAGGCGGAGGGGTGGACGCTCCGAGGAGCGAAGAACCTCCTCACCTCCCCTCGGTACATCGGACAGCGCACCTACAGGGGTGACGTCGTCGGCGAGGCGGAGTGGCCCGCGATCCTGGACGAAGCCACGCACTACGCGTGTGTAGCCATCCTGAACAGCCCCGACCGGTTCTCTGGTGGACGCCGTACCGGCCGAGTGCCCGGAACTCTGCTCGCCGGTATCGCGCTCTGCGGCGAGTGTGGCGAGACGGTCAATGGCCGTGGCTACCGAGGGGCACCCGTCTACGGGTGCAAGGCGACGCACACCAGGACTCCCCGAGAGCTCGCCGACAAGCGGGTCGGTAACTCCGTCCTGGCAAGGCTGGTCTTCCCCGACTTTCTGCCGTCCATCTTGGCCGCGAACGCCGAGCAGGACGGCGACTCGGCAGGGCTGCACATGGAGGCGACGAACCTCCGCGAGCGGCTCGACGGCTTGGCTCTGGCCTACGCCGAGGGGGCGATCAGCCTGTCTCAGATGACGGCCGGTACCGAGGCGATCAGGGCCAAGCTCGACACCGTCGAGGGCAAGCTGACGAACGTCACCGGCCTGCCTCCCATCGACTCCGTGGCGGGCATCGCTGGGCTCATCAAAGGGTGGCCGAACACCCCGCTCCCGACCCGTCGAGCATGGGTGGACTTCACCTTGGTCGTCACGCTCAACCCGGCGCGAGGCAGGCACGCGAAGAACATGACGATCGAGGATCACGTCACGGTGGAGTGGAAGGACGTAGCGCCGAACGCGTAGGCACTACGCAACGGCCGGCTGGGAGGCGGAGCCGAGCGGCCTGCCGGACCATGTGGCCCCGTTCCCTCACGCCGAGGGGGCGGGGCTCTCCGCGTTCCCCTCGAAGCCCTGGGCGCCCCTCTGGGCGCCTCAGTTCATGCAGAGACGTGCATACCCGCGTTCATGGGTAGACGGCCGTGGGTGGCGCTCGTACGGTCGTTGTCAACGGGCCCGACAGGGGCCGCAGACCAGGGGGTTACGCATGGCTGAGCGTGCAGGGCTTACCCGACTCACCGGCAACGGGAACGGCGAGTGCGGACAGGGCGACTGCCCGAACGTCTACCGCACCGCGTCCGGCTCGTTCGTGGTGCAAGGCGATGTGTCCGGCGCCTTCACTCCGCCGCAGGGGGAAGGGCTTGTGGAGATCCCCGAGAGCGTTCTTCGGGAGGCTGTCCGTGCTCTTGGATGGTGACGACTGGCAGGCCAAGTTCCGCGACTTCCAGACGGAAGCGTGGCGACTGGAGACCCTGCCTCAGTACCTCGTACAGCAGGAAGCCGAGGAGTTCGAGGCGTTCAAGGCAGGGGCCCGGTTCCCTGGCCCTTACTCGGACTCCTGGACGGACATGGTCCGCACCCGGAACGTGGGGCGCGTCCACATCGTGCGTCGGCCGTTGAGCGACTACCTGCGCTTCGAGTTCGAGCGGTACTACCAGCACCAAGCACCGGCAGGAGAGGACATCCGCATCCTCGACCTGACGGACCGGCCCAACCCGCTACCGGACGACGTCGGCGACTACTGGATGTTCGACCGTTCCACGGTCGTGCTCATGCGCTACGAGGACGACGGCAGGCAGATTGGCCGAGAGCTCTACGAGGGCGATCCGGCGCCGTTCATCGAGTACCAGCGCCTCGCCGTCGCCGAGTCGGTTCCCTTCCTGGAGTACGTGAAGAGCGAGTGACGTTCGAGCCCGAGGAGCTCGGCAAGTCCCGGCAAGAGCTGGGCTCCATGCTCCGAGATCTACGCAAGGCGGCCGGTCTCTCAGGGGACCGGCTCGCCGCGCGTTGCGCCATGTCTCAGTCGAAGGTGAGCCGCATCGAGAACGGGCAGACCCGCCCGACCCTCGTTGACATCGAGGCGCTTCTGATCGCCCTCGAAGCTCCGCCCGAAGTGGTGGCGGAAGTGTCCGCCCTTACCCGTACGGCGAACACCGAATGGCAGGACGCGCGAGGGCTCCGCCGGAAGGGGCTCGACAAGAAGCAACGGGAGTTGGCCGGGCTCGAAGCGTCGTCGGCAGAGTTCCGGTTCTTCCTGCTCTCGATGATCACCGGCCTACTCTCGACCCCGGAGTACATCAGAGCGAGCCTGGCCCACATCCCCGGCGACCACAGCAAGGCCATCGCCCGGAAGCTGGAGCGACAGGAAGTCCTGTACGACCGCTCGAAGCGGTTCACCTTCCTACTGACCGAGCAGGCGGCACGGTCCCCGTTCCTTGCTGCCGACGCGATGGCCGTACAGCTTGACCGGCTCGCCTCCCTCACGCATCTGCCGAACGTGCGCCTCGGCGTGATCCCGATGGAAACCCCGCTACCGGGATGCCCCTTGAACACCTTCACGATCTACGACGGCCGGCTGGCCACGGCGGAGATGTCCACGGGCGTCATGGTGTTCCGCGATGCAAGGGACGTGCGGGCGTACGCCGAGGAGTTCGCCGGGTACGAGGGACGCGCCCTGTTCGGCGAAGAGGCGAGAGCGAAGCTCGCCGACTGGTCCGCCGCCTGCCGTGCATGAGTTCATGCCACAACGCGACTGAACCGCACCCTCGACCGCGTCTCAGGCGATTCTCATCCCGAGACACGCAACCGGGGAGGTCGCACGGAATGAGCGCACGACAGACGACGATGTCGGGACCGGTGAACCTGGCGCTTCCGCTCCCGCCTCCCGAAGCGGCGGTGAACTGCGAAGTGTGCACGGCACTGGTCGAGCAACGACAGGCGGCGCGGGACAGAGGGGACCTGTCGGCGGCGACAGACGCCGATGTGGAGATCCGCAACCACCCGCATCGGACGAGGAGGGGGCGTTGACTCGCTCCATCGTCCGCTTCGTGAAGCACCGGATCACCCAGCACCCGGATACTGACGTCACCTTCGAGGCCGAGTGTCTGGCGTACGAGTGTGAGTGGAAGGCGTCGCCCTCGACGGACGGCGCGGCCGTCGACATCGAGTGCATGAGCCATACCGGCCGAACGGGACACGGGAGCTTCCGGCGCCTCTGCACTTCTTTCGCTCTCGTCGAGCGGGCCGAGTAGAGCCCCGGCACACCTTGGGACGGCGAGCGAGACTCCGAGGCGTGCCGGTTGCAGAGCCCCTGTCGGCCTCCCCCGTGGCTGGCAGGGGCTCCTGTGTGAGCCGCGTCTCTCTTTCGCGATCGATGCGGACTGGCAGGGATCGAGCTCCGTATCAGTAAGTAGAGAGCGAGCGAAGCGAGCGACCGACCAAGCGGCAGGAGTGGCGTCAGGTAGCGCCTCCGGCGCCCATCGCCGAAGTATCGAAGCGTCTTGCTCGCCGTCGAGACCCTGGCCGCAGAGCGTGACTGGCGTCACGCAGGCTCGACCCTGACAGACCATGATCGTTCTCCCACCAGTAAGTAAAGGGAGCGAGGCGCAGCCGAGCAACCCCGGCGCTGAGCGTGACTGGCGTCACGTCGAAGGCGTCCTGACTTCCGACCCGCTCGTCCCGGACTTGTAAGCAGAGGGAGCGAGCGCAGCGAGCGACCAAGCCTCGTAGACGCTGGGCCCCTGGCGGGGCCGCAAGCCGAAGCCACTTACCCCAAACCTTCAACGACAGGGCCTCTCTCACCCTGCCATCCCCGAGTCGAGCCCGGTCCTACTCCGCCGGTTGCTCCTCACAGTGAAGCCCTGCCGACACCTCCCGCCTCCTGGGTTGTCGGCTGGGCTTCTCTCATTTGCTCTCAACAGAACATCACCGCTGTCTACCTGAAGGGAGGTCCCGCAAGTGGATCTCGATGGGAAGTACCTGACCACCCCGGAAGCCGCTCGTCGGCTCGGCATCGCTCCGGCAACGATGAGGGTCTGGCGCTCGGAAGGGCGAGGCCCCGCGTACGTGCGCGTCGGCGGAACGATCGTCTACCGCGAAGACGTCATCGCCCGTGCCGTCAAGGAACGTGACGCTCGATGAACCGACGCTCTACCGGCCACTGGGTACCCACTTCGGTCGCGGCCGAGTGGCTGGGCGAACCACACACGTTCGTCCGTCTGTTCGCCTTCCACTGTCGAGTGGAGGGGAAGTTGCCGGAAGCCGTCCACCACGACAAGACGATGCACCCCGCGACCGCACTGAACACCGAGCACATCTACGAGCACTGGGGCGACTGGAGCGCGGCTTACGCCGCCTGGCGCAGACGTCGTCACTGACCCCGAGCCGGCAGTTCCGGCCGACCACGACTCACCCCTGAACCACACGCCCTCTGGCCCCATGCCAGGGGGTTTCTGCATACACATCAACCGAAGGAGCACAACCACAGTGGCTACCACCAAGACGACGACCAAGTCCTTCGCCGACGCCATCGCGGCGGCCGAGCGTGACGCCGCCCTCAAGGCGAGCAAGGCACAGGCAGAGCTCTCCGAGCTCCGCGACGACATCGAGCGATGGAACGACGAGTACCACGAAGCCGCCGCCCGAGTGAGCGCAATGCGAGGCCGCTTCGCTCGTGGTGTCGAGACGGCTTCGGCGCAGGAGTTCGCCGAGGCGCTGGCCGCTGAGGAGCGCGCAAAGCTCCTCGCGAACAAGCACGTCGACAACCGCGACCCTGACGGCGAGGACCCGCGTATCCAGCGCGCCGAGCGCGCCCTTCCCCCGTCCGACAAGAAGGTGGCGAAGGCGGTGGCGTCCGCTCTCCTGGAGGCGAACACCTTCCCTGCCGCGCAGGTGTTCTCGACCTTTGCCGACGTGCGCGCCCTCGTGCCGACCGAGGCCGACGCTCCGGTCCTGATCGTCAGCCAGTCGGAAAGCTCCTGGGATGGCACGTACACGGACCGGCAGTACAAGCGCCGGGACATCGTTCCTGGCGTCACCTACAGCGCAACGGTCACCGTCACCCTGTACCGACGCCCCGAGCACCGCGACATCGTCCCTGAGCGCATCGTCCGGGCCCTGCGGAAGGTTGGCGGAGAGGTTCTGAACCCCGACTCCCTGAACGTCCTCATGCGGAGCGTGGGGGACGGCTTGGAGAAGGATGAGGTCCGCTTCACTGTGAAGCAGATCGAGGACCCGAACGTCGACCCCGAGCTGAAGGCTCGGCGTGACGACTGGTACGCGTCCAGGCGACCCACGCTGTCCACCGGCCCGCAGAGCGGCATGGACATCTTCATGGGCCTGGGCCGATGAGCCTCTGATCGGCCGTTGAGTGTCGCCCCTGGAATGGTCCGCTTCCGGGGGCGGTGCTGAACGGCCCGATCAAGGGCTGTCACGCACAGGAGGCAACCCCGCATGACAGTCGTCGCTCTCGTCGCCTACATCGCCGCTCTCGTCACGCTCGTACGTACAACCGCCGATCTGCTCGTCACACCGGGAGCACCGGCGCGTAAGACCGACTGACCAAGCTCGACCAACAGAGAGGCGCCCCGTCACGCAGGGGGCGCCTCTTCGTCATGCCCCAAGGAGGAAACCACCAGCATGAGTAAGACAACGATCTCCGTCCGCCACACCGACGTCACACGCGAGCAACTCGCAGAGATTCAGCGCATGACCGGCAGTACGACGACAGCCGAAGTCGTCACACAGGCGCTCGACCTCTACCTGTCGTACCTGAAAATGCCTGCCGGAACGCCCTTTGTGGCGACCGGTCACACGTGTGTCCGACCGGCGCGAGGGAGTGTCACGCATGAGTCGTAAGACATACCTCGACGTCCGCAAGACAACGGCACCCGAGCTGTCGAACCTGCCGGTCGGCACCATTGTCGAGTTGCCGGTAGGTACCGGCCGACTCCTCTTCCGTCACACAGCCGACGGGCGCTACTGCCCCGTCTCCGGCTCGGGTGTACCGGCCTGGTTGCTCGTCGAGGTGGCCGAGATGCTGGCGCCGTGACCACGCTTCGCTCGGCCAGCGCCCTACCCGCTCGTCGAGCGCAAGGAGCCCCCTCTCGCTCGGCAAGACGCCACCCCTGGCCAACCACCAGGGGACCGAGACTTCACGTTCAAGGCAAGTCAGACGACAGACCCTTGAACGCCGCATGCCCCCACCACAAGGCAGGGGCAGACGGTAGGTCATTCGCGCTTCTTCCTGAACTCATCCGCTACAGCGCGGATGGACCGGACAGCCACGACGGCCTTCTTGGCGATCGGTGGAATCCGGTCGAGGACTCGCTCGAACACCACCAGCGCGGCCATTGTGACCGCACCGACGATCGCCCAGTATTCAGTATTCATTTTCACTCCAGAAAAAGAAATTTTGACGTTGTCACCCGCCAAGATTTCTTCTCCTTTCCGGCGTCTGACGATACAGCAGCTTGCCCCTGGAGCGCCAACACGCAGGTGAAGGGCATGATTTCGAGGGTGAGAAATGGCAGCCATTACGCCGCTCACTCCCGAAGAGATTGACGCCCTGGAGCCCCAATACCTCGGACCTGCCTGGCAGAAGGACACCTTCGACCGTTCGAAGCTCCCCGAGATCATGCTCGGTTGTCAGATTGCCGACTGGTGCGAAGTTGGCCGGATCAGTCAGCATCATGTAGAGACTCTCTTCCGCCTCTTCGAGGCGCACCGTAGCTCACGCCGCGCGACGGCGGTTGAGCTGGCCACTCCGAGAGAGGCCGCCATCCCGAGGGGCTGGCAGGGGAAGCCGAGGGCACCCAGAGCGTGAACGGACACGCGATCAACCATCACCGCGCCGAGGCGTAGCTACGTGCTGCCTCGGCCTCTTGAAGGAGGTCGCACACCCGTGCCCAAGACCAACCCCGCCGCCCCTTCCTGGGTCGGCCATACGTCCCGCTACCTCACGCTCCCCGCGAGCGATCCGTTCCGGCTCTCCCCTCGGAAGCTGGCCCGGAAGTGCTCCATCCCCGCAGCCGAGTTCGAGTCCGGGCTTCGCTCCCTTCAGGAAGAGGGGTTCCTCCGGCGCCTCGGATACGACACCTGGCAGCTCGCCCGGCCGGTGCGGTGACCCGTGCTGGAAGACCTGTTCCCCAAGACCGAGGAGAACCGAGCCAGGCTGCGGAAGCGCGGGTACGCCCTGGCGGCCGAGCACTACCCGCCGACCGGGCAGGCGTCCCGGTGGTACGCCGACGTGATCCAGTGCGTACCTCGCAGCGGCCAACTGGTGGCGAAGCAGCTCGCCCGGCTCTGCGGCGAGGACTCCCGCGTAACCGTGCCGTGGCGCTCCCTGGCCGACGCAGTGGGCGTCCGGGACAGCGCCGCTCGAGAGCGCGCCTACACCGAGCGAGGCGTTCAGGCGCTCGTCGAGTCCGGGTGGCTGACGGTCGAGACGATCGGCGCCAAGCGTGGAGCGAAGACGACGTTCAGTCTGGAGCCCGGAGACCGGGCCACGGAGTGGCTGGGCTGGGTCGACGTTGGCGGCTGGCTCGACGAAGCGGCCTGAGAACTTTTGGCCAGAGTAGGAAGCCCCTGCTCGTCGAGAACTTTTGGCCAGAGTAGAGAGCCCGGCGCTCAGCCGATCCACTCCGAGTTTTGGCCAGAGTAGGAGTCCCTCGCCTGCTGAGAAGTTTTGGCCAGAGTAGGAAGTCACAGAGTCAGAGCACGGTCGTGCTCGGCTCCTGGCGGAGCCTCCGCGCGGACCGACACAGTCCGTCTTCGGCAACGGCGAGGCGAAGCCTCGAAGCGTCTCCACCTGAGCCCGGCCGGTAGGCCGGGACTTCCCGAAGCTGCCTTGCCCGCTTGTTCTCTGGGGCCGTAGGCCCCACTTCCCGAAGCCGCCTTGCGCTCTTCGAGGACTGCCTCCTGTCGGCTCCTGGCGGAGCCTCGGGCTCGCAGTGCATCACCTACATCCCTTCGCCGTCGCGTACATCCCGTACGCCGCTGGCTCTCTACTCAGTGCCGCAGACAGGCGGCCCTACCCAAGGAGGTAATCCACCCCATGAACGACTACTCCCCGATCGTCGCCGCCGATGGACGCAAGCTGTGCGGCATCGAGTCGTGCGGCCGTCCGCATCGCGTGCGCGGCCTCTGCTTGGCGCACGGTCAGCGTGTCCGCGTGCACGGCGATCCGCAGGCCGACAAGCCGTTGCGCTCCCATTCCTCGCGTCCCTGGAAGGGCGACGACGTCTCGTATGTCGGTGCCCACAACCGCGTGACTCGCGCTCACGGCAAGGCTGCCGAGTGGAAGTGCGCTTGCGGCTGCGGCCGACAGGCAACCGATTGGGCGTACCTCGGGACCGATCCGGCGGCGAAGGTCGACGAGACCGGCTGCCTGTACTCCGTCAGCCCTGACCACTACGCACCATTGGCGAAGTCGTGCCATCGCAGGTTCGATGCATGGCAGGCGCAGCGCCGTACCGGCGTGCCTCTGGGCGCAGCCATCATCGAGGCGATGGCCGCTTGAGTCGACCGGGCCCTGGCATTTTTCGGGGCGATGCGTCGATGCCTGGCTTCAGTCCGAGGTCAGGCACCCGGCCCCCCGCAGATCGGCCGGCTGGCGCAGGCCGGTAACCAAGCCGCACAAAACCAGTACGAGTTGGCCCGCCTTGTCGCCACACTGAAGGGATGGATGAACTGTATGTGGTCAGGCACCTGCCGACCTGGCATGAGGAGCCGGAGCCGGACGACGAGTACGACAACGGCACGGACCACAAGACTCTGTACGCCCTCTTCGGGCTGGCCATCTACAAGGCCAACGTTCTTGAACACTCGCTCGTGAACTTGCTCGCGCTCACCAAGATTGTCACGGCAAGGGAGCAGGGAGAGCAGCTCATGCGTGACCCCTGGGCTCAGGGCTTCAAGGACATGATGGGCAAGCTCATCAAGCGCGTCGAGGCGCACACCAGCGCCTACCCGGAAGTCGGCAACGACCTCACAAACAGCCTGAAGCGGCGAAACTTCCTGGTTCACAACTTCTGGCGCGAGCGCATCCAAGAGATGGTCGCCGAGGCGAGCCGGGCCAAGCTGTGCGCAGACCTGAAGGCGGACTGCCGACTGTTCACTCAGACGGATGAGCGCTTCAGCGAGAGGGTCCTTCACCCCGTGATGGAGAGCGTCGGGGTCACGGCCGAGGACATTCAAGCCGAGTACTTGAAGGAGCGCCGCGAGGCGATGGCGCGCTACGGGACCGGGGCGTTCACGGCCGAGGAAGAGTCGGCATGACCAACCTGCGATCTTTGGGGTGCTGGCGCCGGGCTGGCCGCTGAACCGTCGGCCCGGACGCTGCGTTCCCTGCATCCTGAACCACGCCGCCGAGTACGGGTACAACAACCTGGCAGGTGAGCGCTTCGGCTTGGCCAAGCTCGGTCTGCTGTAGTCTGCCCGCCGCCACCCACCGTTGATGTTGAATCAGTGACATGGAGATTCTTGCGGCGAGTTGGTGGGAAGAAGGAAGCGTCTTTCAGTTCCTCATCCCTCTCATTGTTGGCGTTCTTGTGGGCGTGCTCGGAGTCTGGGCGACGCTCAGAGCGTCCCACCCCAAGCGGGTGTTCAACTGGTGGACCCACTCGAACAAGCCGCTCGTCGGCCGCGAGCTGGGTGGTGGCCCGGACGACGGCCTGACCCTCCACTTCAGGCACATTCCGCTTGAAGCGCCGCGCATCATCGAGCTCGCGCTTGCGAACCAAGGTCGACGTGACATCACTGCGGCCATGTTTCACAACGACGACCCGATCGAGTTTGAACTGGGAGCGCGCGTAATCGGCATCGTGGAGCTTGCGAGCACGCCGGAGGGAACGTCCGTTCCGAGGGTCACCCACGAGGATGTGGCCATCGTGGGCCGGCAGGTCTACGCGGACACATGGTTGCGGGTGGCACCATCCCTCCTTCGGCGTGGGCAGACGGTACTGGTCACTCTGCTGGTTGACGGCCCGGCCGAGGATGTGAAGTGCGTCGCCTCTCCTCTGGTAGACGTCAAGACCGCTTCTCGGCCGCCCGGCGCCAACATTTCGTTTACAGGCATTGCGCTTCAAGTCGCTTCATCAGTCATTCGGGTGCCCTGAGCGACCTTGAAACCGTGGCAAGATCCTGGCCGGTAAGACTTGGCGGTGAAGAAGAACGCTCCCAGGGGGTCACTCCCCACCCCCCTTGGCCGTGCCCTACCACCCCGCGCCGCGCACATGACCGAGGGCGCGAGCAGACGGCGCCGAGCGACGACGAGAGCGCGAGCGGGCGGGAGAAGCCCGGCGGCTCGCTCAGCGGCTGGCAGGCAGGCGCTCAGCAGCTCGGGCAGTCGGACGTCAGACAGACCTGAGCCCCGGCTCTCTCGCACATCACGCGAGGGGCCGGGACTCTTTCTGTCGTTGTGGGCTGCGTCACATTCCACTCCCTGGGACTTGACAGGCGCTCAGCACCCATGGCGTAGTCATCTCGTCAGCACGTACCCCCAAGGCGAACCACTCGAAACAGTGGTAGAAGGGCACGGGCAGGCAGACCCGGTCCTGCTCGGTGTAGGCGACCATCTCCCCCACGAAGTAGCCGTTGTTGAGGATGTTGTGGTGCGAGAGCGTGGCCCCCTTGGGGAAGCCGGTGGTTCCTGAGGTGTACTGGATGTTGATCGCGTCGTCGCACGACAACTCGGCTTCGCGCGAGGCCAGTTGCTCCGGGGTCACGGCTTCCGCGGCGGTGGTCAGCTCGTCCCAGGACGGATCACCGATGTAGTGCACGGACCGCAGCCCGGGGCAGTCGGGGCGGACCTGCGCCACGAGGGCGCGGTAGTCGCTCGTGCGGTGGGCGAGCGAGGCGACCAGGACGGAGATCCCCGCCTGCTTGAGCACGTACTCCAGCTCGTGCGCGCGGTAGGCAGGATTGATGTTGACCATGACGGCGCCGATACGCGCCGTCGCGTACTGGACGAGGACCCATTCGGGGCAGTTGACCGCCCAGATGCCGACCCGGTCGCCCTTGGCCACCCCGGACGCCATCAGCCCGCGGGCCAGCTCGTCGACGGCGGCACCGAACTCCGCGTACGTCCACCGGCGCCCCGACACGACGTCGACCAGGGCCTCCCGCTCCCCGAACGCCTCGACCGCACGGTCCAGGTTGCGCCCGATGGTGTCGCCGAGCAGGGCCGTGGTGCTCGTGCCGTGCGCGTAGGAGAGGCCGCTCATCGCAGGTCCCCCTCGTCGAACTCGGTGCCGGTCCCCTGCGCCGTCCGTTCGCGCAGCTCGATCCTGCGGATCTTCCCCGAGACGGTCTTGGGCAGGTCGGCGAACTCCAGCCTGCGGATGCGCTTGTACGGGGCCAGCACCGACCTGGAGTGCTCGAAGAGCACCTTGGCCGTGCCGGGACCCGGCTCCCAGCCCTCGGCGAGCACGACGTACGCCTTCGGCACGGAGAGCCGCACGGGGTCCGGAGCGGGCACGACCGCCGCCTCCGCGACCGCCTCGTGCTCCAGCAGGGCGCTCTCCAGCTCGAACGGCGAGATCTTGTAGTCGGAGGCCTTGAACACGTCGTCGGCCCGTCCCACGTAGGTGATGTAGCCGTCCTCGTCCCGTGCGCCGATGTCACCCGTGCGGTAGTAACCGCCCGCCATCGCCTCCGCCGTGCGCTCGGGGTCGCCGTGGTAGCCCGTCATCAGGCCGACCGGGGCCGCGGACAGATCGAGGGAGATCTCTCCCTCCGCCGCGCCGGCCTCACCGGAGACCGGGTCCAGCAGCTCGACCCTGAATCCGGGGCTGGGCCGCCCCATGGAACCCGCCTTGAGCAGCTGCCCCGGTGTGTTGGCCACCTGTACGGCGGTCTCCGTCTGGCCGAAGCCGTCGCGGATGGTGACACCCCAGGCGCGCCGCACACTCTCGATGACCTCGGGGTTGAGCGGCTCGCCCGCCGCGACGGCCTCGCGCGGCGGCGTACTCAGCTGCGTGAGGTCGGCCTGGATGAGCATCCGCCAGACCGTCGGCGGGGCGCAGAAGCTGGTGATCGCCGAGCGGTCCATCTCCGCCATCAGCCGGGCGGCGTCGAACCGGGTGTAGTTGAAGATGAAGACGGTGGCCTCGGCGCTCCACGGCGCGAAGAGGTTCGACCAGGCGTGCTTCGCCCAGCCGGGTGAGGAGATGTTGAGATGGACGTCTCCGGGCTTCAGGCCGATCCAGTACATCGTGGACAAGTGACCCACGGGGTAGGAGACATGGGTGTGTTCGACGAGCTTGGGACTGGCCGTGGTGCCCGAGGTGAAGTAGAGCATCAGGGGCTCACCGGAGTCCGTCTCGCGGTCCGCCGTGAAGCTCTCCGCAGCCTCGTCGGCCCCTCCGTAGGAGAGCCAGCCCCCGACCTCGGGGCCCACGGCGATCCGGGTGTAGTCGCCGGGCACCTCGTCGAACTTCGCCGCGTCCGCCGACCGTACGAGGACGTGGCGGACCCCGCCGCGCTCGACCCGGTCACGCAGGTCCACCGGTCCCAGCAACGGGGTGGCGGGGATGACGACGGCGCGCAGCTTCATCGCCGCCAGCGCCGTCTCCCACAGCTCCACCTGGTTGCCGAGCATGACGAGGATCCGGTCGCCCGCGGCCACGCCCTGTTCCCGCAGCCAGTTCGCCGCCCGGTCGGAGCGGGCCGCCATCCGGGCGAAGGAGACCTCGGTGCGCCCGCCGTCCTCCTCGACGATGTGCAGGGCGGTGCGGTCGTTGCCCTCGGCGATGACGTCGAACCAGTCGAGTGCCCAGTTGAAG
Organism: Streptomyces sp. NPDC057287; assembly: GCF_042667905.1. Classification (NCBI taxonomy): domain Bacteria; kingdom Bacillati; phylum Actinomycetota; class Actinomycetes; order Kitasatosporales; family Streptomycetaceae; genus Streptomyces; species Streptomyces sp. NPDC057287. The sequence goes on along the minus strand of NZ_JBHUYV010000012.1, from coordinate 227,546 downwards.
TGGTCGGGCCGGGGCCAGCTGAAGCCCTCGTACGCCGTGGTGTAGTCCTCACGGTGCTCGATCAGAAAGTCCCGGGCCGCCCGGAACGCCTCCGTCGCACTCGTTGCCGGCATGTGCCCTCCTCGTCGCGAACCCGTCCTTTAACATCATGCGAACAGTGACCCAGATCTCACCACCCCCGAACAGGGGTGGGGCCGACGGAGCGGGGAGTCAGCGGCGTGCCGGAACCGGGCGAGGCGACCGAACTGCGGGCCGCTCTGCTGAGCCTGCGCCGGACCAGCGGGCTGCCGGTCGTCTTCGGCGGGCTGCTCTCCGACGCCCGCCACGCGCGGATCGCCGAGCTGAGCGGGGCGCAGACCCCCGCGCTGCGCGGGCTCGTCATCTCGGCGGGGAGCGGGCTCGGCGGGAAGGCGATCGCCCTGTCGCGGCCGTGCGCGGTCACGGACTACCCCTCGTCGCGCCACATCAGCCACGAGTACGACACGGCCGTCGCGGCGGAGGGCCTGCGCTCGGTCGTCGCGGTCCCCGTCGTCGTACGCCGGACCGTGCGCGGCGTGCTGTACGGAGCGCTGCGCGAGCCCCTCACGCTCGGGGACCGCACGTTCGACGCGGTGGCATCGGCGGCCAGGGACGTGGAGCAGGCCCTGGCCGTCCGCGACGAGGTGCAGCGGCTCCTGGCGTCCACCCGGGAACGGATCACCGATCCGGGCACCGGAGCCGGCACCTGGGAGGACGTCCGCGAGGCGCACCGCGAGCTGCGCGCCCTGGCCCCGAAGATCGTGGACCCCATGTTGCGCGACGAGCTGCTCGCGGTGTGCGGGCGGCTGGCCTCCGCCGCGGGACCGGATCGCGGACCGTCCGCCGGGCGGGTACGGCTGGCGCCGCGCGAGGTGGATGTGATCGCCTGCGTCGCGTCGGGAGCGACCAACGCCACGGCGGCGGAACGTCTGGGGCTGCGACCGGAGACCGTGAAGAGCTATCTGCGGTCCGCGATGCGGAAACTCGGGGCGCACACCCGGCTGGAGGCCGTGGTGGCGGCCCGCCGCGCCGGGCTGCTGCCGTAGCCGCCGAGGGGCGTGACGCCGTGACCCGGTCGGGCGGTCCGAGGTGACTCACTCCCCGTGACGCCCCCGAGTGGACCGAGGCGGCTCACTCCCCGAAGTCGACGAACGTGGCGAACCGCACGTCGTGGGCGGGGGGCCGGGTCATCACGCCCAGCATGTCCACTGCCTCCTGGGTGATCGCCTCACGCGTCGCCGGGCCGAGGTCTCCCAGGGCCTGGACCGTGACGATCGCGTCGTCCGCGGTCTCGTCGAGGCGCCAGAGCGCCGCCAGGAAGCCGTCGGCCAGGACGGTCCCGTAGGACTGGTTGCCCACGCCGTTGCGCCCCTTGTACGCGGTCGGGATCACCCGGGTGCGGTCGGCGTGGCCGAGCAGGACGTTGTCGAACTCCGGGAGGAAGCGCGGCGGGGCCGGGGTCTCCGGGTCGGGGCGGGGGGCGTCGGGCAGGTCGAAGAGCTCGACGCCGTGCTCGTCGCGGAAGGTGACGAGACCGGGCCGCAGGCGCTCGAAGACCTCCCGCATCCGGGTGAGCCCGGCCCACATCTGCAGATCCTTCACCGACGCCGGTCCGAAGGCACCCAGGTAGCGGAGCACGATCGCGTCGGGCGAGGCCGCCGGCCGCGGCGGGCTGCCCAGCCAGTGCTCGGCGGTCGTGAGCGCGACCTGCCCGCTGCGGCCCCACAGCCCCCGGGGCGTGACCTGGACCAGCGGCAGCCGGCACCGGGCGGCGACCCCGAGGGACTGCGGGTCGGCGTCCGGCCAGCGGAGGCGCAGCTCCTCCCGCAACTCCTTCATGGTGCGCGGACGTTCCTCGACGAGCTCCCTCGCGAGCGAGGCGAGCCGGTCCAGGTCCACCCCGGCGAGCCCGCTCCGGAACATGTTCAGCTCCCGATCGCGTGCCGGCTGGACCAGGGGGCGCAGGGTGAGGGCGTCCTCGGCGGTGTGGGTGTGGATGGTGGAGCGAAGGGTGACGATCCTGACCACCTCGCGGGACTCCATCAGCGCCGAGAGCGCGGCCGGGTCGAAGCCTTCCAGCCGGGAGAACAGCTGGAAGTAGGGCGGCCTGGTGTTCTGGGCCTGCAGGCCGACCAGTCGGCCGACGGCCTCCTTCACCGGCACGGCCGTGCGGCTGAGCAGCAACTGGCGCTCCATCGTCGCCCTGTTGAGCGCGCGGGTGGAGAGCACGGGAGCGTTCATGGCGGCCATGGTCCGCAGACTACGCGGAGCCCTCGCGGCACCGGCCCGGAACGGGCGACACCCCCACGGTCCGCTCCACCACGGACAGCGGGGCGTCCGCCCGCATGATGGGGCGGTGATCAGTGTCCTGTTCGCCGTCCTGACCGCTCTCAGCAACGGCACCGCCTCGGTTCTGCAGCGTCGCGCCGCCCTGGAGGTGCCCGACAGCGAGGCGATGCGCCTGTCGCTGATCGGGCATCTGCTGCGGCAGAAGGTGTGGCTCGGCGGGATCGGGCTCGTGATCGTCGCTGCCGTGTGCCAGGCGGTGGCGCTGGCCACGGGGCCGATCGCCGTGGTGCAGCCGATCTTCGTGATCGAGCTGCCCGCGACCCTGGTCGTCGCCGGGTTCGTCATGCGGGTGGGGGTGCCCCGCCCGGTCTGGGCCGGGGTGGCCGCCGTGACGGCCGGCCTGGCGCTCGGCATGGCGGCGGCGGCGCCGGTCGGCGGCAGCGACGACGTCCAGGGGGCGGCCTGGATCCCGGCACTGGTGGGGACCGGGCTCTTCGAGGCCGCGCTGATCGCCGCGGCGCTCGGCACCTCCGGCAACGCCCGGGCCGCGCTGCTGGGACTGGCCGCCGCCTGCGGGTACGCGCTGACCGCGGCCCTGATGAAGGACGCCATGTCGCGGCTGGACAGCGACGGCGCCGTCGGCCTGCTGACGGCGTGGCAGCTGTACGCCACGGCGGCGGCCGGCGTGGGCGCGCTGTTCCTCCTTCAGAACGCGCTCCAGGCGGGCTCGCTGGTGGCGGTCCAGCCGATGCTGACACTGGGGGACGCGCTGATCAGCATCACCTACGGGGTGACGCTGTTCGGTGAGGAGCTGCGGACGGGGTGGTGGCTGCTGCCCCAGCTGGCCGGGCTCGCCCTGATCGCCGTCGGCTGCGTCGTCCTCGCCCGCTCCCCCCTGGCGACCGCGAACGCCGCGCCGGCGCCGCGCGTGGAGTGAACCCGGTCAGGGGCGCCCGCGCGCCGGGACCTGCTCGCCCGGCGGCACCGGGCCGGGCGGGGTGCCGTCACCGAACGGGCGGCCGCCCAGCTGTTCCCGGTGGTGCGGGGTCAGCCAGCCGGACAGGTCGGGGCCGAGCGGCACGATGCCGGTCGGGTTGATGCCCGTGTGCACCTGGTAGTAGTGCCGCTTGATGTGGTCGAAGTCGACGGTGTCGCCGAAACCCGGGGTCTGGTAGAGGTCGCGGACGTACGCCCACAGGACGGGGTCCTCGGCGATCTTGGAGCGGTTGCACTTGAAGTGCCCGTGGTAGACGGCGTCGAAGCGCACCAGGGTGGTGAACAGCCGGATGTCCGCCTCGGTGATCGTGTCCCCGACCAGGTAGCGCTGCCCTGCGAGGCGTTCGGAGACGAGGTCCAGGCGGCGGAAGACATCCACGTACGCCGCCTCGTACTCGCCCTGTCCGGCGGCGAAGCCCGCCCGGTAGACGCCGTTGTTGACGTCCCGGTAGACGCCCTCCATCACCGTGTCGATCTCGTCGCGCAGCGGCTCCGGGTAGAGGTCGGGGGCGCCGGGGCGGTGCAGCGCGGTCCATTCCGTGGCCAGGTCGAGTGTGATCCGCTGGTAGTCGTTGGTGACCAGGGCCCGGGTCGGTACGTCGACGACCGCGGGCACGCTGACCCCTCCCGGGTAGCCGCGCTCACGTGCGTCGTACGCCTCGCTCAGGTACCCGATGCCCAGTACCGGGTCCTTGCCGCCCTCGTCGAGGGTGAAGCGCCAGCTGCGGTCGTCCTGGACGGGGTCGGTGACGGCCAGGGAGAGGGCGCTCTCCAGGCCCAGCAGGCGCCGCGAGACGAGGGCGCGGCTCGCCCAGGGGCAGGCCCGGCTGACGACCAGCCGGTAGCGGCCGGCCTCGACGGGCCAGCCGTCACGGCCGTCTGCCGTGATGCGGTCGGCGAAGTGGCTGCGGGAGCGCTTGAAGGGCTTGTGGCCGTAGGAGGTGTTCCCGTCCTGCTCCCGGTCCTCGGTGTCACTCATGGTGTTCCCTTCGGGCATCGGTGGCATCGGCCCCCGTGGCGTCGGACGTCTCGGAACGTCTCCTTCCCCGTCTGCCCGCCACGACGTCGGCGAGCGCCACGATCAGGCCCGCGAGGACGAACGCGACCGAGACGAGGAGCCCGTGGTCGTAGGCCGCGGCCCAGTCGCCGGGGCCGAGCTGCGCGAAGAAGACCGAGCCCACCGCGGCGATGCCGATGGACGAGCCCACGCGCTGGCTGGTCTGCAGGGTGCCGCCGGCGCTGCCCGCGTTGTTCACCGGCACCTCGGAGAGGGTGAGGGTCTGGTTGGGCGCGATGACGAGTCCGCTGCCCAGCCCGGCCAGCAGCAGCGGGGCCGCCATCGCGAGCCCGGCGCCCCTCCCCGGCACCAGGTGCGCGGCCAGGGCGGTGAGCCCGAGCCCGACGGCCACCATCGTCAGTCCTACGACGATGAGGGGCCGGCCGAAGCGGCCGACCAGCCGGCCGCCGATGCTCGCCGACGCGCCCGCGCCCAGGGCGAACGGGGTGATCGCGAGGCCGGCCTCCAGGGCGCTGTAGTGCAGCCCGGACTGGAGGTAGAGGGTGCTGATGAAGAAGATCGAGGTGAATCCGGCGAAGTACAGCAGGATCATCAGGCAGCCGAGCCAGAACGACCGGAGGCGGAAGAGCGAGAGGTTCAGCACCGGCTGGATGTTCCGTCGCGCGCAGCGGGCCTCCCAGGCGACGAACACCGCCAGCAGGACCGCGGCGACCGGGACGAGCAGCCACTTGCCGTCGCCGGGCCACTGCTGGGCCTGGACGAAGGGCAGCAGCAGGGCGAGGACCCCCGCCCCGAGCAGCAGGACGCCGACGGGGTCGAGGTCGCGTGGGCGCACCCGGCCCGCCGAGGGGGTGTCGGGGAGGAGCCGTCTGGCCAGCAGGAGGCAGACGATCCCGATCGGCAGGTTGACGTAGAACACCCAGCGCCATCCCTCCTGAGCCCCGGCCCCCTGGATCAGGAGCCCGCCCAGGAGCGGGCCGACGGCGGTGGAGATGCCGACCACGGTGCCGAACATGCCGAAGGCGCGGCCCCGCTCCCGTCCGGAGAACATCTGCTGGATGAGCGCGGAGATCTGGGGTGAGAGCAGCCCGCCGGCCGCCCCCTGGAGGAGCCGGGCGACGACGAGCCAGAGACTGGACTGGGCGGCCCCGCAGGCCGCGGAGGCCAGCGTGAAGAGGGCCAGACCCCACATGAACACCGCGCGGCGCCCCCGGGCGTCGCCGAGGCGTCCGCCCGGGACGAGGACCAGACCGAAGGCGAGTGCGTAGCCGGACAGCACCCACTGGAGGTCGGACTCCGGGGTGTCGAGCCCCTCCTTGATCGACGGCAGCGCCACATTGACGATGGAGACGTCCAGGAGCGTCATGAAGCCCGCCACCAGGCACACGGCGAGGGCACGCCAGCGACGGGGGTCGGAGGGACCCGGATCGGAAGAGCCTGTGTCCCGGTCCCCCGCGCTTGCTGCCATGATCCGCACCCTAGGCCGAGGTCGGCCGATCGTCGTCCCGGGCGCGCCGGGCGCCCGGATGTCGCGCGCCTGCGGGCCGCCCGGCCCGGGTGCCGGCCCCCGGGAAGCCGTGGCGGGCCCGTCCGCCATCAGCCTTCCCACGGAGACGTTGCCCTGCGGATCCCGGCGTGTGACGCCCCATCGGGGGTAGCGATGGAGCATGACTGTCGGGAAAACGAGCGTTCTGGTCCTGGACTGTGCCGAACCCATGGAGCTCGCGCACTTCTACGCGGCTCTCCTCGACGCGGAGACGCGGATCGGGAGCGATCCCGACTTCGTCGAGATCGTCGGCAACACCGGTGTGCACCTCGCCGTCCGGCGCGACCACGGCTACGCGCCGCCGAGCTGGCCGCGCCCGGAGGACTCCCAGCAGGCGCATCTGCGCATACTGGTGGACCCGGGAGACATGGACGAGGCCGAGCGCGAGGCGATAGGCCTCGGCGCCCGGCCCGTGGACACGGGCGACAGCAACAGCGGCCCGCGTGACGTCCGCGTCTACACGGATCCGGCCGGGCACTCGTTCTCCCTGTCCGTGTATCCGGCGCGGCAGCCGGAGAGCTAGGGTCGCCGCCGCAGCGCTGATTCGGTGAGCGACGGCGGGACGTAACCGGAGTCGCGTGCCGACAGGTTGGTGCCGGGCGGGACGATCTCGTCGATCCGGTCGAGGACGTCCTGGCTCAGCTTCACCTTGTCCGCGCCCAGCTGGCTGTCCAGCTGTTCGAACGTGCGCGGACCGATGATCGCCGACGTGACGGCCGGGTGTTCGAGCACGAAGGCCAGGGCGAGCTGCACGAGGGTGAGTCCCGCCTCGTCGGCGAGGTGCGCCAGGGCCTCCGCGGCGGCCAGCTTGGCCGCGTTCTCCGGTGCGGAGATGTCGAAACGGGCGGCCTGGCCCGCGGTGCGGCTCGACGTGGGCTGTTCGGCGCCGGTGCGGTAGCGGCCGGAGAGCCAGCCGCCGGCCAGCGGGCTCCAGGACAGCACCCCCAGACCGTAGCGCTGGACGACCGGCAGGACCTCCCGCTCGATGCCCCGCGCGAGCAGGGAGTACGGGGGCTGTTCGGCGACCACGCGTTCCCGTCCCCTGCGCTCGGCGAGCCACTGTCCCTCGACGATCGCGGACGGCTCGAAGGTCGAGGTGCCGATGTAGCGGATCTTGCCCTGGTGGACGAGGTCGGAGAGCGCGCCGAGGGTCTCGTCGAAGTCGGTGTCCGGCTCGGGGCGGTGCACCTGGTAGAGGTCGATCCAGTCGGTGCCCAGCCTGCGGAGGCTGTTCTCGACCTCCTGGATGATCCAGCGGCGGCTGTTGCCCCGTTCGTTGGGGCCGTCACCGAGACTGCCGTGGAATTTGGTGGCCAGCACCACGTCGTCGCGCCGGCCTCCTGCGAGGGCCTTGCCGACGATGGTCTCCGACTCGCCCGCGGAGTAGACGTCGGCGGTGTCGACGAAGTTGATGCCCGAGTCCAGCGCGTGGTGGATGATCCGGACGCTGTCGTCGTGGTCGGGGTTGCCGCGGGGGCCGAACATCATGGTGCCGAGGGCCAGCGGGCTGACCTTCACGCCGGTGCGCCCGAGGGTGCGGTACTCAGTCATCGTGCGTTCTCCTTGACGAGTTCGTCGGTGGTGGGGTGGCCGGTGGGTCCGTCCGCCGGTGAGGGGTTCCCGGTCTGCCGGAACGCTTCCCACAGGCGGTGGTAGGTCCCGCGCGCGGCCAGCAGCGCGGTGTGGGTGCCGCTCTCGACGACGGTTCCGGCGTCCAGGACGACGATCCGGTCGGCGCGGGCGGCGGTCGTCAGCCGGTGGGCGACGACCACGGTCGTACGGCGCCGGGACAGCAGCTCCGTGGCCGCGGCGACCCGGCGTTCGGTGGCGAGGTCGAGGGAGGACGTCGCCTCGTCGAGCAGCAGGACGTCGGGGTCGACGAGCTCGGCCCGGGCGAGGGCGAGGAGCTGACGCTGCCCGGCGGACAGCCCCCTGCCGCGCTCCCCCACCGGCTGGAGGTAGCCGAGCCGCAGACCGGCGATCATCTCGTGCGCGCCGACGGCGCGTGCCGCCGCCTCGACCTCGGCGTCGGCGGCGTCCGGTCGCCCGTAGGCGATGGCGTCCCGGACGGTGCCGCTGAAGAGGTGTGCCTCCTGCGGGACGAGACCGAGTCGCCGCCGGAAGGCGGCCAGGTCGAGGTCGCGCAGGTCCTGGCCGTCGACCCTGACGGTCCCCGCGGTCGGATCGTAGAAGCGCGCGAGGAGCTTGACGACGGTGGACTTGCCCGCTCCGGTGGCGCCGACCAGCGCGACGGTCTCGCCGGGGGCGATGCGCAGCGAGAGCCCGTGCAGGACCTCCTGGCCGCCGCCGCCCGCGTAGCCGAAGGACACCCGGTCGAACTCGACCTCCCCGCGCAGTCCGCGGACGGCCCGGGGGTGTGCGGCGGGCGGGGTGCCGGCCGGGGTCCGCATCAGCGTGCGGAGCCGGCCGAGGCCGATGACCGCCTGCTGGTAGCCGTCGAAGACCTGGGAGAGCTGCTGGATCGGCGAGAAGAACAGCTCGACGTAGAGGAGGAACGCGATGAGGGTGCCCGCGCTCAGCTCGCCCGTGCCGACCCGGCCCGCGCCGATGACGAGCACGGCGGCCGTGGACAGGGTGCCGAGGAACTCGACGAAGGGGAAGAAGGTGCCCATGTAGCGCTGGGCGCGCAGGCGTGAGGTGCGGAAGGACCAGGCGAGCCGGGCGAAGTCGCGGGCGTTGCGCTCCTCGCGGCGGAAGGCCTGGGTGACGCGGATGGCGTTGACATTCTCCTGAAGGCAGGCGTTGACGGCGCTGACGCGCTCGCGTGCCTCGCGGTAGGCGGGCACGGAGTGGTGGCGGAACACGGCGGTCGCGCCGAGCAGCACCGGTAGGGCGACGAGCAGGACGAGGGCCAGCCCCGCGTCGATGGTGAGGAGCGTGATCAGGACGCCGAGGATGGTCAGCAGGCTCACCACCGCGGTGATCAGGCCCGTCTGGAGGAAGTTCGACAGGGCGTCCACATCGGTGGTCATCCTGGTCATGATCCGGCCGGCGGGCTCCCGCTCGTAGTAGTCGAGCCCGAGACGCTGGAGCTGCGCGAAGGTCTTCACCCGCAGGGTGTAGAGGAGGCGTTCGCCGGTCCGTCCCGTCGTGCGGACCTGGGCGACGCCGATCAGCCAGTTCACGGTGACGACGACGGCGGCCGTCACGGCGGCCGCGAGGAGCACGCCGCCGGCGTGGAGGGCGACACCGTGGTCCACTCCGTGCCGCACGAGGACGGGCACGGCGATCTGGGCCGCGGCGTCCAGCGCGACCAGGAACAGGCCCAGCAGCAGGGGGACCCGCAACGGCCGCAGCAGGGTGCCGAGGTGGAAGTCGGGGTCGGCGGCCACCGCCTGTGCGGTGGGGACCTCCGGGTCGGCGGCGGGAAGCGGCATCCGGGCGAGGCCCGCCATCAGTTCGGCGCTCGGCGGAGCGGAGCCGAGCACTCCGCCGCCGGGCCCGCCCCGCCCCGGCCCCGATGTGGCGGCGGCTTCGGCGAGGGCGTGGGCGGCGCGTACGGCGGTGCCCTCCTCGGCCTCGGCGTCCGCGCCCTCGGCGCGCTGCCACAGGTGCGCGGTGACCCCGTCGGCCGGGGGCGCGGCTTGCGGCTCGGCTTCTTCCTGCGCCGTGTCGGCGGTCGAGAGCAGGGTGCGGAAGAGCGCGGAGCGCGAGCGGAGTTCGTCCAGGGTCCCGGTGTCCGCGATGCGTCCGCCGTCGAGTACGGCGATGCGGTCGGCGAGCTCCAGCGTCGATCTGCGGTGCGCGACGAGCAGGGTCGTCCGGCGGCGGGTTCCCTCGTGCAGGCCGGCGTGGATCTCGGCCTCGACCCGCGCGTCGATGGCCGAGGTGGCGTCGTCCAGGACCAGGACGGCCGGATCCCCCACGAGGGCACGGGCCAGGGCGAGACGCTGACGCTGGCCTCCGGAGAGCGTCAGCCCCTGCTCGCCCACCACGGTGTCGTAGCCGAGCGGCAGCCGCTCGATGAACTCGTCGGCGCGGGCGGTGCGGGCCGCCCGGCGGATCTGCTCGTCCGTGGCGTCCGGCAGGCCGTACGCGATGTTGGCGCGCACGGTGTCGGAGAGCAGCAGGCTCTCCTCGAAGACGAACCCGATGCGGGAGCGCAGCGAGGCCGCCCTGAGCGCGCGTACGTCGACACCGCCCAACCGCACGGAGCCTGACGGGACGTCGTAGAAGCGGGGCAGCAGGGAGGCCGCGGTGGACTTCCCGCATCCGGCCGGGCCGATGAGGGCCACGGTCTCGCCGGGGCCCACGTCGAGGCTGAAGCCGTCCAGCAGCGGTTCGGAGTCCCCGTAGGCGAAGGTGACGTCCTGCCAGGAGAGGGACGGCGGCTCGTCGGGCAGGTCGAGGGCGTGGGGTGCGTCGGTGATCACCGGTGCCTCGTCGACGACTTCGAGGACGCGCTCGGCGCCGGCACGCGCCTGCTGCCAGACGGTGAGGAGGGTCGCCACCTGGCGTACGGGGGTGACGAAGGAGCCCAGATACGTGGTGAACGCGAGGAAGGTGCCCAGCGAGATCCGGCCGTGCAGGGCCATCCAGCCGCCGAGGGCGAGGACGGCGACCTGGCCGAGGGCGGGCACGGCCTGGAGCGCCGGGTTGTAGCGGCTCGTGAAGCGGACCACGCGCAGCCGGGAGGCGAACAGTCCGCGGGCCCGGTCCTCCAGCCCGGCGAGCTCCCGGGCCTCCTGGCCGAAGCCCTTGACCACCCGGACCCCGGTGACGGTCGCCTCGACGGCGGAGGCGACCTCGGCGGCCTCCTGCTGGGCGTGCCAGTTGGCGGGGAACAGGTCGCGGCGGCTGCGCAGCGCGATGAGGTACAGCAGCGGGCCGACGACCACGGCGACCACGGTCAGCAGCGGTGAGAGCACCGCCATGAAGACCAGGGAGACGAGGAACATCAGGACGTTGCCGGTGAGGTTGGGCAGGAACTGCAGCAGGGTCTGGATCAGTGTGATGTCGGAGATCGACCGGCTGACCACCTGTCCGGTGCGCAGATCGTCCTGCTGGGCACCGCCGAGCCTCAGCAGCGCTGCGAAGGCGTCCGTGCGGAGGTCGTACTGCACACCGAGGGAGAGCCGGCCGGAGCGGTAGCGGCGGGTGAAGCTCGCCCCGAAGCGGGCTGCTCCGAGGCCGGCGAGGAGGGCGATCCACGGCAGGAGGGGTCCCGCGCCGCTCCCCGCCACTCCGTCGACGACATGACGGAGGACGAGGGGCAGGGTGGCGGTCGCGACGGCGGCCACCAGGGCCGCTCCGAACGCGAGGAGCAGGTCGGTGCGGTGGCGCAGGCAGTACGCCAGCATCCGCCTGGCCCATCCGGGCGGCGGGGGCGGCAGCTCGCCGGACCGCGCCGTCCGCACCCGTCGGTCGGGGTCGGGACAGTCGGTCACCGGGCCCCCGCCGTGGCCAGACCGATGCCGGTGTGGCCCTCGGCGGTGTCGACGGTGTCGAACAGCCGGTTGGCGGGCCTGGGCAGTCCGTAGTGCTCGCGCAGGGTGGTCCCGGTGTACCCGGTGCGGAACAGGCCCCGCTCCTGGAGGATCGGGACGACACGGTCCACGAAGACCTCGAGACCGGAGGGGAGCACGGCGGGCATGATGTTGAAGCCGTCGGCCGCGCCGCTGTCGTACCAGTGCTCGATGGTGTCGGCGACCTGCTCGGCGGTCCCGGCGAAGGTGCGGTGGCCGCGCCCGCCCCCGAGCCGCCCGATGAGCTGACGCACCGTCAGCCGCTCGCGCCGGGCCAGCTCCACGACCAGGGTGTAACGGCTCTTGGCCCCCTCGATCTCGTCCTCGTCGGGGAGGTTCGCGGGGAGCTCCCTGTCGAGGTGGAGCTCGGACGGGTCGAGCTTCAGTGTCCGGGCCAGCTGGCGCTTGGCGTACTCCGGGACGATGAGCCGGTCGAGCTCGGCGTCCAGCTCCAGCGCCTCGGCCTCGGTGTCACCGATGACCGGGACGATGCCGGGCAGGATCTTGATGCCGTCGGGGTTGCGGCCCAGCGCCTCGGCGCGCCGCTTGACGTCCTTGTAGAAGGCGACCCCCTCCTCCAGCGTCTGCTGCGCGGTGAACACCGCCTCCGCGTAGCGGGCGGCGAAGTCCTTGCCGCTCTCGCTGGATCCGGCCTGCACGAGCAACGGGTAGCCCTGGGGCGTGCGTTGCACGTTGAGCGGGCCGTCGACCCGGAAGAACTCGCCGGTGTGGCCGATGCTGCGGACCCGGTCGGCCAGCGCGTGGACCCCGGCCTCCTTGTCGGCGACGACCGCGTCGTCCGCCCAGCTGTCCCAGAGTTTCGTGGACACCTCGACGAACTCGGCGGCGCGCCTGTAGCGGTCGCGGTGCAGGGGCGTGTCGTCGAGGCCGAAGTTTCGGGCCGCGTCGGCGCCGGCGGTGGTGACGATGTTCCAGCCGGCCCGTCCGCCGGATATGTGGTCCAGCGAGGCGAAGCGGCGGGCCAGGTTGTACGGCTCGTTGTAGCTGGTGGAGGCGGTGGCGATCAGGCCGATGCGCTCGGTGACCCCGGCGAGCGCGGTGAGCAGCACGGTGGGTTCCAGCTTGGCGGCGGGACGCCGCCCGGGGTCGCCCATGAGGACGGGGCCGTCGGCGAGGAACAGGGAGTCCAGGAGGCCGCGTTCGGCGATGCGGGCCAGGTTCTTGTAGTGCTCAAGGTCGGAGTTGGCCTCGGCGTGGCTCCCGGGGAGCCGCCAGGACGCCTCGTGGTGACCGGTGGACATCAGGAAGGCGTTGAGATGGAGCTGCTTGCGCGGCATGGGTGTCTTCTCCTCGGAGGATCTCGGAAGATCAGTGCGTGAGCTGCGGCTGTGCCACGCCGAGGGCGGCGAGCAGGGTGTCGCGGTACTCCTGGAAACGGGGTTCGCGTCGGGAGCGCGGGGACGGCAGGTCGATCCTGAGGTCGACGGAGATGAGGCCGTCGTCCAGGACGAGCACCCGGTCGGCGAGCTCCACGGCCTCGTCGACGTCATGGGTGACCAGCAGCACGGCGGGCCTGTGGCGCTCGTACAGCTCCCTGAGCAGATCGTGCATCTTGATACGGGTCAGCGCGTCCAGGGCGCCGAACGGTTCGTCCGCCAGCAGGAGTTCGGGGTCGCGTACGAGGGCGCGTGCCAGGGCGGCGCGCTGCTGCTCGCCGCCGGAGAGCTCATGGGGCCATGAGCGGTCGCGGCCCTCCAGACCGACCTCGGCGAGCGCGGTCAGACCCCGCTCACGGGCGCCGGGGCCGCGCAGCCCGAGGGTCACGTTGTCGAGCACCCTCAGCCAGGGCAGCAGCCGGGAGTCCTGGAACGAGAGCGAGACCCGGTCCGGTACGGAGAGTTCGCCGGATCCCTCGACGGTGTGGTCGAGGCGGGCGACCGCACGCAGCAGCGTGGACTTGCCGGAGCCGCTGCGGCCCAGGAGCGCGGTGAACTCCCCCTGCGCCACCGTCAGGTCGAGCTCCTTGAGGACCTTCCGGTCACCGAACCGCCGCACCAGCCCGGAGGTGCGGATCGCGGGCCGGGCTTCCGTCAGCCCGCCAGTGTGCGTCGCCATGACAGGACCTTCCTCTCGACTGCGCGTACCGCCGCGTCCGAGGCGAAGCCGAAGATCCCGTAGGCCACCAGCCCCACGATGATCACGTCGGACTGGGCGTACTGCTGGGCCTGGAACATCATGTAGCCGATGCCGCTGGTGGCGTTGATCTGCTCGACCACGATGAGGCCGAGCCAGGAAGAGGTGACTCCGAGCCGCAGGCCGACGAAGAAGCCGGGCAGCGAGCCGGGTACGACGACCTTGCGGACGAACGTCGCACGGCTCAGGTCGAGCCCTTCGGCGAGTTCGACGTACCTGCTGTCGATGCCGGTCAGCGACGCGTACGTGTTGATGTACATGTTCACCGCGACACCGAGCGCGATCACGGTGACCTTCATCTGCTCGCCGATGCCGAGCCAGAGGATCAGCAGCGGGAGCATCGCCAGGGAGGGGATGGCCCGCTTGATCTGGAGGGGACCGTCCAGCAGGTACTCACCGCTGCGGCTCAGCCCCGCCGCGACGGCCAGGACCACCCCGGCCGACACCCCGAAGAACAGGCCGAGCCCGGCGCGCTGGAGCGAGATCAGGACGTTGTCCTGGAGACGGCCGGTGGCGACCAGGTCGACCGCGGTGGAGAACACCGTGCCGGGCGAGGAGAGGATCCGCGGGTCGAGGTAGCCGGACGCGGAGGCCGCCCACCACACGGTCACGAGGATCGCCGGGCCGATCAGCCGCCCGAAAGGCAGTGCCCGGCCGGGTCCGAGCCGCCGGCGTGTGCCCTTGGAGACGTGCGCCGTCCCCCCGGCGGCGCGCGGCCCCGCGGGCTGCGCCGCTGCCTCCGTACGGTCCGTCCGCGCCTTGGCCAACAGGTCGGTCATGACCCCTCCCGGTACTCGGCGGCCACGGCCTTCGCCGCCAGCCCTTCGAATCGGCGGTCGAACAGTTCGGCGACCTTCTGCTCGGGCACGAACCCGCCCTCGGCCAGCAGGTCGGCGGTCTCCTGCTCCCAGTCGAGGGCCTCGTCCCAGCTGACGGGGAACTGCGGCTTCTGCTGGGAGTCGACGATGCGCCTGCCGTCCTCCTTCGACACGCCCTGATCCTTCACGTAGTACGTGTCGATCCACTCGTCCTGGTTCTCCCAGGCCCACACCTGGCCGCGCGCCCACAGCGGGATGAAGCTGCGGACCGCCTTGGCCTTCTCGGGGTCGTTGAGGACCTCGTTGGGGGCCCAGAGCACGGTCAGCAGGTCGACGACCTTCGTGCTGACGCCGCGCGCGCCGTCCTTGCCGTACTGGTCGAGGTACTTGGTGAGGGTCGGCTCCCCCAGCGGTGCCACGTCGACCTGGGCGGACTGCAGCGCGGTGAGGAACTGCGTGCTGGGCAGGGCGACCAGCTCGACGTCGGAGTTCTTCAGTCCCGCTTCCTTGAGCGCGCGCAGGACGACGACGCCCTGTGCCTGCCCCTGGGAGAACCCGATCTTCTTCCCCCGGAAGTCCTCGGCTTTCCTGATCGACGAACCGGGCGCCGTCGCGAAGGTGTAGAGCGGGTGCCGCCGTGTCTGGACCGCGACTATTTTCGCCTGGACGCCGATGGCGTGTGCCTGGATCGGAGGAATTCCGGCGTTGGTCGCCAGGTCGATGGATTTCGCACGGAAACCCTGAATGACATCGGGGCCCGCGGACAGGTTCGGCCACTCGGAAACGGTGAAAGGGAGTTCCTTCGCCAGCCCGGCCGGCTTCAGCTGGAGCTGCGCCGAACGGGCGGCGATCTTCAGCTTGGTCCCGGATGCGGGATTCCCGGAGGGAAGCGCGCCCCCGGGTTCCGCGGTGGCCACGGATTCGGTCTGGGGAGAGCATGCGGCGAGGCTGAGCACGGCGCCTCCCGCGAGGGCGAGGAAGGACCTCCGGGCCAGGGCCCGCCTGTTGTCATGGCGTGTCATGGTGAATTCCTGATCACTGGTCGGGCGCGGGGCGGATGGAGTGGTAGGAGCCGTCGTGGAAGAGCAGCGGGTCGCGCCCCTCGTCCAGCCAGGACTCCTCGACCCTGGCGACGACGATGCGGTGGTCACCGGCCGGGACGATGCTCTGGACGGTGAGCCTCAGCCAGCCGGTCACCCCGTCGAGCACGGGCTCGCCGCCGGGCAGCCGGCTCCACCGGGTCGGCGTGGCGAACCGGTCGATGCCGCTGGTGGCGAACGTGGTCGCCAGCTGCGTCTGTTCGGCGCCGAGGAAGTTCACGACGGCCGTCGTGGCCCGCTCGATGTGCGGCCAGGACGAGGTGGACGTCCCGATGCCGAAGGAGACCAGCGGCGGGGCGAGGGACAGGGAGCTGAGCGAGGTGGCGGTGAATCCCACCGGTCCGTGACCGGCGTCGGCGGTGACGACGACGACACCCGCCGGATACCTGCGGAAGGCCTGCTTGAAGCGCTCGGGTGCGATACCGGGGACGGCTGCGGCGGCGGTTTCGGACGATGGGACGGCGGCGTACGAGGACACGGTGACGGTCAATGTCTCTCCCCGGTCGAAAGGCGGAAATCGGGCGTGCGGAATCGCGCGACGGCCCGCAGGGGCGCGCGAGGGTGCACAGGAATGAGGGCGGATGGGGAATCACGCACGCATGCGGACCGCCCGCTCATCAAGCTGACGGGTTATCGGTTACCCGGACAGGGGCGACAACAGGAACGCCGGGCGAATTCGCTCGTCGGCGCGGCCGCGCGGCAGGAGTGTGCCGGCGTGGGCACGTTTCCTGAATTCCGCTGTCGGCTGGTCATGAATCCATCTTCCCGTTCTGGCTGCGGCCGGTCAACAATGCAACGATCTGAATTAATGCGGGAATCGGCGGAGGTCAGGAGACCGCGGGCAGCGCGGGCCACGGCCCCAGCGGGTCGGTGTACAGGGCGCCCAGCGCGACGGCGCCGCCGGCGGTGGCCAGCACCGATCCGGTGAAGCTGCTGGGCACCACGGCCCGCTCCGGGTCGTCGCAGACCCAGGAGCGCATCCCCACCTCCTCCCGGAGGTCGGCGAGGCACTCCGGGAGCCGGCCGGCTCCCGGCTCGACCACCACCAGGCACTCCGGATCGAACATGTCCAGAAGCAGCGCCGCGGCCCTGCCCACCAGCCGGGCACGGCGCCGGAACAGCGCCACGGCCCTGGGCTCACCCGCCATGGCGTGGTCCAGCAGCTCCTGGAACGTCGCGACGTACAGGCTCTGTTCAGCGGCTCGGCGGATCATGGCCCGCTCGGACACCTCGGACTGCAGGCATCCGGTGCGTCCGCACGTACAGGGCTCCGCATCGCCCGATCCGCCTGATCCCAGGGGGAGATGGGCCACGCTGCCCGCGCCGGAGCGCGGCCCCCTGTGCAGTTCACCGGAGGTCGCGAAGGCTCCGTCGACGACCGCGCCGATGAAGAGCAGGACCGTGCTGGCCCGGGTCGACACCTCGCCGAACATCTGCTCCGCACGGGCCAGCGCCCGGGAGTGGCTGTCCACATGGACGGGCAGCCCGGTGGCGGCGGCCAGGATCTCGCGGACGGGAACGGCTCGCCAGCCGAGGTGCGGGTGCTCGACGACGACCCCTGCGGCCGGGTCCACCCGGTGTCCGGTGGCGACACCCAGCGCCAGCACCTGCCGGCCGTCCGCGTGGGCGGCTGTCAGCAGGGGCAGCCGGGCGGCCAGGTCGTCGAGGATCCTGCGCGGGTGCGTACTGGTGTGAGGCCTTCGGTCCTCGGCGACGACCCGTCCGCGCAGATCCATCAGGGCCACCGTCGAGTGCGCCACCGCGATGTGGGCGCCGGCCACCAGGAAGCGGGCGGTGTCGATCTCGACGGGCACGTGAGGGCGTCCGAGCCCGCGCGGTCCGGCCGTCTCCGGGCTCTCCCGGACCAGCCCGCGGGACAGGAGCTGCCCCACGTGCCCGGTCACCGAGGCGGGCGAGAGGCCGGTGAGCCTCGCGACGGTGGAGCGGGCCACCGGGCCGTGATCGAGGATCGCGCCCAGCACGGACCCCGTACCGGAGACACGGCGTGCCTGTCCGGCGGAGGGGATCTCGGATCGGCGCGGGGGCCGGGAGCGGCGGATGGGCGCAGGCAGACTCGTCACAGGTGTCTTCCAGGTCCTCGATGGCAGCGTGCGTGGAGGTGAGTACCCCTGTGCGGGGGCCTCCTGACGGATCCCGGCGGCGTCGTGCCGGCCTGGGTCCCGCTGGGCCATGACGGGGCGTCCTGCGCGGGGCCGGGGAGGAGGAGACCTCCGGGGAGGGGGCGCGCGGACTCCGGGTGTTCAGTCCCGGTGACACGCCGCGGAGCACACGCGCTTCAGGTCGACATGACCTCGCGTCGTCAGGTGTGCGGATCGCTGCATGTCACGCAACGTATCCGGAACGCCGTAAGCCGGTCAAACGTCTGACCGCATGGTGGACTCGGTGCCACCGGCCGTCCTCCGGGCACCCGGACCGATCCCGCGGGACGCCGCAGGTCACCGCCCCGCGCGGCCGCACGGCGGAGCCGCCGGGACGGCGCGGGTGCACGCGCCGGACCGCGGACCCCGCCCTGCGGCGGCGAACTCCCGTTCGGGAGTGAGGTAATGACGCCCGGAATTAACCTCCGGTCTCTTGCCACGACCGTTCTACGCGCATAGCTTTTGGCCCTCACCACACATTTGGGGGCAGTTCCCGTGTACATAGCCAGACCCGGCTCCGCACTGCTGGCCGCCGCCGTCGCCGTGACCCTGTCGGTGACCGCCCTGCCCGCCGCCTTCGCGGCACCGTCGTCGTCGGCCGTCATCTCCGAGGTGTACGGCGGCGGCGGCAACTCCGGTGCGACGCTGACCCGCGACTACATCGAGCTGGCCAACGCAGGCCAGAGCTCCTTCGGCCTGTCCGGCTTCAGCGTCCAGTACCTGCCGGGCACCCCCTCCGCCGGATCACTGTGGCAGGTCTCGGAGCTGTCCGGCGCCGTCGCGCCGGGTGGCCGGTACCTCGTCGCCCAGGCCGCGGGCACCGGCGGCACGGTGGCCCTGCCGGCCGCCGACGCCACCGGCACGGTCGCGATGTCCGCGGCGAGCGGCACCGTCGCACTCGTCTCCGGCACCACCCCGCTGACCTGCAGGACCGCCGCGGACTGCGCCGCCGACACCCGGATCGTGGATCTCGTCGGATACGGCTCCGCCGTCGTACGGGAGGGCAGCGGTCCCGCCGCGGGCGCCTCCGCCACCGCCTCCGTGGCACGGGCCGCAGCCCTGACGGACACCGACGACAACGCCGCCGACCTGACCGCGGGCCTCCCGACACCCGTCAACTCCGCCGGTGAGACCTCCGGCGGAAGCGGCCCCGGCGAGCCCGGCGGGCCGACGGAGCCCGGCACGGTGCGGGTGCACGACATCCAGG
Source organism: Streptomyces sp. NPDC057287 (assembly GCF_042667905.1). Taxonomy (NCBI): domain Bacteria; kingdom Bacillati; phylum Actinomycetota; class Actinomycetes; order Kitasatosporales; family Streptomycetaceae; genus Streptomyces; species Streptomyces sp. NPDC057287. Next base: position 208,755 of record NZ_JBHUYV010000012.1, on the reverse strand, counting down.
GCACGACCCGTCTCTCCCCGCTCGCCGGGCAGCCGGTCACCGGGGTCCCGGGCGTCGTCACCGGCGTGCGGACCTCGGGCTCGCGCGGATTCTGGATCCAGGACACGGCGCCGGACGGCGACGCCCGCACGAGCGAGGGCCTGTTCGTCTACACCGGCTCCTCCGCCCCCGCCGTCGCCGTCGGCGACTCGGTGCTGGTCAGCGGCAAGGTCGCCGAGTACTACCCGGCCACCGGAACCCAGTCGCTCACCCAGATCACCGCCCCGCTGACCACGGTCCTCTCCTCGGGCAACGCCCTGCCCGAGGCGGTCGTCCTCGACGCCTCCTCGGTGCCGGACGCGTATGTGCCCTCCGCCGGGGGCGGTTCGGTCGAGGCCCTGGCCCTCGACCCGGCGGCGTACGCCCTGGATCTGTACGAGTCGCTGGAGGGCACGCGCGTCACCATGGCCGACACCCGGGTGACGGGTGCGACCACCGCGTACGACGAGGTCTGGGTGACGGTCAAGCCCCGGGAGAACCCCACCCGGCGCGGCGGCACGCTGTACGCCTCCTACGAGGACCAGAACACCGGCCGCCTCAAGGTGATGTCCCTGGACGCGGCGCACCCCGTGCCGGTCGCGGACGTGGGCGACGTGCTGTCCGGCACCACCACGGGCGTCGTCGACTACGCGTCGTTCGGCGGCTACAACGTCCAGGCCACCCAGCTGGGTTCGCTGAAGGACAACGGCCTGAAGCGCGAGGTGACGCGGAAGCAGAAGCGCAAGGAGCTCGCCGTCGCCACCTACAACGTGGAGAACCTCGACGCGGCGGACGAGCAGACCAAGTTCGACACGCTCGCCCAGGGGGTGGCGGTCAGCCTCTCGTCCCCGGACATCGTGTCGCTGGAGGAGATCCAGGACGACAACGGTGCGGTCAACGACGGCACCGTCGGCTCCGAGGCGACGCTGAAGCGCTTCACCGACGCGATCGTCGCAGCGGGCGGCCCCCGCTACTCCTGGCGCTACGTGGCCCCCGAGGACGGCAAGGACGGCGGCGAGCCCGGCGGCAACATCCGTAACGTCTTCCTCTTCAACCCCGGCCGTGTCGACTTCGTCGACCGCCCGGGCGGCGACGCGACCACCGCCGTGAAGGCGGTGAAGACGAAGAAGGGCGCCGCCCTCTCCGTCTCGCCGGGCCGGATCAACCCCACGAGCACGGCCTGGGACAGCAGCCGCAAGCCGCTGGTGGGCGAGTTCCGCTTCCGTGGCGAGCCGGTCTTCGTCGTCGCCAACCACTTCGCGTCCAAGGGCGGCGACCAGCCGCTGCACGGCCGCTACCAGGAGCCGGTGCGCAGCTCGGAGACGCAGCGGGTGCGGCAGGCGACAGAGGTCAACACCTTCGTCACCTCGCTGCTGAAGGCGGACAGGTCGGCCCGGGTCGTCACGCTCGGCGACCTGAACGACTTCGCCTTCTCCCCCACGATGAAGGCCCTGACCAGTGGCAAGGTGCTCAAGCCGCTGATCACGACGCTGCCCGCCGGCGAGCAGTACAGCTATGTGTACGACGGCAACTCCCAGACGCTGGACCACATCCTGACCAGCCCCGCCGTCCGCCGCTTCGACTACGACGTGGTGCACATCAACGCGGAGTTCGCCGACCAGGCGAGCGACCACGACCCGCAGATCGTGCGGATCGACGTGAAGGGGCAGGGCCACCGGCACTGACCCTTCCCGGGTGGCGGCCCCTGCCGGGGCCGCCACCCGGACCACCCTCTGTTCGACGGGCCGTATCGCTACCGTGCCCCGCATGAACGCCGAGGCCGCACCGCTCGCCGAGACCCTTGTGCCCGCCGGACCGGTACGCCTGTCCGCCACCGCCCCGGACCGCCGGGTGGGATCACGGTGGTGACGGCCGCACAGCTCACCGCGGTGCCGTACGCGGTGCGGGCGAACCGGGGGCCGGGGGCGATGCGGGTGTGGATTCCGCTGGAGTGACCTCCCCGGCCCTCGCCTGCTGCGGCAGCAGGGCCGCGACCGGGTCGACCGGCTGGTCGGTGAAGAAGCGGGTCACGAGCGCCGCGACCTCGTCGGAGCGCTCCAGCACGACCCAGTGGTCGGACTCGGGAAGCGTGAGGAAGCGGCTTCCCTCGATGGTCCCGGCGAACTCCCGCTGCAGTTCGGGCGAGGTCACGGTGTCGTGCTCACCGGCGAAGACCAGGGCGGGCACGCCCGACAGCCCTCCGGAGAAGTCGGGCATGTCCCCCAGTGCCCGGCGCAGCGAGTCGGCGGCGTGCTCCGAGTGGGCGAGCGCGTGCAGGAAGGAGCGCCGGACGTAGCGCCGGGCGAGCTCCCTGCGGTGCACCGGCCGGGCCGGGTCCAGGCACATGAGCCCGTCTGCGGCCAGTGTCGCGAAGCCCTCGGTGTCCCCCTCGGCCAGCGCCTGCGTCGCCCGCCGCCAGTAGGTGCGCCGGTCCGCACCGATGTGGGTGGGGACGCCTCCGAGGACGAGCCTCGCGGCGCGCCCCGGGTGGTGCTGCGCCCAGCCGAACGCGATGGCGGCCCCGTAGGAGAAGCCGAACAGATTGACCCTGGGGGCGCCCAGGTCGTCGAGGATGCCGGTGACCGCCGCGCGCAGGACCGGCGCGCTGGGGCCGGGCGGCAGGGGGTCCGCCGTGCCCATGCCGGGCAGGTCGGCGGTCACCACGTCGGCCACGGGGCCCAGGTGGTCGTCCATCTGCGGCCAGCCGAACATGCCCTGCAGCGCGCCGCCGATGACGAGGACCGGCTCGGTCGCGGGTGCGCCGCCGGCGGCCGGGTCGCGGGGCAGGACGCGGTAGCCGTAGCGCAGTCCGTCCACGGTCAGGGAACGGATGATCTCTTCGGGCACGGTGCTCCTCGCTTCCCGTCAGGCTCTGGTGAGCACGAGCGCGGCATTGTGGCCGCCGAACCCGAGCGATGTCTTGACGGCGCAGTCGAACGCGGCGTGCCGGGCCTCCTTGCTCACCACCTCGACGGGGATCGCGGGGTCGGGGGCGTCGAGGTTGGCGGTCGGCGGGACGAGCTGGTGCTGGAGCGCGAGGACGGTCAGGGCCGTCTCGATGCCGCCCGCGGCACCCAGGGTGTGCCCGGTCATGGCCTTCGTCGAGGTGACGAGGGGGTGTTCGCCCAGGACGCGGCGGAGCATGGCCGACTCGATGAGGTCGTTGGCGACGGTCGAGGTCCCGTGGGCGTTGACGTGGCCGATGTCGGTGGCGCCGACGCCCGCGTCGGCCAGAGCGGTGCGCAGCGCCCGCTCGATGCCGAGGCCGTCGGGGTCGGGGGCGACGGCGGAGTGGGCATCGCTGGAGGCCCCGTAACCGGCGACGTGGGCGCGGACGGTGGCGCCGCGGGCGCGGGCGTGCTCGGGGCGTTCCATGACGAGGAGGCCCGCGCCCTCACCCACGACGAAGCCGTCCCGGTGCGTGTCGAAGGGGCGGCAGGCCGCCGTCGGGTCGTCACGGCGGGTGGAGACGGCCCGCATCTGGCAGGCGCTGGCGATCAGCAGCCGGGAGCGGACCGATTCGGCGCCGCCCGCGACGACGATGTCGCAGGCCCCGGTGCGGAGCATCTGGTGGGCCGTGCCGATGGCCACGGTCCCCGACGAGCATGCCGTGGACACGGCCTGGCTCGGGCCGTGCACCCCCAGGTCCATGGCGACGCTGCTGGCGGCGCCGTTGACGACGCTCAGCGGTGCGAGCTTCGGGGAGACACGGCGCGCGCCGCGCTCGGTCAGGATGGTGTGCTGCTCGTCGTAGAACGGCAGCCCGCCGTGGGCGGAGCCGATCACCACGGCGACCCGGCCGCTGTCCCAGACCGAGGGGTCGAGCCCGGCGTCCGCGACCGCCTCGCGGGCCGCGATCACGGCGAGCTGCGAGAAGCGGTCCATCAGCCGCTGCGCCGCGACACCCAGGAGCGCCTTCGTGTCCAGGCCGTCGACGGTGTACATGAAGTCGCAGGGCAGCCCCTCCAGTTCCGGCAGGTGCGGGACCGAGGGGACGGCCGCGGTGTCGCACACCCCGTGCCAGGCGGCGCCCGTCCCCACACCGGCGGCGGTGACCAGGCCGATGCCGGTGACCGCCGCGCTGAACGGTTCGACGCCCGGCCGCGAGACCCGGCGCGCGGACGGCTCCCGGCCGGTCACGCGCCGGCCTTGCTGCGCACGGCCGCGACCAGGTGGCCGACGGTGTCGCGCGACGACAGGACGACGTCCTCCAGATCGATGTCGAGCCGGTCCTCGATGAGGAGCCGGAGCTCCTCCAGGGCGAGCGAGTCCAGCCGCAGCTGACGGAGCGGCACCTCGGGACGGATGGATCCCGGATCGGTTCCGAACCTGGTGACGAGCAAGGCGCTGATCTCTTCCGAGGTGCTCATGGGGACGCTCCTGCGCTCTCGGTACGCGGTGACGCCGGCCGCGTGGGGGTTGAGGTGGCCATCGGGGGACGCCGGCTGCTCGGGAGGGACCCTTTATACGCCTTCGAGGCCGGTTCCCCGGACCCCGTTCCCCCGTGAGGAGGGGGGACGGCCAGGTGTGCGAATCCGCCACGCCGCGCCGGGGGGAACTATGGGCACGGACGTGCGGACGCGGGACCTGACGCGGGGGCGGGACACCGCGCCGGCGGAGCGGCACGACGGAGCCGGCCGGGGCGGCGGACAGGACAACTTCGGTGCGTCACAAGCCGAGTTGCACAAGCCGCCGGGTGGGTGGAAGTGGATCACGGGGACCGGTGCGAACCGCTCGGCGGAGAACGGTGCCGTCCGGCGCACCGGCACGGCACGGCGGCGGCACCCACCTGTACCGCGCCGGGCGGGAACGAGGCCTCCAACGGGACTCCCCGCGCCGGGTCTTGAGCCGTAAACTCCGCGATCATGACCTTCGAAACGGTGTACTCCGACGCGCCCGCCCCCGACGGGCCCGCTCTCTTCCCGACCATGTCGACCATGCGCGCCATGCGCCGCCTCAAGCCGGACGCCGTACCGGACGAGACGCTCGAAAAGCTCATACAGGCCGCCGTCTGGGGGCCCAGCGGCGGCAACATGCAGTGCTACGAGTACGTGGTCGTCACCGACCGCGCCGTCATGGCCGACCTGGCCCCGCTGTGGAAGCGGTGCGTGGACGCCTACCTCGCGACGACCGGCAAGCACGCACCCGCGGGCATGCCCGACGCCGCGTACGGTCGGATGGTCGCGGCGATCGAGCACCAGCGCGACCACTTCGCGGAGACCCCGGCGCTGATCATCCCCTGTTACAAGTTCCCGGAGCCCCGGTTCGACGAGGAGGGGCTGGGCGTCTACGCCGAGTCGCTCGGCCCGGCGGGTCTCGAGCACATGACGAACACGCAGACGCGCTTCCAGGCACTCGCCGAGGGTTCCTGCGTCTATCCGGGCGTCCAGAACATCCTGCTGGCGGCGCGGGCCCTGGGGCTCGCGGCCAACGTCACCATCTGGCACCTGATGCTGGAGCAGGAGTGGAAGAAGGCCCTCGGGATCCCCTCGGACACGCACACCTTCGCCGCCATTCCGGTGGGGTGGCCGCAGGGCAACTTCGGACCGGTCCGGCGCCGCCCGGTCGCCGACGTCATCCACCGGGACCGCTGGTAGCACCACCGACGGGCCGCCGCCTCCGGTCGGGGCGGGCGGCCCGGCCGGAGGCGACTCAACTCCATCGGAGTGACGGGAGTTCGGCCACGCCCCGGAGTTCGCCGTCATGTGTTAATCACATGCATAGCCTGTGCGGGCTCGACGGCCCTCGGCCCACCCCACCGGGTTCCGGCGGCCTTCCTCTCCCCCACAGAACCTGGAGCAGGCATGCCCCGACGCCCCGCCGGCCACATCCGAGGCCGCGCAGCCGTTCTGGCCTCACTCACCGCCACCGCCCTGGTCACCGCGGGCCAGCCCGCCGGCGCCGCCCCGGCCGACCCCATGAACCGCGCCTTCCTGAAGGCCGCCGAGACGTACGGCGTACCGCGCGACCTGCTCGCCGCAGTCGGCTACGGCGAGACGCACCTGGACGGTCACGCCGGGCTCCCCAGCCAGGACAACGGCTACGGCGTGATGCACCTCGTCAGCAACCCCGTCAACCACTCCCTGGAGAAGGCGGCCGCGCTGACGGGCAAGTCCGCGGCCGATCTGCGCACGGACACCGCGGCCAACATCCTGGGCGGTGCGGCCGTACTGCGGAACCACGCCGACGCGCTGGGCCTGGACGGGGCCGAGCGGGCCGACATCGATGCCTGGTACCCGGCCGTGGCCCGCTACAGCGAGGCCGAGGGCGCCGTCGCCGCCCTCTACGCCGACACCGTCTACACCTTCCTCGCGCAGGGCCTGCGGGCCACCGTCGCCGGGGGTGAACGGGTCTCGGTCACCTCCCGCCCGGTCTCTCCCGAGAAGGGCCCCCTCGCGAAGGCCGACGTCACCGCCCAGAGCCCGGACTACCCGCCGGCCCTCTGGGTGGCCGCCGACTCCGCCAACTTCGCCACGGGACGCACCGCGACGGTGGACAAGGTGGTCATCCACGTCACGCAGGGTTCGTACGCCGGGACCATCAGCTGGTTCCAGGACGCCGTCTCCAAGGTCAGCTCCCATTACGTGGTCCGCTCCTCGGACGGCCAGATCACCCAGATGGTCCGCGACAAGGACACCGCCTACCACGCCAAGAGCGCCAACGCCTCGTCGCTCGGCATCGAGCACGAGGGCTTCATCGACAACCCGTCGTGGTTCACCGATCCGATGTACCGGTCCTCGGCGGCACTGACGAAGTACCTCTGCGACCGGTACGGCATCGCCAAGGACCGGTCGCACATCATCGGGCACAGCGAGGCCCCCGGGAACGACCACACCGACCCGGGCGTCCACTGGAACTGGTCGTACTACATGCAGCTGGTCGGCGGCTCGGGCAGCAGCGGGGCGGACGGGCTGAGCTTCGCGGCGTACACGACCCAGAAGCCGGGCTCGACGGGCACGCAGGTGAAGGCGGTCCAGACACTGCTCAACCAGCAGGGCTACGAGGCGGGTGCCGAGGACAGCGTCTTCGGCACGGCCACCAAGGGGGCCGTGCAGGCCTTCCAGACGGCGCGCGGCCTCACGGCGGACGGCACGGTCGGCCGCAGGACCTGGACCGCGCTGCTCTCCGCCGGAACCGCACCTGCCCTCACCCAGGGCTCCTCGGGCGAGGCGGTGAAGCGGCTCCAGCGGGCGCTGACCGCGGCACTGGGCCGGACGGTGACCGCCGACGGGGCCTTCGGGACGCTCACGGACAAGGCGGTCCGTGACTACAGGAGCATCCGGGCCCTGGGGGCCGACGGGAGCGTCGGCCCCGAGACCTGGGAGGCCCTGCAGTCCGGACGCTGACCTCCGGAACACCGCATTCCCGCGCCCCGCGCCCGCCCGCCCGTCGAGCACCACGCGCCCCGCCCCACCGGGACGCCGACGGACCGGCGGGCGCGGGGGCGTGGTGCGCGGGGGCGTGGTGCCGATGCCGACGGGCGGGGCGGGGCGACGGCCTGACCACCCGTGCGCTCCGGAGCGCGTCCGCGGGGCCCGGTTGCGCCTTCCCCCGCGCCGCGCCCACGGGCGAACCTGGGCTCTGCCGGCACAAGGCCGGCAGGACGGCGGAGCTCAGGGGGCGGTCGGACATGGCTCGTACGCAGTCGGCATGCGGAGCACTCACGCAGAAGGGCACACGCTGCCAACGGCTCGCGATGAAGGGTGCGTCACGGTGCGACCGGCACCGGGGCGACTGGTCGAAGTACACCGTGGCGAGGCGCGAGGCGCGCGAGAGAGCGGCCCGGCGCCGCTGAATTCGCGTGCCCCGCGGTCGGCGCTCCGGCAGACTGGACCGATGAGCGCCGACATCCCGCGGGCCCGGACGCGCGCCCTGGCGCACGTGACCTCGCTGTCCGCGGGGCCGCCGCTGGACCCGTCCCTGCGCGTGACGATGAACTTCCACCCGGACCGTGTCAGCGGGGGGCGTACGGTCCTGGAGCGGCTGGCCGAGGACGGCGTGTACGTCTCCCAGTTCGTCACCGGCACCAGCAACGGCGGTCTCACCGCCCACCCGGGCGGTGACCGGTGGCGCTGGGAGAGCCGGATCTTCGGCGGCGCCTACGACGGCGCGAGCGCGCACGAACGTCCGGTGTACGGCGCGCTGGACTTCCGCCGCTCCCCTTACGGCGCGGCGCCCAGATTCGGGTCCGCGCACCTCAGGCTGGGATCCGGGGCCCTGCCCCACGCCACGTTCTGCTACCCCGACAGCTTCCTGGAGCCGTCCGACTTCGGTGTGGCCGCGTCCGGGGGCCGGCTCGTCGCACTCGCCGAGGCGGACGGGCAGGATGCCCTGGACGACTACGTCGAGGCGCAGGTGCACGGCCCCGTCCGGCTCGACCGCGATGTGGAGGCCCTGGTCCTCGACCCGTGCTTCCGGGGTACGGATGTGGAGACGGCGGCCCGCGCGCTGCCGTGTCCCGTCGAGTGGCACGCCGGCTTCCGGCTCTCCGTCCGGGAGTTGAGGCTCCGTCCCGGCTACCGGGGCCCCGAGTACGTCGAGCTGGGCGCCGCGCTCGCGGTCGACGGGTTCCTCGACGCGCGGATCATCGGGGAGGCGGCCCGCGACGGGCGGCACGATCCGCAGGACCTCAAGCGGGTGTGGCACTGCCTGGCGCGCTTCGGGCGGTGAGCGGGCCGGCACGGGACGCACAGCGAGGTGGTCCCGCGCCCCCAGCCGGGGACGCGGGACCACCTCGACCGGTCCGTTCAGCGGGTCACTTCAGGCCGAAGGCCCTGATGATCTCCTGGTCGACGGCCAGCCCGCCGGGCCCCTCGGCGTGCGCCTTGAGGGAGACCGAGTCCGCGCCCCGGGCGGGCGTCCGCAGCTTCGCGGTCCACTGCCCCGACGAGCCCTTGCGCAGCTCCGCCGCGCTCCAGGTCCTGCCCTCGTCGTAGCTGACCGACAGCGAGGCCCTGGTGGCCTTCACGGCGCCGTCCAGCCAGGCCTGCGTGCCCGACTCGATGCCGACCTCGACCTGCTTTCCGGCCTTGGCGTCGCCCGCCAGGTCGGTGTCCACGTCGTAGTCGAGCTGGAGCAGCGGGATGTCGGCCTGCTCCGTGCCCTCAGGCAGGGCGCCCGAGACGAAGCCCCACTCGGAGTGCGTCCGCGTCGAGGTCTTCCAGGTGGCCTCGTCGCGCACCGAGTCGATGACCAGGCGGTAGGGCACCTTCTCGGCGGACAGGTCCCAGGCGTAACCGGCCCGGCCCGCACCCTTCTTGATCAGGGTGTCCCCCTGGTAGAAGGCGTAGGACGTGGTGTCGTACTCGTTCTCCGGCATCGAGCCGGAGTGGCCCTCACCCGAGTCGGTCCACGGCGTGATGTTGAACTGGACGTCGTTGTACGCGGTGCGGAACGGTCCCCAGTAGCCGGTGCCGAGCCGGGGTCCGACCACCGGGGCGAACCACTCGTCGCGGTAGGTCCGGCCCGCCGTGTAGTCGAGCTCGGGGCTGCGCACCTCGTGCGCCGTGCCGGAGTCGGCGTTCAGCACCGAGTGGTTCTCGTACCAGAAGGAGGCACCGGGCAGCGGGTTGACCCACTCCGTGCGGGTGCCGGGGAACTTCTCGTACTCCTCGAAGCCGAGGCCCGGTCCGTAGTCCGGGATGTCGTAGCGGTAGCCGCCTCCGAGCGTCTCCTTGTGACCGTAGAAGGTGTTCTCCACCTTCGCGAGCTGCCGGACCGACGGGGCGAAGGCCAGCGAACGGTCCGGGACGGTGCCGTCATGACGGTCCACCAGGTCGTAGACGTACGAGGCGAACCTCTTCTGGTCCACGGAGAGTGTCCTGCCGCGCTGCGCCGCCTTGACCAGCGTCTCGCCCGCGATCTTCTGCACCGAGGCGACCGGGATGGTGGTCTGCTCGCCGTACGGCACGTAGCTCTCCATCGCGACCCCACGGCCGTCGTTGACGACGAAGAGTGCCTTCGCGCCCGCCGCGACCGCGTTGGCCAGCCGCTCGGCTGGCGGGACGGTGTCACTGCGGGTGACGACGACGGCCTTGCCTTTGACGCTGCGGCCCTTGTAGTCGGCCGCGGCGCCGTTGCCCGCGAAGACACCGGTGAGCCTCTGCTCGCTGTCCTCGGCGACGACCGAGCCGTTCTGCACCGTGACCGGGACGTCGTGGCCGTCGGCCGTCAGGTCGATCAGCTCCTCACCCTGGCGCCAGCGGGTGAGGAAGCTGAAGTCGCCCTGGGTGACCTTCTTCGTCGGGCTCGCCCACAGCTGGTCGTAGGTCAGCGGGATCTGGTAGGCGTCACGCTGGACGACGCCCTCGGGGGACGTGCGGGCCATGTCGTAGCGCAGCTGCCGCGTCTCGGTCTCCTTCGGGGTGCGCACGCTGACCTTGCGGGCCTTCGAGGCGTCGAGGGTGACCGTGGTGGCCTTGTCGAGGATCGTCTCGGGGGCTGCGAGGAACGCCACGGCCTGCGAGTCGGCACGGTCGCCGTCGACGTCCGCGGAGGTCCAGGCGGTGTAGTTGCCCGGGGGCAGCCGCAGCGTGGTCTCGCCGGAGACCTGGACGAGGCCGAGCTGCGTGTCGCCGAGCGCGGCGAGGACCACGACGCCGTCCATCGGCGCGCCCGCGCGGTCGCGCAGCCGGAACGTCAGGTCGTAGAGCTCCTGCTCCTTGTTCACGGCGAAGCCGGTGTGGGCCACCGTCGTGCCGGTCGGGTCGGTGGCGACGACCTGGCCGGAGAACTCGGTGTTCACCGCGACCTTCGACGGGTCGATGGAGAGGACGGCCTCGGCGGTCGAGCCCGCCGGGACGGTCAGCTCCGACGTGGAGAGGGTGTAGGCGGCGGAGTCGCTGTCGGTCGCCAGGCCGAGCGTGACGTCCTCCGTGCCGGTGTTGCGGTAGGTGATGGTCCGCTCGGCGACCTGGTCCGCCGCACTGTGCGGCCAGTCGTACGACGCGACCTCGACGGAACCGGTGGCCTCGATCGTCGTGTCGACGGCGGCCTTCACGTCGAGGCGGCCGGTGCCCTGCTCGTACGGCGTGTAGTCGGGCAGCCGCTTCGACGAGCTCATCAGCGCGTCCTTGATGCGCCCGCCGGACCACTCGGGGTGCCGCTGCTTCAGGATGGCCGCCGCGCCCGCGACGTGCGGGGTCGCCATCGACGTACCGGACAGCTGCTGGTACATGCCCTCGATGCCGGGGACCGACTGCGAGGCAGCGGCGTTGATGTCGACGCCGGGGGCGGACAGGTCGGGCTTCAGGCCGTGGGAGCGCACCAGCGGGCCCATGGAGGAGAAGCCGGCCCGGGCGTCCTGCTTGTCGACGGCTGCGATGGTCAGCGCGCTCGCGGCGGAGCCGGGCGAGCCGATGGTGCCCGCGCCGTAGGCGTTGCCCGCGGCGATCACGAAGAGCGGGCCGCCGTCGGCGGACAGGGCGTCGACGGCCTGCGCCATCGGGTCGGTGCCGTCGTCCGGGATGCTGGATCCGAGGCTCATGGAGACGACGTCGGCGCCTTCGTCCTTCGCCCACTCCATGGCTTCGATGATGCCTGAGTCGGCGCCGGACCCCTCGTTGCTGAGGACCTTGCCGACGATCAGGTCGGCGGCGGGGGCGACGCCCTTGTTGGCACCGTCCGACGCCGCGCCCGAGCCCGCGATGGTGGAGGCGACGTGCGTGCCGTGGCCGTTGGCGTCGTCGACCTCCTCACCGGGGACGAAGCTCCGGGACTGCGTGATGCGGTCCTTGACGTCCGGGTGCGTCGCGTCGATACCGGTGTCCAGGACGGCGACCGTGGTTCCCTTGCCGTCGAAGCCCTCCGCCCAGGCCTGCGGTGCGTTGACCTGCGGCACCGAGTCCTTGAGTGCCGCCTCGACCTTCCCGTCGAGCCACAGCTTGCTGATGCCGTTGTCCAGCGAACGGCTCTTCTCCGTACGGGAGATGTCGTTCCAGAAGGCGCGGGCGTCGTCCTTGTCCGCCTTCAGGGCCGCGCCGTGGACCGACTCCAGCCGGCGGACGGTCCTGCTGCCGCTCGGGGCGGCGGGCAGCGAACGCGCCGTGCTCGCCGGGTAGGTGGCGATCAGCGGGATGCCACCGGAGCGCCGGTCGTCGTAGCCCATCTCGACCAGCGTCGTGATGTCGAACAGCCGCCGGTCCAGCTTCTCGGCCGCGATGAGGGCGCTCGCCTCGTCGGGGATGACGTAGATGTCCTCCCCCGCCTGCTGCACGTGCACGCCGCCCTTCGCCCCGTCGGGGCGGTCGACGGTGACGGTGTCCTGGTTGCCCGCGCCGTCCGAGTAGTGGACGACGTCTCCGGTGACCAGGGTGATGTCGTAGTCGCGGGCTTCGGATCCGTGGCGGTCCTCTGCGGTCGGCGGCTTCGGGGCGGCGGTGGCGGAACCCGCCGCGGGAAGCATGACGCCGCTCACGAGGGCGACGGAGGTCGCTATGAGCAGAGCCCTGCGTCCCGCACGAGCGGGTCTCGCCCGGCCGGAAACGGAGGAGAGGGAAAGTGTCATGCAGCTGATCTACCGGTAAATCCGGGGCTGCGGACGGCTTCACCCCTGGCGTGAAACCGCCGTGGCGGCAACCCGCCCGCGCTGAACGGCTGTTCGTGGTCGGGTTCAGGCCACCGAGGCGAGCGGCGTCCCGGACTCGTGGTGGATCGGGGTGTGGGCGCCCTTCAGGGGCAGGCCGGTGCCGCCACGGCGGTCCGCGACGATCTCCGCCGCGATCGAGAGGGCGGTCTCCTCGGGCGTACGGGCTCCGAGGTCCAGGCCGATGGGAGAGTGCAGGGCGGCCAGTTGGCGCTCGGTGACACCGGCCTCGCGCAGCCGCTCGTTGCGCTCCAGGTGGGTGCGGCGGGAGCCCATCGCGCCGACGTAGGCGACGGGGAGCCGCAGGGCGAGTTCGAGCAGCGGGATGTCGAACTTGGCGTCGTGCGTGAGGACGCAGAGCACCGTCCGCGCGTCCACGCCGGTGCTGGCCAGATAGCGGTGCGGCCAGTCGACGACGATCTCGTCGGCGTCCGGGAAGCGCGCCGCCGTGGCGAAGACGGGACGGGCGTCGCAGACGGTGACGCGGTAGCCGAGGAAGCGGCCGGCCCGTACCAGGGCGGCGGCGAAGTCGATGGCCCCGAAGACGATCATCCGGGGCGGCGGGACGCTCGACTCGACGAGCAGGGTGAGGGGGCTGCCGCAGCGGGAGCCCTCGGCTCCGATGACGATCTCGCCGGTGCGACCCGTGTCGAGCATCGCCCGGGCCTCGGCGGCGGCCGTACGGTCCAGCTGCGCGTGGCCGCCGAGCCCGCCCTCGTGCGTCCCGTCGGGGTGCACGAGCAGAGGCAGGCCGAGCATCCCGGCCGGTCCTTCGGTGACCCTGGCGACCGCCGCCGCCCGGCCTTCCGCGGCGGCGGCGAACGCGGCGGCGAACACCGGGCGCGCGGGGTCGTCCGCGCGCACCGGTGTGACCAGGATATCGATGACTCCGCCGCAGGTCAGACCTACCGCGAAGGCGTCGTCGTCGCTGTAGCCGAAGCGCTCGCGCACGGTGGTGCCGTCCTCGATCGCCTGCCGGCACAGCTCGTACACCGCCCCCTCCACACACCCGCCGGAGACCGAACCGATGGCCGTGCCGTCGCTGTCGACGGCGAGCGCCGCGCCCGGCTGCCGGGGCGCGCTGCCCCCGACCGCCACGACGGTGGCCACGGCGAACGCGCGTCCCTGCCCGACCCACCGGTGAAGCTCTTCGGCGATGTCCAGCATGGCGTGTCTCCTTCTGACAGAGGTGCGGAGGGACGGCGGGAGCGTCAGCTGACGCCCAGCCAGCTCTCGATGGGATGCAGGGCGAAGTAGACGAAGAAGACCAGCGTCAGGACCCACATGAAGACGCCGACCTCGCGCGCCCTGCCCTGGGCGAGCTTGATCGCCGAGTACGAGATGACGCCCGCGGCGACACCGGTGGTGATGGTGTACGTGAACGGCATCAGGACGACGGTGAGGAAGACCGGTACCGCGACGGAGCGGTCGGCCCAGTCCACGTGCCGGGCGTTCTGCATCATCATGGCGCCGATGACGACCAGGGCGGCGGCGGCCACCTCGGCCGGCACGATCGCCGTGAGCGGGGTGAAGAAGAGGCAGGCCGCGAAGAAGAGTCCGGTGACGACGGAGGCGAGCCCGGTACGGGCACCCTCCCCGACCCCGGTGGCGGACTCGACGAAGACGGTCTGGCCCGATCCTCCGGCGACGCCGCCGATCGCACCGCCCGCGCCGTCGATGAACAGCGCCTTCGACAGGCCCGGCATGCGGCCCTTGTCGTCGGCGAGGTTCGCCTCGGTGCCGACACCGATGATGGTGGCCATGGCGTCGAAGAAGCCCGCCAGGACGAGGGTGAAGACGATCATGCCGACCGTCAGCACCCCGACGTCGCCCCAGCCGCCGAACTCGACGTCCCCGAAGAGCGAGAAGTCGGGCGAGGAGACGGCGCTTCCGCTCAGCTCCGGCGGACCGCTGCTCCAGGCCTTGGGGTCGATGTCGCCCACGGCGTTGACGACGATCGCGATGACGGTTCCGACGACGATGCCGATGAGGATCGCGCCGGGGATGTTCCGCGCCTGAAGCATGAAGATGAGCAGCAGGGTCGCGGCGAAGATGAGCACCGGCCACCCGGTCAGCGCACCGGTGGGGCCGAGCGACAGCGGGGTCGCCACGCCCTGGTGGACGAACCCGGCCTTGACGAGGCCGATGAGGGCGATGAAGAGCCCGATTCCGATGGTGATGCCGTGCTTCAGGGCGAGCGGGATCGCATTCATGATCATCTCGCGGAGCCCGGTGACCACCAGGAGGCAGATGATCACACCGTAGATCACGCACATGCCCATGGCCTGCTGCCAGGTCATGGCCGGCGCGACCTGCGAGGCGAGGACACCGGAGACGCTCAGCCCCGCCGCGAGCGCGAGGGGCACCTTGCCGACGAAGCCCATCAGCAGGGTGGTGGCCGCCGCCGCGAGGGCGGTGGCCGTGATCAGCCCCGACTGGCCGAGGAGCTGGCCGTCGACGTCCTTGCCGCCGAGGATGAGCGGGTTGAGCAGGAGGATGTACGCCATGGCCATGAAGGTCGTGACGCCACCGCGCACCTCGCGCGCGACGGTCGATCCCCGCTCGGATATGTGGAAGTAACGGTCGAGCCAGGAGCGTCCGGCGGGGACACGCGAGCCGGGGCCCGCGTCCTCCGCGCTCGTCCTGGGTTCTACGGACTGCTGGGTCATGTTGCCTGACTCCCAAGGTTCACAGGGGCACCCGCGTGGAGCTCTCGTGATTGCGGGATTTGGGATGCTGCGAGGCGCACGACCCGGGGGACGGCCCGAGGCGGACTCTTCGTGCAGATGGTGCGGTGGTGCGGTGGCTCCGGACGGTGCGCGGCGCGGGGAAGTGTGACGTTCACGGCAGGCACGCACCGTCCGGAGGGTCTTGGGGGCTCGTCAGCTCCCGGTGATGTGCTCGGGGCGCACCGGGGTCCTGTTGAGCTCCAGGCCCGTCGCGTTCCGGATCGCCGCGAGGACGGCCGGGGTGGACGACAGGGTCGGGGCCTCGCCGATGCCGCGCAGCCCGTACGGGGCGTGGTCGTCGGCGAGTTCGAGCACGTCGACCGGGATGGTCGGGGTGTCGAGGATGGTGGGGATCAGGTAGTCCGTGAAGGACGGGTTGCGCACCTTCGCGGTCTTCGGGTCGACGATGATCTCCTCCATGACGGCGACACCCAGCCCCTGGGTGGTGCCGCCCTGGATCTGGCCCACGACCGACAGCGGGTTGAGCGCCTTGCCGACGTCCTGGGCACAGGCGAGCTCGATGACCTTGACCAGGCCGAGCTCGGTGTCGACCTCCACCACCGCGCGGTGCGCGGCGAAGGAGTACTGGACGTGGCCGTTGCCCTGGCCGGTGCGCAGGTCGAAGGCTTCGGTGGGCCGGTGGCGCCACTCCAGCTCCACGTCGACGGCCTCGCCCTCCAGCACGTCGGCCAGCGAGGCGAGCACCTCGCCGCCGTCGGTGACGACCTTGCCGCCCTCCAGGAGGAGTTCGGCCGTGGCCCAGGCCGGGTGGTACGTACCGAGCTTGCGGCGCCCCATCTCCAGGACCTGTTCGCGGACGGCCTCGCAGGAGTTCTTCACGGCGCCACCGGTGACGTACGTCTGCCGGGAGGCGGAGGTCGAACCGGCCGAGCCGACCTGGGTGTTCGCCGGGTGGATGGTCACCTGGCTGACACCGAGCTCGGTGCGCGCGATCTGGGCGTGGACGGTCACGCCGCCCTGGCCGACCTCGGCCATCGCGGTGTGCACGGTCGCGACCGGCTCGCCGTTGATGACCTCCATCCGCACACGTGCGGTGGAGTAGTCGTCGAAGCCCTCCGAGAATCCGACGTTCTTCAGGCCGACCGCGTAGCCGACGCCTCGCACGACGCCTTCGCCGTGCGTGGTGTTGGAGAGTCCGCCGGGCAGCGCCCGGACGTCCACGGACGTGCCGTCGGCGCCGGCGGCCAGCCACTGCTGCTCGGGCGGCAGCGGCCGGGACTTGACCCGGCGCAGCAGCTCGGCGACCGGGGCCGGCGAGTCGCAGGGCTGCCCGGTGGGGAGCAGGGTGCCCTGCTCCATCGCGTTCAGCTGCCGGAGCTCGACCGGGTCCATGTCCAGGGCGGCGGCGAGCTTGTCCATCTGCGCCTCGTAGGCGAAGCAGGCCTGGACCGCGCCGAAGCCGCGCATGGCGCCGCAGGGCGGGTTGTTGGAGTAGAGGGCGATCGCCTCGATGTCCACGTCCTCGACGGCGTACGGTCCGACCGCGAGCGAGGAGGCGTTGCCGACGACGGCCGGGGACGCCGAGGCGTAGGCGCCGCCGTCCAGGACGATCCGGCACTTCATGTGGGTGAGCTTGCCGTCCTTGGTGGCCCCGTGCTCGTAGTGCAGCTTCGCGGGGTGCCGGTGGACGTGTCCGAAGAAGGACTCGAAGCGGTTGTAGACCATCTTGACGGGCTTGCCGGTGCGCAGCGCCAGCAGGCACGCGTGGATCTGCATCGACAGGTCCTCGCGGCCGCCGAAGGCGCCGCCGACCCCGGAGAGCGTCATGCGGACCTTGTCCTCGGGGAGGCCGAGGACGGGGGCGATCTGACGGAGGTCGGAGTGCAGCCACTGGGTGGCGACGTAGAGCTCCACACCACCGTCCTCGGACGGCACGGCGAGGCCGGACTCGGGGCCGAGGAAGGCCTGGTCCTGCATCCCGAAGACGTAGTCGCCGGTGACGATCACGTCCGCCCGCGCGGCGGCCGCGTCCGCGTCGCCGCGGACGATGGGCTGGCGGTGGACGATGTTGGGGTGCGGGACATGGCCGATGTGGTGGTCGTCGCGGCCCTCGTGGACCAGGATCGCGTCGGGCGCGGTCGCGGACGCCTCGTCCGTGATGAGCGGCAGTTCGGCGTAGTCGATCTTGATCTTGGCGGCGGCGCGGCGCGCGGTCTCGGGGTGGTCGGCGGCGACGACGGCGACCGGTTCACCGTGATGGCGGACCTTGCCGTGGGCGAGTACGGGGGTGTCCTGGATCTCCAGCCCGTAGTTCTTCATCGCGGCCGGCAGGTCGTCGTAGGTCAGTACGGCGTAGACGCCCGGCATGGCGACGGCCTCGCCGATGTCGATCGACCGGATCTCGGCGTGCGCGACGGTGGAGCGGAGGGTGTGGCCCCACAGCATGTCCTCGTGCCACATGTCCGAGGAGTAGGCGAACTCGCCGGTGACCTTGAGGGTGCCGTCGGGGCGCAGGGTGGACTCACCGATGCCGCCCGGGGTCTGGGAACCCTGAGTGATCTTGGTGGGGGTGCCGGCCGGTACGGACGCGGCTCGCGGGTGCAGCGTCATGACTGTCGGACCGTCTCTTCCTGGCGGGCGGCCGCGAGGCGGACCGCGTCGAGGATCTTCTCGTAACCGGTGCAGCGGCAGAGGTTGCCGGAGAGCGCCTCACGGATGTCCTGGTCGGACGGGGAGGGCTGCGTCTCGAGCAGCTCGTCGGCCGCGACCAGCAGGCCCGGGGTGCAGAAACCGCACTGGACGGCGCCCGCGTCGATGAACGCCTGCTGGACCGGGGAGAGTTCACCCGCGTCGGCGCTCCGTCCGTCGGCCGGACCGGCCTGCCAGCGCCGGGCGGCGTCGAGCGAGGTGCCGCAGGAGCTCGCGGCGCAGCCGGTGCCGGGGTGGGCACCCTCGCGGTGCTTGGCGTAGTCGGCGAGGCCCTCGACAGTGACGACCTCGCGGCCCTCCGCCTGACCCGCGGCGACGAGACAGGAACAGACCGGCACGCCGTCGAGGCGCACCGTACAGGAACCACATTCGCCCTGTTCACAGGCGTTCTTGGAGCCGGGAAGGCCCATGCGCTCCCGCAGCACGTACAGGAGGGACTCGCCCTCCCAGACGTCGTCGGCTTCCTGCTTCCGGCCGTTGACCGTGAAATTCACTCGCATGGTTAAGCAGCTCCTTCGAGGGTGCGTCCCGCTCCGCGGTACTGCTCCCAGGTCCAGCCCAGCGTGCGGCGGGCCATGATGCCGACGGCGTGCCTGCGGTAGGCGGCGGTGCCCCGCACGTCGTCGATGGGGTTGCAGGCGCCGGCGGCGAGCTGGGCGAACTGCTTGGCGACGGAAGGGGTGATGATCTTCCCGCTCTCCCAGAACCCGCCCTCCTCCAGTGCGGCGTTCAGGAACGCCTCGGCCTCCTTCGCCCGTACCGGGGTCGGGGCCGCGGAGCCGATGCCTGTGCGCACGGTGCGGGTCTCGGGGTGGAGCGCGAGGCCGAAGGCGCAGACGGCGATGACCATCGCGTTGCGGGTGCCGACCTTGGAGTACTGCTGCGGACCGTCGGCCTTCTTGACGTGCACGGCCCGGATCAGCTCGTCCGGGGCGAGGGCGTTGCGCTTGACGCCCGTGTAGAACTCGTCGATCGGGATCATCCGCGTCCCCCGTACGGACGCGGCTTCGACCTCGGCGCCCGCGGCGAGCAGCGCGGGGTGGGCGTCCCCGGCGGGCGAGGCGGTGCCCAGGTTGCCGCCGACGCCGCCGCGGTTGCGGATCTGCGGGGAGGCGACGGTGTGCGAGGCGAGTGCGAGACCGGGCAGCTCGGCCCGCAGATGGTCCATGACGGCGCTGTAGGGCACGGAGGCGCCGAGGCGTACGGCGTCCTGGCCCACCTGCCACTCGGACAGCTCACCGATACGGTTCAGGTCCATGAGGTATTCGGGCCGCCGGTGGTCGAAGTTGATCTCGACCATCACATCGGTCCCACCTGCGATGGGCACAGCCGTCGGGTGCTCGGCCTTGGCGGCGAGCGCCTCCTCCCAGCTGGCGGGGCGAAGGAAGTCCATGAGTGGCTCTCTTCTTCTCAATCGGGTCGTTCGGCTGGGGCTGGGGACGGCCGGCCCTCGGGGGTCGTTCCTGTCTTGTTGACGCGGTGTGTGGCCCAGTACACAAGGGTTGCTCCACTCGGTGCAGTCACCGAAACCATGAAGGAATTGGCTGGTCCCCGTCCCCGTCTTGTAGATTCGAACGAATGGCGGGTATCGGTAACCTCACCGCAATTCACAGGTCACCTCCGTCGTCCCCCGCACCAACGAAGAGATCGGCGGCAATCGACGATGCGGCTGCGCGCACTGCTGGACACCGAGGCGCTGGGGCTGCGGCTGCTCGGCGGCGAGGACGAGCTGGACCGGTCGGTCCGGGGCGTCATGACGACCGACCTGCGCGACCCCAGCCGGTATCTGTCCGGCGGGGAGCTCGTCCTGACGGGGCTGGCGTGGCGCCGCGACGCCTCGGACTCGGAGCCGTTCGTCCGCATCCTGGCGAACGCCGGGGTCGCCGGCCTGGGCGCGGGTGAGGCGGAGCTCGGAGCCGTCCCCGACGACATGATCGAGGCGTGCCTGCGCCACCGGCTCCCGCTCTTCGCGGTCGACGAGACCGTCGCATTCGCAACGATTACCGAGCACGTGGTGCGCCAGGTGTCCGGCGAGCGGGCCGGCGACCTCGCCGCGGTCGTGGACCGCCATCGCAGGCTGATGACCTCGGGCCCGGCGGGCGGCGGCCCCGAAGTGGTGCTCGACCTGCTCACCTCCGATCTGGACCTGCACGCCTGGGTCCTGTCCCCCACGGGCCGGCAGATCGCGGGAGCGGGCGAGCCCCTGACCCCTCGGACCGGGGCGGAGCTGGCGGGACGGCATCTCGCCGCGACCCGCACGGGCCGCCCGGGCCCGCACCGGGCGGAGCTCGACGGCACGGCCTATTCGCTGTTCCCGATCCGGAACACCGGGCGGGGTGCCGTGCCCTCCCCGTCGCGCGACGTGCGCGAGTCCGTGCTCTCGGACTGGCTGCTGGCCGTCGCGGCCGACGCCGGCGACTGGCCGGCGGCGCGACTGGACCTGCTCCAGGGGGTGACCCAGCTGATCGCCGTCGAGCGGGACCGCCGCGACGCGGCCCGTTCGGTACGCCGCAGACTCGCCCAGGAGGTCCTGGAGCTGGTCCAGACGGGCGCGGCCCCGGCCGAGATCGCCGCGAGGCTGCGGGTGGCCGCTCCCGTCCTGCTGCCGGGCCTCGGCACGGCACCGCACTGGCAGGTCGTGGTGGCCCGCGTCGAGTGGGCCGCGGACGACTCGGGCCTCTCGGGCGGCCGGGCGGCACAGGCCCTCCTGGAGGAGATCCTGGTCGACCCGGCGGTGACGGGCCCCGACTCGGCGGACCGGATCGCCGTGGCGTACACGGGCGAGGAGGCCGTCGCCCTCGTGCCGCTGACCGTCGTGTCCTCGCCGGACCCCGGCGAGGACGGCGCCCCCGAGGGGGAGAGCGCCCCGGAGCGGCAGGACGCGGCGCTGCACGCCGACGCGCTGCTCGACGCGGTCCGTGCGCCCCTCGCCGCCGGCCTCGCGGACGACGGTCGCCTGACACTGGGTGTCAGTGCCGCCGTCCATTCCGCCGAGGGGCTGCGCGGCGCGCTGGAGGAGGCCCGGCACGCCCGCCGGGTCGCCGCGGCCCGGCCGGGCCCGGTCTGCGCGGCCGGCCACCACGAGCTCGCCTCGCACGTCCTGCTGCTGCCCTTCGTCCCGGACGACGTCCGCCGCGCCTTCACCGCCCGGCTCCTGGACCCGCTGCGCGACTACGACCGGCGACACCGGGCGGAGCTGATGGAGACGCTGGAGGCCTTCCTGGACTGCGACGGTTCCTGGACCCGCTGCGCGGCCCGGCTGCACCTGCACGTCAACACACTGCGCTACCGCGTCGGACGTATCGAGCAGTTGACGGGCCGTGACCTGTCGCGCCTCGAGGACAAGCTCGACTTCTTCCTGGCCCTGCGTATGAGCTGATCTTCCGGGGCCGTCACGGGTCCCCGGGCTCCGAGCGATTGTGAAAACTTTCACCTGACATTGATCCCACCCCTTGGCCCGGCGTGCCATTCCGTGCTGAGATGCGCGCAGACCCTGGCCGACGGGCGTTCGCCCGTCGGCCTCCACAGCTCGATGGCGCGCTCGGGGAGGGCAACGTGGCGCATACCGCCATGTCTGGTTCCGGAACGACAGCAGATGACGATCCGCCGCTCCAGACCGCGGTATGGAGGCTGCGCTCACGCGCCTGTTGGACGGATGCCGCCGCGCTGCTCGAACCCCACGCGGCCACCGACCCCGCGGCGGCGCTCCAGCGGACCTCGCTCCTGACCGAGCGGTGCCTCTACACGGGGATCGGCTGGACGGACGCCGAGGACGCCCTGCGCACCGCGGAGGCGCTCGCCCACGACGACTCGGAGCGCGGTGCCGCCGCCTGCGAGCGGGGCTACCTCGCCTACGCCTCGACCCTGCTCGGGGCACGCGACCGCGCCGACGAGGCGAGCGTGGCGCTCAGCAGGGCCGCCGCCCTGCTCTCCCCCGGGGCCGCCGGCCGCCCCCTGCTGGACTTCCGCCGGGGCCTGATCGCCCAGAACATCGCCGACTCCCCCCAGTCCGCCCGGGCCGCGTACCGCAGGGCGCACGCCGGAGCCACGGCCCGGGGTGACGAGCTCCTGCTCTCCTTCACCTGGCGGCACCTCGCCTCGCTCGCCCTGCGCGAGGGCGAGCTCGCGGAGGCGCGGCACGGCTTCGCCGAGTCGCTGCGGATAAGGGAGGAGCTGGGCTACCTCGTCGGCACGGCTCCGGCGCTCATCTCGCTCGCGGACGCCGAGCCGGAACCCGAGGCGGCCGCCCGGCTGCGGGCCGAGGCCGGCCGGCTGTTCCGGCTGCTGGGAGGCGTACCCACCTGGCTCGCGCCCCGCCTGGAGCCGCCGGCCCCGGAGACCGTCGAGGCGAACTGACGGCCCGGACGGCCCGCCGGGCTCAGGCGTCCGCGCCGTTGAAGTGTTCGCGTACGAGGGACTGGACCACCGTGAGGTCGCGGGCGATGAGCGCGTCCAGCAGTGCGGTGTGTTCCGAGGCGTCGGCGAGCAGATCGGCCCGGCGGCCGGCGGGGCTGTTGACGAGGGGCCACTGGGACCGGCGGTGCAGGTCGTCGGCGACCGATACGAGCTGCTGGTTGCCGGAGAGCGCGAGCACCGCGCCGTGGAAGGCGCGGTCGGTCTCCGCGTAGGCCGCCCGGTCCCCGACCGCGGCCGCCGCGACCGTGGCGTCGGCCAGCGGGCGCAGCGCGCACCAGCCCGCCGCCGGGACGGTGCGGGCGAGCCGCAGCATGACCGGGACCTCGATCAGGGCGCGCACCTCGGCGAGCTCCGCCAGCTCGCGGGGACCCCGCTCGCTGACCCGGAAGCCGCGGTTCGGCACGACCTCCACGGCGCCCTCGACGGCCAGCTGCTGCATCGCCTCGCGCACCGGGGTCGCGGACACACCGAAGCGGGCGCCGAGGGCGGGGGCGGAGTAGACGTGTCCGGGGGCCAGCTCGCCGCCGACCAGTGCGGCGCGCAGGGCGTCCAGGATCTGGCCGCGGACGGAGTGCCGCTGGACCACGCGGGGAGCGGGCGTCTCGCAGTGGGTGTGTTCGCCGCGCGCCTGTTCGGGCACGCGGACGTCCTGCGGGGGGTCCGCGGGCGCGTACGGCCGCGCGTTCTCCCGCGCTCTGCCCTGCTCCATCGGAACCTCCTCGCACGGAAGGGCCGACTCGCGCGCGCCGGACCCCTTGTGCACGATAGGCGGAGCGGGCCGCAGTTCAAACATCGATCAGTTCGGGTAAGGTAAGGCTTACCTGTAATGATCGCGATTCGGTGGTCCCCGTATGACCGTGCCCGCCCTGCTCACCGCCACCGCCCCGTCCCCCCTGACGGCGGCGTACGCACGACTGGCCGAGGTCTTCCCCGGCCTTCGCGCGGAGGTGCTCACCGACGACGTAGCGGCGCCCACGGGCGGCGGATGGGTCGGCGCCGCCGAGCTCGCCGCGGGAGGCTCCGCGCTGGACGACTTCCTGGCCTGGGACGAGGCACAGGTGCTGCGGGACTACGGCACCCGCGCCCGTCCCGACGTGGTGGCGAGCTTCGGACTGCACCGGTACGCCTGGCCGGCATGTCTCCTGGTGACCCTTCCGTGGTTCACTCACCGCCGGGTCCCGCGGATTCCCGTCGAGGACGTCTCCTTCCACCGGGGCCTGGGCCATCTGGCCCTGCGCGTCGGCGAGTTCGCCTGCCTGCCCGACGACCCGGCGGCCGGGCTGCCCGGCGCCCGGGTCGTCCCCGACGAGGCGGCGCTCCGGGCCGAGGTGCTCGACGCAGTGGCTGAGCACATCGGCCCGGTGCTGGACGGCTTCCGGCCGCGCATGCGGCGCGGGAAGCGGGCCCTGTGGGGCATGGCGACCGACGAGATCGTCGAGGGGCTCTGGTACGTCGCCCACCTGCTCGGGGAGGAGGGCCGCGCGATGCGGGAGCTGGAGCTCCTGCTGCCGGGCACCACCGAGCCGTACGTGGGCACGGCCGGCTTCCGCGAACTGACCGGCCCCGACGGCGAATCGCTCCCGACGCGCGACCGCGCGAGCTGCTGCCTCTTCTACACCCTGCGGCCCGAGGACACGTGCGTCACCTGCCCGCGCACCTGCGACGCCGACCGCGTCCGGAAGCTGACGCCCGCCCCCTGAGCCCTGCGGCGGCTCACACCACCCGGGCGGGCGACCACAATTCGAACGCAACTCGGCCTCTCCGTACGGGTATCCGGAAAGATTCCGTCCAACGATGAAGCCGGTCGACCCAATCGCGTTCACTTGCCCCGAAACTCGCTGAGCGCGGCTGGATTTCCGTCACGATGGCGTCCGAAACGCCCTACGTGACGCAAGGGACCGCGCATGAGACTGACCGACATATCGCTTGACTGGCTGCTTCCGGGCGCCGTACTGCTCGTGGGGGTCATGGCGGCGGTGACGGTGGTCGCGCGCGGCAAGCGCGCCGCTGAGAAAGCCGCGGCCGACGACAGCTGGGAACGGAGCGAGGAGCGCCGCAGGCGCAAGGAGGCGCTCTACGCCACCGCCTCGTACGTCCTGCTGTTCTGCTGCGCCGCTGTCGCCGCCGCCCTCTCCTTCCACGGGCTCGTCGGCTTCGGCCGGCAAAACCTCAGCCTCTCCGGGGGCTGGGAGTACCTCGTACCCTTCGGCCTCGACGGGGCCGCCATGTTCTGTTCCGTGCTCGCGGTGCGGGAGGCCAGCCACGGCGACGCGGCACTGGGCTCCCGGCTGCTGGTGTGGACGTTCGCCGGTGCCGCCGCCTGGTTCAACTGGGTCCACGCACCGCGCGGCATGGAGCATGCGGGAGCCCCGCACTTCTTCGCGGGGATGTCCCTCTCGGCCGCCGTGCTGTTCGACCGCGCGCTGAAGCAGACCCGCCGAGCGGCGCTGCGCGAGCAGGGCCTGGTGCCCCGCCCGCTGCCGCAGATCCGGATCGTACGGTGGCTGCGCGCCCCCAGGGAGACCTTCGGCGCCTGGTCGCTGATGCTCCTGGAGGGCGTACGCACCCTGGACGAGGCGGTGGACGAGGTACGCGAGGACCGCCGGGAGAGGGAACAGGACCGGCACCGCCGCCGGGACCAGGCGAAGCTGGACCGGGCCCAGATCAAGGCCCTGAACCGGCAGAACCGGCTCTGGGGGCGCGGCGGCCGGGCCGGCCGCCAGGTGGACGTCCAGGCCATCGCCCCGGCACCGGGGGGCGGCCCACCGGCCGCCGCGGAGCCCGCCATAACAGAGCAGGGACAACTGCCTCTGCGCCCCCGGCCATCCCTGCAAGCCGTGAACGGCTCGAACTCCAGGAGTACTTCGGCACAGACCACGAGCGGTGAACCCGCGACCGTCGACCTCACCGCCGAGGACGACACCCAGGCCCTGCCCCGGCTCGATTCGCTGGAGCAGAAACTGAAGGACCTGGAGCAGCAGTTCGGCTGAGCGTCAGGGCTTCCCGGCGTCCAGCTCGAACCACACCACCTTGCCCAGAGCCTGCATGGTGACTCCCCATGAGTCCGCCAGGCTCTGGACGAGGAGCAGGCCCCTGCCGTGCGTACCGTCGTCGGCGTTCGGTACGTACGGCGCGGGTTCCTGCCCGGTCACGAAGTCGCGCACCTCCACCCGTAGGCGCGTGGGTGCCGACGTCACCGTGACCACGGCACCGTTCCGCGTGTGGATGAGCGCGTTCGTGACCAACTCGCTGAGCAGGAGCTGCGCCACCTCGGTCTCCTCCGGCCGACGGCGACGGCGCAGGAACTCCCGGAGCTCGGCCCGTATCTCCCCCACGGCCGACAGATCGGTGTGCCCCAGTCTGCGATGCATCCGCGTCGGCGGACTCTCCTGCCGTTTCGTCATGTCCCCCGCACGCACTGTGGATCGGCCTCCCCGGCTTCCGCTTCATCACTCCATGTGTCGAACGCCTTCACGGGATGCATGCCCCACAGCGGAGCGGTCACCCCTCTCCAGGCGTCAGCATATGAACGAGCCGCGGCGCAACCCCGCGCAGAGGACCGGCGCGTTACGTTTTCGTACCCACGGTTAACTTCCCAAAAATTCACATGAGTTGGCGTTGACGGATGGGGATCTACGCGCGTCATCATGGTGGACATGCGAATCCCCCCACGGATCACCACGCTCGGCGGCATCGCCGCCCTCCTGTCCGTCCTCTTCGTCGGCGGGCCCGTCACCGCCTCCGCGGCGACGGCTCCCTCGACCGCCGCGGTCGGCGGCATCTGCTACTCCGCGCTGCCGTCCCAGGCACACGACACGCTCGGCCTCATCGAGGCGGGCGGCCCGTTCCCGTACGACCAGGACGGCACCGTCTTCCAGAACCGTGAAGCGCTGCTGCCCGGCCAGGGCTCGGGCTACTACCACGAGTACACGGTCATCACGCCCGGCTCCTCGGACCGCGGGGCCCGCCGGATCGTGACGGGCGAAGCGGCCGAGGAGGACTACTACACCGCGGACCACTACGAGTCCTTCGACCTGGTCGACCACGACTGCTGACCCGCACCTCCCGTGACCGGTCCGCGCCGCAGTCCCCCACCTGCGGCGCGGGCCATCGGACCGCCTCGGGAGAGGACACGCTTGTACGCTCCACGCATGACCGTGACCTATGTGCTCGACGGCTCGGAGATCAGCGGCCTGGACAGCTTCTGGGATGTGATCGGCGAGGCGGTGAACGGCCCCGGCGGCTATTTCGGCCGCGGCCTCGACGCCTTCGCGGACTGCCTGGGCGGTGGCTTCGGCACCCCGGGGGACGGGGGCTTCGTCATCGAGTGGCGCGACCACGCCCGCTCCGCCCGCACGCTGGGCCACGAGGAGACCGCCCGCCGGCTGGAACACCTGCTCACCCGGGTGCACCCCACCAACCGGGCGCGCGTGGCAGGGGAGCTGGCCGAGGCACGGGCCGGCCGCGGTCCGACGCTCTTCGACCAGCTGGTCGAGATCATCACGGACCGGACCGCGCCCGGGACGCTCCGGCTGATGTGAGCTCAAGCCTCTCGGACGGTGTGAGCTCCAGGCCCTCGGCGGCCGGGTGCGGCGGTCCCGCGCTTCAGGGCCGGGGCACGTTACGGATGTTGGAGCGGGCCATCTGGAGCATCCTGCCGACCCCGCCGTCCAGGACGATCTTGCTGGCGGAGAGCGCGAAACCGGTGACCATGTCCGCGCTGATCTTCGGCGGGATGGACAGGGCGTTCGGGTCGGTGACCACGTCGACGAGCGCGGGCCCCTTGTGCTTGAAGGCGTCCTTGAGCGCGCCCTCCAGCTGCTTGGGCTTCTCCACCCGGACCCCGTAGGCCCCTGCCGCCCGTGCGATCGCCGCGAAGTCCGGGTTCTTGTTGGTCGTACCGAACGATGGGAGTCCCGCCACCAGCATCTCCAGCTCGACCATGCCGAGCGAGGAGTTGTTGAAGAGGACGACCTTCACCGGCAGGTTGTACTGGACGAGCGTGAGGAAGTCACCCATCAGCATGGTGAATCCGCCGTCGCCGGACATCGACACGACCTGCCGGTTCCGGTCGGTGAACTGGGCTCCGATCGCCTGCGGCAACGCGTTGGCCATCGAACCATGGCTGAACGACCCAATCACCCTGCGCCTGCCATTGGGCGTGAGGTAGCGGGCCGCCCATACGTTGCACATGCCGGTGTCGACGGTGAACACCGCGTCGTCGTCGGCGATTTCGTCGAGGACCGAGGCGACGTACTCCGGGTGGATGGGGACGTGCTTCTCGACCTTGCGGGTGTACGCCTTGACCACGCCCTCGAGCGCGTCGGCATGCTTCTTCAGCATCCGGTCGAGGAACTTGCGGTCGGTCTTGGCCTTCACGCGCGGAGTCAGGGCGCGCAGCGTCTCGCGCACGTCACCCCAGACCGCGAGGTCGAGCTTGGAGCGCCTGCCCAGGTGCTCGGGGCGGACATCGACCTGGACGATCTTCACATCGGTCGGCAGGAACGCGTTGTACGGGAAGTCGGTGCCCAGCAGGATCAGGAGATCGCACTCGTTGGTGGCCTCGTAGGCGGCGCCGTACCCGAGCAGCCCGCTCATGCCCACGTCGTACGGGTTGTCGTACTGGATCCACTCCTTGCCCCGCAGCGCGTGGCCGACCGGGGCCTTGACCCGCTCGGCGAACTCCATGACCTCGGCGTGCGCGCCCGCCGTCCCGCTCCCGCAGAAGAGCGTCACCCGTTTGGCCTCGTCGACCATCCGGCAGAGTTTCTCGATCTCCTCGTCCCCGGGCTTCACGGAGGGCCGCGAGGTGACCAGGGCGTGCTCGATCGACTTCTCCGGAGCGGGCTGCGAGGCGATGTCACCGGGCATCGAGACGACGCTGACGCCGCCGCGGCCGATGGCGTGCTGGATCGCGGTCTGCAGCAGGCGGGGCATCTGCTGCGGGTTGGAGATCATCTCGTTGTAGTGGCTGCACTCCTGGAAGAGCAGCTCCGGGTGGGTCTCCTGGAAGTAGCCGAGGCCGATCTCGCTGGACGGGATGTGCGAGGCGAGGGCGAGCACGGGGGCCATGGAACGGTGCGCGTCGTAGAGGCCGTTGATCAGGTGGAGATTGCCCGGGCCGCACGACCCCGCGCAGGCGGCGAGGGTCCCGGTGATCTGGGCCTCGGCACCGGCGGCGAAGGCGGCGGTCTCCTCGTGCCTGACCTGGACCCACTCCACGGCGGCGTTGCGCCGGATGGCGTCGACGACGGGGTTGAGGCTGTCGCCGACGACGCCGTACAGCCGCTTGACCCCCGCCCGCACCAGGATGTCGACGAACTGTTCCGACACGTTCTGCTTGGCCATGGGTGCGCACCCTCTCTGCCTCGGGCTGTCCGAGACTCCATCAACCCACGCCGCGCCCCGTTACGCCTCCCAGACCGCCGCGCACGTACGGTCGTCCGCGTACCCCTTGATCCTGAGCTGTATGTCGGCCAGATAGGCCGGAAGCCCCGGCGGACCGTCCGCGCCCCAGCGCCGAGCCAGCTCCTCGGCCAGCGCCGGCACACCGCGCAGGGGTTCGGCGAGGCCGTTCCCGCAGACCAGCAGCGTGTCACCGGGCCGGGCGACGGACGCGCGGAAGCGGAAGGGCTCGGCAGGCGGCGGAGTGTCCCCCGCGTACGGGGACGGAGGCGTGGTGATCTGCAGGTCCATCGTCAGCCGGTCCCCGCCGGGACCTTCCTCGCGCGCCGCGCCGCCGGTCACCGGGAGCACGGGCTCCAGGTCCTGCCAGGCTCCGTCACGGAGGCGGAACAGACCGCCCGGCCCGATGCCGAAGAAGACCCGGGTGCGGCATCGCGGGTCGGCCGACAGCAGCAGACAGCGCAGGCCGGTGCTGTAGGCGGAGGGTTCGAGGCCGAGTTCGGCGGCCCGGGCGCGCAGCTTGCCGTAGGTGCGGTCGGTGAGGCGGTGCAGACCCGCCTTGAGGTCGCCCCTGCGCCCCGCCCTTATGTCGTCGGAGAGCCGGGCATGGCTGCGGGCGACGGCTCGGCCGATCCAGCGACAGGCGTCGGCGGCGGCGAGGTGGGCCTGCTCCTCCCCTCGCGCACCGCCCGCCACCGCGACCAGGACCAGGGCCTCGTCCCCGGCACCGAAGCGCGCCGTGAGCAGGGCGTCGCGCCGCGGCTCGCCGCGGAAGCGCGCCGAGTCGCCGCGCACGGACGCGGCCCGCAGGGTGTACGTCCCGTACCGGGCCCCGTCCAGGACGGTGTCGGGGACGAGGCCGTCCAGGTCGTCGGGGCCGGAGCCGGGCAGCGCACCGGGCTCGGCGTCGTAGGTCGGCGGCCGGTCCCCGATGTGGCCGACCGCCGGGCGCACCGGCGGCACGGGCACGGCCGGAGGCTCCGGCGGGGCCGGTGCGGGCGGTACGGGAGGCGGGGCCGGCGGCCGTACGGCGAAGGTCTGCGGCCGGGAGGGCACGGCAGGGGCCTCCCAGGGCGCGCGCTCGACCGGGACGGTCGGGGGCCTCGGCGGCTCGTCCGGCACGGGCGGCGGCTCCGGCGCGTGGACCGGCGGCTCCGGCACGGGTAGCGGCTCGGGCGCGTGGACCGGCGGCTCCGGCACGAGCGGCGGCTCCGGCGCATTGACCGGCGGCCGAAGGGCTCGCGCCGTCGCCGGCGGCTGCGGGTCCGCTTCGGGCAGGCGCGGGTCGGGCAGCGGCACCACCGTGACCGGGTGGTCCGCATGGGCCGCCTCCGGGCCGCCCACGGCATCGGACGCGGAGTCGAACCGGTCGTCGAGACTGTCGGCAGCGCTGCTCGGCCCGGTGTCCGGCGCGGTCTCGTCGTACAGCCTGCGCCACCAGTCGTCCTCGTGCGCGGCGGGCTTCTCCCCCTGCTGACTCATGCCCATAGTGTCGACCGCTCGGGCCGCACGAAAACGGGTCATCCGGAAAAGAGGCCCGGAAGTGGCAGTCGTGGAGGGACCCGCCGGACGTCCCCACCCCCCACGGGAAGGTCGCCCGGCGGGCCGGTATACGTGCTCGGCCCTGCCCGCGGGGCGGTGGTTGCCGAGGTGGCGCCAGGTTGTCAGAGAGACGGGGGCGACGGGGCATGATGGCCCCGGCGGGTTTACGCCGTGGCCGTTTCCCGCCACGGCACGCCCCGCCCACGGGCGCGGGAACGCGCGTGCACCGATCCTGGGAGGGCCGAGGATGCTGTCAGCGATAGGTCTCGACGAGAGACAGGAAGCGGCCTACCGCGCACTGGTCGCGGCGGGCGCCGCGGAGCTCTCCGATCTCGCACGCCGGCTCGCCCTGCCGGAGGCGGACGCCGAGCGTGCCCTGCGCCGGCTGGAACAGCAGGGGCTCGTGGCCCAGTCGTCGTCACGGGTGGACCGCTGGGTCGCCGCGCCGCCCGGGGTGGCACTGGGCGCCCTGCTGACCCAGCAGCGCCATGAGCTGGAGCAGGCGGAGCTGGCGTCCGCCCTGCTCGCCGAGGAGTACCGGGCCGAAGCGGCCGAACCGGCGGTGCACGACCTGGTGGAGGTGGTGACGGGCGCGAGCGCGGTGGCCCACCGCTTCCATCAACTGCAGCTGGGCGCCGTGTCGGAGGTCTGCGCCCTGGTCACGGGGAAGCCGATCGCGGTCACCGGCATGGAGAACGAGTCCGAGGAACGGGCGGCGATGCGGGGCGTGTCCTACCGCGTGGTCGTCGAGCGTGACGTGCTCTCGCTGCCGTCCGGGATCACGGAGCTGTCGGCGGCGCTGAGTCGTGACGAGCAGTGCCGGGTGGTCGACCGGGTGCCGACGAAGCTGGTGGTCGCCGACGCCGCGCTGGCCATGGTGCCGCTGACCGGCCGGGGGGCCGAGCCGGCCGCCCTCGTGATCCACGCCAGCGGGCTGCTGGAGTCCTTGATGGGCCTCTTCGAGGCGGTGTGGCGGGACGCCATGCCGCTGCGGCTGGGCGGGGGCGGGATCAGCGAGGAGAACGGACCGGGCGCCGATCCGACGGATCTGGAGATCCTGTCGCTGTTGCTGGCCGGTCTGACGGACGCCAGCGTGGCGAAACAGCTGGACCTCGGTCTGCGGACGGTGCAGCGGCGGGTGAAGGGCCTGATGGAGCTCACCGGGGTCACCACCCGGCTGCAGCTCGGCTGGCACGCCTACGAACGCGGCTGGGTGGCCCGCGCGCCCCGCTGACCGCCCCGGCCCGCGTCTCCGGCCGCTCACGAGGCCCCGCTGACGGGCGGGACCCGGCGGACTCCGGCACGCTGGTCGAATGAGTGTGTGGCAGCTCGTTGCCGTCGGAGCGGTGATGCTGCTCGGCCTGGTCGGCGTCCTGGTGCCCGGCGTGCCGGGGCAGGCGATCGTCTGGGCGGCGGTGCTGTGGTGGGCGCTGACGGACCCGACACCGGTCGCCTGGGGCGTGCTGATCGGCTCCACGTGCCTGCTGCTGCTGAACCAGGCGCTGAAGGCGCTGCTGCCGTCGCGGGGGCCCCCCCCGGGGGGGGGGGCCCGCGCGGCCGGGGGTGGGGGGGGGGGGGCGGGGGGGGCGGGGGTGATTGGGGTATCACG
>NZ_JBHUYV010000012.1:169961-176773 GCF_042667905.1 Streptomyces sp. NPDC057287 | reverse complement strand
CAGCTGCAGCAGCACCGTACCGATGCTCATCGCGCGCTCGCCCGCGGCGGCGGTGGCCGGGGGGCGCCCCCCGCGGGGGGGGGGGGGCAGTGGGCGGGGAGGGGGGGCGCCCGCCCGGGAGCGGGGGGGGGGGCCCCCCCCGCGGGGGGGGGGCGCCGCGACGGACGCTGATGGCCGGAGGGCTCGCGGCGATCGCGGGATTCTTCGTGATCCCGGTGGTGGGCGGGATCCTGGGATACGTGGGGGCGGTCTACGGAGCCGAACGTCTGCGCCTCGGAAGCCGGGCGGCGGGCTGGACCTCGCTCCGGTCCGTGATGCGGGCGACGGGGTACTCGGTGCTTCTGGAGCTCTTCTGCTGCCTGCTGGCTGTGGGGGCATGGCTGGGAGCAGTCGTCTGGGGCTGAGGACCGCGGGGTGTCCGGCCGGCCTCCGCCGGGCCGGGCACCCCCGGCCCTTCCCGCTAACGCGTCCTTCCCCGCTTCATCGCCATGGCCTCCCGGCCCTCGGCGCCCCTGCGCTTCCATTCGCGCAGGGTCTCGGTGCGCAGCCGGGCGTCGGTCTTCGCCGCGATGCGGTGGTTCTCCCGGAGGAGCTTGCGGTAGCTGTCGAGACGCCGTTCGGCCAGCGATCCGTCCTCGATCGCACCCAGCACCGCACAGCCGGGCTCGGATTCGTGGCCGCAGTCGTGGAAGCGGCACTGCCGCGCGAGGTCCTCGATCTCGGAGAAGACCTGGCCCACGCCGGTCTCCGCGTCCCACAGCCCGACGCCCCGCAGCCCCGGGGTGTCGATCAGGACACCCCCTCCGGGGAGCACGAGGAGGTTGCGGGTCGTGGTGGTGTGACGGCCCTTGCCGTCGACCTCGCGCGCCTCCTGCACATGCATCACGTCCGCGCCGAGCAGCGTGTTGGCGAGGGTCGACTTGCCCGCGCCCGAGGTTCCGAGCAGCACGCTCGTGCCGCCGCCGACGATCGCGCCGAACACGTCGACGCCCTCCCCCGTGGCGGAGCTGACGGTGAGCACCTGCACCCCGGGGGCGATGCGCTCGATGTCCTGGACGAGGTGGGACAGCGTGGTGGTGTCCGGGACGAGGTCGGCCTTGGTGAGCAGCACCAGCGGCTGTGCCTCGTAGGCCTCGTGCCCGGCGGACGGCGCCCCGTCGCCGAGCAGCGCGGCACCGGCGGCGGCGGACATGGCCAGCGCGAGGAACCGTTCCAGCCGTCCGAGGTCCAGCTCGACGGCGAGCGAGACACAGATGACGATGTGGTCGATGTTGGTGGCGAGCACCTGCCCTTCGGAGCGCTGCGACGACGTCGAGCGCACGAAGGCCGTGCGGCGGGGCAGGAGCGTACGGACGAACTGCGGGTCGCCGTCGGGGTCGACGGCCACCCAGTCGCCGGTGCAGACGATCCGCATCGGGTCGCGGGGCACGACGAACGCGGTGTCCGCCCTGAGGGTGCCCGCCGGAGTGACCACGTCGCACAGACCGCGGTCCACCCGCACCACACGTCCCGGCAGGAGTCCCTGCTCGGCGTACGGGGCGAAGGTGTCGGCCCACGCGTCGTCCCAGCCGTACGGAGCCAGCGGGTGCGACGGAGCGGAAGCCTGAGAGATGGAGAAAGACAAGGGAAACCCTTCACAAGGGCGGCCCCGGCACCGCGCGTCAGGCGCGGAGGAGAAGGTCGAGTCAGCCGGTGGCCACAGGGGTGAAAACGATGTACTTCGGCTTGTGGGCAGCGCCCATCGCAACGACAGTCATCAATGTCCTCACCTCCTGGTTCCTCGAACTCCGCACACCATAGCCCGAGGCCTCCCCGGACGGTCAACAGGTTTTTCGGATGCGGGGGCCGATCCGGCGGATTGGGCCGAGTTGCCAGGGATATTCCCCGATCAGGTGATACGCGTGCACAAGGACCGGTCTCGGGCCGTTAGGGTGCCGGACATGACCTCACCGAAAACCGCCACTTCCCCTTACTCACAGGCCCAGTTGGGAACCCAGGTCCTGATCGGCTGGAGCGGCGTGAGCGCCCCCGGGGAGCGCGCGACGGCCTTCCTCCTCGCCTACTCGCTCGGCGACGGCCCGGACGGACCCGAGGCCGGGGAGCGCGCCATGCACACGGCTCTGGAGCGCAGCGGACTGCGCGTGGGAGGCGAGACGCTGGACGCCACGGAGCTGCCGAACCTTCCGGTGAAGCTCCTCGTCCAGGCCGGGCAGGCCGTGCTGACCCTGCCCCACTTCAAGTCGCAGTACAGCGTGCCCCCCGAGTGGCTGGCCGCTGCGCGGTCGGAGGGCCGGGTCCACGGGATGTTCGCCACGCGTCCGTGGCCCGCGGCCGTCCCGGGGCAGCCGGTCGGCGAGGAACTGCTGCGGTCCTTCGTGGGCGACCCCGACGTCATCGGGACCTCCGCCCACTGTCTGCTGCCGGTCCGCAGCCTCGGCTGACCGTTCCGCCCCCTCCGCACGCAAGGGCGATGCCCACCACCCCCCGTGGAGTGGTGGGCATCGCCCTGTGCGCCGCGTGTCGCAGCGAGTGCGGGCGGCCCGCCGGCATACGCCCGGGACCGCCCGCACCCAGTGGCGTCAGTTGTTGCCGACGCCGTTGCCCGAGAGGACCGGGATGTCGTTCAGGATGTGCGACAGCGGCTCGTCGCCCTTGGCCTGCGTGGAGTTGTCCGCGCACTGCTGGTTCTGCGGGTTGGACAGGACGTTGATGTCCTGGACCGCGATCGGAATGGCACCGATCAGCGAACCCACGTTGGCCTTGACCGGCAGGGCGATGCAGGGCTTGTTCAGCGAGCCCTGGACGAGGCTGAGCTGCGGGCTCTGGTCGCCCTTGGTCGAGCTGTTGCCGAACTCCGACTCGGCACCGTTGCCGTTGATCGTGGTCGTGCCGTGGTCGTCGCCGATCGCCATGGCCGAGGGGGCCGCGGCGGCGGACAGGCCGATCAGGGACACTGCAACGGCGGCGCCGGCCATCATCTTCTTCATCACGCTTCACCTTTCGGAGCGTCCCGTTGTGGAACGTTTCGGAGCGTCCCGTTGTGGAACGTACTGATAACCCCAAGCGGAGCTTTCGGTTCCGCTACACCACTCGAACGGGTTGGATCCGGTTCCACGTCGACGTGCGGTCACGTCCCGCTGAACCCCGAGTCACGTGCGGTCACGTCCCGCCGGACTCCGAGTCGACGCGCGGTCACGTCCCGCCGGACTCGGCGCCGCCCGCCGTACGGGCGGCGGGGACGAAGGCGCGTTCCCGGCCCGACGCGGGCCCGGCGGACACCGGCGGGGCGGATGCCGCGTCTCCCGGCCACGCCCCCGGTTCACGCCGGCGGGTGTCCTGCCACTCGGCGAGCAGCCGGTCGTAGATGGGCGTGGAGCTCTCCGGCAACCGGTCACGGCCGGGCGGGTGGTGACTGTCGTACGGGTCCATGAGGCGCATCTACCCGGGCGGGCGCGCGGCGTCGGCCGGTTCTGTGGCAACCGGCCCAATTCACGCACTATCGGGCTACCCGACGTGCAGACCGGCTGCGCCGGCCGGTCACGGACAGCCGTGTGGGGCCGTTCCGTCCGGGCGCCCGACCGGGGGTCGGGTGCGGCACGGACGGAACGGCCCCACACGTGTTCACGGACTACGACGAGGCGGAAAACCCTGCTTCCTGGCCCGGACGGGCGCAGGGGGAGCCGGAGTCGCGCGGTGTCAGTTGTTGCCCGCGCCGTTGCCCGAGAGCACCGGGATGTCGTTGAGGATGTGCGAGAGAGCCTCGTCACCCTTGGCCTGGGTGGAGTTCTCGGTGCACTGCTGGTTCTGCGGCGAGGACAGGACGTTGACGTCCTGGACCGAGATCGGGACGAGCCCGAGCAGCGAGCCGATGTTGGCCTTCGCCGGCAGGGCGATGCAGGGCTTGTTGAACGAGCCCTGGATGAGACCGATCTGCGGGCTCATGTCACCGTGCGTGCTGCTGTTGCCGTAGTACTGGTCGGAACCGTTGCCGTTGACCGTGGTGGTGCCCTGGTCGTTGCCGATCGCCATGGCCGAGGGGGCCGCGGCGGCGGAAACACCGGCGACGGATGCGGCCATTGCCGCCGACGCCAGAATCTTCTTCATCATGAACGTGCCCTTCTGGTTTTTCTGTTGCCCGCCTGTCCGGAGCACTCTGAACAACTCCGGGCAGTGGTATCCGGTTGCGCCCTTTCACTCGAACGATGTTTCTCGTCCGATTCACCGCGGAGCGCACGGGCGGAGCCCGTGAACCGAGCGGACCGACATGCCGGACGCGGTGGTCACCCGCCCAGCGGCAGTCCGCCCAGGAGCGGGGCCGCCGAGTCGGCCGCACCGGTCACCACGTCGGCCGACCTGCTCACGGTGCCGTCCTCGTGCACCGCTTCGGCGGTCTCTCCGACCGCGTCCACCAGGGGGTTCACCAGCCGGTCCGGGATCTGCGGCGCCGTGGACGTCAGTTCGTTCACGCCGCCGGTGAGGCTGATCCGGGGGGCAGTGGGGGCGGTCACGGCGAAGGCGGGAGCGGCCGCCCCGAGAGCGGCGACGGAACCTGCGACGAGGGCGACGGACTTCGCGTACTTCACTTTCCCAAATCCCTTCTTCGGCGGCGTCCACCGCCTTTGCCAGGACAACGATCCAGTGACGCGCGGGGAAACTGCGACGGCCCGGATTTCCCCGGTCACAGCGAGAGGGCCCCGGAGCTGCAGATGCGCTCCGGGGCCCTCTCATGACGAACCGTCGGCTCGACCGGGAAGAAATCAGTCGTTGATGCAGACGTTGCCGAATGCCGGGTTGAGCAGACCGATGACGTTGATGGTGTTGCCGCAGACGTTCACCGGGATGTGGATCGGAACCTGCACCACGTTGCCGGACAGCACGCCCGGGGAGTGGGCGGCAACGGCCTCGGCGCCCGAGTCGGCCATGGCCGGAGCGGCGGCACCCAGAGCCATGAGGGTTCCGGCGGCGACGGCGGCAACCTTGGTGTACTTCACTTTCGTCCCTTTCTGCAGCGGAGTCCTGAGCGGTCACGTCTTTCGTGCCGCACGAGCACTTCTCTGAAATGCGCTCGTGACTCCGGAGCTGTAATCCGTAACGATCGACGGGCGGCTACGAAACGCTATGCGAAGAGTTTCTCGGAAATCCGCCCGGATGATGCAGGCCCGGGCCGCACGATGGAGGAGTGTCGGCGGCCCGGACCGGTCCTGGTGGCCCGGTCAGCTGTTGCCGGCACCGTTGCCGGAGAGAACCGGGATGTCCGACAGGATGTGCGACAGCGGCTCGTCACCCTTGGCCTGGGTGGAGTTGTCGGTGCACTGCTGGTTCTGCGGGTTGGACAGGACGTTGACGTCCTGGATCGCGAGCGCGGCGATGATGCCGACCAGCGCACCGGCGTTGGCCTTGACCGGCAGGGCGATGCAGGGCTTGTTCAGCGAGCCCTGGACGAGGCTGAGCTGCGGGCTCTGGTCACCCTCGGTCGAGCTGTTGCCGAACTCCGACTCGGCACCGTTGCCGTTGATCGACGTGGTGCCGGTGTCGTCACCGATCGCCATGGCGCTGGTCGCCGAGAGACCGAGGACGGAGGCGGCGACGGCGCCCGTAGCCAGAACCTTCTTGATCACGATGAACCCTTCTCGTACCGATTGCCCCGCGGCGGAGCGCACTGATCAACTGGCCGGCCGGCGTTTGGTTCCCCCCGTTCACCCGAATGCCAGAACCTCGCCGCTGAACGAACACCCGTACGTGACCCTTTCGGGTGGTTACACAATTTCCACCGATCTCCAAGTTTCCACCGCAACCGCCGTGTCGTTATGAAGTCGTCCGCGTCGATGGAATGACTGCCATCAGGGTCACCGCCCACGCGAATTTCCCGGAGAAGGGCATGTAATGCGACAGGTTCTGAATAAAAGCATGATCGTCATGGCGGCGGCGTCGGGCATCCTGAGCGCCGCCGGCGGTTACGCGCACGCCGACGCCTCGGCCGGCGGTGTCGCGGCCAATTCACCCGGTGTCGGCTCGGGCAACGCCGTCCAGGTCCCGGTGCACGTCCCGGTCAACCTCTGCGGCAACACCGTCAATGTGATCGCCCTGCTGAACCCGGCCTTCGGCAACAAGTGCGCGAATGTCAGCTCGCACGACGAGCACGGCCACGGCTCGTCCGGCGCGAGCGCCGACGGCGAGGCCGTCGGCTCGCCCGGCGTCCTGTCCGGCAACCTGGCCCAGATTCCGGTGGACGTCCCGGTGAACGTCTGCGGCAACTCCGTCAATGTCGTCGGTGCGCTGAACCCCGTGTTCGGCAACTCCTGCCTCAACGAGAGCGGCCACGACCACGGGCACCCGCCGGTGCACCCGCCGGTCCACCCCCCGGTCGACCCGCCGGTGGAGCCCCCGGTCCAGCCGCCGGTGGAGCCCCCGACCGAGGAGCCGCCGACGGTCACCCCGCCGACCGAGGAGCCCCCCACCGAGGAGCCCCCGACGGTCACGCCGCCGACCTCCAAGCCCCCCGTCGAGGAGCCGCCGGCCGGCAACCCGGGCCCGAACACCCCCGGCGCGCAGCTGGCCCAGACCGGTGCGGGCGACATCGGCCTGGCGGCGGGCGCGAGCGCGGCGCTGCTGCTGGGCGGTGCTGTGCTCATGCGCCGCACCCGCGGTTCACGCGGCTGACCAGCTCCTGAGAGGGAGCCGCACAGAGAAGGGGGGGCGGCCGCCGCCCCCGGGGGCCGGGCGGGGCCCAGCCCCCCGGGCCCCGCCCCCCCCCCCGGGCGGCCGGCCGCCGGGGGGGGGGGGGGATTAGAAAAAAAAACCCCCCCCCACCA
>NZ_JBHUYV010000012.1:11291-169951 GCF_042667905.1 Streptomyces sp. NPDC057287 | reverse complement strand
TTGTCGGGGGCCGCGTATTTGTTTTATCCGCCCCGGCGCGCCTGCGCGGGCCCCCCCCCCCCCCGCCCGCCCCCCCCCGCCCCGGGCCGGCCGCCCTTCTCCATGCCCGGGATGCGCCTCCCGCACCCCTGTTCTCGCGTCGGCGTGGGCCTGCTCGCCGCTGTCGGCGGCGAGTGCGTGGACGGCGACCACGATGTCGGCCTGCTCAAGGGGTGCGATCCGCGGTGCACCCCCGGCCTGGAGTCGAAACGCCGGAGAGGCAGCTTCCGGGTATGACATATGACGTCGGATATCTGACGCCTTGGTAGCGTGTCCACCCAGTTCGACGATCGAGAGGGGTCGAGAGGTGGGGAGTTCACCCACGCGGGGCGGCAAGCCCGGACGGACACTGCTCCGGCAGGAGGTCGCGGAAGGGATCAAGCGCTACATCCTGGACGAGCGTCTGCGCCCGGGCGACCCCCTGCCCACCGAGCCCGCGCTCTGCGAGGCGCTCGGCGCGAGCCGCTCCAGCGTGCGGGAGGCGGTCAAGATCCTCGACGCGCTGGACATCGTCGAGGTCCGCCACGGCCACGGCACCTATGTCGGCAGACTGAGCCTGTCCGCCCTGGTGGAGAGCCTGACGTTCCGTGGACTGCTCTCCCCCGGCGACGACTTCCAGGTACTGGCCGACCTCGTGGACGTACGCGAACTCTTCGAGCGCGGGATGGCCGACCGCATCATCTCCCTGCTCCGGCCCGCCGATCTCGACCGGCTGGACGCCCTGGTGGCCGAGATGCGCGGGACCGACGCCCACGCCGGTGACGGCTTCGTGGCCGCCGACCGGACGTTCCACGCGCTGCTCGTCGCCCCTCTGGGCAACGACCTCATCGGGCAGCTCTCGATGGCCTTCTGGGACGTGTACGCGATCGTCGCGCCGCACCTCGACGGGTTCACCCATGCCGACGAGACCGCGACGATCGCCGCCCACCAGGCCATCGTCGACTCCGCACGCGCCGGTGACACCGGCGGATTCGTCAAGGCACTGGGTGAGCACTACGCACCCGTCCGACGCCGCATCTCGGAGGCTCGCGCGTCCTGACCTGACATCCTGAGTCCCCGAACGAGGATCGAGCACAGGGGTGCCGGCGATGGCGATGACGGGCTTACGGATGGGTGTGGTCGGCGGAAGCATCGCCGGCTGCGCGATGGCGATCGCCGGGACCCGGTCGGGGGCGGACGTCACCGTCTACGAACGCAGCAGCGGCGAGCTGCGTGACCGGGGCCTCGGGATCGTCATCCCGCCCGCCCTGCACACCCGGCTGGTCGCCCTCGGCTATCTGGACGCGTCGATGCCGACCGCTCCGGTCGCGTCCCACGTCTGGCTGGCCAGGCCCCGGGGCCTGCGCTCCGCCCGTGAGCTGGCCCGGCAGCCGAGCCCGGTCACCCCCTGCAACTGGGGTCTGCTCTGGCAGTCGTTGCGGGCGAACACCGGCGGGACGCGCCATCACCGGGGCCGGCCCGTCACCGCGGTCGGCCGGACCCCTGGGGGAGGCGCGCTGATCCGTACGACGGACGGCGAGGAGGCGTACGACGTCGTCGTGGGGGCGGACGGACACCGGTCGCTCACCCGTCAGTCGCTCGCCCCGGGACTGGAGCCCGCCGGTGCCGGATACGCGGTGTGGCGGGGCACGATCCCCATGAGCGCGCTGAAGGGCCACGGGCGGCTGCTCGGTCTGCTGCGTGAGGCCTGGGTCACCCTGGGCTTCCCCGGCGGCCACGGCATCTTCTACCTGATCCCGGCAGGAGCGGGCGCGGACCCCGGGGAACGGCTGCTCGCGTACGCCGTCTACGCCCCTCCTCCGGCCCCGGACGAGGACCGGGACCCCGCCCCGTACGTACGGGAGATCGCGGACGAGCACTTCCCCGACGAGTGGGCGGACATCGTGGCGCGGGGCGAACACGTCTCCCTGGTCTGTCATCCGGTCACCGACCTGCACGCCCCGCGCGCCGCGGACCCGCCCTTCCTGCTCGCGGGTGACGCCGCGGGCATCACCCGGCCGCACACCGCCAGCGGGGCGGTCAAGGCGCTCGAGGACGCGCTCTGTCTGGAGGACGCCCTGCGCGCCTGCGCGACACCCGAGGAGGCGCTGCGCCGGTACGAGGTCGAGCGCACGGCCGAGGGCGCCCGGCTGGTCGAGCTGGGCCGCCGGCTGGGGGCGGCCCAGGTGGAACGGGCTCCCGACTGGGGCGCGATGGGGCAGAGCGACATCGACTCCTGGTTCAGCGCCGCACTGGCCGGTACGGCCAGCTACCTCTACGAGGGCTGACCACCCGCTCCCAGCCGGTCGCGGATGCCGTCGAAGTGGGTGCGCATGGCGCGTACCGCCCGCTCCCCGTCGCCCGCCGCGACCGCTGCGACGATCTCCGCGTGCTGGGCGCAGGTGGTCCGCGGGTCCTGGTGGCCGTCGTCGAGGTCCTCGCGCACCCGGTCCATGGCCGCCCAGAACGCGTCCAGCACCTCGCTGAGCAGGTGGTTGTCGAGGGAGGCGTAGAGCGCGAGGTGGAAGGCGCGGTCGGTGGCGCGTGCCACCCGGCCGGTGCGGGCCTCGGACTCCATCGTGGTCACGAGCGCGCGGAGCACGGCGAGGTCCTCCTCCGGTATGCCCGAGGTGACGGCTCCCACCAGGCCCGCCTCCAGGGCCTCCCGCACCTTCATCAGCTCCAGGAGACCCGGTTCGCCCCGCCGGTGGCGGACCGCGGCACGGAAGGCGAGCCCTTCGGCGAACGGTGAGAGCGAGAGCGAGCCGACGAAGGTCCCGGACCCGCGCCTGATCTCGACGGCGTTGACGGCCTGGAGCGACTTGAGCGCCTCGCGCACCGAGACCCGGCCGGCTTCGAAGCGCTCCATCAGCTCCCCCTCGGTGGGCAGCGGGTCGCCCGGGCCGAGCCGCTCGTCGAGGATCAGTTCCTTGATCCGTCGCTCGATGTCCTGCGCCATGGTGGGGCGGGCCACAACCGTCCTCCTGGGGTGCCGTTACCTCTTGACCGTTCGCCGGGGCATCTGTTTAAGGTGAGCCCCAGACGTAGGACATCTTACGTCTCACCTCTCGATCTGCGCAGCCCACGGGCCACAGGTCGGCGTACCGATCCCCTGGAGCCTCCCCATGCCCCTGCCCGCACCGCTGCACGGCGTCGTACCTCCGGTCTGCACCCCCCTCGGCCCCGACGGGGAGGTGGACACCACCTCGCTCGGCCGGCTCGTCGAGCACCTGATCGAGGGCGGTGTGCACGGACTCTTCGCCCTCGGGTCGACCAGCGAGGTCGCCTTCCTCACCGACGCACAGCGCCGCACCGTCCTGGAGACCGTGGTCCGGGTGACCGCCGGACGGGTCCCGGTCCTGGCCGGGGTCATCGACACGACGACCGCCCGCGTCATCGACCACGCGCGGGCCGCCGCCGCACTGGGTGCGGACGCCCTCGTCGCCACGGCGCCCTTCTACACCCGCACGCACCCCAAGGAGATCGCCGGGCACTTCCGCCGCATCCGCGCGGAGGTCGACCTGCCGCTCTTCGCCTACGACCTCCCGGTGTCCGTGCACACCAAGCTCCCGGGCGCCCTGGTCCGCGAACTCGCGGAGGACGGCACGCTGGCCGGCCTCAAGGACAGCAGCGGCGACGAGGGCGGGCTGCGCAGGCTGATCGTCGACCTCGGCGGGCGCGACGGCCGTGCCACGGGTCCCGCGCCGCACTTCAGCGTGCTGACCGGCTCGGAGCTCACCGTCGACGCGGCGCTGCTGGCCGGCGCCGACGGAGTCGTTCCGGGCATCGGCAACGTCGACCCTGCCGCGTACGTGCGACTCCACGACGCCGCCGTCGCCGGTGACTGGAAGCTCGCCGCGGCGGAGCAGGAGCGGCTCGTCGCCATGTTCTCGCTGGTCGACGCCGGGCCCGAGGCCGACATGGGCCGCGGCTCGTCGGCTCTCGGCGCGTTCAAGGCGGCGCTGTGGCTGCTCGGCGTCATCGACGACGGTGCCACCGCCTTCCCGCAGATCCAGCTCTCCGCCCAGTCGGTCGCCCTGGTCGCGGAACGGCTGCGCGGTGCCGGTCTGACCCCGGTCCGATGACGCGGTCCGCCATCGGGACCCCGGTCATCGGGCTCGATCTCGGCGGTACGAAGATCGCTGCGGCGCTCTTCGCCGACGGCACGGTGTCCGCCCGGCACACCCGGCCCACCCCCTCGGGGGAGGGCCCCGCGGCGGTGCTGGACGCCCTCGCCGCGGCCGCCGCCGAGGTCGATCCCGAGGGGCGGGCCACGGCGCTCGGCGTCGCGGCCGCCGGGGTCGTCGATCCCCGCAGCGGCACGGTCACCAGCGCCACCGACTCGATCCGGGGCTGGGCGGGCACCGCGCTCGGCGGCGGACTGGCGGATCGTACGGGGCTGCCGGTGGCCTGCGACAACGACGTACGGGCGACCGCGGGGCCGGAGCTCGCCGCCCTGGCGGACGGCCGCGGTTCGCTCCTGTTCGCGGCGGTCGGCACG
Organism: Streptomyces sp. NPDC057287; assembly: GCF_042667905.1. Taxonomy (NCBI): domain Bacteria; kingdom Bacillati; phylum Actinomycetota; class Actinomycetes; order Kitasatosporales; family Streptomycetaceae; genus Streptomyces; species Streptomyces sp. NPDC057287. Next base: position 165,432 of record NZ_JBHUYV010000012.1, on the reverse strand, counting down.
GGCGTGGGCGGTGCGCTCGCGGCCGACGGGCGGATGCTGCACGGCGCGTCCGGGATCGCGGGGCACATCGGCCACCTCCCCAGCGCGGAGGCGGCCGGGCTGCCCTGCACCTGCGGCGCCACCGGGCACCTGGAGGTCATCGCCTCGGGCCCCGGCATCACCGCCCACTACGAGCGGCTCACCGGCGTCCAGGTGGACCGGCTCGAGACGGTGGCCGCCCGGGCGGCCACGGGCGACGCCGCCGCCGTACGGGCCGTCACCACCGGGGCCACGGCGGCCGGACGGGCCCTCGGCGGCCTCGCCAACGCGCTCGGGCCCGACCGGGTCGTCGTCGGCGGCGGCGTCCCGCGGATCGGTCCGCTGTACGGGGACGCGCTGGCCCGCGCCTTCGCCGCCGAGCTGATGCCGCCCTTGCGCGGCCTCGTCCCCCGGCCCCCGCTGTTCGGCCATGACGCGGCCGTGACCGGGGCGGCGGCCCTCACCACGACTCTGCCCCTCCACCACCCGGGAGCTCTCCGATGACCGCACAGGACCTGGCAGGCTCCCTCCGGGGCCGGCTGATCGTCTCCTGCCAGGCACCGCCCGGCGACCCGATGCGGGAGACCTCCGCCCTGGTGCGGCTGGCCCGGTCGGCCGCCGCGGGCGGCGGTGCGGCGATCCGCGCCAACGAGCCGGAGGCCGTCGCCGCGATCGCCGGGGCCGTGGACCTGCCGGTCATCGGCCTGTGGAAGGACGGTGACACCGGCGTGTACATCACCCCGACCGTCCGGCACGCCCTCGCGATCGTCGAGGCCGGCGCGGCGGTGGTGGCAGCGGACGCCACCGACCGGCCGCGCCCCGACGGTTCCGCCTTCGCCGAGCTGGTCACCGCCGTCCACGCGGCGGGCGCCCTGGTCATGGCCGACGTCTCCACGCTCGCCGAGGGGATCGCCGCCGCGGAGCTGGGGGTGGACTTCGTGTCCACCACGCTGTCCGGTTACGTGCCGGGTACTCCGGCGCAGCACGGTCCCGACCTCGCCCTGGTGGCCGCGCTCGCCGCGGCGACCGACGTGCCGGTGGTCGCCGAAGGCCGCATCAGCACCCCCGAAGAGGCCGCGGAGGCTCTGTCCCGCGGCGCCCACAGTGTCGTCGTCGGCACCGCCATCACCGCGCCGACCGCCCTGACCGCCCGCTTCGTGGCCGGTCTCACCCTGCGCTGAACCGCCCGGACCGCTCAAGGGCCCGCGCCCTCCCGCATCATGGAGTCCACCGTGCAGAAAACTCCCCCTACGCTCCCCTGGTACCGCGAGGTGAGCCGGACGCAGTGGAAGTCGTTCTTCGCCGCCTGGATCGGCTATGTCCTCGACGGCTTCGACTTCGTCCTCATCACCCTCGTCCTCACCGAGATCAGCGACGACTTCGGCCTCAGTACGGTGCAGGCCGCCAGCCTGATCTCCGGCGCCTTCATCACCCGGTGGCTGGGCGGCGCGGTGCTGGGCGCCCTCGGCGACCGGTACGGCCGCAAGCTCTCCATGGTGGTGAGCATCCTGCTCTACTCGCTGGGCACGTTCGCCTGCGGGTTCGCCTGGGACTTCCACAGCCTCTTCGCCGCCCGTCTCGCCATCGGGATGGGCATGGCCGGCGAGTACAGCGCCAGCGCGACGTACGTCATGGAGAGCTGGCCCGCCAGGGTCCGCAGCCGGGCCAGCGGCTTCCTCATCTCGGGCTTCTCCGTCGGCTCGGTGCTCGCGGCGCAGGTCTACAACTGGGTGGTCCCCTCGCTCGGCTGGCGCTGGATGTTCTACCTGGGCCTGATACCGATCGCGGTCGCGCTCTGGATGCGGCGCGCGCTGCCGGAGGCCGAGGAGTGGACCGAGACCGTGGCGGAGAGGGGCGCCAAGCCCAATCCGTTCGGCCCGCTGTTCGTGACCAGGGGCCGGGCCGTCGTCAATGTCGTCCTCGTCGTGGCAGCCACTCTCTCCCTCTTCCTGATCTTCACTCCGGGCGGCGAGGGTCTCGTGCCCCTGCTGTCCGTGGTGGCGGGCCTGTCGCTCGCCGCGTTCGCGGTGCAGATGGGCGGGAGGAAGGGGTGGCTGCTGTACCTCTCGATGATCGTGACGCTGTTCTTCGCCTTCCTGTACTCGTGGCCCATCCAGGCCCTGCTCCCCACCTACCTGAAGACGGAGCTGGGCTACACCACCGACCAGGTCACCGACGTCCTCTACTTCGCCGGTTTCGGGACCATGGTGGGCTGCTGGGCGGCGGGGTTCCTCGGCGACCGGATCGGCGCGAGGAAGGCGTACGCGCTGACGCTGCTGGCCTCGCTGGCCTTCGTCTACCCGGTGTTCGCGGTGAAGGACAACCTGCTGGTGCTCGGCTGTCTGCTGTTCCTGCTCCAGGCCACCAGCTTCGGGATCTCAGGGCTGCTGCCCCGGTACATCGGCGGCCACTTCCCGACCGCGAGCCGGGGGGCCGCGCTCGGCTTCACGTACAACGTGGGGGCGCTCGGCGGCGCCGTCGCGCCGGTCCTGGGAGCGAACCTGGCGTCCGGGATGGACCTGGGCCGGGCGCTCGCGGTGCTGACCTTCGCCGGGACGGTGATCGTGGTGCTGCTGGTCGGTCTCGACGTGCCCTCGCGGCTGAACCGGCTCACGGACCCCGACGCGACGGCCGACCATCTGGCCGCGCCGGCCCCGGCCGTGGAGCCGGAGAAGGCGGACCGGACCGCCTAGGCGCCGGACGCGGAAGCGCGCAGGCGCCCGCCCGGAGACTCCGGGCGGGCGCCTGCGCGTGGACGCTCCTGGCCTACGGGTAGAAGTGCGTCAGCGACTCCGCGACACAGGCCGGCTTCGCGGATCCTTCGAGCTCGAAGGTGAAGCCCCGAGTCATCTGCACACCGCCGCGCGCGACCTCGCTCACCCCGGTGACCGTGGCGTGCAGGCGGACGCGGCTCCTGACGGGGACGGGCGCCGGGTAGCGGACCCGGTTGACCCCGTAGTTCAGCGCGCGCCCCACCCCGCTCACCCGGAGCAGCTCGCCGAACATCGGGATGCCCCAGCTCAGCACCATGTAGCCGTGCGCGATGGTGCGCCCGTAGGGGCCGGCGGCGGCACGTTCGGCATCGGTGTGGATCCACTGGTGGTCCCCGGAGACGTACGCGTACGCGTCGATCAGCTCCTGGGTGACCTCCTTCCACTCCGAGTGCCCGAGGTCGCGCCCGCCGAGGGCGAGGATCTCCGGGATGCCGTGCGCGGTCAGGGGCATGGCGGTGTTCTCCGTTCTGCGGGGACGGGCGGGGACTGGGGGACGGGGGTCAGGCGGCGACGGGCGCGGTGCGGGGTGCGGCGGCCGGCTCGGCGGCCTGTTCGTCGTGGTTGGGGCGCTTGAGCAGGAGGAGCATGCAGCCCAGGGTCAGCGCCACCTGGAAGACGGCGTACGCGATGACGGCCGTGATGGAGCCGGTCCGGTTGAGCAGGAACTGGCCGATGATCGGGGTCGTCCCGCCCAGCAGGGTGCCGCAGAGCTGGTAGCAGAGCGAGATGCCGGTGTAGCGCAGATGGGCCGGGAAGCGGCTGGCGAGCATGCCGGCGAGGGCCGCGTAGTAGAGGCAGTGCGGGATGGTGGCGACGGCGACACCGACCATGGCGAGGCCGTAGTTCCCGGTGCTGATCAGCACGAACATCACCGGCATGAGGATCAGTTCGGGGACCAGCATCACGAGCACCGCGCGGGACCAGCTCTTCATCCGGGTGGCGATGAGGGCGCCGAAGGGCTGGACGATGATCTGGGTGATGTTGGCGACGAGGATGATCGTCAGGAACGAGCTGCGGTCGAAGTCGAGGGACGTCGTCGCCCAGGACAGGGCGAACGTCGACTTGAAGTACGTCGCGGACAGACCGATGGTGCAGGCGCCGATGCCGAGGACGATCAGCATGGGGTGGCTCCGCAGGACCTCGGTCAGCGGAAGCCTGACGACTTCCTTCTTCTCGATGAGCTTGGCCATGGCCGGGGACTCGGCGACCTTCAGGCGCACGAGCAGGCCGACCATGACCAGCGCGGCGGAGGCGAGGAAGGGCACCCGCCAGCCCCAGGAGACGAACGCGTCGTCGGGCAGCTGGCTGATGGCGAGGAAGCTCACGGTGGAGAGGGTGTTGCCGACGGGCGAGCCCTGCTGGGCGAAGGCCGCGTACAGCACCGACTTGCCCTTGGGGGCGTGCTCCGAGGCGATCAGGACGGAACCGCCCCACTCACCGCCGAGGCCGATGCCCTGGATCATGCGGATGCAGACCAGCAGGATCGGGGCGGCGATGCCGATGGAGGCGTAGCCGGGCAGCAGGCCGATCGCGGTGGTCGAGACGCCCATCATCAGCAGGGTGATGACCAGGGTCTTCTTGCGGCCGAGCCGGTCGCCGTAGTGGCCGAAGACGATGCCCCCGATCGGGCGGGCGAGGAAGCCGACCCAGAAGGTGGCGAAGGCGACCAGGGTGCCTATGGGGCCTTCGAGCTCCGGGAAGAACACCTTGTCGAAGACGAGCGCTGCCGCGGTTCCGTAGATGTAGAAGTCGAACCACTCGATGGTGGAGCCGATGAAGGCTCCGAACCCCGCGCGGTTGGCGGCTTTCGTTCGCTCGCGTGCGGTGGCGGTGGTCGCACTCATGGGTGGCTCCCGAACATCGTTGATCAAGCGGATGGGGGCACGGCTGACCCGGGCGTCGCCCGGGACGCCCTGGGTCACGTGGTGGAGGGGGACGGAGAGGAAGAAAAGGACGGCGAGGGGGACGGGCCGTCAGGCGGCGATGCGTTCGAAGACCGCGGCGAGGCCCTGGCCTCCGCCGATGCACATGGTCTCCAGTCCGTAGCGCGCCTGGCTGCGGTGCATCTCCCGGCTGAGGGTGGCGAGGATGCGGGCGCCGGTGGCGCCCACCGGGTGGCCGAGCGAGACACCGGATCCGTTGACGTTGATCCGCTGCTCGTGGTCCTTCTCGCCGAGGCCGAGTTCACGGGTGCAGGCGAGGACCTGGGCGGCGAAGGCCTCGTTGATCTCGATCAGGTCCAGATCGGCGAGAGCGAGGCCGGCCCGGCCGAGGGCCGCGTGGGTGGCCGGGACGGGGCCGATGCCCATCGTCGCGGCGGGGACACCCGCGCGGGCGAAGGAGACGAGCCGGACGAGCGGGGTGAGCCCGAGCCGTTCGGCGGTGGCGGCGCTGGTGACCAGACAGGCGGCGGCCGCGTCGTTCTGGCCGCTCGCGTTGCCCGCGGTGACGGTGGCCTCGGGGTCGGACTTGGCCATGATGGGCCGCAGCGCGGCGAGCTGCTCGGCCGTGGTGTCCGGGCGGGGGTGCTCGTCGGCCGAGACGACGCTCTCGCCCTTCCTCGTACGCACGGTGACGGGGACGGTCTCGGCCTCGTAGCGCCCCTCCTTCGCGGCGCGGGCGGCGCGGGCCTGCGAGCGCAGGGCGAGGGCGTCCTGGTCGGCACGGCTGATGGAGTAGGCGCGGCGGAGGTTCTCGGCGGTCTCGATCATGCCGCCGGGTACGGGGTGGTGGACGCCGCCCGCGGTGACGCGGCCCCGGGCCAGCGAGTCGTGGAGCTGGAGGCCGGGGCCCTTGATGCCCCAGCGCCCGTCGTGCGTGTAGTAGGGGGCGGCGCTCATGACGTCGACGCCGCCGGCGATGACGACGTCGCTGAAGCCGGCCCGGATCTGCATGGCGGCGTCGAGGACGGCCTGCAGGCCGGAGCCGCAGCGCCGGTCGATCTGGGCGCCGGTGACGGTGTCGGGGAGCCCGGCGTCCAGGGCGGCGACCCGGCCGATGGCGGGCGCCTCGGACGACGGGTAGGCGTGTCCGAGGATCACCTCGTCGACCCGGTCCGGGTCGATCCCGGTACGGGCGACCACCTCGGCGATGACGCGTGCGGCGAGCGCGGCCGGGGTCTGCTGGGCGAACGCGCCACCGAAACGCCCGATCGGTGTGCGCAGCGGCTCGCAGATGACGACATCGGTCTGGTCGGGCACGGCGGAACACCTTTCGGCGGATTCGGGTGTGTGGGGCGACCTTCGCACCGGACCACTGAGTCGGTCCAATATCGAGTTGCCTCACATTCAAGACGCCACGCGTCTCAATCGGACGGCTAGGGGGTGGGCAGGGCCTCCTCGGCGACCGCGAGCACCGCGCTGAGCGCCGCTGAGGGGTTGTCCGTGCGCCAGGCCAGCGCCGCCTGGCGCCGGACGGGCGGGCCGGCGAGGGGCCGGTAGACCAGCCCGTTCTGCTGGATGTGCCGGACCGAGGAGACGGTGAGGGTCACGCCGACGCCCGCCGCGACGAGCGCCAGGATCGTGTACGAGTCGGGGGCCTCCTGCACCACGCGCGGATTGAACCCGGTGGCCTCGCAGACCTGGACCATCGCGTCGCGCACCGTCGAGCCGGCGTTCGCGGGGAAGGAGACGAAGGGTTCGTCGGCGAGGATCCCGATGGGGATGCTCTCCAGCCGGGCGAGCCGGTGGTCGGAGGGCAGCGCGCACAGCAGCTCCTCCTCGTCGATCACCCGGTAGGCCACTCCTGGCTGGGTGACCGGGAGTCGGACGAAGCCCAGGTCGAGGGAGCCGTCGGCGACCCGGGACAGGGCGACGTTGGCGTAGGTCTGACCCTTCATGACCAGCTCGATCCCGGGGTGCGCGGCGCGGACGGCCCGGGTCAGGAGGGGCAGCGTCTCGTGGCTGGACGCCCCCGCGAAGCCGATGGTGACGCGGCCGTACTCCCCGCGCCCGGCGGCCTTGGCGGCCCGTACCGCCGTGTCGAGGTCGTCGAGCACGGTCCGTACGGGTTCGAGGAAGGACTCCCCCGCGCTGGTGAGCCGTACCGAGCGCGTGTTCCGTTCGAAGAGCTGGACGCCCAGCTCCTTCTCCAGCTGGCGGATCTGCTGGCTGAGCGGGGGCTGGGCCATCTGCAGCCGCTTGGCGGCGCGGCCGAAGTGCAGTTCCTCGGCGACAGCGGTGAACGCCGTCAGATGACGCAGTTCCATCGGAGCTTCCATTCATTAACCATGGGTCTTGATCCGACCCTAATTTGGTATTGGACAGCAATCAATGACCGCTGACACGGTAGGGGCGACCAGCACGCACTCGCCCGAGGAGCACCGTGGAGCGGACGGATACGGCCGACGGGGCCGACAAGGTCATGTCGATGAAGGAGGCGGTCGCCGCCTTCGTGCACGACGGAGCGACCGTCAGCCTCGAAGGGTTCACCCATCTCGTCCCCACCGCCGCGGGACACGAGATCATCCGCCAGGGCCGCAAGGACCTCACCGTCGTACGCATGACGGCGGACATCGTGGTGGACCAGATGGTCGCCGCGGGCTGCGTCTCGCGGCTGGTGTCCTCCTTCGTCGGCAACTCCTCCGCCGGCTCGCTCGGTGAGCTGCGGCGCAGGATCGAGCGCGCCGACCCGGCGCCGCTGGCCTTCGAGGAGTACAGCCACTACGGGATGGTCTGCCGCTACCTGGCGGGATCCCAGCGGCTGCCGTTCTATCCGCTGCGCAGCTACGGCGGCAGCGACCTGCCGGGCGTCAACAGCGCCCTGCGCAAGGTGACGTCGCCCTACCCGGGACCCGACGGGGAGCCGGAGCAGATCTACGTCGTGCCGCCCGTGAACCCGGACGTGACGATCATCCACGCCCAGCGGGCGGACCGCCGGGGCAACACCCAGATCTGGGGGCTGACAGGCATCCAGGCCGAAGCGGTCTACGCGGCGGACAAGGCGATCGTCGTCGTCGAGGAGGTCGTCGGGGACGACGTGGTCCGCTCGGACCCCAACCGCACGGTCGTCCCCTCCCACGCCGTGGACGCCGTCGTCGTCTGCCCGCGCGGCGCGCACCCCTCCTTCGCACAGGGCTACTACGACCGCGACAACGCCTTCTACCGGGCCTGGTCGCATATCAGCAAGGACCCGGAACGGCTGCGGGCGTGGCTGGACGAGTGGGTGTACGGAACGGCGGACCACGCCGAGTACGTCGACAGGCTGGGCGAGGACTTCTGGGCGGGGCTCGCGGTGGGCGAGGCGCTCAGCGAACCGGTGAACTACGGGCGGCGGCTGTGAGCGCGCCGCAGGGGAAGGAACGGGACATGACCACCACCGCACCGGGGACCGTCACCTCGTCCGAGCTGCTCTCGGTCGTCGCCTCGCGCGAACTGGCCTCCCGGCGCACGGTGTTCGCCGGCATCGGGCTGCCCACGCTCGCGACCGAGCTCGCCCATCTGACGGTCGCACCGCGGATCGAGGTGGTGTACGAGTCCGGGGTCTGCGGGGCCCATCCCTCCCACCTGCCGGAGACCATCGCCGACTCCGTACTCATCTCGGGCGCGGAGGCCGTGCTGTCGATGCCGGCGCTGTTCGGCTGTGTGCTCCAGGGCGGTCACATCGACGTCGGCTTCCTCGGCGCCGCGCAGATCGACCGGTGGGGCAACCTGAACACCTCCGTGATCGGCGACTGGGAGAGCCCGGCCGTGCGCCTCCCCGGCTCCGGGGGCGCCGTCGAGGTGATGGCCAACTCCCGTGAGGTCTTCGTGGTGATGCGCCGCCACAACCCGCGCTCCTTCACCGGGACCCTGGACTTCTGCACCACACCGGGCCCGGACCGTGCGCTCGCCGAGGGCATCCGGCCGCTGGGCGCGGGGGTCACCCGGGTCATCACCGAGCTGGGCATCCTGGCCCGCGCCGGCGTCGGGGAGGAGCTCCGGCTCGTGGCCGTGCACCCGGGCGTGACGGTGGACCAGGTGCGCGAGGCCACCGGCTGGGACCTCGCGGTCGCCGGCTCCGTCGAGACCGTGCCGCCGCCGACCGCGGCGGAGCTGCGGCTCCTGCGCGAGGATGTCGACCCCGGCCGCGTCTACCTGCGCTGACCCGGCCCGCCCACCGTCCGCGGCCACCTGCGCCCACCCGACCGCCCACCGTCGCCGGCCCGGCCGCGTCCGCCTTCAGGACCCGGCCGCGTCCGCCGCCGCTGCCATCGAGCACACCTGCCGAGAGGACGTCACCACCATGCGTATCAGGATCGTCGGAGCCGGAGCCATGGGCCGGGGCATCGCCCAGTGGGCCGCCGTCGCCGGGCACACCGTCGAGGTCTGCGACGTCAGGACCGAGGCGGTGACGGCGGCCGTGGACTTCGTGCGGTCCATGCTGGAGCGCGCGGTCCAGAAGGGCCGGATGACCTCCGGCGACGCTGCCGCGGCCCTGGAACGGCTGGTGCCGCTGGACGATCCGTGGGCGCGGGGCCCGGAGGTCGAGCTGGTCATCGAGGCCGTACGGGAGGACCTGGACACCAAGGCCGAGGTGTTCGGGAGGCTGGAGGAGGCCCTGCCGGACTCCACCGTCTTCGCGACCAACACCTCGTCCCTGTCGGTGACCGGGATCGCCGCCACGCTGCGGGATCCGGCGCGCCTGGCAGGGCTGCACTTCTTCAATCCCGTACCGCTGATGAGGATCGTCGAGGTCGTGCCGGGCGCCGCGACCCGCCCGGAGATCCCTCCGGCCCTGACCGCTCTGGTCGAGAGCTGCGGCCATCGGGCGGTGACCGTCGCCGACACCCCCGGTTTCCTGGTCAACCACGCCGGGCGGGGCCTGGTGACGGAGGCCCTGGCGCTGCTGGAGGAGTCGGTGGCGGACCCGGCGGACATCGACCGGATCGCCCGGGACGTGCTGGGGCTGCGCATGGGCCCGTTCGAACTGATGGACCTCACAGGGCTCGACGTCACCGCTGCCGTGATCGACTCGATCTGGCAGGGCTTCCGCCACGAGGACCGGCTCCGCCCCTCCTACCTCACCCCGAACCGGGTGACCGCGGGTCTGCACGGCCGCAAGACCGGGCAGGGCTGGTTCACCTACGGCCCCGAGGCGCCCGCGGCGGCCCCGGAACCGCCGGTGACGGGCGACTCCGGCCGGCCGGTGTTCGTGGCGGGCGCGGACGGCGAGGAACTGCGGAAGGCACTGACCTCCGCCGGGGCCACGGTCGAGAGCGGCCCGGAGCCCTCCGGGGGCGCAGTGGTCCTGGTCCCCGTCTGGGGCACCACGGTGGCAGCGGCGGTGGCCTCGCTGGGGCTGCCCGCCATGCGCACCTTCGGCGTCGACCCGCTGCCCGCGGCGGGCCGCCGCCGGGTCCTGGCGGTGACCCCCGCGGCCGACCCGGCCGCCGCGCGGGACGCGCGGGCGGTCCTGGCCCGTGCGGCGGACGGCACGGAGCCCCACGCCGTCTCGGTGGTGCGGGACACCGCGGGTTCGGTGGCGCAGCGGCTGCTCGCCTCGGTGGTCTCGGTCGCCGCGTCGATCGCGGAGCGCTCGCTGGCCACCCCGGCGGACATCGACCTCGCCGTGACGACCGGCCTCGGCTACCCGGTGGGCCCGCTGGCCTGGGGCGACCGCATCGGCGCCGCGCGGCTGCTGGACCTCCAGCGGGCGCTGCACGCGACGACCGGCGACCCGAGGCACCGGCCGACCCGCTGGCTCACGGAGCGCGCTCAGCTGGGACTGCCGCTGACGGACCCGGGCACCTCGCCCGCCGACTGCACCGGCCCCGCGGGCGACCGGTAGGCCTCGCGCTCCCGGCGGGGAGCCGGCGGCCGCCCCGGCAGTTCCGACGGGGCGGCCCCGGCTCTTCCCCCGCCTTTCTTGAGCGAGCGTTCCAGTTGGGTTACCGTGAACGCATGGCGAGGACCCGGGAGTTCGACACCGAGGCGGCGGTGAGCCGCGCGATGGACCTGTTCTGGACACGCGGCTACGAGGCGACCTCGGTCCGCGACCTGACCGCGCACCTCGGCATCGGCCAGGGGTCCCTGTACGCGGCGTTCGGCGACAAGGACGGCCTGTACCGGGCGGCACTGGAGCACTACAGGACCACCCTCGCGGCGGACGCCCTGCGCAGCCTCGACGAGGGGGCGGACGTCCGGTCGGCGATCCGGACCCTCCTGGTCGAGCGGATCAGGATCGGGGTCGGGCACGACGGCCGGGGCTGCCTGGCGACCAACGCCGTCTGTGAGCGCGCACCGGCGGACCCGGCGACCCGGCGCACCGTGCGGGACATCCAGGAGGCCGGCGGGGAGGCGCTCACCGAACTGCTGCGCGGGGCGGCCGAGCGGGGCGAGATCGCGGCACGCCACGACCCGCACACACTGGCCGCCTTCTTCGTCACCTTTCTCGGCGGGCTGCTCGTGTCCTCGAAGATCACACCGGACGCGCGCACCCTCGAACCCCTCGTGGAGGTCGCGCTGGGCGTCCTCGACTGATTTCTTCATGGCCTGAATCTGTATCACTCGTTCCAGAAAAGAACCCGTGCTCTTCCGGAGCGGAGCGCGGCCCCCGCTTCCCGACGAGACCCGCACCGTCCACGCCCGCCTCACCCCGGAGGATCCATGCACCCCTCGCAGACGACGACCGCGACCGCACACTCCCTCGGCGGCTCCCGATGGAACACCTTCCCGACGACCGGGACCATGACCGCCCGCCAGTTCTTCGCCGGCGCGGAGCCGCTGCTGCAGGGCGTCATCGACGACAACGCGCTGCGGGAGGCCGACGGCGACGTGCTGGAGGCCCAGATCCGCGCGACGCTCGCCCTCGGCACCCGGGAGACCTCCCTGCCCCTGGCCATCGGCCCGGACAGCACCTCGGCAACCCGCGAACTGGGCGCGCAGGCCTGGACGATCGGCCGGGAGATCGCCTCGTGGTCGGTCTCGGCCCTGCGCCGGCTGCTGAGCGACCCGGTCCCGCTGCCCGCGGGTCCCCTGGTCGTCCGGAGCCACTGCTACGGGCATCTGCTCACCCACCCCGCGACCGATCTGCTCATGGGCAGCCGCGGCGGACCCGTCACGATCCAGCTCTACAACGAGTGGATCCACCAGATGGTCCTGCTCCGCGACTCCCTGCTGCCCTTCACCAACTGGCAGGACGTCCCGCTCCGCGTCACCCCGACGGGACTCCGCGCCGTCGAGCAGGACCGCGACCGCTTCCTCACCGAGCTCCTGGTCCGCCGGATCCGGCACACCAGCATCGTGGACTTCGCCCGGCACGTCGTCACCGGCGGCTCCGGCCCGGCGGGATACGGCTTCGACCACGACGGCGGCACCGTCCTGCCGGCCGTCCTCGACGGAGAGCCCCTCACCGCGCCCAGGCACCTGCTGACCTGGCGCCCCTCAGCCTCCTCCGAGGGGACGGTCACGTACGTCGCCGAGGCGGCCGACTACTACACCGAACCCCGCACCCCGGCCGCGGATCTGCCGCCCGCGGCCGGGGCCGAGGGGCGGGCCACCGGCCGCGTCGTCACCGGTCCGGCCGTCGACGGGACCCGTACCGCCCGTATCGAGGTGACCCTCGGGGACACGACCGCGCACGCCGACCTCGGGCAGGCCCTGCGCGGGCACCGCTTCGCCCGCCCCGCCCCCGGTCCGGGCACCACGGCCGCCGGTGCCGCCCGGACCGCCGGCCTCCGGTCCGTACTGGGAGCACCCGGGCTGGTGTGGACGCAGGACGACGACGTCACGCTGGACGCCACCGGCCAGGACGGCCTCGTCGCCCTGGCGCTGCTCGGCCGGCTCTACCCGGAGAACGTCTTCCTGCGGTCCGCCGGACAGCGCCCCGGAACGGCGGCGGGCGGTGACGGACCCGGCCGCGTCGTCGTCGACCTGCCCTGACATCCGGTGGAGAGCCCCGGCCGGCGGGGCCCGTGACCGTTTCGTACAAGACCGGGAGGCGGGCCCCGGCCTACGGTCGTCCCATGACTCCACGACTCGACGCGATCTCCGTCACCACCTCCGACCTGGCCGCATCGCTCGCCTTCTACCGCAGGCTCGGGCTCGACATCCCCGCCGGGGCCGAGTCGGCTCCCCATGTCGAGGTGGCCCTTCCCGGAGGGCAGCGCCTGCTGTGGGACACCGAGGACGTCGTCCGTTCCTTCGACCCGGACTGGACGGGGCCGAAGGGCGGCGAGCGCCTCGGGCTCGCCTTCCTCTGCGACAGTCCCGCGGAGGTGGACGCGGTGTACGCCGATCTGACCGGCGCCGGACACGAGGGCCATCTGAGGCCCTGGGACGCCGTCTGGGGGCAGCGTTACGCGGTCGTCCTGGACCCCGACGGCTGCGCGGTCTCGCTCTTCGCCGCCAATCCGGCGTAGCCGGTCCCGGCCAGGTAGCCGCCGAGCGTCGTACCGGCCAGGTCCCGCATCTCGCGGGCCAGATGCGCCTGGTCCGTGCAGCCCGAGGCGTACGCGGCCTCGGCGAACGGCGTTCCCGCGCGTACGAGGTCCAGGGCGCGTTGCAGCCTGAGGACCCTGGCCAGCATCTTGGGGCCGTAGCCCAACGCGGCCAGCGAACGGCGGTGCAGCTGGCGGGCGCCGAGCCCGGCCGTCCGTGCGGTCGCGGCGACGGAACGCCCTTCTCGCAGCTGTGCGGCGACGGACTCCATGAGCGGGTCCGGGGGCCCGGTGGCGGCCGCCCGGTGCAGCGCGAGGCCCTCGAGTGCGGCGGCCGGGTCGTCGGCCGCGCCGATGCGCTCGGTGAGCCCGCGGACCTCCCGGTCCGGCCAGAGGGCGTCGAGGGCGACCCGGCGGTCGCGCAGCTCGTGTGCCGGCACGCCCAGGAGTGCGGGTGCGGTGCCGGGGGCGAATCGGATGCCCGCGCAGGTGGCGGAGAGCGCCGCGGCAGGGGTGAACGCGTGGGTGTCGGGGCCCGCGACCAGCAGCCGGTCACCGGCCCACAGCAGGTCCATGCAGCCGTCGGGGAGCACCGGCCGGGCGGGGTCGCGCGGGCCGCTCCAGGTCCAGAGGACGGCGCCGCCGAAGCGCGATGCCCGCTCCTCGTACTGTGCGCCCATGGTCACCAGGTTAGCGAAGGGCCCTCAGGGGGCGTCCTTGTCGCGGTTGCCGTGGAGACGGGACTTCACGTCGTCCGGGGGGAGGAAGCGGGACCAGCGCTCGGGGAATTCGGAGGGCATGGACACGTCGTCCTCGTCGTCCGCGTACGCGTCCCAGTTCGCCGCCTGGGTACGGGCGAGGAGTTCGGCGGCCTGCGCCGCCCGTGCGCGCTCGGTGACCGCGCGCGCCGCCGCCGTGGCCAGCGAGGGCCAGACGCGGTCGATCGCCGCGTTGACCGCAGCACCGACGAGTACGGCGAAAGCGGAGATACCTATCCATAGCAGGACGGCGATGGGGGCGGCCAACGAGCCGTAGATGGTGGGCCCTTCGACCGTGCTCGTGAGGTAGATCCGCAGCAGGAAACTGCCCATCACCCACATGCCGAGCGCCACGAGCGCCCCGGGCACGTCCTCTATCCACGGCGAACGGACCGGGACGGACACGTGGTAGAGCGTCGTCAGGAAGGCGATGGAGAGGACGATGACCAGCGGCCAGTACATGACGGCCAGCACCTCGGTGCCCCACGGGACGAACTCGACCACCCGGTCGGGTCCGACCACCAGCAGCGGCAGCACCACGGCACCCAGCAGCAGGGCGACCACGTAGAGCAGGAAGGCGAGCAGCCGGGTCTTGACGATGCCGCGGTGGCCGTCGAGCCCGTACATCACGGTGATGGTGTCGATGAAGACGTTCACCGCGCGTGAACCCGACCAGAGCGCGATCGCGAAGCCGATGGAGATGACGTCGGGGCGCGCGCCCGTGGTCACGTCGGCTATGAGCGGCTTGGCGATGTCGTTGACGCCCCGCTCGGACAGCACCGTCTGCACCGCGCCCAGGATGTTGCGCTCGATGGAGGCGACCGTCGTGGTGGACGTCCAGTCGTCGACGTAACCGAGCAGCCCGATCAGGCCGAGCAGCAGCGGAGGCAGGGACAGCAGGGTGAAGAACGCCGCCTCGGCCGCGAGGCCGAGGATGCGGTACTCGACACACGAATTGACCGTGTCCTTGAGCAACTGCCATGCCATCTGCCGCTTCGACACGTTGCGGTAGAGGACGCGAGCCCGGTGGAGCCGGCCCGGTGGCCGCTCGGGTGTTTCATTTGCTGCCTGCACCTCCTTACCGTAACGGCATGGCACCTACCACCCACACAGTGACCAACCAGGTACCGCCGCTGGTCGGCTACGACGTCTTCGCCGCGGACCGGGCGCTGACGGAGGCCGTCGAGCGGCATCTCGCGCCCGGGATCCTCGGCGAGGCCCGGGAGGAACTCGGCGGGCTGGGCCGGTCCGCCGGCTCACTCCAGGCCCAGCGGTGGGGTGCGGAGGCCAACGAGAACCCGCCGGAGCTGCGTACGCACGACCGCTACGGGCACCGCGTCGACGAGGTGGACTTCCATCCGGCGTGGCACCGGCTGCTGGGGCACGCGGTCACGGCGGGGCTGACGGACGCCTGGGGCAGGCAGGGCGGCCATGTCCGGCGCGCGGCGGGGTTCCTGGTCTGGACGCAGGCCGAGGCGGGACACGGATGCCCGCTGTCGATGACGCACGCGGCGGTCCCGGCGCTGCGGACCGACCCGGCCCTGGCCGCGGAGTGGGAACCGCTCCTGACCTCGCACGTGTACGAGGAGGGGCTGCGGCCCTCGTCGCAGAAGGCCGGCGTGCTCTTCGGGATGGGCATGACGGAGAAGCAGGGCGGCACCGACGTGCGGTCCAACACCACCCGCGCCGAACCGCTGGCGGGCGAGGGGGAGTACCTGCTCACCGGCCACAAGTGGTTCTGTTCGGCGCCCATGTCGGACGGCTTCCTGGTGCTGGCGCAGGCCCCCGGCGGGCTGAGCTGCTTCCTCGTGCCCCGGGTCCTGCCGGACGGCGCCCGCAACGTGTTCGCGATCCAGCGCCTCAAGGACAAGCTGGGCAACAGGTCCAACGCCTCCAGCGAGGTCGAGTTCGACGGGACGTGGGCCCGCCGGGTCGGCGAGGAGGGGCGCGGGGTGCGCACCATCATCGAGATGGTGGCGGCGACCCGGCTGGACTGCGTGGTCGGTTCGGCGGCGCTGATGCGCCAGGCGGTGGCGCAGGCGATCCACCACAGCGCCTACCGCAGCGCGTTCGGCGGGCTGCTGATCGAGAAGCCGCTGATGCGCAACGTACTGGCCGACCTGGCCCTGGAGTCGGAGGCGGCGACGACGCTCGCACTGCGGCTGGCCGCCGCGTACGACGCGGACACGGAGGAGGAACGGGCCTTCCTGCGGATCGCGGTGCCGGCCGCCAAGTACTGGGTGACGAAGCGG
Organism: Streptomyces sp. NPDC057287; assembly: GCF_042667905.1. NCBI lineage: Bacteria > Bacillati > Actinomycetota > Actinomycetes > Kitasatosporales > Streptomycetaceae > Streptomyces > Streptomyces sp. NPDC057287. Next base: position 149,273 of record NZ_JBHUYV010000012.1, on the reverse strand, counting down.
TGCACGGCGGTCGTCGGGGAGGCCCTGGAGTGCCTCGGCGGCAACGGCTACGTCGAGGAGTCCGGGATGCCCCGGCTGCTGCGCGAGGCACCGCTCAACTCGATCTGGGAGGGCTCGGGCAACGTACAGGCCCTCGATGTGCTGCGGGCGCTGCAGCGTGAACCGCGGGCGCTCAACGCCTTCCTCCAGGAGGTGGGGAAGGCGCGCGGCGCCGACCACCGTCTCGACGCGGCGATCAGGGACCTGCTGACCGAGCTGGCGGATCTGGACGCCGCCGAGGCGCGGGCGAGGCGGCTGGTGGAGCGGATGGCCCTGGTGCTGCAGGGTTCGCTGCTGCTCCGCTGGGCACCGCCGGAGGTCGCGGACGCGTTCTGCGCCTCACGGCTGGGCGGGGACTGGGGCTCGGCCTTCGGGACGCTGCCGCACAGTCTGGATCTGGCCGCGGTGGTGGAGCGCGCACGCGCCCAGGAGGGCTGAGGGCGGTCCCGTCCGGACCGGCCGGGTCAGGGACCGGGGACAAACGACGGAGGGTGGTGCTGCGCCGACACGGCACCACCCTCCACGCTTGTGCACCACCGCACGGCGGGTCGAGGACTCCCCGCACGGCGTTACGCCACTCTCGTACGGTCCGCGGCCCGTCACCAGAGTTGCAAAGGGTTGCAACCATTGCGTGGAGTACGAGTCAGGAGGACTTCCGCACGGCAGGATGGTTCCTCCGGGACCGGTTCCTCTCTTCCGCGCCGGGCCCACGCTTCATTGGGGGACTCGTCATGGACACACGCCCTGTCCCGTCGGCACGGCCGGAAAAAGCCTCTCACCCCGCGGTGACCGAGCGCCTGATCCACCGTGCGCGGGAGGCCAGGCTGACGGGAGAGCGCACGTCCGCCGTTCCGCGCGCGGAGATCGACGCGTCCTGGGACCGCGTGCTGCGCAGCGGGATCGATCCGGAGCAGTCACCGGAGAGCAGGCTGCTGGAGTCGGGCGAGATCGAGCACCGGCGCAGGGGCACCGTGCTCGGTGAGGTCATGCCCCTGCTGCGGGAGGGGCTGGCCACGATCGCGGACGCCGCGCAGCAGATCATGGTGGTCACCGACACCGAGGGCCGGGTCCTGTGGCGTCAGGGTCATGCGGCCGTGATGCGCCGGGCCAAGGACATCTGCCTGGAGGAGGGCGCCGCCTGGGCGGAGTCGGCGACGGGGACGAACGCCATCGGTACCGCGCTCGCCGCGCGCACCCCCGTCCAGGTCCACTCCGCCGAGCACTTCATCCGCGCCCTGCACGGCTGGACCTGCGCGGCGGCCCCGGTGCGCGACCCCCGGGACGGCCGGCTGATGGGCATCGTCGACATCAGCGGGCCCGCCTCCACCTTCCACCCGGCGACGCTGGCGCTGGTCGGCTCGGTGGCGGCGCTGGCGGAGAGCGAGCTGCGCAGCCGACACCTGGTGGCGATCGAGCGGCTGCGCTCGGTGGCCGCCCCCATCCTCTGCCGGCTGGGCGGCCGCGCCCTGGTGGTGGACGCCCACGGCTGGCTGGCCGCCGTCAGCGGGATGCCGCCCGTGGACCGGCTGCCGCTGCCGAAGTCGCTGGAGCCGGGCACGGTGTGGCTGGCCTCTCTCGGGATGTGCCGGGTGGAGCCGCTGCCCGGCGGCTGGCTGGTGCAGGTCGCGGAGGGCGCGCACGACGGGCCGCCGCGCCGCGTGGTGCTCGATCTGAGCCGGGAGCGGGGGCTCACGCTCCATGTGGCGGGTCCCGTGGGCAGCTGGACCCGCCGGCTCTCGCCCCGTCACGCGGAGCTGCTGTACGCGCTGGCCCTGCACCGGGAGGGGCGCACGGCGGCGGAGCTGGCCGAGGACGTGTTCGGCGACGCCACCAGGACGGTGACCGTGCGGGCCGAGATATCGCGGATGCGCCGCCATCTCGCGGAGGTGCTGGCCCACCGCCCGTACCGGTTCCGCGAGGGCGTGGCGGTGGAGATCGTCCACCCGGACGAGCCGGCCGACCTGCTGCCCCGCTCGACGGCTCCGGTGGTGGTCGGGGCGCGTACGCCCGCGCGGACGGCCTGAGCCGGCCCAGGTTTGGGCAAGGGGCCGCAACCATGGTTTTCTGACCGCCATGAGCGACCTCACCCCCTCCGCCCCCGCCGTCTCCGACGTGACCGTCTGGTCCCTGGAACAGACGTCACCCGCCGATCTGAGCCCCGCGGCCGCACCGGCGGCCGGCGTCACGGTCGTACGCGCGGAGACACCACTGCCCGAGTTCAGCCGGTTCCTCTACACGGCGGTGGGCGGGGACGTCCGCTGGACCGACCGGCTCGGCCTCACCTACGCGCAGTGGCAGGAGATCCTGGAGCGTCCGGGATCCGAGACGTGGGTGGCGTACGAGAACGGGACACCGGCGGGGTTCATCGAGCTCGACGCCCAGGAGGACGGTGCGGTGGAGGTCGCCTACTTCGGGCTGATCCCGGCCTTCCGGGGCCGCCGGATCGGCGGACACCTGCTGTCGTACGGAGTGGCGCGCGCCTGGGACCTCGCGGAGCGGCATCCGGACAGGACCCCGACGAAGCGGGTGTGGGTGCACACGTGCTCCAATGACGGCCCGCACGCGATGGACAACTACCTGCGACGGGGTTTCCGTCTGTTCGACACCAAGATCGAACGGGAGCCCGATGTCGCGAACCCCGGCCCCTGGCCCGGCGCGCACGCCTGACTCAGGCCCGCCCTGTCGGTTTGTCGACACGACAGCGTGATCGACACCACACTGTCTCACATACCGGGACCATCTCGTCCACATGATGGATCGTGGTGGACTGGCCCGAGATCCGCGTGACACGCTTCCGTCATGTCTGGAACTGGAATTGCCTTGGTGAGTCGGCGCCACGTCGACCTCGGCCGCATGTCCAGCGCCATCTGTCCGGTCCGCTGAGACTCTCCAGCACCGCGATTTCCTGAAGTCCGCTCCACCCCTGCGCACCGCCGCGCCTCACGCGAGTGTGCAGTTCAGAGCCGCCCTCCTGCAGTCCCGAAGGACGTATTGCCATGGCCGCCAGCCCCGAGAAGCCTGCTACCGCCACGCCCCGCCGCAAGGCCGGACGTCACCGTGGTGAAGGTCAGTGGGCCATGGGTCACTTCACCCCGCTGAACGGGAACGAGCAGTTCAAGAAGGACGACGACAGTCTCAATGTGCGGACACGCATCGAGACGATCTACTCCAAGCGCGGGTTCGACTCCATCGACCCGAACGACCTGCGCGGACGCATGCGCTGGTGGGGCCTGTACACGCAGCGCAAGCCCGGAATCGACGGCGGCAAGACCGCGGTCCTGGAGCCGGAGGAGCTGGACGACCGCTACTTCATGCTCCGCGTGCGCATCGACGGCGGGAGGCTGACGACCGCGCAGCTGCGCGTCATCGGCGAGATCTCGCAGGAGTACGCGCGCGGCACCGCCGACGTCACCGACCGGCAGAACGTCCAGCTGCACTGGATCCGCATCGAGGACGTCCCGGCGATCTGGGAGAAGCTCGAGGCCGTCGGGCTCTCGACCACCGAGGCCTGCGGCGACTGCCCCCGCGTGATCATCGGTTCGCCGGTGGCCGGCATCGCCGCGGACGAGATCATCGACGGCACGCCCGCCGTCGACGAGATCCACGAGAGGTACATCGGCAGCAAGGAGTTCTCCAACCTGCCCCGCAAGTTCAAGACCGCGATCTCCGGCTCTCCGGTCCAGGACGTGGTGCACGAGATCAACGACATCGCGTTCGTGGGCGTCGACCACCCGGAGCACGGCCCCGGCTTCGACCTGTGGGTCGGCGGCGGGCTCTCCACCAACCCGCGCTTCGCCGAACGGCTGGGCGCCTGGGTGCCGCTGGACGAGGTCGCCGACGTGTGGGCCGGTGTCGTCGGGATCTTCCGCGACTACGGCTACCGCCGGCTGCGCACCCGTGCCCGCCTGAAGTTCCTGATGGCCGACTGGGGGCCCGAGAAGTTCCGCCAGATCCTTCAGGACGAGTACCTCAAGCGCCCGATGCTGGACGGACCGCCGCCCGCGCAGCCCTCCTCCCGCTGGCGCGACCACATCGGTGTGCACGCGCAGCAGGACGGGCGCTTCTACGTGGGCTTCGCGCCGCGCGTCGGCCGGGTGGACGGCTCGACCCTGGCCAAGATCGCCGACCTGGCCGAGGCACACGGCTCGGGCCGGGTCCGCACCACCGTCGAGCAGAAGATGCTCGTCCTGGACGTCGAGCAGGACCGGATCGAGTCGCTGACCGCAGGGCTGGAGGCACTCGGCTTCCAGGTGAACGCCTCCCCCTTCCGGCGCGGCACGATGGCCTGCACCGGTATCGAGTTCTGCAAGCTGGCGATCGTCGAGACGAAGGCGCGGGGTGCCGCGCTCATCGACGAACTGGAGCGCCGCATGCCGGACTTCGAGGAGCCGCTCTCCATCAACATCAACGGCTGCCCCAACGCCTGCGCCCGCATCCAGACCGCGGACATCGGCCTCAAGGGCCAGCTCATGCTGGACGGCGACGGCAACCAGGTCGAGGGCTACCAGGTGCACCTGGGCGGCGCGCTCGGCCTGGAGGCCGGTTTCGGCCGCAAGGTCCGCGGCCTCAAGGTCACCTCGGCCGAACTCCCGGACTACGTCGAGCGGGTGCTCGGTAAGTTCCAGGAGGAGCGCGAGGACGGCGAGCGCTTCGCGACGTGGGCGGCCCGCGCCGACGCGGAGTCGCTGACATGAGCGAACGAGCCGCGCCGTTCTACTGCCCGTACTGCGGCGACGAGGACCTCCGCCCGCACGAGACCGGGCACGGCGCCTGGGAATGTGCTTCCTGCAACCGCGCGTTCCAGCTGAAGTTCGTGGGTCTCCTGACCCGGGGACTCAAGCGCGACGACGTAGAAGGGGACGGGACATGACGGACACTCTGCACGCTGCCGAGCTCACCGACGAGGCCCTGAAGGATCTGGCGGTGCGCGCCGGGCGCGACCTGGAGGACGCCTCGGCTCTCGACATCCTGAGGTGGGCGGCCGACACGTTCGGCAAGCGCTTCTGCGTCACGTCCTCCATGGAGGACGCGGTCGTCGCGCACCTGGCTTCCCAGGTCCTCCCCGGTGTGGACGTGGTCTTCCTGGACACCGGCTACCACTTCGAGGAGACCATCGGCACGCGGGACGCGGTGGGTGCCGTGATGGACGTCAACCTCATCACGCTGACGCCGCGCCAGTCGGTGGCCGAGCAGGACGCCGAGTACGGACCGGAGCTGCACGACCGCGACCCCGACCTGTGCTGCGCGCTGCGGAAGGTCAAGCCCCTCGAGGAGGGACTGACCGCCTACGCGGCCTGGGCGACCGGCCTGCGCCGCGACGAGTCCCCCACCCGGGCGAACACCCCGGTCGTGGGCTGGGACGAGAAGCGCCGCAAGGTCAAGGTCTCGCCGATCGCCCGGTGGGCCCAGGAGGACGTGGACGCCTACGTGGCCGAACACGGCGTACTGACCAACCCGCTGCTGATGGACGGCTACGCCTCCGTCGGCTGCGCGCCCTGCACCCGGCGGGTGCTGGAGGGCGAGGACGCACGGGCCGGCCGCTGGGCCGGGCGCGGCAAGACCGAATGCGGGCTGCACGGCTGATGACGACTGATCAGGAGATATCGATGAGCGTGACGGAGACGGGAGCCACCGTCTGGCTCACCGGTCTGCCGAGCGCCGGCAAGACCACCATCGCCTACGAGCTGGCGGGGCGGCTGCGCGCGGACGGGCACCGGGTCGAGGTGCTCGACGGCGACGAGATCCGGGAGTTCCTCTCCGCGGGCCTCGGCTTCTCCCGCGAGGACCGGCACACCAACGTCCAGCGGATCGGCTTCGTCGCCGAACTGCTGGCCGCCAACGGCGTGAAGGCCCTCGTCCCCGTCATCGCGCCGTACGCCGACAGCCGTGACGCGGTGCGCAAGCGTCATCAGCAGGAGGGCACCGCGTATCTGGAGGTGCACGTCGCGACCCCGGTCGAGGTGTGCTCCGAGCGCGATGTGAAGGGGCTGTACGCCAAGCAGGCCGCGGGCGAGATCAGCGGTCTCACCGGGGTCGACGACCCCTACGAGGCGCCCGAGTCGCCGGATCTGCGGATCGAGTCGCACCAGCAGACCGTGCAGGAGTCCGCAGCGGCGCTTCGTGCGCTGCTCACCGAGAGGGGCCTGGCGTGAGCACCGTCGCCACCGTGCCGGATGGCACCGTCAACCCGTACGCGCTGAGCCACCTGGACTCCCTGGAGTCGGAGGCGGTGCACATCTTCCGTGAGGTGGCGGGTGAGTTCGAGCGGCCGGTGATCCTCTTCTCCGGCGGCAAGGACTCGATCCTGATGCTGCACCTCGCGCTGAAGGCGTTCGCCCCCGCGCCCATCCCCTTCACGCTCCTGCACGTGGACACCGGGCACAACTTCCCCGAGGTCCTCGAATACCGCGACCGCACCGTCGAGAAGCACGGGCTGCGCCTGCACGTCGCCTCCGTCCAGGAGTACATCGACGCCGGGAAGCTCCGCGAGCGCCCGGACGGCACGCGCAACCCGTTGCAGACGGTCCCACTCACCGAGGCCATCCAGCAGCACCGCTTCGACGCCGTGTTCGGTGGCGGGCGCCGCGACGAGGAGAAGGCGCGGGCCAAGGAGCGGGTCTTCTCGCTGCGCGACGAGTTCTCCCAGTGGGACCCGCGCCGCCAGCGCCCCGAGCTGTGGCAGCTCTACAACGGCCGCCACGCCCCCGGCGAGCACGTCCGCGTCTTCCCCATCTCCAACTGGACCGAGCTCGACGTCTGGCAGTACATCGAGCGTGAGGGCATCGAGCTCCCGGAGATCTACTTCGCCCACGAGCGTGAGGTCTTCAGCCGCTCCGGCATGTGGCTCACCGCCGGCGAATGGGGCGGCCCCAAGGAGCACGAGAAGACCGAGACCCGCCAGGTCCGCTACCGCACCGTCGGCGACATGTCCTGCACCGGCGCCGTCGACTCCGACGCCACCACCCTGGACGCCGTCATCACCGAGATCGCCGCCTCCCGCCTCACCGAGCGGGGCGCGACACGCGCCGACGACAAGATGTCCGAGGCCGCGATGGAAGACCGCAAGCGCGAGGGGTACTTCTAAACATGACCACCATCACCGAGCTGTCGGCCACCACCCTGCTGCGCTTCGCCACGGCCGGGTCGGTCGACGACGGCAAGTCCACCCTCGTCGGACGTCTGCTGCACGACTCCAAGTCGGTCCTCACCGACCAGCTCGAAGCCGTCACCCAGGCCTCGCTGGGCCGCGGCCAGGACGCACCCGACCTGGCGCTGCTCACCGACGGCCTGCGCGCCGAGCGCGAGCAGGGCATCACCATCGACGTCGCCTACCGCTACTTCGCCACGCCCCGGCGCCGGTTCATCCTCGCCGACACCCCCGGCCACGTGCAGTACACCCGCAACATGGTCACCGGCGCCTCCACCGCCGAGCTGGCCGTCGTGCTGGTCGACGCCCGCAACGGCGTGGTCGAGCAGACCCGCCGCCACGCGGCGGTCGCCGCGCTCCTGCGCGTCCCGCACGTCGTCCTCGCCGTGAACAAGATGGACCTCGTGGACTACGCGGAGCCCGTGTTCGCCTCGATAGCCGAGGAGTTCACCGCGTACGCCGCCTCCCTCGGCGTCCCGGAGATCACCGCGATCCCGATCTCCGCCCTGGCCGGCGACAACGTCGTGGAGCCGTCCGCCCACATGGACTGGTACGGCGGCCCGACGGTCCTGGAGCACCTGGAGACGGTTCCGGTCAGCCACGACCTCACCGCCTGCCACGCGCGCTTCCCCGTGCAGTACGTGATCCGCCCGCAGAGCGCCGAGCTCCCCGACTACCGCGGTTACGCCGGTCAGATCGCCGCCGGGGTGTTCCGGGTCGGCGAGACGGTCTCGGTGCTGCCGTCCGGGCGCACCACGACGATCGAGGGGATCGACGCGCTCGGCGAGAGCGTCGACATCGCCTGGGCACCGCAGTCCGTGACGATCCGGCTGGCCGACGACATCGACGTCTCCCGCGGCGACCTGATCGCGCCGGCATCGGACACGCCCGCCACCACCCAGGACGTCGAGGCGACCGTCTGCCACGTGGCCGACCAGCCGCTCACCGTCGGCCAGCGCGTGCTCCTCAAGCACACGACCCGCACGGTCAAGGCGATCGTCAAGGACATCCCGTCGCGGCTGACCCTGGACGACCTCTCCCAGCACCCGGCCCCCGGGCAGCTCGTCGCCAACGACATCGGCCGCGTCGTCGTGCGCACCGCCGAGCCCCTCGCGCTCGACGCCTACGCGGACTCACGGCGCACCGGCTCCTTCCTCCTCATCGACCCCGCCGACGGCACGACGCTGAGCGCCGGTATGGCGGGCGCCTCGTTCGCCGCCGTCACCGAGGCCGCTCCGGACGCGGACACCTCGGCCGAGGACGCGGAGTGGGACTTCTGATGATCACCGATTTCTTCTCGACCTTCGCGAAAGAGGGCGGCCGGGTCGGCAGCGGTGCCCTCGGCAGCGGCCAGGGCGGGGTCGGGCGATGTGCGTGATGACGTACGCGCACTGCCTGCGCGCCCGCTCGTACCACCCGCACCGCCAGTTCAGACGAAGACCTGCCGACCACCCGGCCGCGCCACCTGATCCCAGGGGGACGTGAGCACCGGGCCAACGAGGGGAAAACCTCCCGTGCCTGCCACCCGTACCACTCTGCGCCGCGGTCTCGCCGCTGCCGCCGCTCTGCCGCTGCTCGCCGTGGCAGCCACCGCCTGCGGCTACGGCTCCGAGGCGAAGGACGACGACGCCGCGAAGTCGAACGTCTCCGCCGACGGGAAGAAGCTCTCGGCGGACACCGTGAAGATCGGATACTTCCCGAACCTCACGCACGCCACCGCCCTGGTCGGTATCCAGGAAGGCATCATCGCCAAGGAGCTGGGCGGCACCTCGGTCAAGCCCTCGACGTTCAACGCCGGGCCCTCCGAGATCGAGGCGCTCAACGCGGGTTCGATCGACATCGGCTTCATCGGCCCCTCCCCCTCGATCAACGGCTACGCCAAGTCGCAGGGCCAGAGCCTGCGGATCATCGGCGGCTCGGCCTCCGGGGGCGTGAAGCTCGTCGTCGACCCGAAGAAGATCAAGACCCTGGACGACCTCAAGGGCAAGAAGATCGCCACCCCGCAGCTCGGCAACACCCAGGACGTGGCGTTCCTCAACTGGATCTCCGAGAAGGGCTGGAAGGTCGACGCCCAGAGCGGCAAGGGCGACGTCTCCGTGGTCCGCTCGGACAACAAGGTGACCCCGGACGCCTTCAAGTCGGGTTCGCTGGACGGTGCCTGGGTCCCCGAGCCGACCGCCTCCAAGCTGGTCGCCGAGGGCGGCAAGGTCCTGCTCGACGAGTCGAAGCTGTGGCCGGACGACAAGTTCGTCATCACGAACATCATCGTGTCGCAGAAGTTCCTCTCCGAGCACCCGGACGTCGTGGACGCGGTGCTGCGCGGCACGGTGAACACCAACAAGTGGATCAACGCCAACCCGGACAAGGCGAAGGCGTCGGCCAACACCGCACTGGAGAAGCTCAGCGGGAAGGCGCTGCCCGCCGAGGTCCTCGACCCGGCGTGGAAGTCCATCCAGATCACCGACGACCCGCTGGCGGCCACGCTCCAGGCGCAGGCGGACCACGCGGTCAAGGCCGGTCTGCTGGAGAAGCCCGACCTCAGCGGCATCTACAACCTGAAGCCGCTGAACAAGATCCTGAAGGCCGCGGGACAGCCCGAGGTCGCCGACGCCGGTCTCGGCGTCAAGTAGCCCACCCGACCGCACCAGGATTCTGACGTTTCCCAGGAGGTGACGACCATGGCGACCACCACCCTCACCAAGGCCGAGGACCGAGCAGCGGTCGACTACGCCGCTCGCATCACGCATGTCTCCAAGTCCTTCGCCGGACCGACGGGGCAGCAGCTCGTCCTGGACGACATCACACTCGATGTCGCTCCGGGTGAGTTCGTCACCCTCCTGGGAGCGTCCGGGTGCGGCAAGTCCACGCTTCTCAACCTGGTCGCGGGACTCGACCGCCCGACCGCGGGGTCCATCGAGACCCCCGGCGGGCGGCCGGCCCTGATGTTCCAGGAGCACGCCCTCTTCCCGTGGCTGACCGCGGGGAAGAACATCGAACTCGCCCTGCGGATGCGGGGGGTACCGAAGTCGGACCGCCGCCCCGAGGCGGAACGGCTGCTCGAACTGGTACGCCTCGGCGGGGCGTACGGGAAGCGGGTGCACGAGCTCTCGGGCGGGATGCGCCAGCGGGTCGCGATGGCCCGTGCGCTCGCCCAGGACAGCCAGCTGCTGCTGATGGACGAGCCGTTCGCCGCGCTCGACGCCATCACACGCGACGTGCTGCACGACGAACTGACCCGGATCTGGCGCGAGACGAACGCCTCCGTCCTCTTCGTCACCCACAACGTCCGCGAGGCGGTACGGCTCGCCGAGCGCGTCGTCCTCCTCTCGTCGCGTCCGGGACGGATCGCCCGGGAGTGGACGGTCGACATCGAGCAGCCGCGCCGCATCGAGGACACCGCCGTGGCGGAGCTGTCCGTCGAGATCACCGAACAACTGCGTGGGGAGATCCGCCGACATGGCCAGCACTGAAACGAAGGCCGACGACCTGGCGGGGCTCGAGGCCGGCCTCGACGCGCTCGACGCCGTACAGGTACGCCGGACGCCGACCCGCGAGGTCCTGCTCAACAAGGTCCTGCCGCCGGTCGTCGCGGTCGTGCTGGTGGTCCTCGTCTGGCAGCTCCTGGTCTGGGCGAAGGTCACCGACGACTACAAGCTTCCGCCGCCCTCAGCGGTCTGGGAGAGCCTGACCGACATGTGGGCGCAGGGCACCCTGCTGGAGGTCATCTGGACCAGCGTGTCCCGCGGTCTGCTCGGCTTCGTGATGGCCGTCGCGATCGGCACCCCGCTGGGGCTGCTGGTGGCGCGGGTGAAGGTGGTACGGGCGGCGATCGGCCCGATCCTGTCCGGGCTGCAGTCCCTGCCGTCCGTGGCATGGGTGGCGCCGGCCATCATCTGGCTCGGCCTCGATGACAAGACGATGTACGCGGTGATCCTGCTCGGCGCGGTCCCGTCCGTGGCCAACGGTCTGGTCTCCGGTGTCGACCAGGTGCCGCCGCTGTTCCTGCGCGCGGGCCGCACGATCGGGGCGACGGGGCTGCGCGGGACGATCCACATCGTCCTGCCGGCGTCGCTGCCCGGTTATCTGGCGGGCCTCAAGCAGGGCTGGGCGTTCTCCTGGCGCTCGCTGATGGCCGCCGAGATCATCGCGTCCTCGCCCGACCTGGGCCTGGGGCTCGGCCAGCTGCTGGAGAACGGCCGGAACAACTTCGACATGCCGGGGATCTTCCTGGCTATCCTCCTCATCCTGTTCGTCGGGATCGCGATCGACCTGCTGATCTTCAGCCCGCTGGAGCGGCGGGTGCTGCGCAGCCGCGGTCTCCTGGTCAAGAGCTGAGTTCCCATGCCTGCCCCTGTCCTCCTCGTCATCGCCCACGGCAGCCGCGACCCGCGGCACGCGGCGACCGTCCACGCGCTCACCGCGCGGGTACGGTCGTCGCGGCCCGGGCTGCGCGTGGAGACGGGTTTCCTGGAGTTCAACGCCCCTTCGGTGCCCAGGGTGCTGGAGCGGCTGGCCGCCGAGGGCGCGGAGGAGGTCGTGGCGCTTCCGCTGCTGCTGACCCGCGCGTTCCACGCCAAGTCGGACATCCCGTCGGTGCTGCACGAGGCCCGCACGCGGCTTCCCCGGCTGCGGATCAGCCAGGCCGACGTCCTCGGCCCGTCCCCGCTGCTGAACGCGGCGCTGGAGCAGCGGCTGCACGAGGCCGGGGTCACCCCCGGCGACAAGAGCTCGACCGGGCTGGTCCTGGCCTCGGCGGGCTCCACCGACCCGGAGGCGATCGCAGTGATCGCTGAAATCGCGCGGGAGCTGCGGCACACCGGTTGGTGCGCCGTGCGGCCTGCGTTCGCCTCCGCATCTCTTCCCCGCACCGCGGACGTGGTGCGGGCCCTGCGGGCCGACGGCGTACGACGGGTCGCGGTCGCGCCGTACGTCATCGCGCCGGGCCGTCTCCCCGACCGCATCGCGGCCGGTGCCGAGGAGGCGGGGGCCGACGTGCTCTCCGGCGTACTCGGCCCGTCCCCCGCGCTGGCCCGCCTGCTGCTGACCCGTTACGACGAGGCGCGTGTCCCGCTGGCCGGGGCGGTCAGCGCCTAGGGGCTGTCGCGGGTCCGGCCCACGCTCGGCATGGCTGCGTGCAGGTTCGCAGCGGCACACGTCCGCGGTGAGGCCGTTTCGTGAGTCCTCACCACAGACGATGTTCGACGGTGGCCGCACCCGTCTCGGCGCCCGCCTCGACCGGCAGGGGACGATCCCCGGCCGGAGCGCTCAGGCCTTCTGGCTCCTCGCCAGTGCCTTCGACGCCTTGATGCGCTCGGGGTCCTCCACGTTCTGAGTCCCGGCGCCCTTGCTCGGAGTGATCTGCCACTCCCTGAGCTTCGCTGCGACCTGCTTGAGCTGCTGCGACTCCGGCGGCACGTCGATGAAGAACATGGATTCCATGGCGGGCTTCATGTCACCGCCCCACTTCACCACGCCTCCGAGCTCCGCGAGGATGTCCCGGATCGCCGTGACCTGGTACGGGAAGAAGTTGCCCGTGACGCCCAGCGGATAGATTTCCGGGTACAGCGCCAGTGCGGTTCCTGACAGGTGGTTGGACTCGAAGTCCGCCCTGACCTCGCCATCGGCGCGATATCCGACGATCTCACCGCGCTCGTCCTCCAGCCGGGCGACGTCGTAGTGGAAGCGCTGTGCCAGATAGGCCAGGACCGTCGCGGTGTCTCCTTCGCGAAGGACGACGGTCAGGCCGGTTCCCTGGATGTCGAAGGTCCCGGTGGACGACGAGCGGGCGTTCGGAATGGCCCAGCCGTTCGCCGAGGTCGATCTGCGCCACGTGGTGTCCGCGGCGACGGCGGTGGCGGGGGCCAGCAGTGCGCCTCCACCGGAGACCAGCGCGGCTCCGGCAGCGACGCCGGTGAACTGCTTGAGTATGGTGCGACGCGAGTATGCGATGGTCATGAGGTCCCTCCGGGAATGTGTCGGGCCCGCCGGTACAGGAACGCGGCGGCACAGGTCATGGCGACGGCAAGACCAGCAGGCACCTGGACGAACACGTTGATCGATGTGGAAAGGTGCTCCACCGTCGAGCCGTCGGAATAGATGCAGGCGTTACGAAGCGGCCAGTAGTCCTGCTGCAGGCTCGCCAACTGGGCGCCGGACGCGTTCCTGTCCTCGCAGAGCTCCGGGAACGGCCCGCCCAGAGTGACGGAGAGCCAGCCGTAGCAGTACACGGACGTGGCCGAGAAACCGAAGGCCAGGGCAAGAAGCGCACAGATCCTGGACAGCGAGCGCGGTGGGTTTCTCAGCATGAGAACGATCACCAGGATGCACGCCGCCACCGCCGCCACGCTGATGAGGAGGAACAGGCCCATCAAAGGTGCCGGCATTGCTCTTCCCTCTCCTGATCCTGTTTCGCGGTCACGCGGGACCGCGTGGTTCTCCGTGGGATTCGGTACGACGAGGGCGGTCCGTCGGCGGAGCCAACTGCTTCACACCTCCTGGTCGATGAGACGCTGCAGAACTTCGGCGAATCCCCGGTAGAACTCGTCCATCACGGAGTCGGACTCGTTCCAGGGCTCCTTGAAGAGCGGGCAGTTCCGCTGGATCAGCAGTGCACGCGTACTCGACAGCAGAGTGTCGTCGATCTGGTCCTCGAGAAACGCCTTCGCCGTCTTCTTGGCCCCGTCGGTGGTGTTGCCGAACCTGGCCGCGCTGAAGTCGCTGAAACGCGTCAGGTGCCCCCCACCGACCAGGATCTTCCTGAGTTCGGTGACGATGTTCGTGCCGCCGGCCTTCAGCTTCGTCGCGACGGTGAACCCGTCTATGTCCTCGATCAGGTCGCTCAGCGAGAACGTGGACGCGACGTCCGGCCTGGCCAGGTTCTTGCGGCAGAAGTCCAGTGGGGACGCGTTGTCCGAACGGCTCCATTCGCCGTAGAACGTGAGGAGGTCCCCGCCCCAGCTGGCGAGCTCGGCACGATTCGCCTTGCCGACGCCGGCGTTCCCCTTCAGGAAGTAGCCTGCGGCACTGGCGATCAGGTGGTCCGGGCTGATGGTGACACCCATCGACGGGTCTGTGTACGCCTGGTCCCTCGCACGGCCGAGTCCCCGGTCGACAGCGAATTGGATGAACGCACTGTCCACATCACCGAACAGCGATCCCCAACGGGAGTCGGTGTACTTGTCCCAGCGCATGAACTGCAGGCACAGTTCGTTGGCGTTGCCCTTTCCGTACGCGACGGCTGCGTCGTACACCTTCTGGACGTACGCCAGGAACTCGTCGACCGAGGAGCTTCCCGACTGGTTGACCGAGCTCTGGCCGAAGTCCGAGCCGGGGCGGTGTGCCACCCGGTCCAAGGCGAAGGTGTCCGAACCCGCGCTGAACTCGAACTCCTTGATCTGGTTGAACGTCCAGTTCTGCGGGAGGGGGAATCCGAGGTTGCCCGAGAATCCGTAGGACATGCCGGAGACGTACGCGTACGGCACGTAGGCGCCTCCGGAGACGCTGGCGCACACGTTCCGCGAACCGTACACACCGGTGATGTACTTGCTGCCATTGCTCTTCAAGGCGTCGTTCACGCCGAGGAAGTAGTCGACGATCTTGTCCATCTCCGCTTGCGTGGCGTCGTAGTCGACCGCGAAGTAGATCACCGTGCTCCGGTTGAACCCGTACCCCTCAGCCCGTTCGTGAGCCATGCGCCCGTGCGAGAAGCCGTTGGGATACGAGAAGTCCGCGAGCTTCCGCGCGTCGTACTGCCACAACGGGATGACGTTCAGACCGGCGGAGAAGATCGCTTCCAGCTCTCCGGGCTGTATCTCCTTGTTCAGCGTGCTCTCGGCCGGCTCGTCGAGATAGCGGCCCACCGCACGGTAGCCGGCGGCGTAGAGCGCCTTCGCCCGGGAGGAGGTGATGGTGAAGCGGGTGTCACAGCAGTTGACCGACCGGTCGGGGTTGCCGTAGGAGACCAGCAACTGCGCCCAGGTGTCGAAGTCGGCCTTACCCGAGTCACTGAGAGCGGAGAAGCTCTGGAACTTCGTCACCCAGCTCTTCAGCTTCGGGCCGAACTCGTAGCTGAAGCTGGCGATGTCGCCACTCGTGTTGGAGGGGCCGTTCGCCACACAGGCGGCGGAGAACAGCTGCACCCATGTGCCGGAGTCGCCTTCGGCGAGCGTGTGGGACCTCAGGCTCGTTTCCGTGGCGGGACCGAAGACGCCGTTGACCGAACCTTCGGGAATACCGGCCTCGTACTGGATGCCCTTCATCAGCGCCTGCTGGACGTCCCGGGAGAAGAAGCCGTCGGCCGGGCCGATGAAGAAGGTCGACTTCTTCCAGTAGCGGGCGTTGAGCCACCGCTGCATGAGGCGGATCTGCTCCAGGCCGCCGGACAGGAAGATGTAGGCATCCATGGTGAGCAAGGCCTTGAACACCTTGGCCGGCAGGAAATTGCCGATCTCTTCCGGCGAAATTCCCATGTCCTCCATCATCGCCTTGAAGCCGACCAGCGTGGAGTTCGACATCTCCCCGTCGATGGCGCCGGCGCTGTACCCCTTGCAGAAGAGGCCGCACTGGATGATCTTGACTATGTTCTTGTTCGACTCACCGACGGTGACGTCCCCCCTGGCCGCCAGCATCGCCAACGTGGTGGGTCCGAAAGCGTTGGAGAGCGCGGTGATCCCGAGTTCATGCTGCAACGCCCGGGTCAGGGAGTACATGGTGTTCCATCCGGTCTTCCCGTCCTCCGTCACGGAGTTGTAACCGGCGACACTCTTGTACGTCGCGTTGACCCATTTCTGGGCCTGGAGAACCATTTCGTCAGCCATGGCGGCAATCCGCTCCTTCAACTCTTCGAAACGTGCTGGGAACTGGCGAGATCGAAACCGGTCACGACGAACGACCGGGCAGCCTCAACGAGGGCGTGTTGGACGGCGTGAACATCGCGAGGATGGATGCGGCCCCGGGGTACGCGGTCGAGATCTGACTCCGACCGGGCCGGCCCCCTCGAAGGCTTAGCCGTGCGACAGCGGGACAAGGCCCGCCCACCGGAGGAGGAAGGGCCGCCGGAGTCGCCGACCCGTCACTCAGGACGCCGGCCTCCACGAGGAGTGCGACGCTGTCGAGCGCCTGGTCGACGAGTCAAGGCGTGGCACGCCACCTCTACCCGGCACCCGGCACCCGGCACGACGAGGCCTCCGGGAGCCTTCAGGCGCCTTCCGTGACGATCCGGTCAGGCGACTCCCCCTGGGCGCGCACAGGTGGCACCGGTGAGCAGGGCTCCTCCGGATCCGGTGCCCCCCGACCCACATGAACGTGCAGGTCCCGTCGGGCTCCGTACAGGGTCGCGAACCGGCGGGCACGCGGCCGGAGTTCACGCAGCGGAAGGGGGGCAGCGGGAAGCCCGGGGCAGGTCATGTTCTTCGTGGACAAAGGCAGCCATTCCCGCTGGCGTTCGACCCCGGAATTCGAGATCGTCACGCGTCTTCCGGATGAAGGTCACAAGTTATTCACAGAGGACCGACGAGTCTGTGACGCATCGCACACGACGTGCGAAGTCGGGACGCTTTGGCTTGAACTGGAGGTCGACTTCCGGGCCTTACGGCCGCGCCTCTCCCCGTCGAGTGAAGCCTCCGCACAACGCGTGCACGCCTTGGCGGATCACGAACGGGACTCGCCGTACCTGACATGTCGAATCTTTGCACTTCTGGCGCTTATATCAGGATAGTGAGCCGATTTGCGGACTGCCGTTCAAGGGTGGTTCGCCGTGCGGGACGTCGGTAGGAATGACTGAAAAGATTCGGCTGCGAGACCTTCGCGGATTGCGGTCGCGGCGATGGTTTCCATGTGAACGCACAGCCGGTCGGGGCTTTCCTCGCCGGTTCGTCGTGATGCGGGAGAGCAGCCGGTGCTCGCTCCTGTTCCCCGTCGACGTGCCGGAAGGCGAGGGCGCACGGTGCTGACGACGCGCTACCGGCCCAGGTCCAGGCTGCCGGTGCGCTCCCGCTTCAGCTCGAAGAAGTCCGGGTGGCCGGCCAGGACGCGGAAGCTGTCGAAGATCCGCCCCGCCTCCTCACCGCGCGGGGCGGAGTTGAGCACCGGTCCGAACCAGACGGTGCCGTCGACATGGATCGTGGGGGTTCCCACGTAGGAACCGGCCGCCGGGTCCTTCCCCCGGTCGTGGCTGCGGCGTACGGCCTCGTCGTACGTGTCCGTGTGCGCCGCGTCCGCCAGGGCGGCGGGCAGGCCCAGTTCGGCGAGAGACTCGGCGACGACTGCGTCGAAGTCCTCGTTCTTCTCGCGGTGGATACGGGTGCCCAGGGCGGTGTAGAGGTCCCGGAGGACGCCCGGACCGTGGCCGGCCGCCGCGGCGGCGGCGACCCTCACCGGTCCGATCGACTTGTCGACGAGCTCGCGGTACCAGTCGGGCAGGTCGTTGCCCGTGTTGTGCAGGAAGAGGCTCATGACGTGGAAGCGGAGCTCGATCTCGCGCTGCCGCTCCACCTCCAGCATCCAGCGGGATGCGATCCAGGCGAACGGGCAGGCGGGGTCGAAGTAGAAGTCGACGGCCACGCTGCCCGATGTCTTGTTCACGTGGGTGCTCATGCGTGAAGCCTAGGGAGCCGGTGGCCCGCAGATCTGGGCCATTCGGCCCCCTTGGCGGTGGGCCACCGGTGCCCGCGGGCGTCAGGCCGGCCGGTCTCCGCGCGGGTCGCGGCCGCTGAGGGCCAGCGCGCGCTCGAAGTCGGACGCCCCCTCGGGCAGGGTGACTTCACCGGCGAAGCCCTCGTACTGCCGGTAGAGGGCGGCCGTGCCCTCGACGGTCTCCAGGAGGTAGCGCGCCGCCGGGCCGGAGAGCCGGAACTCCTGTCCGGTGGCGCGGGCCACGTCCCAGCCGTGCAGTGCGGTCTCCATGATGAGCATCCCCGCGATATCAGGGGCCGGGGTAGAGCCGTGCCCGGTGTCGATGCCGCCCTCCCAGACCGCGGGGTCGGACCAGGAGGCGACCGCCTTCTCCAGCTGGGCGGCGTACTGCTCGGGCCAGTCGGCGTCGGCCGTGAAGTCACGTTCCGTCAGCTCGTCGGGGATGGGGGTGCGCAGGGCCCGGCACTCCAGGCCGTGGGCACTGTAGAGCACCCAGTGGTTGACGAGTTCCCGCAGGTCCCATCCGTGGCAGGGGGTCGGGGCGGAAACCGGCAGGGTGGCTCCGACGCCCCGGGCCGTCCGGGCGGACTCGGCGGCGCATTCGGTCATGTACGCGTACTCGTTCCTCATACACCCCACCCTGCGTTCCGCCCGGGCGCCCGGTCTTGAAGAAAGGCGACAGCCGTTCAGCCCTCCGCGTCCACCAGGGCGGTGAGCTCGGCCGCCGTCATCGATCCGGCGGCGCGTCTCTCCCGGGCGAAGGAGTTCGCGGTGCGCCGCAGCACCTCGTTCACGGGTGTCGGGATGCCGTGCATCCGGCCGAGCAGGACGATCTCGCCGTTGAGGTGATCGGTCTCGATGGTGCCCGTGCCCCGGCTGAGGCTCTGCCAGGACGAACCCCCGCCGCGCTCGGTGCCGTCTGAGGGCCCGAAGCGGATCCGGTCGCCGCGGACAGCTTCCTGCTCCGCCTTCCCGGTTGCCTCGATGCCTGCCGCGGCGAGCACGGCTTCTCCCTCCGCGCGGGCCCGGTCGAACAGGGCGGACGCGTCCGGGCCGACCGGCACACCGGTCACGGCCTCGACCGCGTTGGCGAGGTTGGACAGCAGCTTGGCGTACTTCCACCGCATCACGTCGGGCACGACGGGCGCCGCCAGCTTCGCCTTCTCCCAGTCCGCCGCGACGGCGTGCACCGTGTCGTCGGTGCCCGAGGGGTAGCGGCCGAGGTGCAGGATGCCGGTGAGCGGGGTGCAGGGCGCGGAGACCCTGCCCGGCTCCACGAAGGTCGCCGGAAGGTAGACGCAGCAGCCGTAGACCCGGCGGAAGCGGCGCAGTGCCAGGCGTTCGTTCTCGACGCCGTTCTGCGCGCAGATCAGGGGCAGTCGCTCCCCCGCCGTGCCGCCTCCCCGTACGGGACGGGGGCTCCAGGCGTCGAGCGCGGCGACGCTGTCCTGCGTCTTGACCGCGAGGACGAGGACGTCGTCCGGACCGAGGCCGACCGCCTCGGGGCCGTCGGCGACGGGGAGGCGGTGGGTGCGGGTGCCTCCGGGGGTGGTGAGGCGCAGTCCGTCGTCACGCAGGGCTTCGTACTGTGCCCCTCGTGCGACGAGCACCACCTCGTGGCCCGCTTCCGCGAGCCGTCCGCCCATGGCGCCGCCGACGGCGCCCGTTCCCACGATGATGTAGCGCATGCCCGCGAGCCTCGCACAGTGCCGTCCCGGGCGGGAGGCGGGTACGGCGACGGGCCGCGCTCGGGGAGCGCGGCCCGTCAGTCGTACCCGCGCGTGCTAGAAGACGCTCACGCCGTAGGCGTTGAGGGCCTCGACGACGGGCTGGAAGAAGGTGGTGCCGCCCGAGGAGCAGTTGCCGCTGCCGCCCGAGGTGAGGCCGAGGGCCGTGGAGCCGGAGAAGAGCGAGCCGCCGCTGTCGCCGGGCTCGGCGCAGACGTTGGTCTGGATCAGGCCGTAGACGATGTCGCCACCGCCGTAGTTCACCGTCGCGTTCAGGCCGGTGACGGTGCCGCTGTGGACTCCGGTGGTGGAGCCGCTGCGCTTGACGGACTGGCCGACGCTCGGGTTGGCGGCGGAGGTGATGTCCTGGTAGCTGCCGTTGTAGAGGTAGACCCGGCCGTCGGCGGCGGCGGCGTTGCTGTGCCGGATGAGGCCGTAGTCGTTGGTCGGGAAGCTGGAGCCGGCCCGCGTACCGAGGGTGGTGGTCTGGCCCGAGTTGGTGTACCAGGTGCTGCCTATCTCGGTGCAGTGTCCGGCGGTCAGCGCGTAGTAGGTGCTGCCGCTGCGGACGTTGAAGCCGAGGGAGCAGCGGCCGCCGCCGGCGTAGATGGCCTGGCCGCCCGCGATGAGCTTGTTGAACGTGCCCTCGGTGCGGTTGACGTCGGCCTTCGCGCCCGAGTCGGTGACCGACTTCTTGATCGTGGCGATCTCGGCGGCGGTGACCGTGCTGTCGACGGTCACGACGACCTTGCCGGTGCCGGCCTCGGTGTACCAGGCGGTTCCGGCGATGTCGGCACCGCGCACGGCGGCACTGGCGTCGGCCAGCTCGGCCTTCGTCACGGTGTCCGGGGCCGCCTGAGCGACCGCGGTGGGTGCCGCAAGCGCCACGGCGGTGACCAGACCGGAGGTCGCGGCGATGAGGCGAGCACGTCTGGAGAGTGAACCGAGGGGGGCGAAGCGCTTGAAGGTCACAGGATCCTCCGTCGTTGGGGGGTGTCCGGCCCACTGGGTGGGCGGGCCGAGGTGTGCGGCTGTCCGCGACCAGTGGGTTTTCTCGTCGTGGACCTGCCAACCGCACGCCTCGAATCCTTGACTCCGCTTGACCGGGTGACAAGGTCGCCTTCCGGACCGGGGAGGACGAACGGACCGTGGACTCCGCCCTGCGTGCGAGTGACCTCCGAACTCCGGCGTCCGCTCACCGAACGGGAAGGGGCAGCGAATTGCTGCAAAGCCCGGAACGGGGGGCGGACTTCGGCCGCTGTCTACGCGCATCGCGTTCACACACGCCCCGGCCGCCCGGGAGCCCGGTGCGCACGAGCGCCCACGGCCCGGAGCGGGCTCTTCGGGGCGCCGTCCGTTCGGACGGCTTACCGGCGTTTTGCCCGGGCGCTCCGGGTGGCCGGAATCAGCCCTTCCGGCGGGAACCGGCCGGACTACGGGCTCGGATCAGACCGGGGCGGCACCCTTGCGGCGCCGCACCGGTGTGTGCTGCGGGGGTGGTGGCAGGGCGCTGGTGGAAGCCGGCGCTCAGACCTCGGCGAACGGATCGTCGATGAAGGGCGTGGCCTGGTGGAAATAGAGCAGCCAGCGGCTCCCGTTCAGCCGCCACAGCGAACTGCGGTGCGAGCGCAGCCCTTTGGACTCCGTGTCGAAGGTGAGGTGCACCAGATCTGCCGCGAGCTGGTCGCCCCGCATCCGTGACGCGGTGAGCGGCCCGGGGTGCTGTGCGCCCGGGTCGGTGAGCATGGCGATGATCGTGTCCCGCTCCCAGAGCCGGCCACTGGTGCCGATCTCCCTGAACTCGGGGTGCAGGAGGGTGGCCAGCACCTCGGCGGAGGCCCGCACCACGGGATCGAGGAGGCGGAGCTCGCCCTCGACGGCTGCGGCCACGGCGGGCGAGGGCTCATTCACGTGTCATCTCCACAAGTTTGACCACGGTGTTCCAGTTGCGGCTGGTGGCGACGAGGCCGCGGGTGAAGGCGGGCCGCCCGAGCGCGACGGCGAGCTTGGAACGGCCGAGCCCGTCGGGCGCGTAGAGATACAGGGCCCTGTCCCCGAGCCGGAACTCTTCGGGGCGGAAGGCGCCGGCGTCGAGCGAGGCGAACCGTGCGGCGTCGACCGCCTGGTCGAAGTACGTCACATGCAGCTGCTTGGCCTCGAGATCCGCGGCCGGGAAGGGGCAGGCCTCCGCCACGCCCGCGAGATAGGCGCCGGAACGGACTAGGCAGTCGACCGGGAAGCCGAAGCGGGCTTCGATCGCCCGCTCCAGCTCGGCGCTCAGGGTTCCCTCGTCGTCCGACGCACTGCGGAAGACGGCGTTCCCGCTCTGCAGATGGGTGGCGACGTCCTCGTACCCCAGTTCGCCGAGCAGTTGACGGAGATCCGCCATGGGGACCCGCCGGTGGCCGCTGACGTTGACCCCGCGCAGCAGCGCCGCGTACATCGTGCTCATGCCCCCACCCTAGATCCTTCCGCGCGGCGGCCGCCGCGCCCCGTGGGGGAGGGCGCGGCGGCCTTCGTGCTCGTCCTGCTGTGCCTACTCGACGATCTTCAGGAGCTTGTTCGGCGTGCCCTCGGTCGCGTTGGAGACGGCGTCCGGGGTGGCTCCGCCGGTGAGCGCCGCGGCGACCTCCTCAGGGGTGGCGTCCGGGTGTCCGCCGAGGTAGACCGCGGCGGCGCCGACGACGTGCGGGGTCGCCATGGACGTACCGGAGATGGTGTTCGTGGCGTCGTCGCTGTCGTTCCAGGCGGAGGTGATGTCCGATCCGGGGGCGTAGATGTCCACGACCGAACCGAAGTTGGAGAACGACGACTGCTCGTCGTCCACCGTGGACGAGGCGACGGTGATGGCCTCGGGGACGCGGGAGGGGGAGCCCTCGCCCGCGTCGCTCGACTCGTTGCCCGCGGCGACCGCGAAGGTGACGCCGGAGGCTATGGCCTTCTGCACCGCGGCGTCGAGGGCCGGGTCCGCGGATCCGCCGAGGCTCATGTTGGCGACGGACGGACCCTTGTGGTTCGTGGTGACCCAGTCGATGCCGGCGACGACCTGCTCGGTGGTGCCCGACCCCGCGTCGTCCAGGACGCGGACCGCCACGACCTTCGCCTTCTTGGCCACACCGTGGGACGCGCCCGCGATGGTGCCGGCCACATGGGTGCCGTGGCCGTTGCCGTCATCGGCGTCGTCGTCGTTGTCCACGGCGTCGAAGCCCGAAGTGGCCCGGCCCTCGAAGTCCTTGTGGGTGACACGGACACCGGTGTCGATGACGTACGCCGTGACGTCCGTGCCCGCGGCGTCCGGGTAGGTGTACGCGTCGTCGCCGGCGGTCCCGGCCTGGTCGATCCGGTCCAGACCCCAGGACGGCGGGTTGTCCTGGGTGGCGTCGATGTGGAACTTCTTGTTCTGGACGACCTTCGAGACGGCCGGGTCGGCTGCGAGCCGCTTGGCCTCGGTCTCCGAAAGCCCGTCGGCCGAGAAGCCGTTGACGGCGGAGCGGTAGTTCCGCCGGAGCGTGCCGCCGTACTCCTCGGCCAGGTCGGCCTTGTCGGCCTTCCCGTCGAGCATGACGATGTAGCTGCCGGAGACGGCGGTCGCCGCGTCCGTGCCGTAGACGGTGCCCATCGCGGGCGCCGGGGCTGCTCCCGCGAAGGGAGTGGTGAGCAGGGTGACGCCGGCGGCGGCAGCCACCGCGGTTATCGCTGCGGTGAGCTTGACCGAACGGACACGCTTGTGAATTGCCATGAAGAGGGGGTCTCCTCGTCATTCTTTGTGGGGGGATTGACCCTCGGCCGGAATATCTCCGGGGGTTGCCTCGAAACCCTGCTCGATTGACGCGCCCAGATCAAGACCTTCATGCAGCCGTCACCCAGTCGGCAAACTTTCGTCACAGCGGACCGTCACATTCCGCCTGCAAGGCGGGATATCGCCCGGCTCCACCTGCGCATTAGGACGCACAGGGGTTCCGGACGGGTGAACTCGGCCCGACCGGACGCGGGTGCTTCCGTCCGTTACGACGGAACAGAGAAACGGAATGGCATGTTTCGTTCGTGCACATCGCCAGCAATACACCCCATGCCTCTCACCAGGACACGTGGCGGACCGCCCGTTCGACGGCCCGGGACGACGATGCGCCGGGCGGCGCCGACACCCACGCGGCCGCGCCGTCCCCGGAGCCCACGACCGCCGCGACCCTGCCTGCCCAGAGCCAGCACGAGCGCCGTGCCCACGTCGCCGTCATCGGCATGGGATATGTGGGACTTCCCACCGCCCTCTCCCTGCACGCCGCGGGCCACACCGTCATCGGCATGGACACGAGCGAGGCCCGGCTGGGCGACATCCGGTCCGGCCGGGTCGATCTGCTGCCCTCCCAGCACAGCCGGCTGACGACGGCGCTCCTCGACCCGGCCTTCCGGCTGACGGCCGACCCGGCGGCGGTCATGGACGCGGACGCGGTGATCATCTGCGTGCCGACCCCGGTCGACGGACTGCTCCGGCCGGACCTGCGCGCGCTCACCGCCGCCTGCGCGTCGGTGGTGGGCCACGCGCGCCCCGGGCAGCTCCTGGTGCTCACCTCGACCAGCTACGTCGGCACCACGCGTGACCTGCTCGTCGAGCCGCTCGCCGCACGGGGGCTGCGGCCGGGCGAGGACGTCTTCGTGGCGTTCGCCCCCGAGCGGATCGACCCCGGGAACCCCTCCCACTCCCCCGACCGGACCCCGCGAGTCATCGGCGGCCTCACCCCGCGCAGCACCGAGCTCGCCGCCTCGCTGCTGGCCGGCACCGCTCCCTCCGTCCACCGGGTGGACAGCCCCGAGGCCGCCGAGATGAGCAAGCTCTGGGAGAACACCTTCCGGGCCGTCAACATCGCGTTGGCAAACGAACTGAGCGAGAGCTGCCTGGAGTTCGCCCTCGAACCCCGGCAGGTCATCGACGCCGCGGCCACCAAGCCGTACGGGTTCATGCCCTTCTACCCGGGCGCCGGCGTCGGAGGGCACTGCATCCCCTGCGACCCGCACTACCTGCTGTGGCAGCTGCGCGCGAGGAAGGTGGCGTCCCCGCTCGTGGACGCGGCCATGACGGCCATCGCCGAGCGCCCGGCCCGGGTGGCCGCGAAGGCCCGGGAGGCCTTGGCGGCACGGGGGCTGACGACCGCCGGTGCCCGCGTGCTGATCCTGGGCATCGCCTACAAGCCCGGTGTGGCCGACCTCCGCGAGAGTCCCGCGCTGGAGATCATGGATCTGCTCACCGCCTGGGGCGCCGCCGTCGGGTACACCGACGCCCTGGTGCCGTGCCTGGACCGGCACGGCGTCGTGCGCCACAGCGTCGGAGTCCCCGGCGCACCGGACTGGGACCTCGTCGTCGTGCACACCGTGCACCCGGGAACCGATCTGGACTGGCTGGACGACGGCCCCGCCGTCCTGGACGTCACCCACCGCCTTCCCAGGGCCACCACCGGTGCCGCCGTATGAGGAGGGACCCCGCCACGGCGGGTGGCCGCACGCCGAGCCGACGGGCCCTGCTCGCCGCGGCGGTCGCCACGCCGGCCGCCGGGTTCGCCGCCGCCCTCACCGCCGACACCCCTGACACGGGGCCGGCGGGGCGGGCCGCGGACGGGAAGGCCCCGGGCGGCCCGGCCTCCGCGAGCGGGACGCCGTGGCCCCCGGAGTTCGACGGCGGCCCGGCGGACGTCTTCCGTCCGGTCTTCCCCGTGGAGGGGCTGGTCACCAACGAGTACGCCCACAGCCACCCGGACTCCGGCGACGCCCGTCTTTCGGACGACTGGGCCGTCACCAGCGGATCCCTCTTCGCACACTGGGCGTTCGGGTGGACGGGAGTGCCCGACGGGGGCTCCCCCGGCCCCGGGTCCTCCCCGTACACCGGGTCCTCGGTCTTCCGGCTCGTCACCCGCCGCCGGGACTTCGGCGACGCGACCGTGCGGTGCTGGGTGTTCCTGAAGCCGCCGGGTACCACCGGGCGCACCCCCGCACAGGACTGGGACGGCGGGCACCTCTGGCTCCGCTACCACAGCGCGCAGGAGCTGTACGCCCTGAGCTTCCGCCGCCGCGACGGGGCGGTCGTTCTCAAGCGCAAACTCCCTGCGCCCGGCCGGCCCGAGGATGAGGAGGGCGTCTACACCACCCTCGCCACCCGTGAGTACGCCGTCGAGTACGGCCGATGGCACCAGGTCTCAGCCACCGTGCGCGGCTGCACCGACGATCGCGTACGGATCACGCTCGCGCTGAACGGGCGGACGGTGCTGGACGCGCAGGACAGGGAACCGGGCAGGCTGGCCGCGCCCGGCGGCCTCGGACTGCGCGGGGACAACACCGAGATGGCCTTCTTCGGCTTCACGGCCAGGGGCGGTCCCGGGCGACGGCAGTGCGCGGACTCCCTGGACGGAGGCGACCGCCCGTGACGACCCTCCACCGGCCGGCCGCCGGCCCCCTCCCCCGCCCGTCGGACACCGCCCCCGGCGACGGCCCGCCCCGCCGCCCGCGTGGGCTCGCGCGCCGTGCGGCACCCGCCGATCCCGCACTCAGGCACGGGGTGCGCCGGCTGCTCGTCCTCCTCTGCCTGATGCCCCTGCTGATCGTCCTGGCCCATCAGGCCGCACGGCTGCCGCGCCTGAACCTGCCGGTCTGCTACGGACTCGTCGTGCTGGCCGGCACGATCGCCATGCTCTACGTCGCCTACAGCCGGTACGAGGACCCGGCCGAGGGCGAACTGCGGGTGCGGCCCGGCCCGGAGGAGTCCTTCCCCCGGCTGACCGCGAACCCCAGCGTCTCCTTCCTGCTCGCCGTCAAGGACGAGGTGGACGGCATCGAGGCGTGCGTGCGCTCCATGGCGGCCTCCGACTGCCCCGGGGTGCGGATCATCGTGGTCGACGACCACTCCCAGGACGGTACGGGCGAGGTTCTGAACCGGCTCCGGGACGAGATCGGGATCACGGTCATCCACCTGGACGCCAACGTCGGGAAGAAGAACGCGCTGGTCCGTGCCTGCGAGCTCGCCGACACCGAGATCATCGCCTTCACCGACTCCGACTGCGTGCTCGCCCCCGACGCGCTGCGCCGCTGCGTGCGCGCGCTGGTCACCCACCCCGAACTGGGCGCCGTCAGCGGTCACTGCCGTGCGCTCAACACGGACGCCGGTCTGCTGGCACGGGTCCAGGACGTCTGGTACGAGGGCCAGTTCAGGGTGGCCAAGGCCGCCGAGGCGTCCTTCGGCTCGGTCTCCTGCGTCTCGGGCCCCCTGGCCGTCTTCCGCCGGGACGCCGTCTACAACTACCTCCCCGCCTGGGCCGACGACCGCTTCATGGGCGCCCCGTTCCGCTTCGCGACGGACCGCCAGCTGACCGGATACGTCCTCGGGCAGGCCTGGACGGGCAGGGCGCTCAAACGCCGCTACGCCGGATCCCCCTTCGTCGAGGAGGACTTCGCCGAGCGCCGCTGGCGCGTCGGGTACGTGCGCTCCGCGAAGGTGTGGACCGATGTGCCCGCCCGGTTCGGGCCGTTGCTCCGCCAGCAGATCCGCTGGAAGAAGAGCTTCATCCGGAACCTGTTCTTCACCGGCTCCTTCATGTGGCGCCGCGGCCCCGGGCCCGCCGCCCTCTACTACGGACACGCGCTGTGGGTCCTGGCCGCACCGGTGATGGCGTTCCGGCATCTGGTCTGGGCGCCGCTGCACGGCGCCCTCTTCCTGACCCTGCTCTACTTCTGCGGCGTGGTCCTCAAGGGCTGCGTCTGGGGGCTCGCGTACAAGATCGACCATCCCGGCGACACGCGCTGGCGCTACCGGCCGCTCATGAGCCTGTTCTCCTCGGTGCTGCTCGCCTGGCTGCTGCCGTACTCCCTGCTCACCGTCCGGCGTGGCGTGTGGTCCAGGGGTGCGTCATGAGGGATCTGGCCCGTCTGGCGTCCAGGGCGCTGGCCGCACTGCTCAGCGCGGCGGCCGTCATCGCCGTGTACCTTCTCGTGCTCTCCCGGGGGACCCTTCCGTGACCCACTCCGCACCCAAGCGGGCGCTGCTCGGGCTGCTGGCCCTGACGATGGTCTGCGTACCCTTCTACGGCGCCTGGCGCTACGAGGAGTCCCGCAGGGCGGTGACCGCCCAGGAGGCCCCTCCCGGTTCGCGGTCCGGCGGGGCCGCGGCCGTGGGCGGCACCCCCGCGGGACGGCGGGCACGTGGCACCGCCCCCGTCGTGCTGGCGTACCACGACATCGCCCGGGACCATCGCAGCCGCAGCCGCTACACGGTCACCCCCGAGGCGTTCGACGCACAGCTGGCCGCCCTCTCCGCGGCCGGCTACCGCACCCTGGGCTCCGAGGAGTTCGTCGCGTACCTCCGAGGGGGGCCGGCACCCGGCCCCCGTTCGGTCTTCCTGACCTTCGACGACGGGACGCACGGCCTCTGGGTGCACGCCGACCGCATCCTGGCCAAGTACCGCATGCGGGCGGCCGCCTTCCTCATCACCCGCGCGGTCGGGAGCCACCGCCCGTACTACCTCTCCTGGGACGAGGTCGGCCGGATGCACCGGTCGGGGCGCTGGGACTTCCAGAACCACACCCGCGACCTGCACCGCCGTGCGGCCGTGGACGCGTCGGGCCGCAGGTCCTCCGTCCTCGCCGGCCGGCTGTGGCTGCCCGGCGAGGAGCGGCGCGAGTCGGAGCGGGAGTACCGGCGGCGCGTGGAGGCGGATCTCGACCGGGCGAACGACGACATCACCCGCCACGGCCTCCCCGCGCCCGACCTGTTCGCCTATCCGTTCTCCGAGGCGGACGGACACATCTCGGTGGGGCCGACCAACCGGATCCTGCGTGCGGCGCTCGCGTCGCGGTTCGCCGCGGCCCTGACCAACAGCTCCGCCCGGCCGCTTCCGGCCGGACGGAGGGCGGCGGAGGCCCGTGAGGTACGACGGGTGGAGATCACCGCGGGCACCGCGGTCGGGGACCTCATGGCCGACGTCGAACGCTGGACGGCCGTCACCCCGGCCGCGTGCCCCGCCCCTCTCACACAGCCGGCGCTCTGGCAGCACGAGGACCGTGCCGGCACCACCGGAGTGGGGGTGTTCACCGGCGCCGGGCCCTACCCCCGCGCCACGGGGTACATCGCTGCCGCGTACCGGCCGGAGAGTTCTGCCGACTGGAGCGGCTACACCGTGGACGCCAGGGCCGGCGGGCTGCGCGACGCCCGGAACAACGTCCGTCTGATCGTGCGCGACGGCAGTCTCGCCCCCGTCGCGGTCGGACTCAGCTACAGCTACGTGCGTCTGCTGGAGTTCCGGGGCGGCCGCTGGCACGAGACCGCCCGCCGCAGGCTGAACGACTCCGCCGGGCACCGGGTGCGCATCACCGTGGAGGAGGACCGGACCGTGGCCGTCGTGGACGGCAGGACGCGGATCGAGCAGGCCGTGCGCGCTGCCGGGGGCGACGCGACCGGAGGTCTCCGCGTGAGCGTGCGCAACGGCGGCCCCGGCGGCGCCTGGCCACGCTTCACCTCACTGGCAGTTCGGCCTCGATGAGGTCGGCCGCCCGCGCCGTGCCGCCCTCGCCCGCCATCCGCTCCCGGATCCGTGCCAGCCGGGCCGCGACGTCGGGGTCGCCCGTCAGGGCGAGGACGGCGGCGCGCAGGGACGCGGCGTCGGCCTCCTCCTTCGGCAGGTGCCGGGCCACACCGAGCGACTGGAGCATGTCGGCGTTGCCGAACTGGTCGACGGCCTGCGGGACCGCGACCATCGGCGTGCCGGTGGCGAGCCCTTCCTGGCTGCCGCCCGCGCCGGCATGGGTGATGAAGGCGTCCGCCTGCTTCAGCACGGACAGCTGCGGGACCCAGGAGTGCACCTCGACGTTGTCCGGCACGTCCCCGAGTGCGCGGGGGTCGACGTGCGTGCCGATCTGCAGCACCACGTGCCAGCCCGGGAGACCGCCGAACGCCTCGACGCACGCGCGGTAGAAGGCGGGCTCGTCGGTGTACGAGGATCCGAGGGAGACCAGGAGGACCTTCTCGGCGTCGGCCGGCCGCTTCCACTCGCCCTGGTCGGACCGCTCGCCCTGGCAGGCGCCGACGAAGGTGAACCTGTCGTGGTCCACCCGGTCGGCGTTCGGCTGGAGGGCCTCGGGGATCAGCACCAGGCCGCGGCGCGGGCGGGCCACGAAGTCGTCCGACGAGAGGTCGCCCAGACCGTTCTCGGAGAGCCAGGCCGCGAAGCGCGCGTAGTACGCCCGGCCCCGTTCGGTCTGCTTCAGGCCGGCGGTCGCGGGGTCCCCCACCTCCTTCTCGTACCCCTCCCACGGGACCAGGTTGGGCCAGAGCTGGACGGCCGGCACGCCCCACCGGTGGGCGAGGACGCGGGCCGGGTAGGAGGTGATGTCGTGCAGGACGAGGTCCGGCTCGTCCCCCTCGAAGGCGTCGGCGAGCTGCGGCAGGGCCTGGACGGCGTCCCTCAGGAACGGCTCGATGTTGTCGATGAGTTCGGTCCCCCACTCCTCCGGGTTGTCGGCGGTGGGCAGTACCGAGGTGTAGATCACCGGCTCGGCACCGGTGGCGGCGACCGTCCCGGCGAACGAGGCCGGAATGGCGTAACTGACACGGTGCCCACGGGCGACGAGCTCCCGGATCACTTCGAGGCTCGGGTTCACGTGCCCGTGGGCGGCGATGGAGAACATGGCGATGTGGGCACGCGGGGTCGCTGTCATGCCACCACCGTAAGCGAGACGATACGTCTCGTCCAGCCATTTTCCGGTTCCGGTGCCGCGACCGGATCAGCGCTGATAGCGGGCCAGAACCCGGTTCCCGTCGTCGACCAGGCGTTTCTTCAGCTCCTCGGTGTCGATGGCCCCGCTGTAGTACTCCTGCAGCGCGGGCGTGGCGACCTTGTCCTTCCACTCGGGATAGCCGCGGACCGACTGCGCGGGGGCGGGGCGCAGGTCCCGGGCGAGGGCGGTGCCCGCCGCCCAGCCGTTCTCCTCGGTGTGCAGCGCGGGATCGGCCAGCGCCTCGGTGCCGGTCGGCAGCATCCAGTCCCCCCTGGCAAGCCGCACCATGTTCGCGGGGCGCAGCAGGAAGTCGATGAACCGCACGGCCTCCTTCTTGTGCGGGCTGTCCTCGGCGACCGAGAGGGTCTGCGGGCTGACGCCCTGGGCGAGCCCACCGCTGCCGGCCGGGGCGGGCAGCACCGTCCACCCGAAGCCCTCGGGCGCCTGCTCGACGACCTGCTGGCGGTAGGAGAAGCCCAGCGGGACCATGGCGTACTTGCCGCCGAAGAAGCCCGGGAGCGTGTCCGAACCCCCCATGCCGAGCGCCGAACGCGCCGCACTGCCGTCCGCGCCGACCTGGTCCCGGACGGTTCCGGGCATGACCCCGTCGCCCTCGTCGAAGCGGATGGTCACCTTGCCGTCCGCACCGCGGTGGAAGAGCTGCCCGCCCGCGGACAGGCCGAGGTTGAGCGTGACGGAGACCGGCTCCTTGAGGGGCCAGGCCACCCCGTAGGTGCCCTTCTTGGTCAGCTTCGCGGTGACCTTCCGGAACTCGGGCCAGCTCCAGGGTTTCTCCGGGGTCGGGATCCGTACGCCCGAGGACTCGAGGATCTCCGTGTTGGCGATCAGGACCTTGGGTTCCTGGAGGAACGGGACGCCGTAGACGCCGTCGCCGAAGGTGGTCGTCTCCCAGGACCGCCGCGGGATGTCCCCGGTCAGCCGCTCGGGCAGCAGGGTCCGCAGATCGGCGAGGTATCCCCCGCAGGCGAAGTCGGCGAGGTCGTCGGAGGCGTCGTGGATGATGTCGGGCGCCTCTCCGCCCTCGAAGGAGGTGAGCAGCTGGTCGTGGACGTTGTCCCAGCTGCCCTGGACGTAGTCCACCTGGACGTCCGGGTGAGCGGCGTTCCACTCGCGCACGAGCTGCTTGTTGGCGTCGACGGACTCCTTCTGCCAGGCGAGCGACTGGAAGCTGAGCCGGATCGTGCCGTCCGCGTCCGTGCCGCGGTCGCCCTCCCCCGAGCAGCCGGCCAGCAGGAGGACGAGCGCGGTCAGCGCGGCGGCCGTCGCGGTGAGGCGGCGGGGCATCAGTGCTTCACCGCCCCGGCCGTCAGACCGCCCGTGATGCGCTTCTGGATGACCGCGAAGAGCACGAGCGAGGGAAGGGTCGCGAGGAAGGCGGCGGCGGCGAGCGGTCCGAGGTCGGCCACGCCCTCCGCGCCGAGGAAGTGGGTGAGTACGACCGGCAAGGTCTGCTTCTCCGGTGTCTTGAGCAGGACGAGCGCGAAGAAGAACTCGTTCCATGCGGTGATGAACGCGAAGAGTGCGGTGGCGACGATCCCGGGGGCCAGCAGCGGCGCGACGACCGACACGAGGATGCGCGCCCTCCCGGCGCCGTCCACCGCTGCGGCCTCCTCCAGTTCGGGCGGGACGGCCCTCACGTACCCGGCGAGCATCCAGAGCGCGAAGGGCAGCGACCAGACGACGTACACCAGGATCAGCCCCCACAGCGAGTTGATCAGATGCAGGTGCTTGAGGACCAGGAACAGCGGAATGATCACCAGGACGAAGGGGAACGCCTGGCTGACCACGACCCACCCGGTGGCGGCCGTGGAGAGCCTGCCCCGGTGGCGCGCCATCACATAGGCCATGGGCGTGGCGATGACGACGGCGATCAGGGCGGCGCAGAGCGCGGCGGTGAGCGAGTTGGCCGCCGCCCGGAGCAGCGGCTGCTCGTCGAAGGCCTGCCGGAAGTTGTCCAGCGTCGGGTCCTCGGGAATCCACGTGGGGTGCAGCGAGCCCAGCTCACGGGCCGGCTTGAAGGCGGTGGAGATCAGCCAGAGGAAGGGGAACGCCAGGAAGACGAGGTAGCACAGGAGGGCGGCGTACTGCCCGGCGCGTGCGGTTCTGCCCGTACGGAGGCTCATGCGTCCTCGCCTCCCCTGAGCCGGCCGGCGAGGTAGAGGGCGAGAAGCACCGAGATGACGGCGACCATCACGCAGCCCATCGCGGCGGCGTATCCGAACTGTCCGTACCGGAAGGCCTCTTCGTAGGCGAAGAGCATGGGCAGCCGGGTGCGGCCGCCCGGTCCGCCGCTGGTCAGGACGTAGACCAGGGCGAAGGAGTTGAAGTTCCAGATGAAGTTGAGGGCGCTGATGGCGAGGGCCACGGGCCTGATGGCGGGCCAGGTGACCGTACGGAAACGGCGCCAGGCTCCCGCGCCGTCGAGGGCGGCCGCCTCGTGGAGTTCGTGCGGGGTGTTCTGCAGGCCCGCCAGCAGCGCCACGGTGGTCTGCGGCATACCGGCCCAGACGCCGACGACTATCACCGCGGGCAGCGCGGTGGCGAGTCCGGTCAGCCAGTCCCTGCCGTCACCGAGCCCGAGGTCGCGGACGGTCTCGTTGAGGATGCCGGCGTCGGGGTTGTAGACCAGGCGCCACATGATCCCGACGACGACCTCGGGCATGGCCCAGGGGATGATCGCCAGCGCCCTGGCGAGCCAGCGCATCCGCAGGTTCGCGTCGAGCAGCAAGGCGAGGCCGAGGGCGAGCACGAACTGCGGCACCGTGACCCCGACCGCCCACAGCAGACCGATCCGGAACGAGTCCCAGAAGAGGGTGTCGTGCAGGAGGTCCTGGAAGTTGAGGACACCGATCCACTGGGTGGAGCGGGTGCGGCCCGACTGCGCGTCGGTGAAGGCCAGCGCGATGCCGTACAGCAGGGGGCCGACACTCAGGATCAGGATCGGGATCAGTGCCGGCAGCACCAGGAACCAGGCCGATCCGTCCCGTGGGCGGCCTTCACCCCGTCGACTCCGAGGGGCTTTTCGCCCGGACCGCGCCGTCGCGGTCGCCAGTGTCATGAATTCGACCCCTTTACCTGATTGGATCGGTTTCATTCCCCTATGGCCGCCCGGGCGGCCCCCGTCATCGTGCTGACGGGTCGCCCGTTCGTCAAGGTGGCCTGCGGGGATGAGAAAATCGGGCCATGGACGAAATGCGCGCGCGCGAGGTACTGACGGCCGCCGGACTGCCCGGTGGCGCGGAGCTCCTCGCGCTGGGCGAGAACGCGGTGTTCGCCGTCGGCGACGTGGTGGCCAAGGTCGGCCGGGACGCGACCCACCACCCGGAGCTGCGGGAGCGTGCCGAGCGCGAGGTGGCCGTCGCCCGGTGGCTCGCAGCCTCGGGCGTACCCGCGGTACAGGCCGCCGAACCCCTGGCCCGCCTCGTGGAGGGGCATCCGGTGACCCTGTGGCACAGGTTGCCCGAGGCCGTGCGGCCGTCCGAACCGCGCGATCTGGCCCCGCTGCTCACCCAGGTGCACGCGCTCCCCGCCCCGGAGGACTTCACGCTGCCGCGCCGCGAGCTGCTCGGCGGTGTCGAGCGGTGGCTGCGGCTCGCCGGCGACGCGATCGATCCCGCCGACGCCGACTACCTGCGAGGCCGGCGCGACGGCTTCGCGAAGGCCGCGGCGGCCCTTGCCCCGCATCTGGCACCGGGGCCCGTCCACGGCGACGCGCTGCCCCGCAACGTCCACGTCGGCCCGGACGGTCCGGTGCTGGTCGACCTGGAGACCTTCTCCGCGGATCTGCGCGAACACGACCTGGTGGTCCTCGCCCTCTCCCGCGACCGGTACGGCCTGCCCGCCCCCGCCTACGACGCGTTCACCGAGGCGTACGGATGGGACGTGCGCACCTGGGAAGGGTGCGCGGTGTTGCGCGGCGCGCGCGAGACGGCGAGCTGCGCCTGGGTCTCCCAGCACGCACCGGAGAACCCGAAGGCCCTGGCGGAATTCCGGCGCAGGGTCGCCTCACTGCGCGAGGACGACTCCGAGGT
Source organism: Streptomyces sp. NPDC057287 (assembly GCF_042667905.1). Taxonomy (NCBI): domain Bacteria; kingdom Bacillati; phylum Actinomycetota; class Actinomycetes; order Kitasatosporales; family Streptomycetaceae; genus Streptomyces; species Streptomyces sp. NPDC057287. Next base: position 114,924 of record NZ_JBHUYV010000012.1, on the reverse strand, counting down.
GCGCTGGTACCCCTTCTGAACAGGCCTGCGCAGGAGGAGAGCGAGACCTCCACCAGGTGAATCGCACACTCCCCCGTGCGGCGCACTTACGGGACTTCGTGCGCACGGTCCGCCCGGACACCGGCGGGACCCCGTGACGGGTCGCACGGAGACCGCCTGCCTTGCACCGGCAATCCGACCCCTCATAGGTTGACCTCATGGGACTCTTCGACACGCTGACCGGAACCAGGCGCCCCGAGGACGACGTCGAGACGCGCCCGGCCGAGGAGGTGCGGACCACCCTCCTCGGGCTCAACAGCCCGGATGTCCCGTACGTCGTCCGCGACGGGGCGGAGTACGACGCCGACCTGGTCGCGGAGTGGCGGATCGCCGAACCCGCGTGGCAGAACTTCTTCCTCTCCTCCCAGCTGACGCATGCCATCCGGATCCGTATGCGCCTGGCCGAAGAGGGCTCTGAGGTACGCGCCGTGGAGGAGCAGTGGGAGTTGACCCGCGTCGGTAACCCCCCGCGCTTCCGGACGTCGGCGGAGTACTCGCGCGGCGCGGGCAGGACCGTCTCCCGCCGCTACACGCTCAAGCGCGGGGAGAGCGGGCGCCTCGAGGCGACGGAGACGTTCAGCTTCGACAGCGCGCAGCTCACCGAACCCCTGCGGAACGCCGCTCTCACGTCGGGCTGGACCTGGCGTGGAGTGATCTTCGGTAAACTCTGACGTCGACGGGGCCCGACGAGGCGTGTCGGCCCGCGACTTCCCCCACCGCTTGCCGGACCCGTCCGCCCTGACAGGGATCTTCCCGGCATGGCCCCCACCTGCTGCCGTACGCTGTCCGGCTCCTTCCGGCAGGATCTCCGGCGCACGGCGCCACGTAGGCTACCGGCGTCCTCCTTGATCATTCGGAATTGGAGCCCCCATGGCCATATCCCGCTCGACCGCGGTGAAGTGGAGTCTCACGGCCGTGACCGCAGGTGCGCTGCTCGCCGGCTGCTCGGCGTCGGTCAACGTCGGAACCTCCGAGCCGAAGCTGTCGGCGGAGAAGCTGGCCACCACGGTCTCCGAGAAGCTCGCCCGGACGACGGGCCGGCCGAAGCCGGACATCAGCTGCCCCGAGGACCTCGCCGGGAGGGTCGGCACCAAGACCCGGTGCAAGCTCACGGCGGACGACGGCAGCACCCTCGGTGTGACGGTCACCGTCAGCTCGGTCGAGGGAGAGCAGATCAACTTCGACATCAAGGCCGACGAGACGGCATCGCCGGCTCCCGACTGATGCCCCGGATCAGCCCCTTCCGCCCGCCGGCTCCCGCCTCCGGGGGATGAGCGGCCAGGCGGGCTCGACGACGGCCGCCGGGTCCGCGGTGCGCCGTAGGTAGGCCTGCAGGGAGAGCGACTGCTCGGCGGCCGCGTGCACCTGAAGACCGTGCAGGTCGTCCAGCGGCATCACGCCGACGGGCTGGTGCCTCTCCCCCATGCGCCGCACCACGAGGGCGGCGGCCAAGGCGTCCGCCCTCGCGTCGTGGGCGTCCTCGAGCGACACCCCGTAGTGGGCGCACAGCGCGTGGAGGGCCCGCTTCCCCTTGCGGTACTTGTCGACGTGCTTGTCGATCACGAGCGGATCGATGACGGGCGAAGGCGCGTCACCCAGCCTCTCGCTGACCGACTCGACCCCGTACCTCCGGCACTCACGGTCGAGCAGCGACAGGTCGTAGCGTGCGTTCATCACCACCAGGGGCGTGCCCGAGCGCAGCCCTTCGGCGACCGCCCGGGTGATCTCCTCGATCGCCGCGGCGGCCGGCAGGCCGTGCTCGCGGGCGCGGTCCGTCGAGATGCCGTGGATCGCCGAGGCCTGTTCCGGTATGGCCACACCGGGATCCAGCAGCCAGGTCCGCTCCTCCGAGACGGATCCGTCCGCTTCCAGCCGGACGACCGCTGCCGTCACGATCCGGTCGGTCTCGACGTCCGTGCCCGTGGTCTCCAGGTCGAACGCCAGCAGCGGCCCGCTCATCCAGCTCATCCCGTACCTCCTCCTGTGGTGCTTTCCCCCAAGTGACGACCACCTTCGCACGCACCACTGACAACGCGGGAAGAGGCGTCAGGAGACGGGCCGGGAGTCCGTCCAGACCGACTCGAACTCCTCGCGGTACGTCTCGAAGAGGCCGTGCTCACTGTCCTGCCCCGCCCTGACCACCGCACGCCCTCCGCCGCGCAGCACCAGCACGGGTGCCTCCATGCCGCGTGCGCGCCGGAGATACGGCTGGACGACCCCGACCGCGTCGGACCCGTCGCCGTCCACCAGGTAGGCGGTGAAGCGCGGTGTCTCGTCGAAGACGTGGATCTGGAAGGCGCCCGGGTCGCGGAGCTTGGAGCGGACCCGGCGCATGTGGAGGATGTTCATCTCCACGGAGCGGCTCAGTTCGCCCTTCTTGAGACCCAGTTCGCGCTCGCGCCGTTTCACCGCGCTGCTCGCGGGGTTGATGAACAGCAGCCGGACGCGGCACCCCGACTCGGCGAGGCGGACCAGGCGGCGCCCCGAGAAGTTCTGCGTGAGGAGGTTGAGCCCTATGCCGATCGCGTCCAGCCGGCGCGCACCGCCGAACAGGTCCTCGGCGGGCAGCTGGCGCTGCAGCCGCACCCGGTCCGGATGGACGGAGACGACGTCGGCGTAGCGGTCGCCGACCAGCTCCTCCACCGCGTCCACGGGCAGCCGGTCGGCGGACGGGACCGCGGCACCGCTGCCGAGGATCTCCAGGAGCCGTGCGGAGGCCCGCTCGGCCTGCGCCAGGACCGCCTCGTTCAGCGCGCGGTTGCGGGAGACGACGTTGCGCGCGACCTCCAGCTCGTCCAGGGCGAGCTCCACCTCGCGGCGGTCGTCGAAGTACGGCTCGAAGCACGGCCAGTGCTGGACCATCAGCTCGCGCAGTTGCGGCAGCGTCAGGAAGCTCAGGACGTTGTCGTCGGCCGGGTCGAGCAGATAGCCCTTGCGGCGCGAGACCTCCCGGACCGCGACGGCGCGCTGCACCCACTCCTGGCCGGCGGGCCCCGCGGCGGCCACCACCCAGTCCTCGCCGTGCACCGGCTCGTAGATCGGCCGGATCACGGCGGAGACCACGGCGCGCAGCCGCTGTTCCACGAGATTCAGCCAGATGTACGCACGCCCCGCCCGCTGGGCCCGTGTGCGGACCTCGTTCCAGGCGTCCGCTCCCCAGTCCAGCTCAGCACCGATCTCCATGGGCTGCGCGAGGGAGACAGCGCCCGGCGGGGCATCGGTCGATTCCCCCTCGTGACCTGCGTCACCTGGGGGCAGCTCGAATCCTCCCGAGCTCACCCGTGTACCGCCTTCCACTCCCCCACCAACGATCAAGGAAGGGTACTCCGGCAGCGGGAGCCGGTGCAGCCGGATGCACAGGCTCCTTACTCAACTCCCCTATGTCGCAGGCCCGTTCCTTGCGGTGAGATCGGGTGGAGTGAGATGGTTCATAGCGATTGTTCACCCTCTCGCATGCCGCATACCGGACGGAGGAGCTGTCGGGAGGCCCGTGACGCCTGTCCGGGCGACACCGAGGTGTCCCAGGTTGACCGGCCCGGTGGGACCGCGTCGACGGGACCCGGCCGCACCGGCCGACGTACTAGGTACAGGACCGTCTTTCGGGGAGTATCGGGTCGAAATCACCCAGCACCCGGATCAGAAGTGGAAGAGTCCTATCTATGCAGGTCTGGCCGGGACACGCGTATCCGCTCGGCGCCACGTACGACGGCGCCGGAACCAACTTCGCGGTCTTCTCGGAGGCCGCCGACCGAATCGAGTTGTGCCTGCTGCACGACGACGGTTCAGAAACGGCGGTGGAACTCCGCGAGACCGACGCCTTCGTCCGTCACGCCTATCTGCCCGGGGTGATGCCGGGGCAGCGGTACGGCTTCCGGGTGCACGGACCCTACGAGCCGCAGCACGGGCAGCGCTGCAATTCGGCGAAACTGCTCCTCGACCCGTACGCACGTGCGATCTCGGGGCAGATCCAGTGGGGCGAGGCGGTGTACGGCTACCCCTTCGGCAAGCCGGACGAGCGCAACGACCTCGACTCGGCCCCGCACACCATGAGCTCGGTCGTGGTCAACCCCTACTTCGACTGGGGTGACGACCGCCGCCCGCGTACCGACTACCACCGCACGGTGATCTACGAGGCCCACGTGAAGGGCCTGACGATGCTTCACCCGGGCCTGCCCGAGGAGCTCCGCGGCACCTACGCGGGGCTCGCGCATCCCGAGATCATCGCCCATCTGACAGAACTCGGCGTCACCGCGGTCGAGCTCATGCCGGTGCACCAGTTCGTCCAGGACCACCGTCTCGCCGACGCCGGTCTGGCCAACTACTGGGGCTACAACACCATCGGCTTCTTCGCCCCGCACAACGCCTACGCCTCCTGGGGCGACCGGGGCGAGCAGGTGCTGGAGTTCAAGCAGGCGGTGAAGGCGCTGCACCAGGCGGGCATCGAGGTCATCCTCGACGTGGTCTACAACCACACGGCGGAGGGCAACCACCTCGGTCCGACCCTCTCCTTCCGGGGTCTGGACAACGCCTCGTACTACCGCCTGGCCGACGACCAGAAGTACTACATGGACACCACGGGGACAGGGAACTCCCTGCTGATGCGGTCCCCGCACGTCCTGCAGATGATCATGGACTCCCTGCGGTACTGGGTGACCGAGATGCATGTGGACGGTTTCCGCTTCGACCTGGCGGCGACGCTCGCCCGCCAGTTCCACGAGGTCGACCGGCTGTCCTCCTTCTTCGACCTGGTGCAGCAGGACCCGGTGGTGAGCCAGGTGAAGCTGATCGCCGAGCCCTGGGACGTGGGCGAGGGCGGCTACCAGGTGGGGAACTTCCCGCCGCTGTGGACCGAGTGGAACGGCAAGTACCGGGACACGGTGCGGGACCTGTGGCGGGGTGAGCCCCGCACCCTCGCGGAGTTCGCCGGGCGCCTCACGGGCTCCTCGGACCTCTACCAGGACGACGGCCGGCGTCCGCTCGCCTCGATCAACTTCACCACCTGCCACGACGGTTTCACGCTGCACGACCTCGTCTCGTACAACGACAAGCGCAACGACGCCAACGGCGAGGGCAACCGGGACGGCGAGAGCCACAACCGCTCGTGGAACTGCGGGGCGGAGGGTGAGACCGAGGACAAGGAGATCCTGGAGCTGCGCAGCCGTCAGATGCGCAACTTCATCGCCACGCTGATGCTCTCCCAGGGCGTGCCCATGCTGAGCCACGGCGACGAGTTCGCCCGCACCCAGCGGGGCAACAACAACGGCTACTGCCAGGACAACGAGCTCTCCTGGGTCCACTGGCCCGATCCGGATGCTGCCGCACGCACCGACGACGGCGAGGGGGAAGGGGGCGGCACGGACACGAGCCTGCTGGAGTTCACCCGGTCGATGGTCTGGCTCCGCCGCGACCACCCGGTCTTCCGGCGCAGGCGCTTCTTCCACGGCCGACCGGTGGAGGGCACGCACGACGAGCTGTCCGACATCGCGTGGTTCACCCCCAGGGGCGAGGAGATGACCCAGCGGGACTGGCAGGCCGCGCACGCCAAGGCGATGACGGTCTTCCTGAACGGCCACGCGATCTCCGAGCCGGGCCCGCGCGGTGAGCGGATCGCCGACGACTCGTTCCTGCTCATGTTCAACGCGGGCGCGGAGTCCCTGGAATTCGCCGTCCCGATGAACCACGGCAAGCAGTGGCAGGTCGTCGTGGACACGGCGATCCCGGACGGGGTGCCGCCCGGCGCGGGGCCCAAGGTGTCGGCGGGTGAGCGGGTGACCCTGCTCGGGCGCAGCCTGACGGTGCTCAAGCGTCCGGCGTAGACCGATGGAGTGACGGGCACGGTTGGGTACGTACGAACCCATGACGCCCACCGCCACGTACCGGCTGCAGCTCCAACCGGACTTCCCGTTCGCCGCCGCCGCGGACGCCGTGCCGTATATCGCCGAGCTCGGCGTCTCCCATCTGCACCTGTCTCCCGTCCTGGAGGCCGTGCCCGGTTCCGGGCACGGCTACGACGTCGTCGACCACAGCACGGTGCGGGCCGAGTTCGGGGGCGAGGAGGGCCTTCGGGAGCTGGCCCGGACGGCGCGCGCCCACGGCCTCGGGCTGATCCTGGACATCGTGCCGAACCACATGGCCGCCGCGCCCCGGCACAACCTGCCGTTGTGGGAAGTGCTGCGGGAGGGCCCGGAGTCCCCGTACGCCCGCTGGTTCGACATCGACTGGGCGGCGGGCGGCGGGAAGGTGCTGCTGCCCGTGCTCGCGGGGCGGGTCGGCGAGGAGAGCGGCGGCTTCGAGACGGGCACCCGGGACGACGGCACACCCGTACTGCGCCACGGCGACCTGGAGTTCCCCCTGCGGGAGGGCACGGCAGGGCTCCCGATCACGGAGCTGCTGGCCGCGCAGCACTACCGGCTCGCCTGGTGGCGGCTGGCGAGGACGGAGCTGAACTACCGGCGGTTCTTCACCATCTCGGATCTGATCGGTGTCCGGGTGGAGCACCCCGAGGTCTTCTCGGCGACGCACGGCAAGATCCTCGAACTGGTCCGTGACGGGGTCCTCGACGGGCTGCGCATCGACCACCCGGACGGCCTGGCCGACCCCGCCGCGTACCTCGCGCGGCTCGGCGACGCCACGGGCGGGCGGTGGACCGTGGTCGAGAAGATCCTCACCGGGTCCGAGGCCCTGCCGGCCGGCTGGGCGGTCGCCGGGACGACCGGGTACGACGCCCTGCACCGGATCGACGGCCTGTTCACCGACCCGATGGGCGCGGCGGACCTGCTGGGCCGCTACCGGGAATTCGCCGGCCCTCCCGGGGACCGCGGCGGCTACTGGACCGCGACGGTCCGCCGTGCCGCGTACCGCGTCGTCACCCATGAGCTGGCGGCCGAGACGGAGTGGCTGACCCGCCTCGCCGTCGAGGCGTGCGCGGGCGATCCGGCGCTGCACGACCACGCGCCGTGGGCGCTGCACACGGCGGTGCGCGAGCTGTTGGTGCGGGTCCCCGTCTACCGGCCGTACGTGACGGCGGGCGGCCCGCTCACGGAGATCGCGGAGTCGACGCTTCCGGCGGAGGCGGTCCGGGATGCCAAGGCGGTGTTCTCCGTCTCCGAGGAGGCGGCCGCCGTCGACGTGGTGCGGGACCTCGCGCTGGGCAGGCTCGGGGACGGACCGGAGCACGAGGCGTTCTGTGCCCGGTTCGCGCAGACGGCCTCCGCGCTGCACGCCAAGTCGGTCGAGGACACGGCGTTCTACCGCTACGTGCCGCTGATCTCCGCGACCGAGGTGGGCGGCGACCCGGGGCAGCCGGCGGTGAGCCCGGAGGAGTTCCACGCCTTCTGCGCACGCATCGCGCGGGACTGGCCGGCCACCGGCACGGTGCTGACCACGCACGACACCAAACGCAGCGGGGACGTCCGGGCCCGGATCGCGGTCCTGTCCGAGTGTCCCGAGCGGTGGTCCTCGCTGGTGGCGCGGCTGGCCAGGGCGGCTTCCGCCCCCGCCCCGGATCCCCAGCTGGCCTGGCAGGCCTGGCAGTCGGCGTTCGGCTGCGCGGGGCTGCCCGCCGGTGAGATGGCGGGGAGGCTGGAGCCCGCGCTGCTGAAGTCCGTGCGCGAGGCGGGTCTCCACACCAGTTGGACGGAGCCGGACCCGGCGTACGAGCGGGCGGTGACCGACTTCGTGGCTGCCGGTCCGGGCGGCGACGCAGGCGAGGCGCGGTCGATGCTGACCAGGTTCGCGGACACGCTCACCCCCTTCGTACGGGCCAACGTGCTGGGTGGAGCGCTGGTGCACCTGACGATGCCCGGCGTACCCGATCTGTACCAGGGCACGGAACGGGAGTACATCGCGCTGGTCGACCCGGACAACAGGAGGCCGTTCAGCCGGCCGCACGGAGGGGACGACGAGAAGGCGGCCCTGACCACGGCCGCGCTGCGCCTGCGCCGGGAGCGCCCGGAGCTCTTCGGTGAGTCGGGCACCTACGCCCCGTTGGCGGCGCGGGGCCCGGCGGCCGCGCACTGCCTGGCCTTCTGCCGGTCCGGTGAGGTGGTCACGGCGGTGACCCGGCTGGCCCTGCGCCTCGACGAGGAGGGCGGCTGGCGCGACACGGAGCTGAAGCTGCCCGACGAGGGGCCGTGGACCGATCTCCTCTCGTCCGGACGGGAGTTCACCGGATCCGTGGTCGGCGTGGCGGACCTCTTCGCCGATCGGCCGGTGGCGCTCCTCGCCAGGGCGGGGGCCGTTCCCGGCCGGGGGTGAGAGAGGCGGGTGCCGCCTGCGGCTCAGCGCTCCCCGGCGGGACCGAACCGGTGGGGAGCGAGGGTGGTCAGCAGCGAGCTGACCACGAGGTCGGTCGAGGCTGCCATGTCCACGTCCTCAGGTGACAGCAGCCACTGCACCTGAAGGCCGTCCATGACCGCGATGACGGCGTTGGCCGCGGTCCCGGCCCGGTCCGCACGGTCGGCAGGCAGGTCGCAGGCTTCCATCAGCGCGTCGGTGACGAATGCGCGCAGCCCGCTGTACCGGTCGCGGAAGTAGGACTGGGCGGGGTGGGCGTCGGTGACGGACTCGGCCGACAGCACGGCGTACAGCCGCACGATGCCTTCCCGCTCGGCGTTGCGCAGCGCGGTGTCCACCAGGTGGCGCAGGAAGTCGAGGCCCTGGGGCCGGTCGGCACCCAGCTGCTCGATGTCCGTCTGGTCGCGCAGTTCCAGGACGCTGGTGAGCAGGAGCGCCTTGGAGCGGAAGTAGTGCAGGACGCCCGCCTGGGTCAGACCGGCCTGCTCCGCGATCTCGGCGAGCGAGGCGTTGTTGTAGCCGCGGGCACCGAAGGTGTCCATCGCGATGTGCAGGATGCGCTGCTGTCGCTGCTTGGCCTCCGCACTGCGCGGGGTGCGGGGCCGGGCCGTGTGGGCGGGTCTGCGCGCTGAAGGGTTACTCACCCGCGCAGCCTAATCCCGCTCACCTGTCGGGGCGCCGGGCTCCTCACACGACCATCGATGTGTGACTCACATCACTTACTAACCACTCAGTGAGTGTGCTTTCATATGCGACGACATCTCAACTCCCCCTCGTGTAACGGCATTTGTTCAGCGGCGTCGGCACCGGCCCGAAGTGGGACCGAGGGCCGCCGGCCCCGTGCGCACCCCCGCACCGGTACGAACCGAAGGAGCCGCACCATGTCACCATTCAGTCCCGCCCGCCGTCGGAGAACCGGAGCCGTGGGCGCCGCCCTGGCTCTGGCCGTCACCGCCCTCGGTCTGTCCGGCTCGGGCGCCGCCCAGGCCGCCGACCCCACGGCCCAGGTCTGGATCACCACGCCGGACGGCGGCAGGAAGCTGGCCGCCGACGGCAGCATCCCCTTCACCGCCACGCCCCAGGCCGTCGACATACGTATCGACAGCGGCAGCAAGGGCCAGAAGTTCACCGGTGCCGGCGCCTCGGTGACCGGAGCGTCCGCGCACCTCATCAGGAGCCTCCCCCAGGACAAGCGCGACGAGCTGATGAGGTCGCTGTTCTCCCCCACCGACGGCATCGGCCTCAACTACCTGCGCCAGCCCCTGGGCGACTCCGACTTCAACGCCGCCGGCGGCTTCCACAGCTACGAGGACTCCCGGGGCGCCTTCTCCATCGACCGCGACAGGACCGAGATCCTCCCGGTCCTGAAGCAGGCCACCGGCATCAACCCCGCCATCCGCTTCATGGGCTCCCCCTGGTCCCCGCCCGCCTGGATGAAGACCAACAACTCGCTCATCGGCGGCAGCCTGAAGACCGAGAGCTACCAGGCCTACGCCGACTACCTGGTCAAGGCCGTCCGCGCGTACGGCCAGGAAGGCATCGGTCTGACCGACCTCACCGTCCAGAACGAGCCGGAGTTCGCGGCCGGTTATCCCTCGATGACCATGACGTCGGGCCAGCAGGCGGACTTCTTCAAGGTCCTCGACCGCACCCTCACCGCGGCCGGCCTCCCCACCAACCTGCTGGCCTACGACCACAACTGGGACCACCCCAACTATCCGATCGAGGTCTTCAACGGCACCCAGGGCATCAACCGGGTGATCGGTGCGGCCTTCCACTGCTACGGCGGAGCTCCCTCGGCCCAGCAACAGGTCGTCGGCGCGGGCAAGCGCGTCTTCTTCACCGAGTGCTCGGGCACCGACAGCGCCGACCCGGCGACGACCTTCGCCGACACCCTGCGGTGGCACGCGGAGAACCTCGTCGTGCAGAACATGCGCAACGGAGGCGAGACAGTCATCAACTGGAACCTCGCCCTCGACCAGAACGGCGGGCCCCACCAGGGCGGCTGCGGTACGCGCTGCAACGGCATCGTCGACATCGCGAACGGCAGTGTCAGCCGCAACGCCGAGTACTACGTCCTCGGCCACGTCACCAAGTTCGTCAAGGCCGGGGCCACCCGCATCGGCTCCACCAGCCAGGGCGGCGGCGGGGTGCAGAACGTCGCCTTCCAGAACCCGGACGGCAGCCGCGCCGCCTACGTGGTCAACACCTCCGCCGGCCCCCAGCGGCTCTCACTGACCGACAACGGCAAGTCCCTCGCCTACACCCTCCCCGCCGGGGCGGTCGCCACCTTCGTGTGGGACGGAACCGGCTCCACCACCGAACCGCCCGCCGGCTCGATCGACCCGAGCGCCTGGTACCGGGTGAGGAACAGCAACAGCGGCGCCTGCCTGGACGCCGCCGACTGGGGCACCGCCAACGGCACCGCGCTCCAGCAGTGGGCCTGCGGCACCGGCGCCAACCAGAGCTGGCAGTTCCGCCCCACCGGCGACGGCACCTACCAGGTCGTCAACCGGCACAACGCCAGGGCGTGGGACGTCGACGGCGGCCCCGGTGCCACCGGCAACGGCGCCAGGGTCCACCTGTGGTCCTACGAGGGCGTAAGCAACCAGCAGTGGAAGCCCGAGTCCGTCGGCACCGGCGGACAGTACCGCTTCGCCGCCCGCCACAGCGGCAAGTGCCTGACCGTGGACGGCTCCTCCGCAGCGAACGGCGCCAGACTCTCGCAGCAGCCCTGCGACGGTTCCCCCGCCCAGGCGTTCACCCTGGGCGGTTGACCGACCGTCCTGTGACCGGCTCGTGCGGGGCCCCGGTCCACCGGGCCGGGCCCGCACGAGCTCCGGCGCACAGGGCGTACGCCCGCGGCTGAGGAGGGGCGCCTCGTCCGCGGGCGGGACGGGCGCGGACGGCCCCCGGTCTCAGGCCGGGGGCGCGGGGAGCGAGGCGGTGAGCCGGAAGGTCATCCGGCCGAAGCTCACCTGGTCCCCCTCGCGTACCACGACCGAGCCGACGACCCGCTGGCCGTTGACGCAGGTGCCGTTCGTCGAGCCGAGGTCGCGCAGGACCCACCGGCTCCCGTGCGCGGTCAGTTCGGCGTGCAGCCGCGACACCGTCTCGTGGCTGAGCCGGAGCCCGTTGCCCGGGTCCCGGCCGATGCGCAGCGGGTGCGGGCCGGGCATGGGGAGCAGGAGTCTGGGCAGCCGCTCGGACTGCCACGCCCTGCGGACGCGCGCCGGGAAGGCGGAGACTCCTCCCACCGCGCGGAACAGGCCGCGGGACCAGCGCCCATCGGGCTCCAGGTCCGAGGTGAGCGCTTTCAGCTCATCGGAACGCCGTGCGGTCAGGGCCAGTTCCATGCGGCGCAGGAACGTGTCGTGGGAGAGCTTTCCCTGCGCGGCGCCGTCTCTGAGCACACCGAGAACACGGTCGCGCTCGGCGTCCGAGAGCCGCGCGGGGTACGTGTAGTGCTCGAAGGAGGACGTCACAGGACCGATTGTCGGGCCGAGATGCCCGGGGTGTCCAGACGATGCCCGTTTCCGGTCGCTCTGACCTGCACGGCACCGGAGAAATGCCGCACCGCCGCGTTCGCCCGGGCCCGGGCACCGCGTCATCCAGGAGCGTGTTCACCTGATGTGAGCGCCGCCCCGTGCGTGCCGCCGGTCCGCTGCGCGCGGATCACGTCGCGGTACCAGGCATAGGACTCCTTGGGGGTGCGCCGCAGGGTCTCGTAGTCGATGTGGACCAGACCGAACCGCTTGCTGGCCCCCTCCGTCCATTCGACGTTGTCGGTCAGTGACCAGGTGAAGTAGCCCCGCACGTCGACGCCGGCGTCGATGGCCGTACGCAGCGCCTCCAGGTGCCCCTCCAGGAAGGCGATGCGGCGGCCGTCGGCGACGGGCTCGTCGACCGCGCAGCCGTTCTCCGTGATGTAGACGGGCGGCAGCCGGTCGCCGAAGCGGTCCCGGAGCTGCCCGAGTGTCTCGGCCAGCCCCTGGGGCACGACGGGCCAGCCGAAGTCGGTGGTGGCGTACCCCTCGATCTCCCGGATCCCGAAGGGGAGTCCGGCGGGCATGGAGTACCCGGAGAAGGAGTCGAGCGCCTCGGGCCGGGGCGCGCCGACGAGGGTCGGGTTGTAGTAGTTGACGCCGTACCAGTCCAGGGGGGCAGAGATGATCTTGAGGTCGTCCTCGACCGGACCGGGCATCAGAGCGGCGAACCCCTCGTCGGGATAGCGGCCGGTGAGGACGGGGTCCGCGAACAGCCAGTTGGTCAGGGTGTCGTAGATCTCCGCGCCCATGCGGTCCTCGTCGGAGTCCCCCGCCGTCCAGACAGGGGTGTGCGAGAGGGCGATGCCGATGTTGCCCGCACCGGCGGCGCGCAGCGCCCGTACGGCCAGCCCGTGGGCGAGGAGCTGGTGGTGGGCGGCCGGCAGCGCGTCGAAGAGCAGGGTGCGGCCCGGGGCGTGCTCGCCGAGCGCGTAGCCGAGCATCGTCACCTCGGCCGGTTCGTTGATGGTGATCCACATGGGGACGCGGTCGGCGAGGCGCTCGGCGACGATGCCCGCGTACTCGGCGAAGCGGTAGGCCGTGTCCCGGTTGAGCCAGCCGCCGGCCTCGTCCAGCGGGAGCGGGGTGTCCCAGTGGTAGAGCGTGGGAGCGGGGGTGATGCCGTGTTCGCAGAGCTCGTCGACGAGCCGGTCGTAGAAGTCCAGTCCGGCGGGGTTGAGCGAGCCGCTGCCGCCGGGCACCACCCGGGGCCAGCTGATGGAGAAGCGGAAGGCGTCCGCGCCGAGCCCGGCGAGCAGGGCGACGTCCTCGCGGTAGTGCTCGTGGAAGCCGGTGCCGCGCCTGGTGTCGGTGCCGTCCTTGATCCTGCCGGGCTGCGCGGCGAAGGCGTCCCAGCCGGACGGTCCCTTGCCGTCCGTGTCGAAGGCGCCTTCCGTCTGGAAAGCGGAGGCGGAGGCTCCCCAGAGGAAGCCGGGTGGGAAGGGCGGCACGGTCATCTCGGCCTCCAGCAGCCGTAAGAGGGACCTTGTATGACTGCCCGGGTTCCCAGCGAATGAGCAGAACCCGGCAGGGCAATGATCAGGACCAGACCCTAATCGCCAGTTGCGGGCTCGCTCCAGTGTCCCGGGGCCGCGCGTGCGAATTCCGCCGATCATGAGGCCTCCGGCGAGGCGTCAGGTTCATGGACGAGGAGTGCTGAATGCAGTTCGAGGTGTGGGCCCCCGAGGCCGGGTCGGCCGTGCTGTGCACGGCGGGCGGGCGCCGTCCGATGGAGCACGCCCCGGGGCGCGCCGGATGGTGGACGGTGGAGGCCGAGGCGGCGGACGGCGACCGCTACGGCTTCTCGCTCGACGACGGGCCCGTCCTGCCAGACCCGCGCTCCCGCCGCCAGCCGGACGGCCCCGACGGCGAGAGCGCGGTCGTGGACCACGGGGCGTACGCCTGGCGCACCACCTGGGCGGGGCGCGGACTGCCCGGTGCGGTCCTGTACGAGCTGCACGTCGGCACGTTCACGGAGGCGGGCACCTTCGACGCCGCGGCCGGGCACCTCGGCCACCTGGTGGACCTCGGCATCACCCATGTGGAGCTGATGCCCGTCTGTCCTTTCCCGGGCACGCACGGGTGGGGGTACGAAGGGGTGTCGCTCTGGGCGGTGCACGAGCCGTACGGAGGCCCCGAGGGGCTGAAGCGGTTCGTCGACGCGGCGCACGGGCTGGGGCTCGCGGTCCTCCTGGACGTGGTCCACAACCATCTGGGCCCCTCGGGCAACTACCTCCCGGCCTTCGGCCCGTACTTCACGGACACGCACCACACGCCCTGGGGATCGGCCGTGAACCTCGACGCCCCCGGATCGGACGAGGTGCGTGCCTATCTGCTGGGCAGCGCGCTCGCCTGGCTCCGGGACTACCGGCTGGACGGTCTGCGCCTGGACGCCGTCCACGCGCTGGCCGACGGCCGGGCGCTCACCTTCCTGGAGGAGCTCTCCACCGCGGTCGACGCCCTGGCCTCGGAGCTCGGCCGGCCGCTCGGACTCGTCGCGGAGTCCGACCTCTGCGACCCGCGTACGACCACCCCGCGCACGGAAGGCGGCATCGGGCTCCACGCCCAGTGGAACGACGACTTCCACCACGCCCTGCACACCGCGCTCACCGGCGAGTCCCAGGGCTACTACGCCGACTTCGCGGCGGCCCCGCTCGGCGCCCTCGCCAAGACCGTGACCAGTGCCTTCTTCCACAACGGCACGTACTCCAGCTTCCGTGGCCGCACGCACGGCCGCCCCGTCGACGCCACCCGGACACCCGCCCACCGCTTCGTCGGCTACGCCCAGACGCACGACCAGATCGGCAACCGCGCCCTCGGCGACAGGCTCGCCGCCGGTCTCTCCCCCGGGCTCCAGGCGTGCGCGGCGGCGCTCGTGCTCACCGGACCGTTCACCCCGATGCTCTTCATGGGCGAGGAGTGGGGCGCCCGCACCCCGTGGCAGTTCTTCACCGACCACACCGACCCGGAGCTCGCCCGGGCCGTGCGCGACGGCAGACGGCGGGAGTTCGGCGCGCACGGCTGGGCGGAGGAGGACATCCCGGACCCGCAGGACCCGGCCACCCGCGCCCGCTCCTGCCTCGACTGGAGCGAACCGGAGCGTGAGCCGCACGCCCGGCTGCGCGCCTGGTACCGCGAGCTGATCGCCCTGCGCCACGCGCTGCCGGACCTCTCCGACCCGGACCTGGCCTCGGTCAGGACGGCGTACGACGAGGAGGCCCGCTGGATCGCCTACCGGCGGGGCGATCTGCGGATCGCGGTCAACCTCTCCGGGAAGCCCGCCGCCATCCCGCTGGGCGCGGGCCGGCACCGGGCGAGCGGGGGGCGCGTGCTGGCCGCCTGGGAGCCCGTCGAGGCCCCGGGTGCCGACGGGGTGCTGCATCTGCCGCCGGAGTCGTGCGTGGTGCTCGCCGACGACTGACCGCCCGGCCCTGCGGCAGGACAGCGCACCGCCTGCCGCAGGGCCGTTGCCCGCAGAGGGAGTTCGGACGGGACGACCCCGCCCCGCCCTACTCGACGATCGCCAGCTCGCGGTCGGTGGCGTTCAGCCGCCTGCCCCCGCTCTCCGTGACCGTCACGATGTCCTCGATACGGACGCCGAAGCGGCCCGGGAGGTAGATGCCGGGCTCCACGGAGAAGCACATGCCCGGCACGAGCGGCAGTTCCTCACCCTCGATCATGTAGGGCGGTTCATGGGTGGTGACGCCGATGCCGTGGCCCGTGCGGTGGATGAAGCGTTCGCCGTAGCCGAATTCGGTGACGACGGCGCGGGCGGCCCGGTCGACGTCCTGGCAGGCCGCTCCGGGTCGCACCGCCCGGCAGCCCGCCTCCTGCGCCTCCCGTACGACGTCGTGCACGCGCTGCTCCTCGGCGGTGGGCTCCCCGACGTGGACCGTGCGCGAGGTGTCGGAGCCGTAGCCGTGCATCAGCCCGCCGAAGTCGAGGACGACCATGTCGCCGCCCTCGATGGTGCGCTCGCCGGCCTCGTGGTGCGGGTTGGCGCCGTTCGGCCCGGACCCCACGACGGTGAAGTCGACCTGGGAGTGTCCGTGTTCCAGGAGGAGGGCGGCCAGGTCCGCGGCCACGTCGCTCTCCCGGCGGCCGGAGAAGCGGACCTTCAGGATCCGCTCGTAGGTCGCGTCGGCCGCGGCCCCGGCGGCGGCGAGGCGCTCCAGCTCGGCCGTGTCCTTGACCGCGCGCAGCATCGGCAGGGCTTCGGTGAGCGAGGCGTAGGAGGTGTCGGGGAGGAGCGCGTGGAGCGCGAGGAGGTGCAACGCCCAGGCGTTGTCGCTGATCCCGAAGCGGCCTTTCGCGTCCAGCAGTGCGGCGGTCAGGCCGTACGGGTTCGCGGCGTCGGTCCAGTCCCGCAGAGTCAGTGCGGGGGCGCCCGCCGCGCGTTCCGCGTCCGCCGCCTCCAGGGCCGGGACGACGAGGACGGGGTCCTGACCGGCACGGAGGACGAGCAGGGTGAGGCGCTCGGTGTCCGCGGTCGGCCGGTAGCCGGTGAGATGGACCATGTCGGGGCCGGGTGCGACGAGGACACCGGCCAGGCCCGCCTCGTCGGCGGCCTCGGCCGCGCGGATCATCCGGGCCCGGTAGTCCTCGGCGGTGAAGGGCACGGGCTGGTCGGTGCTGGGCATGGGGACCTCCTGGCGGGGCGAAGCGGCACTCCGCATCCTGCCCGTCCGCCGGGGTGGACGCGAGCGGGATTCAGGGCAGCGCCCGGGCTGCCTCAGCGAATCCGCACGACGAGGTCGGCGCGGTCCCTGTACCGCTCGACGAGCCGCGCGTTGCGCTCGTCGGAGCCGGCGACCCAGCGCTCGGCGTACGGGCGGGACTTGCCGAACCGCACATGACGGTCCACGAGCCTGCTCACCCGCAGCTCCGGGTCGGCGTCCAGGAACCACACCTCGTCCAGCAGCCCGCGCACCGGCGCCCAGGGCCCCTCGTCCAGCAGCAGGTAGTTGCCCTCGGTCACGACGAGCGGGATGTCCGCGGGAACGGACACGGACCCGGCGACCGGCTCCTCCAGGGCCCGGTCGAAAGCGGGGGCGTAGACCGGCTCCGGTCCTTCGGGACGGCGCAGCCGCCGGAGCAGCGCCGCGTAACCGGCGGCGTCGAAGGTGTCGGGCGCACCCTTGCGTTCCGTCCGTCCGAGGCGTTCGAGCTCCGCCCCCGCCAGGTGGAAACCGTCCATCGGGACGAGGACCGCGCGTCCGTCGAGCCCTTCGGTGATCCGGGCCGCCAGCGTGGATTTACCCGCGCCGGGAGCCCCCGCGATGCCGAGGATGCGGCGGTGGCCGCCCGCCGCGAGTCGTCGGGCGCGCTCCGTCAGCGCGGCGAGGTCGCTCGTGTCCATGGCGGGCATTGTCCCGCCGCGCGCCGGGTTCGCGTTAGTGTTACGTATAACTCCGTCCACCGCTCCCCCGACGACGAGGATCCCCATGTCCCACATCGCCCTGGTCACGCTGGTCGTCAGCGACTACGACGAGGCCCTCTCCTTCTACACCGGCGCCCTCGGGTTCGAACTGGTGGAGGACACGGACCGGGGCGACGGCTCCCGCTGGGTGGTCGTACGGCCGCGCGGCACCTCGGGCACCGGGCTGCTGCTGGCCCGAGCGAAGGACGACGCTCAGCGGACGAGTGTCGGCGCGCAGACGGGCGGCCGGGTCGGCTTCTTCCTGCACACGGAGGACTTCGCGGGCGACCATGCCCGGATGCTGGCCGCCGGAGTGCGGTTCCTGGAGGAGCCCCGGCACGAGGTGTACGGCTCCGTCGCGGTGTTCGAGGACCTCTACGGAAACCGGTGGGACCTGCTGCAGCCCGCCTGAGGCCACGACCGCCCCGGGTTGTCTTCCCGGGAGGCCGCCGTCCCGCCGGCCTCCGTGACGGCACGGGGCCGGCTCCCGTGTCCGCCGTGGGTCACGCCCGGCGTGCCGTGAGGCCGCCTACGGTGAGGGTGCCGTGGTCGATACGGACGCCGGTGGCCCAGCGGTACCGCGCCCGTACCGCAGGGTCGCCGAGGTCCAGTGCGCCGCCTGTGTCGGTGGTGAAGAGGAACTCCCAGCCACGCCCCTGGTCGACGTAGGCGGTGGCCCTGGTGCCGTGAAGGACGAAGGCGTAGCGGGAGCCGGGCACGGTCAGGTCGACGGTGCCGTCGAGTCCGTTGAGCGGCTCGGCCCCGGCGGTGATCAGCTCACCGTCCACACGCAGGTCCCAGCCGACTCTGTTGAGTCCGTTGTGGTAGCGGAACAGCAGGTAGTTGCGTGCGTCCTGGGCGACCCCGACGAACACCGTGTCCTGGGTTCCGGCCCCGCTGAAGGTGCCGGGTTCGAGCACCGCCGCCGCCGTGTCGGACCCGGGGGCGACGTCCGAGCGGAACACCAGGTGGGTCAAGGTGTCCGCCTGCACCGAGAGCTGTCCGCCGGCGACCCGCACGGCGCCCGCGTGCGCGGTCACCGGCAGCACGCTCCAGCGTTCCAGGCCGCCGTCGAAGGACTCGTACAGCTCGGGTGTCCGGTACACCCGGTCGTCCGGTGCGGGGGGCAGGACGCCGACCTCGGCGATGTGCGCCGCGAGCCTGCCGCCCAGGGCACGGGCGCGCCCTGGGTACCGTCCGGAGAGGTCGGTGCTCTCGCCGGGGTCGCGGGCGAGGTCGTAGAGTTCGCTGCGCCCGTCGCGCAGATACCGCACGAGCTTGTACCGGCCGGAGCGCACCGCGGCATGGGGGTGGGTCGCACCGATGAAGTGCGGGTACACCCAGTACAGCTCGTCGCGGCCGAGGCCACCGGTGCCCGTGAGCAGCGGGGCGATGCTCACACCGTCGAACTGCCGGCCGGGCCTGCCACCGGCCAGGTCCAGCGCGGTGGGGAGCACGTCGATGGTGCTGACCGGGGTGTCCACCCGGCGGCCCGGGGGCACCCGGCCGGGCCAGTGCGCGATCATGGGAACCCTGATCCCGCCCTCGTACAGCTCGCCCTTGCCGCCACGCAGCGGCAGGTTCGCGTCCCGGTAGGGCCCTCCGTTGTCCGAGGCGACCAGGAGCAGGGTGTCGCGGGCCAGGCCCAGTTCGGCGAGGGTGTCCGCGATGCGGCCGACCTGGTCGTCGACGCTCTCCAGCATGGCGGCGAGCACCGGGCGGTTGGGGGCGGTGCCGGCTCCGGGCTTGGCCCGGTACTTGGCGACGAGATCCGGTTTGCCGTCGAGGGCGGTGTGGACGGCGTAGTTGGAGACGTGCAGGAAGAACGGTTCGTCGCGGTGGCGGGTGATGTAGTCGACGGCTTCCGCGGCCAGCCGGTCGGTGAGGTGCTCGCCGGGCTCCCGGGCCTCCAGGCCCGGCAGGAAGAAGTACGGGTGGAAGTAGTCGCCGTCCGCGATGTACTTCTCCTCGGACGCGACGACCTCGTCGAAACCGTGGGCGAAGGGGTTGCCGGGGCGCTCGGCGTACGGGCCGCTGTAGGTCTCGGTGAGGTGCCACTTCCCGATCAGCCCGGTGGTGTAGCCGTACGGGCCGAGCACGTCGGGTGCGGTGGGGATGTCCGGGGAGAGGTGCGCCGCGCTCGCGGCGTTCTCGCCCCGCAGGTAGTCGGTGATGCCGCTGCGCGCCGGATAGCGGCCCGTGACGAGTGCGGCCCGGGTCGGGGAGCAGACGGGAGCGGCGGCGTACGCACTGGTGAACAGGACGCCTTCGCGTGCCAGCCGGTCGATGTTCGGTGTCTCGTTGAACGTGTTCCCGTAGGCGCCGAGCTCGTCATGGCCGAGGTCGTCGACGGAGACGAAGATGACGTTGGCGGGGCGGGTGCCGGGGCGGTCGGGGCGGGGTGGCACGGGGTGAGCGGCGGCCTGCGGACCGGCGGCGAGAAGGGTCATCGCGCTGCCGGTGGCCCCGCCGATGAATCCTCGACGGGACAGGCCTGCCGGGATGTGTCCGGGCATGGGGTACCTCCAGGTGCGGCGGGGCGGCGCCCCGGCCGTCCCGCGCACCGTGCGGTGTGCGGGACGGCCGGGGTGGGGGGGAGAGCCGATCGCGAGGACCGGGGCGCGCCGGCTCAGCCTCTGCGGGACGTCCGGGGCGTCTGCAGGACGAGAGGTACCTCGTCGCCCGGCCGGACGGTCACGGTCGCGTTCTCCCGCCGGACGATCCGGCCGTCGGCATAGGTGCTGCCTGTGACGGTGAGGCTGAGAGGGGCCTTGCCGTCGCGCAGGGTCGCCAGCGGTGCGTCGGTCTCGTCCAGCCAGCGGATCAGCTTGCCGCCCAGCTCCTGGACGAGCTCCGGCCGCGCGGCTGCGAGGTCGTGCGCCTCGCCGATGTCCTCGGCCAGGTCGTACAGCTCCCAGGAGTGGTCCTCGTAGGAGTGGACGAGCTTCCACTGCCCGGAACGGATCACCGACTGGGGGCGCTGGTCGCGGCCGCCCTCGATCAGATAGCCGGGCAGGTGCCAGTACAGGGCGTCGCCGCGCGGTGCGGTGGATCCGCTGAGCCGGCCGCTCAGATCGATGCCGTCGAGCTCCCCGCCGGACGGCGCGACCCCAGCGAGCGCGGCGATGGTCGCGGTGTGGTCGGCGACGTAGACGGGGGTGTGGTCGACCCGGTTGCCCCGCACCAGGCGGGGGTTGGTGCTCCAGGCGATCTGCGGCACCCGGATCCCTCCCTCGCGCAGTTCGCCCTTCTGGCCGCGCAGGGGCCCGTTGTCGGTGAACTGGTCCACGCCGCCGTTGTCACCGCTGAACAGCAGGACGGTGTTGTCGGCGAGCGGATGGCCCGGATTGCGGGGATCGGCTGTGGTCCGCAGGTGGTCGACGAGCCGGGCGATGTTCTGGTCGAGGCCCTCGATGAGCGCACCGTACGACGGGTTCGACGTGCCGGTGCCCGGGGCCTTCGCCCGGTACTTGCCCAGCAGGTCCTTGCGCGCCTGTTTCTCACCGACCGGGGTGTGGACGGCGTAGGAGCCGACGAAGGCGAAGAAGGGCTCGTTCTTGTGGCGGTCGACGAAGCCGAGGGTGGCGTCGGCCAGCGCGTCCGTCACGTGCTTGTCGGTGCCCACGAGGGCGTCGAGGGCGGCGGGGCTGACGCCCTTGCTGTACGGCTTGATGTTCCGGTCGACGTACGCCTGGGTGTAGTCGGCGGCGTAGGCGTCCAGTTCGGGGCCGATCTTGTTGTGGAAGCGGCCGTCGGCGGCGTGGTACGCGCCCGGGTCACCGGCGTTGGTCCCGCCGAAGTTCTCGTCGAAACCGTGCTGCGCGACGATGTCCGGGCCCGATCTGCTCACATGGAACTTGCCGACGTACCCGGTGGCGTAACCGGCGCCCTGCAACCGCTCGCCGATGGTGACCGCTTCGTCCGGCAGGACGGTGGCACCGTCCGCGCGGCCCTGGGCGGGCCCTTTCAGCAAGGTGCCGTCGCCGCCCCGGTTCAGGTCGCCGACCAGGTAGATGTTGTTCTGCGGCCGTGGCGCGTACAGGCCGGTGAGCAGCGCGGCCCGGGTCGGTGTGCAGTTGACCGAGGTGTAGCCGTTGTCGAAGGCCACCCCTTCCCGCGCGATCTCCTCCAGGGCCGGTGTCTCGTAGTAGTCGCTGGGATTTCCGGCGTTGGTCCGGCCCGTGCTCACGTCCGTCCAGCCGAAGTCGTCGGCGAGGACGTAGACGATGTTCGGCGCCGGGGTGGCGGCCTGCCGGACCGGCGGGGCCTGCCGGCCGGGTGCGGCGGCCGACGCCGGGGCGCCGAGCGTGGGCAGGGTGAGCACGACGGGCAGGGCGAGCAGGCCGAGCAGTCGGGGCCTTCTCTTCTTCATCGGGGTTCCTCCTCGGGGAGCGGGTGCTGGGATGCGGGCACGTGCACGGAGGTGGGGCGGTGGGAAGGAGCGGTGAGGAGGGGACGCGGCGTCAGCCGGCGTCGTTGGCACAGCGGAAGCCGACGTTCGCCGCCGCCGACTCCCCGGTGTTCCCGGAGCGGGCGGCGACCCGGTAGCGGTAGCAGTACGAGTCGTGGCACAGGAACGAGCCGCCCCGCATGACGCGGGGGGCATCGGAACGGGGATCGTGCCGGGGCCCACGGGGGTCGTGGACCGGCGCGTCGCCGGCGCGTGCGGCGTAGGTGCCGGAGGAGAAGGTGTCGGCGCACCACTCCCAGACGTTCCCGACCATGTTCCACAGGCCGTAGGGGTTGGGCCGGTAGGACGTCACCGGTGCGGTGTTCCTGTGGCCGTCGTCGGCGGTGTTGTCGGTGGGGAAGGTGCCCTGCCAGATGTTGCAGTTCCACCTGCCGCGCGGGCGCAGCTCGTCTCCCCACGGGAACCTGCCGCCGGCCAGACCGCCGCGCGCCGCGTACTCCCACTCGGCTTCGGTGGGCAGGCGCTTGCCGGCCCAGGCGCAGTACGCCTGCGCGTCGTTCCAGCTCACCTGCACCACGGGGTGGTTGCGCAGGGAACCGACGGAGGACAGCGGTCCGGCCGGGTGGCGCCATGATGCACCCCGGACGACGAGCCACCAGGGCGTACCGGTGGCCCGGCCCAGGATGTCGGCGGGGCCGGCCTGTACGTCGAGGTGGAACACGGCCGACAGGCCGAGGCGTTCGGCCTCCGTCTCGTACCCGGTGTCCTTGACGAACGCGGCGAAGGCGGCGTTGGTGACCGTCGTCGCGTCGACCAGGTAGGGGTCGAGGCGGACCGGGTGCACCGGTCCCTCTCCGTCCGCCGCGTACCCCTCGTCGAAGGCGTCGCCCATGGCGAAGGTACCGCCCGGGAGCCGGACCTGACCACGGGTGGCGCGGTCGGCGGGTGCGGGGCGGAAGGGCCCCGGAGGACTGCCGCCGAGGGGGCCACCGGGGACGGCCGGGACGTCGTGGAAGACGTGGTCTCCGGCGGACGGGGAGCAGCAGGACATCGGTGGGCTCCAGGGTGGGGTGGTCACCGGTGGCAGGGCCGAGCCGGACGCCGTGTGCCGCGCCCCGCCACGCCTGCCGGGGCGTCCGGGGACGCGTTCAGGACGTGGCGGGACAGGACGGCTGCGGGCGTCGGTGCTCGCGGGAAGGGAGGGCGCCGTACGACGGCGCGCGCCCGGGGCGGCTGTGCGGGGGCACACCACGCGGGAGGGGCCGCCGTACGTCGGCGGGCCTCAGGGACGGCGGCTCAGGAACACACCCGGGAACCGGGTGGGCGCCGCCTGAAAGGGGTGCTCAGCGACAGAACTGGTCGAAGTGGTCGACGCGCCGGCTGGGCCAGAACGGATCCAGCAGAACCGTGCGGACTGAACAGGCACTCCTCATGAGCCAGATGACACCATGGTGCGAAGGGATGTTCAATGCCGCGTCCGGCTGATGAGATCCACGCGGATTCTGCGGCGGATGTCCGACACGCATGCAGGCGCGGGGAGTTCGGGCCGCCCCGATGCCTCCTCCGCTGTCCGTGGGGCGAGGTGCGGGCCGCCGGGACGGCGTCGCCCCGCGAACCAGGTCACACGGGCCCCGCCGCCGCGGCCAGCGCGTCCAGGACCGGCTTGATCAGCGGATGCCCCTCGGCCCCCTGCCGTACCGCGGCGAACACCCGCCGGGTCGGGGCGACGCCCTCGACCGGTCGTACGACGACCCGGCCGAGCTCGGTGCCGCGCAGCGCCGAGCGGGGCACCAGTGCCACTCCGGCCCCCGCCCCGGCCAGGGCGACCACCGCGTGGAAGTCGTCCGACGAGTGCTCCAGCCGGGGCTCGAAGCCGGCGTACTCACAGGCAAGGACCACCACGTCGTGGCAGGGGTTGCCGGGGTACGGGCCGATCCACGCGTCCTCGGCCAGGTCGGCGACGGACACGTGAGCCTCTCCGGCGAGGCGGTGACCGACCGGCAGCACCGCGTCGAAGGGTTCCGAGTACAGCGGCACCCGGGTCAGTCTCCGGTCGTCGACCCCGGGCGCGCCCCGGTATTCGACGGCGACCGCCACATCGACCTGCCGGTCCAGCACCATCGGCACGCTCGCGTCGCCCTCGGCGTCCTGCACCCGGACCCGGATCCCGGGTGAGGTGCGGGTCAGCTCGGCGATCGCGGGGGCGAGGACGAGCCCGATGCCCGTGGCGAAGGCGGCGACGGTGACCGTCCCCGCGACGCCCGCGCTGTACTCCGCGAGCTCCGCCTCGGCCCGCTCCAGCTGGGCGAGGACGGCGTTGGCGTGGGTCAGCAGGATCTCTCCCGCGGCGGTCAGCCGGGCACCCCGCGCCCCGCGCTCCACCAGCCGGTGGCCGGTCTCCTGCTCCAGCGCGGCGAGCTGCTGGGAGACCGCGGACGGGGTCAGGTACAGCGCGGCGGCCGCGGCGGTCACCGTGCGGTGGTCCGCCACCGCACGGAGGATCCGCAGCCGCCGGGCATCGATCATGCGCTCATTGTCCCAGCTCGCGGGGTGTCCCTACGCCTCCAGCGCGGCCCGCGCGTCGACGAACGCGTCCACGGCGCGGTTGACGTCCTCGGTCGAGTGGGCGGCCGAGAGCTGGACGCGGATGCGCGCGGCTCCCTGCGGCACGACGGGGTACGAGAACCCGATCACGTACACACCGCGCTCGAGGAGCAGCTCCGCCATCCGGCCCGCCTCCGCCGCGTCCCCGATCATCACGGGGGCGATGGCGTGGTCACCGGGCAGGACGTCGAAGCCCTCATCGGTCATCCGGGAGCGGAAGAGCGCGGTGTTGGCGTTGAGCCGCTCGCGCAGCTCGCCCGCGGACTCCAGCAGGTCGATGACCTTGAGGGAGGCGGCGGCGATGACCGGGGCGAGCGAGTTGGAGAAGAGGTACGGGCGCGAGCGCTGGCGCAGCAGCGCGACGATCTCGGCGCGCGCGGCGACGTAACCGCCGGAAGCGCCGCCGAGGGCCTTGCCGAGCGTGCCCGTGATGATGTCGACGCGGTCCATGACGCCGTGCAGCTCGGGGGTGCCCCGGCCGCCGGGGCCGACGAAGCCGACGGCGTGGGAGTCGTCGACCATGACCATGGCGTCGTAGCGGTCGGCGAGGTCGCAGATCTCCGCCAGCGGGGCGACGTAGCCGTCCATGGAGAACACGCCGTCCGTGACGACCAGGCGGCGCCGGGCTCCGGACGCCTCCTTCAGCTGCTGCTCCAGGTCGGCCATGTCGCGGTTGGCGTAGCGGAAGCGCTTCGCCTTGGAGAGGCGGATGCCGTCGATGATGGAGGCGTGGTTGAGGGCGTCGGAGATCACCGCGTCCTCGGGGCCGAGGAGGGTCTCGAAGACTCCGCCGTTGGCGTCGAAGCAGGAGGAGTAGAGGATCGTGTCCTCCTGGCCGAGGAAGGAGGAGAGCCGCTGCTCCAGCTCCTTGTGGACCTCCTGGGTGCCGCAGATGAAGCGGACGGACGCGAGCCCGTAGCCCCAGCGGTCCAGTGCCTCGTGGGCCGCGGCGACGACCTCGGGGTGGTCGGCGAGGCCCAGGTAGTTGTTGGCGCAGAAGTTCAGCACCTCACCCGCGCGGCCGCCGGACGTGACGCCCACGGTGGCGGACTGGGGGGTCCCGATGACCCGTTCGGGCTTCTGGAGCCCGGCGTCGCGGATCTCGTCGAGGGTGGTGCGCAGGTCGTCGCGTACGGAATCGAACATGAGGAGTGTCTCCCGGGTGGATGCGGATGCGTACGAGTTGGTTCAGGCGGTCCAGTCGAGGAGGACCTTGCCACCCAGACCACTCGCGGCGTCGTCGAACGCGGACTCGAAGTCGCGGTAGCCGTACCGGCCGGTGATCACCGGGGCGAGATCGAGTCCGCCCTCCAGGAGCACGGACATGGCGTACCAGGTCTCGTACATCTCGCGGCCGTAGATGCCCTTGATGGTGAGCATCGAGGTGACGACCCGGGACCAGTCCACCGGGAATTCGGCGGAGGGCAGTCCGAGCATCGCGATCCGGCCGCCGTGCGTCATGTTCGCGATCATGTCGCGCATGGCCTCGGGGCGGCCGGACATCTCCAGGCCGATGTCGAAGCCCTCGCGCAGACCGAGGAGGCGCTGGCCGTCGGCGACGGTGCCCTTCCCGACGTTCAGGGCGAGGTCCACCCCGACCTTCCTGGCGAGTTCGAGCCGCGCCTCACTGACGTCGGTGATGACGACGTTGCGGGCACCCGCGTGGCGCGCGACGGCGGCGGCCATGATGCCGATCGGGCCCGCGCCGGTGATCAGCACGTCCTCGCCGACGAGCGGGAAGGAGAGCGCGGTGTGCACGGCGTTGCCGAACGGGTCGAAGATCGCGGCGATGTCGAGGTCGACCTCGTCCCGGTGCACCCAGACGTTGGACGCGGGCAGTGCCAGGTATTCGGCGAACGCCCCGTCCCGGCCGACGCCGAGCCCGAGGGTGGAGCGGCACAGGTGCCGGCGCCCGGCGAGGCAGTTGCGGCACTTGCCGCAGACCAGGTGGCCCTCGCCGCTGACGAGGTCGCCGATCTCGATGTCGACGACGTCCGCGCCGATCCCGGCGACCTCGCCGACGAACTCGTGGCCCAGGACGAGCGGGGTGCGCACGGCCTGCTGCGCCCAGCCGTCGTAGTCGCGGATGTGCAGGTCGGTGCCGCAGATGCCGGTGCGGAGGACCTTGATCAGCACGTCACCGGGGCCGGTCTCCGGCTCCGGAACGTCCATCAGCCACAGTCCCGGCTCGGCCTTGTGCTTCACGAGTGCCTTCACGGCTGCGGCTCCCTGTACCTGGTGCGTGGCGGACGACCCGGTCCCGGGCATGCCGAGGACGGCCTGCGGCCCGGGGTTGCGGGGGGATGCGGCGGACGGGACAGGGCTGATCGCCCGGCTCCGCGCTCTGCGCCGTCACCGAGAAATGTGCCGCACCTCGGCGCTCAGGTCCATCGAGACTTTCTTAAGCGCGGCCGTAGATCCGCTTCAGGCCCGGTCCGGCCCTGAGCGCGCAACGGGCCGGGGCCACGCACCGGGCCCTCCGACGCCCCTTACGTCAGGGGCGGGGCCAGGGCCGTCCGTCGAGGCTCTCGATGTCGCTGTTGAGCCGCTTCAGGTATCCGGCGAACACGGCGACCTCGTCGGGCGACCAGCCGGCCATGACCCGCTCCAGACCGCTGATGTTCTCGGCACGTTCCGCGTCGAGAGCGAGTTCGCCCGCACCGGTGATGCGGAACTTGCGGGCGATGCCTCCGTCGGGGTCCGGGATGCGTTCGACGAGGCCGCCCCGCAGCATGGCCGCGGTCTGCCGGTTCAGGGTGGAGGCGTCGAGCCCGAAGGCGTCGCTGAGCTGCCCGATGGACATCGGGCCCTCCATGCGGATCCGGCTGAGCAGGGTGTACGCGCTGCGGTCGAGAGAGCCGCCGCCCCGCCTCGACCGGGGCGCGCTCAGCTGGAGGTGCCGTCCCAGCAGCATCGTCTCGAACTCGATCAGGTGCGTCGGCTTGTCCATGGTCCTTCTCTCGACCGCCTTCGCGGTGCACTGGCGCTTCGGCTCGGAGATCTTCACGGCACATATACCACTCGGGCTCCCTCCGGCAGGACGCGACATTTAAGTATGTTGACATAGCTATTGCTCGGTACCTATGCTTCCGTCATGCCCGGCCCCGCCGCACCCCGTCAGGACACCGACCACGTAGCCTCCGCGCTCGTGGCGTCCCTGCCTGCGCTGCACCGGGGTCTGGAGCGGCAGGTCGCGCACGGGTTTCCGCACCCCCGGCTTCCGGACGGCCAGCTGGCGCTGCTCCTCCTCGTCGAGGAGCGCGAGGGGATCACCGTCAGGGAGTCGGCCGAAGCCCTGCTGATGAAGCCGAACAACGTCAGCGCGCTGGTGTCCCAGCTCACCCACGAGGGGCTGCTGGAGCGCAGGCAGGACGCGGCCGACAAGCGGATCGCCCACCTGTACCCCACAGCCACGGCCCGGGAGCGGCTCGCCGAGGCGCGGACGATCAAGGAAGCGCACCTGGCGCGCGCGCTGCACAGCCTCACCGAGGGGGAGCTCGATGCCCTCGGTGCCGCCCTGGGCGCGCTGTCGTCACTGAACCGGCACCTCCACACCCCCGCCGGCTGACCTCCGCTCCGCAGACGCCCGACCGGGCTCCGGGCACACCCGCCGCCGGCCGCTGTCCCGCGGCCGCGGGCACGGACGCCGTGCCCCGCCGCGCCCTCCCGTCATTCCGAAGTTCCACAGACAAGGCTTCCGCATGTCCTCCACCACCGTGGACACCTCCTCCCTGCCCGTGAGCGGTCCACCCGACGTGCCCGTCGGCAGGCGCGCCAACCCCTGGCTGACGCTGATCGCCGTCGCCGTCGGCCTGTTCATGGTGAACCTCGACTCGTCCGTCGTGGCGATCGCCAACCCCGAGATCGGCCGGGACCTCGACGCGTCCACCGCCGACCTGCAGTGGGTCACCAACGCCTACCTGATCGCCATGGCCGCCCTGCTGATCCTGGGCGGCAAGCTCGGTGACCGCTTCGGGCGGCACACGGTCTACATGGCGGGCACCGTCGGCTTCACGCTGGCCTCGGTCGCGATCGCCCTCTCCGGTTCCGTCGAGGGCGTCATCACCTTCCGCGCGGTTCAGGGCCTGTTCGCCGCCCTGCTGATCCCCAACACCCTCGGCCTCCTGCGCGCGGTCTTCCCGCCCCGGAGGTTCGGCATGGCCGTGGGCCTCTGGGCGATGGTGGCGTCCTGCTCCACCGCGCTCGGCCCGATCGTCGGCGGTCTGCTCATCGAGCACGTCAACTGGCAGTCGGTCTTCTACATCAACGCCCCCATCGGCGTCGCCGCACTGGTGTTCAGCCTGTTCGTCCTGCCGAAGAGCAAGGACTCCACCGGTCACCACCGCTTCGACGCCCTCGGAGTGATCCTCCTGGCCATCGGTCTGGTGGCCCTGATCTTCGGCGTGGTCAAGGGGGAGACCTGGGGCTGGACCTCCGGCGGAACGCTGGGATCGATCGCCGCCGGCCTGGCCGTGCTGGCCTGCTTCTGCCGGTACGAGACCCGCCGCGAGCACCCGCTGCTGCCGATGCGCCTCTTCCGCGACCGCTCACTGACCATCGGCACGATCGTCACCGCGATCAACTTCTTCGTGATGCTCGGTGTGATCTTCTTCGTGATGCTCTACCTGCAGAACGTGCGCGGCTTCTCCCCGGTCGAGGCAGGCGTGCGCACCCTGCCGTTCAGCCTGGCCACCGTGGTGGCCGCGCCCCTGGGCGCCGCCCTGACCCAGCGCTTCGGGCCGCGGCTCACCATGCCGGTCGGCATGCTCCTCCAGGCCGCGGCCGCCCTGTGGATGCTGACCTGGGACGCGCACTCCTCGTACGCCGCCCTGTGGCCGCCGTTCCTCGCCATCGGCCTGGGCGTCGGCATGGTGATGTCCGCGTCCTCCGACGCCATCGTCGGCAACGCGCCCGCGCGGGACGGCGGGGTCGCGGGCGGACTGCAGGCCACGTCACTGCAGATCGGCGGTGCGCTCGGCACGTCCGTGCTGGTCTCCCTGATCAGCGGCAGGGTGGGTTCCACCCTCACCGGTGAGCTGACGTCCGCCGGTGTCCCGGCCGGGACCGCCGCGGGCCTCGAAGAGGCCGCGGACGCGGTGTCCATGGGCGTCTCGCCGGTGTCGGCGGACATGCCCGCGCAGCTGAGGGCGGCCGTCGTCGAGGGCAGCGGCAACGCCTTCATGAACGGCGTGCACAGCGCCGTGGTCGTCACCGCCGTCCTGTGCGTCGCCGGCGCCCTGCTCGCCGGGTTCGGGATGCGCCGTGCCGCCGGAGCGGAGCGCGCGAAGGACTGACGACAGGCCAGGCCCCGTCCGGGTGCGGGACAACTTCCGCGCACCCGGGCGGGCTTGGTCAGGACAGGGGGACGAACTCCCTGAGGGCCTCGCTCAGCCGCTGCGGCTGGTCCTCGGGGATCAGGGTGAGGCTGTCGTCGATCAGGACCAGCTCGCCCTTGGGCAGCATCTCCGCCAGCCTCCGGCCGTGATCGGGCGGCATGACCTTGTCCTCGGAGGCCCAGACCACGAGCGCCGGGCGGTCGAAGTCGCGCAGCGCCTCCGCCCACCTCAGGAGTTCGTCCCTGGGCGGCACCCCGAGCACGTACGCCCGGAGGTCCCGCCGGATCGCGGCCGAGGTCCACAACGGCCGGAACCAGTCGTCCATCACCTCGTGCGGGACCGGCCGCCTGCTCATCCACCCCCAGGTCACCGGCAGCCGTCGCATCGGCTTCAGCTTGAGCAGGGAGAAGGCGAACCGCAGACCGCCGGGCACCTTGGCGAGGGCGAGGAGATTGGCGCCCGGAAGGCCGGGAGGGTAGTTGTCGAAGGCCTCGCAGGACGTGATCACCAGCCGGCCGATCCGCTCGTCCCGGCCGTCCGCGACGAGAGCCTGCGCCCCGCCCCAGTCGTTCATCACCAGCGTGACGTCCTGGAGGTCCAGCTCGTCCAAGAACTCCGCCACGAGGTGCGCGACCCCGGTGACCGTCAGATCGGCGTCCGGCCGCATCGGCCTGCGGTGGGCACCCAGCGGCAGCGTGGGCACGACGCACCGGAAATCGGAGCGCAGCTCCGCGACGACGTGGCGCCAGAGCGAACCGTTCATCGCCACGCCGTGCAGCAGGACCACCACGGGCCCGTCGCCGCCCGTGTCCTCGTACTCCACCACTCCTGCGGAAAGCGCCACTTCGGTCATACGGCCAACCTAGAGCGCCCTCGTGCGGCGTGCGGCCCAACGGGCCGTCAGGGCTTGATAACGTCGCCCGCACGACTGCGGAAAGCTCCCCGCCGGGGTCGTCGCTCCGCCGGGCCGGGCCGCACCGACAGGGCGGCGAGCGGCGGCCGGTGCGCGTGACGGGGACGCACGTGGCAGGGACGATGAGGGCCTACGCATGAGCCTCCCGCAGTTGCACTACACCTCCGCCGCGTCCGGGGACGGGGAGCCGGCCGGCCGGTTCACCTCCGTCGACCCCGCGATACCCGGGCCGGTGCGCGCGGAGGCCGCGCCGCTCCTGGCGTACGAGGCTCCGGAAGGCACCCCCGAGCGGCTCACCGACGCCCGGCTCCGCGCGCTGCCCGTGGCGTTCGGCTACGTCCTGCTCTCCGACGGAAGCCATCTGCTCAGCCGGACGGTGGCCGGGGGCGAGGGCGGATTCCACGCCCACGCCGTGCACCTGCCTCCCGGTACGGGGATACCCGGCCGGGTGCTCCCGGTCGCCGCGTGGGGAGCGGCGGGATGGCTCTCCGCGACCCCTGACCGGGTGCTGCCCGACCCTCTGACCGCGATGTCCACCGCGCAGGGCCCCTCCCGGGGACTCACCAGGGAGAGCCTCGGCGACTTCGCCGTGTCCCGCAGCCCGTGGCTCGCCGCCGTACTGAGCGATCTGCGCCGGGTGAGCGAGGACCCGTCCGCGCCGCCGGTCGTGCTCGTGGAGCGGCAGAGCGCGGACGTGGCCCGGTGGGTCGCGCTGGCGACCGCCGTACTGCCCCGGGAACACGCCGAGCGGCTGACCTTCACCACGTACACCCGGCATCCGGGACGCTCCGCGCACCAGGTCGTCGGGGTGCTGCCCGAGGACGCGCCCGACGCCCGTGACCCCCGCTTCCGGGTGCACGCCTCTTCGGGCCCGCGCCCTTCCGGAGCGGTGGACGATGCCTGGGCCGGTACCGCCGCCCGGATCTGGCGCAGCCGGGCCCCCGAGCTCTTCCGGGAGGCGGCGGAGCTGCCGGGCGAACCCTTCGCCGCCGGTCCGCTCGCCGTCACGGCGCTCGGCGCGGGCATCGCGCTCGGGTCCGACGAGCGGGCGGCCGCGGCGGGCTGGGCGGCCGAGCGGCCGTACGCGCTGGACGAGAAGGGCATCCGGCAGCTGACCGACGCGCTGACCGCGCCGGCGGACGACCGTACGGCCGGCGAGTGCGCGGCGGCGCTGCGGCTGCTCACCGCGCTCGACGGCCGCAGCCCCGCCGCCGTCACCGCACCGCTGGCCGCGCTGCTGGTGACCCAGGCGGTGCGGGGCGACGACGTGACCCTGGAGCCGCCGGCGCGCTCGGCGTTCGATGAGCCCGCCGGGGAGCGGGCGCTCGCCGCGCTGGTCGAGGAGCTCGGTGACGAGGTGCTGGCCGAGCTCGCCGCCGGGGTGCCCCGGGGTGTCGCCCGGACCGTGCAACTGCTGCGGATCGTGCGGCTGCTCGCCGTCGACTGCGCGGAGCTGCTCCCCGACGTCGTGGGCGGGCTGGCCCGCGCACTGCTCACCGACCCCGAGGCGGGCGCGTGCCGCGCTCTGACGGACCTGATGGACGAGCAGTTCGACGTCCGTACGGCGCTGCTGGGCGAGCTGGACCGGCTGGCCCCGGACCACCCGGGGGACACGGAACGGCTGCTCATCCGGGTGCCCCTGCCGTTCACGGGCACGCAGGCCCTGCCGCACCTGCGGATGTGCGCCGAGGCACCCGGTGCGAAGGCGCGGGGCGCGGACCGGGTGGGGATCCTGCACACGGTGCTGCGCGCGGCGGGCATGTCCCCCTTCGCGGAGCCGCTGGTGCTGAGGACCGCGGTCGGCCTGGTGTGGTCCGGGGACACCCCGACGGCGGGCGAGGCCCGGTCGCTGCTGGGCGAGACCACGTCGGACGCCCACCGGGCGGCGGGCACCTGGAAGACCCTGGTCGACGCCGCGCTCGGCGCCCCCCAGGACGACGAGGACGCCCCGGAGCTCGCCCACGACCTGCTGCGCGGCTTCCCGCAGGAGATCGCGGCCCGGGTGAGGGCGTGCCTGACGCTGCTGGACTTCGCGCGGGACATGCGGTCGGGTGCGGCGGAGCCCGGCTGGGCGGACCACGCCCGGACGCTGCGGTCCCGCGCGGAGCCGGTGGAACCCCTGGCACTGGAGCACGCCTACGGCGCCCTCGCCGAGCGGCTGCTCGCCCCGGACCGCCCGGAGGCGGAGCTGTACGCCTTCGTGCACAGCGGGGACGAGGACCTGATCGCGGCGTACGGAAGGGCAGCACGTCGGGACGCGGTGGCGGCCCTGCTGCGGGCGGATCCCGCGTACGTGGCGGACTGCTTCACCGTGTGGAACGCCCACCCGCACGCGGGCGCCGACTGGACCCGGACCCGGACCGCCCTGCTGGAGGACGTGCTGCGCCCCGCGGTGCGCGGCAGGTCCTCCGAGGAGCTCGCCGCGGTGGAGGGGGCCGTGGAGCGCGAGGGAAGCACCCGCACGGTCGAGGCGTTCCGCGCCTGGAACCGGCCGCCCCGCTCCCTGGGGCGGCTCGGCAGGCGCATAGCGGGCCGGGTGCGCAGGGGATGACGAGGTCGCTGAGGCCGCCGCGCGGCAGGTACCGTGGGACGTTCTGATCTCGTGTGCCTCCTGGTGGGCTGCGTGACACCCCAGGAGGAGACGGCATGACGACGAACCGCGGACGCAAGGACGTGATCCGGGACCGGATGGCCGCGACCGGCGAGTCGTACAACGTCGCCGCGCGGAATCTGAAGGCGATGAAGGACATGGGCGCGACCCGCGAGGCGCTGCTCGTCCAGCGGTGGAGCCCCGCGGAGTCGCTGGACGTGCCGTGCCCGTGCGGCGGTACGTGCGAGCCCGGCGAGAAGTGCGACCACTGCCACGCCCGGCACCTGCACGTGAAGCGCTACCCGGGCAGCGTCACCGACGTGGAGATCTGGGCGGACCGCTACGAGTGCATGGGCTGCTCGTCCTCGTACACGCTCACCGTCCACCTGGCGGGACGCCCGTGGGGCGTGGCCGAGACCGTGGTGCAGGGCGGCGCGGCCGAGGAGGTCGTGCGGGCCCGGGTGTTCCCCGGCGTGGCACACCCCCTGCTGCGGGCCGAGGCGACCGCGGAGTCCGCCTCCGACGAGGACTGACTGCTCTATCCTTCGCCCGGGGGACGGGCGGGGGACGGGCAGGGGACGGATGAAGACGGACAAGGTGGCGGACGGCAGCGGAACCGGTTCCGCATCCCGTGACAGCGGTTCACGTGCACCGGCGACGGCCGGTTCCGCCTCGCTGAGCGCGCGGGCCCGCGAGGCCGTCCTGCAGCGCATCGTCGACAGGCGCTACGCGCAGGGCGCCCGCCTCGTCGAGCGTGAGGTCGCCGAGGAGCTCAGCATGTCCCGGGTGCCCGTGCGCGAGGCGCTGCGGGCGCTGGTCACCGAGGGGCTCCTCGAACTGCTCCCCCACAGCGGTGTCCGTGTGCGCCGCCTCGAGTACGCCGATGTCGACCACCTGTACGAGGTCTGGGAGCCCCTGGCCGTGCAGGCGTCGCGGCTCGCGGCGCGGGCCGTGGCAGCGGGTGGCACCGGGGAGCTGGCCTCACTGGAGGCCACCCTCCGGCAGGCCGAGTCGGCCGCGGCGTCGGACGAGGGGACACGCGAGGTGGCCGCGCACACGGCCTTCCACGAGGGCGTCGTGGCCATGGCTGGCAATCCGCTGCTCGCACGCACCATGGAGCAGCTGAGCTGGCAGCTCAGGCTGCTGTTCGGCCTGCGCGAGGAGCCCGCGCACATGCGGGCCCAGCACGCGGAGATGTACCGGCACATCTCCGCGGGCGACGCAGAGGCCGCCGCGGCCAGCACGCTGCTGCACGTGCGCGACAGCCGGGCCGTCGCCCTGCGCTCGCTGTTCGGAGACAGCTGACGGCTCTTGTATACCAAGAGCGAAGAACACATCCTCGATCAAGCGGCACAATGGGATCCAGCCGCGCATTTCCTCTGTTCGCAGACATGATCCTTGCCCGTCGTCACCCCCTTGGTATACAAACTGGGTACCCATCGACCCACTCCCCCAAGGAGCCCCCATGTGCGTCGACGCCCTCCCCCCTCCCTCCGGCAGGCTGACCCGCCGCGGAGTCCTCGCCGGTGCGGCCGCCCTCGCCGGAACCGTGGCCGCGGCCGCTCCCGCGGCCGCCGCCCCCGCCGACCGTGATGCGGCGTCACCCGCCGGACGGAGCCGGAGCGCCTCCGGTGCGACACGCGGCGGCACCCTCGTGATCGAGGGCGGCACCCTGCTCGACCCCGCCACCGGCGACGTCACCGAGAACGCCGTCGTCGTCATCGAGGACGGAACCGTGCGCGCGGCCGGTCCCCGCGGCAGCGTCACCGTCCCGCGCGGCGCCCCCACCCTCGACGCACGCGGCCGCTGGGTCATGCCGGGCCTGGTGGACGCGCACATCCACCTGAGCACCGCCGCCGAGGCCCGCGACGCCCTGCGCCAGGGTGCGACCAGCGCGCGCAGCGGATCGACCTCCTTCTACCAGGACATCGCCGTCCGCGAGCTGGCCCGGCACAGCCCCGGCCTGGCACCCCGGCT
Source organism: Streptomyces sp. NPDC057287 (assembly GCF_042667905.1). NCBI lineage: Bacteria > Bacillati > Actinomycetota > Actinomycetes > Kitasatosporales > Streptomycetaceae > Streptomyces > Streptomyces sp. NPDC057287. The sequence goes on along the minus strand of NZ_JBHUYV010000012.1, from coordinate 79,795 downwards.
GACCGCCGCGGGCATCTTCGTCACCCCGGATCTCGGGGAGACCGTGCTCGCCGACCCCGACCTCACCCCGCTCGCCCGTCTCGACGACGGCGTCCGCTCGGCGGAGGCACTGCGCCGCGTGGTGGAGGTCAACGTCGCCCGCGGCGCGGACGTCATCAAGACGCGGGTCAACGAGCGCGCCGGGCTGCCCGAGCAGGACCCGCTCACCCAGGTGTACTCGCACGAGCAGCTCTCCGAGATCGTCACCGCGGCACGGCGGCACGGCAAGGGCGTCCTCTGCCACAGCTACAGCGAGCGGGGCTGCCACGACGCGGTCACCGCCGGCATCCGCTCCCTGGAGCACGGCGTGTTCGTCGGCGAGCGGACCCTGGGCGAGATGCGCCGCAGGGGCACGTACTTCACGCCCACCCTCAGCGCCATCGCGGGCCTTGCCGACTCCGCCGACCCGGTCCTCGCCGAGCGGGGGCGCACCTACCTCCCCGTGCTGGAGCGGGCCGTGCTCGCCGCGCACGAACTCGGCGTCCCGCTCGCCGCCGGCACCGACTCGTCCGGCGGCACCGTGCGCCCGATCGGCCGGGAGGTGGAGCTGATGCGCGCGGCCGGCCTGTCCGCGCTGGACGCGATCCGCACCGCCACGACCGGCGCGGCCCGCCTCCTCGGGCTGGAACGCACGGTGGGGCGCCTGGCACGCGGTTTCGCCGGTGACGCGATCCTCCTGGACGGCGACCCGCTGGCCGATGCCGCGGTCCTCAAGCGGCCGGCACGGGTGGTCCGGGCGGGCTTCGCGCTCTGACGGCCCGGCAGACGTCCCGCCGGCCGTGCTCCGACCCCCTTCCCTCCCCCTTCTCCGCGCCGACCCCGCAGTAGGAGTGTCCATGCAGCCGTCCTCACCCGCTTCCGGTAATTTCTCCCGCCGCACGGTGCTGGCCGGTGCCGCCGCCCTGGCAGGCACCGCGGCCGGCGCGACCGGGGCCGCCGCTGCCCCGGCCCGCACCACCACACCTGCGGACCCCGCCGCCTCCGGCCGTCCGGGAGCCGGAGCCGGGACCGTCGTCTTCCGCAACGTCCGTCCGCTCGGCGCTACGGAACCCACGGACCTCGTGGTGGTCGACGGCCGGATCTCGCGCGGCCCGGCACCCCGGGGTGCGAAGGTCGTCGACGGCGGCGGCCGCATCGCGCTGCCGTCGCTCGTGGACGCGCACATCCACCCCGACAAGACGACCTGGGGAGGCTCCTGGGTGTCGCGCCGGCCGGCCGACGGCATCGCCGACTACGTCGAACAGGACGTGGAGCTCTTCCACAACCAGCGCCGCCCCGTCGCGGAGCGGGCGTACGGCTTGATGACCCATGCCGTCGCCCGCGGGACACGGGCGATGCGCGCTCACGCCGACGTGGCCCCGGCCTACGACCTGGCCGGGGTGGAGGGCCTCGCGGAGGCCCGCCGGCGGCTGAGCCACACCCTGGACGTCCAGATCGTGGCCTTTCCGCAGCACGGTGTGATCCGTACCCCGGGCACGGTGGAGCTGCTGGAGGAGGCCGCGCGCAGCGGTGCCGTCGACATGATCGGCGGGATCGACCCGGGCGGCTTCGACGAGGCTCCGGAAGAGCAGCTCGACGCCGTCTTCGGCATCGCCGACCGCCACGGCATCGGCCTGGACATCCATCTGCACGACCGCGGGGCGAAGGGGCTCGAAGCGATGCGCGGCATCATCGACCGCACGCGCGCCCTGTCCCTCACAGGCAAGGTCACCGTCAGCCATGTCTTCTGCCTGACGGGCCTGACGGACGGCGAACTCGGTCCGCTCGCCGCCGAGCTGGGCGACCTGGACATCGCGCTCACCACGGTGGCACCGTCCGACTCCCTGGTGCTGCCGATCGCACGGCTGCGTGAGCACGGCGTGCGGGTGGGACTCGGCTCCGACGGCGTACGGGACTCCTGGAGCCCCTTCGGCAACGCCGACATGCTGCACCGCGCGCACCTGCTCGGGTGGGTCACGGACGTACGGCTCGACGACGAACTGGCGGAGTGCTACCGCGTCGCCGCCCACGGGGGCGCGGACGTCATGGGCCTCGCGCACGCGGACCTCGCGCCGGGCGCCCCGGCCGACTTCGTCCTGGTCAAGGGCGAGTGCCTGCCTCAGGTCGTCGTGGACATGCCGCAGCGGGACATGGTCGTGCACGGCGGCGCCGTCGTCGCGCGCGACGGGAAGTACCTCGACCGGAGCCGGCCGACGGAGAGGTGACGCCCTGCCGGTGGCCGCACCGGCCATGAACCGGATCCACCACACGCGCGCACGGATGGCCCTTCGGATGTTCCGGAGGGCCATCTCCCGTTCGCCTGCGTCCCGCAGACGGCAGTGACCCGCGTCACGAAGACGGCCTGACCGATCGGTCAGGGCTGACCGATCGGTCAGCTACGGTGGACCCATGCCACGCCCGCCCTCCACGATGCGTCGTCAGATTCTCGATGCCGCACTGCGCCTCTTCGCCGAGCACGGCTTCAAGGGAACCTCCCTGCACGACATCGCGATCGAGGCGAACTGCTCCAAGGCGTCCCTGCTGTACCACTTCGCCGGCAAGGACGCGATCCTCACCGAACTGCTGACCCCGCCGGCCGAGAGCCTCTCCGCCATGCGGGAGGAGCTCGGAGCGCTGAAGGGCGACCGGGCCGCCGAGACGGCCGTGACGGTCTACGTCGGCCTGGCGATGCGCTTCCACCTGGAAATAAAGATCATCTTTGCCGAGCTGCCCGAGATGCTCGGTCACCCGGTCCTCGCCGTCATCCCCCAGGCGGTCGACGAGCTCGCGGACGCACTGGCCGGGCGCTCCGGGGAACCGCGTGCGCGCGTCATGGCGCAGATGGTGATCGGCGGCGTGGCTGTCACGGTCGCCGCCGACGTGGACGTCGACCGGGACACGATGCGTGCCGAACTGGTCCGCGGGGCGCTGAGAACCCTCGGCCGTCCCACCCGCTGACAGACGCTGACAGACGTCCGGAACGAAGAGAAAGACACCTCCTTCGCATGGCAATCCTTCTGTACCGGCTCGGCCGGCTGTCCTTCCGCCGCCGAGGGCGGGTCGTCGCCCTCTGGCTCCTGCTGCTCGCCCTGCTCGGAGGGGGTGCGGCGGCCTTCAGCGGCCCCACCACCAGCAAGTTCTCGATCCCGGGCACCGAGTCGCAGAAGGCCCTGGACTCGCTCGCACGGGAATTCCCGCAGGCGGGCGGTGCGACCGGGACCATAGTCGTCGCCGCCCCCGAGGGCGGGAAGCTCACCCCCGGCGCCGTGGCCCCGGTGACCGAGGAGGCCGCGAAGGTTCCCGGCGTCCTCGCGGCCGTCGACCCGTTCGCGTCGAAGGCCGTCTCGCGGGACGGCCGCTACGCGTTGGTCCAGGTGCAGTTCACGTCGGGTGTCGACGGCATCACCGACGCGCAGCGGGAGGCCTTCTCGGAGGCCGGCGCGTCCGTCCCGGACCTGCGCGTCGAACACGGCGGCGAGATCATGCGGGGCGTCCCGGAGATCGGTTCGACCGAGGCCATCGGCGTCGCGGTCGCCGCCCTCGTCCTGGTCCTCACCTTCGGCTCGCTGGTCGCGGCGGGCATGACCCTGCTGAACGCCCTGGTCGGCGTCGCGGCCGGCATGGCCGGGCTGTTCGCCCTCAGCAGCGTGGTGGAACTGACCAGCACCGCACCCATCCTGGCGCTCATGCTGGGGCTGGCCGTCGGCATCGACTACTCCCTGTTCATCACCTCCCGCTACCGCCACTACCTCACGGACGGCATGGACGGTGAGGAGGCGGCCGGCCGCGCGGTCGGGACCGCCGGTTCGGCCGTCGTCTTCGCGGGTGCCACCGTCGTCATCGCGCTGGCGGGGCTCGCCGTCGCCGGGGTGCCCTTCCTGACGGTCATGGGTCTGGCGGCAGCGGCCACGGTCGCCCTCGCGGTCCTCGTGTCCCTCACCCTGCTGCCCGCCGTCCTCGGCTTCGCGGGCGCCCGCGTCCTGCCCCGGAAGCAGCGGACGCGGGAACCGGCTGCCGCCTCCGCGCGCGTCGAGGCCGGGTCGGGCTTCGGCTTCCGCTGGGGCCGGATCGTGGCGCGGCTGCGCGTCCCCGTCCTCGTCCTCGGGGTGATCGGCCTCGGCGCTCTCGCCCTGCCCGTGCAGGACATGCGTCTGGCCCTGCCCGACGCGAGCACCGAAGCGGTCGGATCGCCCAACCGTGAGGCCTACGACCTGACCACCGAGGGCTTCGGCGAGGGCTTCAACGGCCGGCTGATCGCCGTCGTGTCCGCCGGCACCCCGCAGGCGACCGGTGCGGCGGTCGAGGAGACGGCCGCGCTGATCACGAAGACCCCCGGGGTGCTGGCCGTCGCCCCGCCGCAGACGAACGAGAAGGGCACCACGGCCCTGCTCGCCGTGATCCCCGGGACGGGGCCCACGGACGCCGCGACCGAGGACACCGTCAACGAGATCCGTGACCGCGTGGAGAGCGTCACGGGTGCCTCCGTCGCGCTGACCGGGGCCACCGCGGTCGGCATCGACGTCTCGGAGAAGCTCGCCGGCGCGCTGCCGGTCTACCTCCTGCTGGTGGTCGGACTGTCGGTCCTGCTGCTGATGCTCGTCTTCCGGTCGGTCCTGGTGCCCCTCAAGGCGGCGCTGGGGTTCCTGCTGACGATCGGCGCCACGTTCGGCATCACCGTCGCCATCTTCCAGGAGGGCCACCTGGCCGGCCTGGTCGGCCTCGACACCCCCGGTCCGCTGGTCAGCTTCCTGCCCATCCTGCTCATCGGGATCCTCTTCGGGCTGGCGATGGACTACGAGGTCTTCCTCGTCTCGCGCATGCGGGAGGACTTCGTGCACGGCGCCGACGCCCGCGAGTCCGTCGTCAGCGGCGTCGGCCACAACGGACGTGTGGTCACGGCCGCGGCGGTGATCATGACCGCCGTCTTCGGCGGATTCGTGTTCATGCCCGACCCGATCATCAAGTCCATCGGGTTCGCCCTGGCGGTCGGCGTGCTCGTCGACGCCTTCGTCGTCCGCATGGCCCTCGTGCCCGCGGTCATGCACCTGCTGGGACGCGCCGCCTGGTGGCTGCCCCGCCCGCTCGACCGGCTCCTGCCCGACCTCGACATCGAGGGCGAGCGGCTGAACCGGGAGATCCCGGTGCAGCGGGAGCCTGTGGAGCTCGTGAAGGCGTGAGCCCGCCCGTGCCCCCGGCCGGCTCACCGGGGACACGGGTTGCCGGGAACACCGGAACGCCCGCCGGGAGGATGCCTCCCGGCGGGCGTTCCGTCTGTCCTGCGGCCGGCCCCGGCAACGGGACGCAGCGGTTCAGCTCGCGTCCATCGGGACCGCAGCGGTTCAGCTCGCGTCGGGCGCCAGGGTCAGCGAGATCGAGTTGATGCAGTACCGCTGGTCCGTGGGCGTCTGGTAACCCTCGCCCTCGAAGACGTGGCCCAGGTGCGAGCCGCAGCGGGCGCAGCGCACCTCGGTGCGGGTCATGCCCATGCTGTTGTCCTGGATCAGCTCGACCGCGTCGCTGTCCTTCGGGTCGTAGAAGGACGGCCAGCCGCAGTGGGACTCGAATTTGGTGTCGGAGCGGAACAGCTCCGCCTGACAGGCGCGGCAGGAGTAGACCCCCGCCGTCTTGGTGTCGGTGTACTCACCGACGAACGCGGGCTCGGTGCCTGCCTTGCGCAGCACCGCGTACTCGGCGGGGGACAGCTCCGCCCGCCATTGCTCGTCCGGCTTCTCGACGTCGTACGACACGGTGGCTCCCTCAGCTCGACAGGTGGTCCAGGATCTGCGGGCCGAGGTCGGTGACGTCGCCCGCTCCCATGGTGAGAACCAGATCGCCCGGCTTCGCCATTCCCGCGACGGCGGCGGGAACCTCTGCCTTGTCGTGCACGGCCGTCACCTCGGCGCCCGCGGCCTTGGCGGCTTCGATGATCAGCTCGCTGGTGACGCCCGGGACCGGGTCCTCGCGGGCCGGATAGATGTCCAGGACCAGGGAGGCGTCGGCGAGGGCGAGGGCCTGGCCCATCTCCGTGCCGAGCTCCTGGGTGCGGGAGAAGAGGTGGGGCTGGAAGACCACCAGCAGGCGGGCGTCCGTCGCCGCGCCACGCATGGCCTCCAGGTCGGCGGTCATCTCCGTGGGGTGGTGCGCGTAGGAGTCGATGACCTGGACGCCTGCCGCCTCGCCCTTGAGCTGGAGGCGGCGCTTGACCCCGGTGTACTTGCCGATGGCCGAGGCCAGGTTGTGCGCGGGGATGCCGAGGGCGACACCGGCAGCGAGGGCGGCCACCGCGTTGTGCGCGTAGTGGCGGCCGGGCACGGAGACCGTGAAGGTGAGGTACTTGCCGTTGAGCACGACCGTGACCTCGCTGGTCAGGCCGCGCGGCGTGACCTTGTGGACCCGGACGTCCGCACCTTCGGACTCGCCGTAGGTGACGACCTCGACGGAGGAGAGCTCGCGGACCCGCCGGGTCAGCTCGACGGCGCCGGACTGGTCGGCGGCGACGACCAGTGTGCCACCGGGGACGACCTTGCCGACGAAGGTCTCGAACGACTCGTAGATCTCGTCCATCGACGCGTAGTTCGCGTGGTGGTCGAGCTCCACGTTGAGGACGATCGCAACCTCGGGGGCGTACTTCTGGAAGCTCCGGTCGCTCTCGTCCGCCTCGGCGACGAAGATGTCGCCCCCGCCGTGCGTGGCGTTGGTCCCGGGGCCCTCGAGGTCGCCGCCGATGGCGTACGAGGGGTCGAGGGCCAGCTCGGACAGGGCGACGGCGAGCATCGAGGTGGTGGTGGTCTTGCCGTGCGTGCCGGCGACCGCGATGGAGCGCAGGCCCTCCATCAGGGAGGCCAGCGCGTCGGAGCGGTGCACGACCGGGATGTCCAGCTCGGCGGCGCGGACGAGCTCGGGGTTGTCGGCGCGGATGGCGCTGGAGACGACCACCGAGGTCGCGTCGTCGGCCAGGTGGCCGGCGGCGTGCCCGATGTGGACGGTAGCGCCCAGCCCGCGCAGGGCGTCGGCGGTGGCGGACTCCTTGGCGTCGCTGCCCGCCACCTTCGCGCCGCGCTGGGCGAGGATCTTCGCGATGCCCGACATTCCGGCGCCGCCGATGCCGATGAAGTGCGGCCGTTCCAGGGCGGCAGGAATACCGGGTGCCATACGTGTCTCTCCCGAGGTGTGACGTGGTGCTGGGTCCGCCCCAGCCTATTCGCTGTGCGCGAAGAGCTTGAGCACCGGTACGCCGACCTTGTGACGGGCGCGGGAGGCCCAGTCCCGGTGGAAGAACTCCTCGACGTAGTGCGGCGCCGTCAGCACGATGACCTCGTCGGCCCCGGAGTCGTCGACCACGGTCTTCAGCTTGTCCAGGGGGTGGTCCTCGACCACCTGCCCGACGGCCTCCGAACCCGCCTCGCGCAGTTCCCGGAGCGAGTACTCCAGCGCCATCTCGGCGGGCTCCCTGGCCTCCTTGCCCTCCGGCTGCTCACCCTCGCGGACGGCCTCTCTGAGCTCGCCGATCGCCACGTCGTCGATCGCGCGCAGCAGCACGTCGGCCTGGTCGCTGCGGGGCTGCATCAGCACGACGAACGAGATCCGCTCCTCGCCGTGGAGGGTGGTGACGAATTCCACGTCCTCGGGGGTGAGGGGCTTCTCGATCATCAAAACGCTTGTGAACACGACACGCGCCCTTCCGCTTCATCTCGTCGGCCGCGGGGACGGCCGCTGTTGCTGAAACCATCCTTCCCCGCAATTGCACGGGGTAGCAGGACTAAGTCTGCCCACCAGGAGCCAACCGGAACGGGTAATTCCGCTAAGTGTCAGATCTTCCCGTAGCGGCTGAAGAGGAATCCGTCCTCCTCCAGCAGCGAGACGAGGGAGAAACGTTCAGGCACGGAGATGGCGGGCCCGCCCGCGATGCGCTGGGCGTCCCCGGCGGCGAGCAGCGGGGACAGGGTCAGACAGAGTTCGTCCAGCACCCCTGCCGCGACGAACTGGCCGAGCAGCCGCGGCCCGCCCTCGGTGAGGAGCCGGCCGAAGCCCTGACGGCCCAGCGCCTCCACCGCGCGCGCCGGGTCGACGGCGGCGCCGTCCCCGGCGAACAGCACCTCGGCACCCGCCTCCCGGGCCGCGTGGACCCGGTCCGAGGGGGCCGCCGCTCCGGTGACCACGAAGGTCGGGACCAGCGGCGACGCGAAGAGCGGGAGCGAGAAGTCCAGGTCCAGGCTCGCGCTGACGACCGCGATCGCCGGTGCGGGACCCTGACCGGCCGCCTCGCGCCGGGCGGCGAAGGCGTCGCGGGCCCGCGCCGGCCGGTATCCCTCCAGACGCACCGTCTCCGCGCCGACGACGACCGCGTCGGCCAGGCCGCGCAGGGTGCCGAAGATCCTCATGTCGGCGGCGCACGAGATGCCCTGGGAGCGGCCGTCGTGCTGGGCCGCGCCGTCCAGGGTGGAGACCATGTTGGCGCGGAGCCGGGGGCGCCCCTCCCCCACCGGGTAGGCGTAGGCCTCGGCCAGTTCGTCGAGCGTCCACTCGCGGCCGGCGGCCTCCGTGGACTCGGTGGTGGCAGTCAGGTCCGTCACAGGGAGCAGGCGTCGCATGGTCCGCAGTCTGGCACGGCGCCGGGGGCCGTCCGGGAGAGGCCTTAAGGTGGAGAGTTGTGTCGTCCTCCACAGCCGTGCCCGGGCAGAGCCCCATAGCCGAACCGTCCCCGCAGTCCCTGTGCGCCCTCGAGCCGCGCGTCCCCGCCGACCGGCTTGTCGCGGAGATGGTGCCGCCGCCGCGCTTCGACTCGGTGCGCTTCGATACGTACGTACCCGACCCGAACCAGCCGAGCCAGTCGGAAGCGGTCGGCGTCCTCAGCTCGTTCGCCGCGGGGCTCGGCGGGGCGCACGCCAGCGGGTCGGGCAAGCGCAAGTGGTTCGGCAGGAAGCAGGCCGCGCCCGCGGGCCCGCGCGGTGTCTATCTCGACGGGGGGTACGGAGTCGGCAAGACCCACCTCCTGGCCTCCCTCTGGCACGCCACCCCGGCCGACAGCTCGCTGAAGGCCTTCGGCACCTTCGTCGAGCTGACGAACCTGGTCGGCGCGCTCGGCTTCCAGCAGACCGTGCAGACCCTGGGCGGGCACCGGCTGCTCTGCATCGACGAGTTCGAGCTCGACGACCCGGGCGACACCGTCCTGGTGTCGTCCCTGCTCAGCCGGCTCGTCGAGGCGGGTGTCGCACTGGCCGCCACGTCGAACACGCTGCCCGGCAAGCTCGGGGAGGGCCGGTTCGCGGCGGCGGACTTCCTCCGGGAGATCCAGGGGCTGTCCTCGCACTTCCGCCCGCTGCGGATCGACGGCGAGGACTACCGCCACCGCGGGCTTCCGGAGGCGCCGCCCCCGTACTCCGACGACCAGGTGACCCGGGCCGCGTACGCGACCCCGGGTGCCTCACTCGACGACTTCCCGTCCCTGCTCGACCATCTCGCCCGGGTCCACCCGAGCCGGTACGGCGCGCTGACGGACGGGATCGCGGCGGTCTGCCTGACCGATGTGCGGCCGGTCCCCGACCAGTCGACCGCCCTGCGCCTGGTGGTGCTCGCGGACCGGCTGTACGACCGCGAGGTGCCGGTCCTCGCCTCCGGCCTCCCCTTCGACCAGCTCTTCAGCGAGGAGATGCTGAACGGCGGGTACCGGAAGAAGTACTTCCGGGCCATCTCCCGGCTGACGGCGCTGGCGCGTGACGCAAAGGGACTGGTGGCGCAGTAGGTTCGGGGGTTGAAGGACGTGCGGGTGCCTCCGGGCGCCACGCACGCCCCTACGACCGCGCACACCTCTGAAGGGATTCAGCATGGCTACCACGCGTCAGGCGCACACGGTCTGGGAAGGCAACCTGCTCGAGGGCAAGGGTGTCGTCACCCTCGACTCCTCCGGTATCGGGGAGTACCCGGTCTCCTGGCCGTCCCGCGCGGAGAAGGCGAACGGAAAGACCAGCCCGGAGGAGCTCATCGCGGCCGCGCACTCCAGCTGCTTCTCGATGGCGCTCTCCAACGGCCTCGCCACGGCGGGCACCCCGCCGACCCGGCTGAACACGCAGGCCGAGGTCACCTTCCAGCCCGGCACCGGCATCACCGGCATCCACCTCACGGTGCAGGGCGAGGTCCCCGGCCTGGACGAGGCAGGCTTCGTGAAGGCGGCCGAGGACGCCAAGGCGAACTGCCCGGTCAGTCAGGCACTGACGGGCACCACCATCACGCTCAGCGCCTCGCTGGCCTGATTCCACGCGTCCCCGGGGCCTCTTACGCCCCGGGGACACATGGGGCACCGTGGTTCGCATGGTTCCCGCGCGCCACGACGCGTGGTACACACATGCAGGTCACTTCACCTGTCCGCCAACAGGGAGTTGCCTCATGTCATCCGCACCTCGACGACTCGCAACACGACGACAGGTCCTGGCCGGCAGCGCCGCGACCGCCGCCTCGGTCGCCTTCACCGGGGCCTTCACCGAACTCTTCGCCGGCACCGCCGACGCCCGGGGCCACAGCGGCTACGGGCCCCTCCTGCCGGACCCGGACGGCCTGCTCGACCTGCCGAAAGGTTTCCGCTACCGGGTGCTCTCCCGGGAGGGCGACCCGCTCCGCTCCGGCGAGGGGCTGGTCCCCAGCAACCACGACGGCATGGCCGCCTTCGCCGGCCGCCACGGCCGGGTCCATCTCGTGCGCAACCACGAGAACCGTGTCACCGGGAAGATCGGTGTGCCCACGGTCGACGGCCTCACCTACGACCCCATGGGCAAGGGCGGCTGCACGTCCCTCGAACTCGACGGGCGCGGCGACGTACGCGGCGAGCGCGTCGCCATCGCGGGTACGGCCGTCAACTGCGCGGGGGGCCGGACCCCTTGGAACACCTGGCTGACCTGCGAGGAGACCGAGGACAAGGCCGGCACCAACGGCTACACGAAGGACCACGGCTTCATCTTCGAGGTGGACGGCGCCGATCCGCGCCGCACCGGCGCGGTACCGCTGACCGCGATGGGACGCTTCCAGCACGAGGCCGTCGCCATCGATCCGCGGAACGGGATCGTCTACGAGACGGAGGACGCGTTCGAGAAGCCGTTCGGGCTCTTCTACCGCTTCCTCCCCGAGAAGCCGCTCGGGGGGACGGGTTCCCTGCGGGCCGGCGGGGCGCTCGAGGCCATGCGCGTGCCCGGCGTCCCCGACCTCTCGGCAATCCAGGAGACCGGCGCGGTCTTCGACCGGATCGAGTGGGTCCCCGTGCCGGATCCGCAGGCGGCCGACACGCCCATCCGGCTGCAGGACTTCGGGCCGAAGGGCATCACGCACGCCCAGAAGCTGGAGGGCTGTTACTGGGGCGGTTCGTCGGTGTACTTCGTCTCCAGCTTCGCGCACAGCTCGGAGGGGTCGGCCGCCGATCACTTCGGCCAGGTGTGGCGCTACGAGCCGAAGCGCCGCCGTCTCACGCTGGTGATCGTCTTCGGCCCGGACACCGACATCCAGCTGCCGGGAGAGTCGCCCGACAACATCTGCCTCGCCGCCGACGGCGGGCTGATGGTCTGCGAGGACGGCGGCGGCGCGCAGCACGTGCTCGGAGTGACGCGGCGCGGCGAGGTCTACGCGATGGCGCGGGGACGGCAGAACATCGGGACGGCCGAGGATCCGGAGTGGGGGGAGTTCGCCGGCGTCACGTTCTCGCCTGACGGCGGCACGATGTACGTGAACTGCTACACGCCGGGGACGACCTTCGCGGTGACGGGCCCCTGGCGCTGACCGCGGTGCGGTCGGGCGGGTGATCAGGCGCTCCGGCCACCGGACGGCCGGAGCGCCGTGCACATCATCTGAAGAACCATCAGCTAGCGTCCTTCAGTGATCAAATCCGTTCGTACGATGATCGTGCTGACTGTTTTGAGCGGGGTGCTCGCCGGTTGCGCCGGAACCGAGGGCACCCGCGCCAGGACCGCCGCGGCGACGGCCTCCCGGGAGCCGGCGAAGGGGACCGCTTCCCCTTCGCCGGCTCCCGGGAGCGGGCCGCCCGTGCCCGCCCGGGGACCCAGCGGTCTCACACCGGTCTTCGAACGCCGGGCGGACGGCTCCGGCCCCCGTCACACGGCGGGCGGGTCCGACAAGGTCGTGGCGCTCACCTTCGACGCGGACATGACCGCGGATCAGGGTCCCCGCGCCGCCTCCGGCGAGCACTTCGACAACCCCGCCCTGATCGCGTCCCTGCGCCGCCTGGAGGTCCCCTCGACGGTCTTCATGACCGGCAGGTGGGCGCAGGAGTACCCGTCCCAGGCCCGCTCGATCGGCACCGACCCGCTGTTCGAGATCGCCAACCACTCGTTCAGCCACTACGCCTTCTCCTCCCCCTGCTACGGACTGCCGACCGTCGCGACGCCGGACATGCGGGACGACGTCGAGCGGGCCTTCGCCGCGATCCGGAAGACGGGGGCGCGCCATGTCGTGCCGTACTTCCGCTTCCCCGGCGGCTGCTACGACGACGTGGCACTGAAGGCGCTGGGCCCGACCGGGGTGACCGCGGTCCAGTGGGACGTGGTCAGCGGTGACGCCTTCGCCACGGACGCGGACGCGGTGGCCGAGCAGGTGCTGGACGGGGTGAGGCCGGGATCGCTGGTGGTCATGCACTGCACCAGCAGCGCGGCGCCCGTCACCGACGACGCCGTACGCCGGATCGTGCCGGAGCTGCGCGAGCGCGGCTACCGCTTCGTCAAGGTCTCCGAGCTGATGCGCGGCTGAGCACGGCCTGCCGCACGGGCGTCAGCCGGAGCAGGCGGTGCGTCCCGCTTCCTGCCAGGCGCAGACCGGGCAGAGGGTGCTGCCCTTCGTCGACTCCGGATGTTCGGTCGGCTTCCGACACAGCACGCACTCGGCGTACGGCGGCCCCGTGTCCACCGGGGCGGGGGCCGGCTCGGGTGTCCCGCAGTACGCGTCGTCCATGAGGACGAGCGTACTCACTCGCGCAGTGCCGCGAGGCGGGACGTCAGTGCGGCGGCCGCCGCGGCGACGGCTACGGCGCCCGCCAGCGGCAGGAGCGGCACCCGGACCGCACCGGTCAGCGAACCGGAGACCAGGCCCGTCACCGCGGCCTCGGCCGGTGAACCGTCGGCCACGAGGGCGAGCAGCGAGCCGAGCAGGGTCGCGGCGAGCGACCAGCCGCGGCGGTGCACGACCGGCCGGGCGCAGAGTGCTCCGACCGCCGTTCCCAGCAGGGCGCAGCTCGCGGCAGCGAGCGCACCCGCCAGTGCGGCGGGCAGGAGCGGGACGGCTACGGTGCGGTCGGTGCTGACCGGTTCGCTGATCAGCAGCACGATCACGGCCCCCGCGCCGCCCAGGGCGAGCGCGCAGACCAGGCCCGTGAGCAGGGAGGCCAGGTGGGCGCGCGACGGTCCGACGGCGGCGGCGGTGACGGCCCGGGCGGCCCGCGGCTCCTGGGTCACGCAGAGCCGCGTGACCCAGGCGGCCACGGGGAGGAGGGCCGCGGCGGCGTATCCGAGCGAGTCGAGCAGGGGCTGTCCCGCCCGTACGCCGATGCCGAGGACGGCGGCGTACAGGAGCACGGGGGCGAGCCAGCGTTGCGAGCGTGCCAGCAGGGCGGCCTGATAGCGCGTCACCGCGGCCGTGCCACGGGCCGGCGCGACAGCCGTACGAGCCCGGCCGGGCACGCTCTCCGGGCCGGGAGCGGGCGTGCCCTCCGCCACGGGGACGGGTGCCCGGCCGGGCACCGGGCCCACGGCGGCTCGGTGCGGTGCCGCGTCGGGCACGTCTCGGGGCGGTGCCGTGCCGGGCGCGGAGGGGTCGACCGGCGCCGGTAGGCGGGAGAGCCCGGTGATGTGCCACGGCGGGCGGGCCGTGATCAGGGCGCGGAGCAACGGGTCCGAGTGTGCCGCGGTGGTCGTGAGCCGGATCGCGGCCGGGTCCCCGGCGTCCCGTTCCACCTCCGGTGTGCCCGGCAGCCCAGGGGGAAGGACGGCGGGAGGACCGCACGTGGCCTCGATCCGGACACGCGGACCCGGGTCGGCGGGCGGTGCGGTCGCCGGAAGGAGCGTGCGGCCCTCCAGGCGGTACGCGGCACGGACCGATCCCGCGAGCCGTCGCGGATCGTGGTCGACGAACACGACCGTGCCACCGTCGGCGACCCGCTCGGCCACGGCCCGGTCCAGCTCGCCGCGGGCCATGGCGTCCAGTCCGGTCCACGCCTCGTCGAGGACGAGGAGCTCCGGCCCGGCCAGGAGCGCCTGGGAGACGGCGACCTTCTGACCGGTGCCCTTGGAGAGCTCGTCGAGGGGTGTGGCGGCGTGCTCGGCGGCCCCGAACCGGGCCAGCCACATGTGGGCCCGAGCGGTGGCCTCTGCGGTGGGTAGGCCGTGGACGCGGCCCATGTGGACGAGGTACCCGGCAGCGGTGAAGGGCAACGCCGCGGGGAAGCGCTCGGGGACGTACGCCGCGCGCGGACGCCCGGTGACGCGCCCCTCGGTCGGCGCGTCGATTCCGGCGAGCAGGCGCAGCAGGGTCGACTTGCCGGCCCCGTTGGCTCCCTCGATCCGGACCACGGTGTGCGCGGGCAGGTCCAGGCCGAGCCCGCGCAGCACCCAGGGACCGCGCAGGCCGTACCGGCGGCCCACTCCTCGGAGCATCAATGGGCCGACGGCTTCTCCGGCTTGAGCTCACTGGGGCGTACGATCACGAACCCCTCGCCCTGGAGCATCAGCTGGACCGCTTCGCCGGAGCCGCCGCGCACCATCGAGCCGAAGCTCTGCGAGCGGTGCAGGGAGGTGGAGAGCTGGGCGCTCCAGCCGACGACCGCGTCCGTGTCGACGTACACCGGCTGCTGCGCGGTCACCGGGATCACAATGGGGTGGCCGTCGCAGACCAGGCCGAGCTTCCCGTATCCGCTGAAGACGCTGTTGAAGAGGCCGCCGCCGGTCATTCCGGCACCCTTCACGGTCTTGATCTCGTAGGAGAGGCTCGCGTCGAAGCAGAGGACGTTGCGGCCGTTGATCGTCAGGACGTCGCCCTGCTCCATCTCCACGATGAAACAGTTGGCCGCCTCGTGGGCGAACCAGGCCTCGCCCTGGCCGGTGACCGCCATCAGGGCCAGCCCTTCGCCGGTGACCGCGCGCTTGAGCATGCCGCCTATGCCCTGGCCCTTGCGCTCGAACTGGAGGTTGCCGCGGAAGGCGATCATCGATCCCTGGCGCGCGTGCATCTCACCGTTGACGGCGTACTTGATGGATTTCGCGTTCTGCAGGGTCATGCCGGGGGCGGTGGCCTGCTGCGCCATGTGCTCACTGGAAAAGAGGTCGCTCTTCATGCCGTGCATCCTCACCCGGAGCCCTTGGTTCCGCCAAGAACGGGTTGTCGGAGGAGCCTGGCAGACTTGTGCGCGTGAGCAGCGACAGCATTCCCGAGCCCCTTCCCGCATCGCCGGAGACCCCCGCCGACAGCCCGTTCCGTACGGAACCGACGGTCCGTGACGAAGCCCCGCAGTTCGTCCTCCCGCTGGTGGTGCACCTTGAGAAGACGGACCCCCCGGCGCGTAACGACGCCCTGGTGACCGCCGCCCGCGCGGTGCTCACGATCCTCTCGGACCCCCGCTCGCTCGGCGAGGAGGAGGACGGGACCGAGGGCGAGTGGGCCCGGGCGGTGCGCGACTGGCAGGACGCCCGCATCCGGAAGGTGGTGCGCCGGGCGCGCGGCGCGGAGTGGCGCAAGGCCTCCACGCTGCCCGGGATCACGGTCACGGGTGCGCACGCCGAGGTGCGGGTGTTCCCGCCGGTGCCCCTGGACGGCTGGCCCAAGGAGCTGGCCAAGCTCCAGGTGTCGGGCACGGATCTGGACGACCCCGAGGCCCCGGCCGCTCCCGATCCCTCCGGGCCGGTGCTCTGGATGAATCCGGACGTCGCCATGTCGGCGGGCAAGGCGATGGCTCAGGCCGGGCACGGCGCCCAGCTCGCCTGGTGGGAGCTGTCGGACACGGAGCGCAAGGCGTGGCGCGAGGCCGGCTTCCCGCTCTCCGTCGCCACCCCGGACGCCGCCCGCTGGCGCGAGCTCGTCGCGAGCGGGCTGCCGGTGGTGCGTGACGCCGGGTTCACCGAGGTCGCGCCGGGGTCCTGCACGGTGGTCGCCGACCACCCTGCGCTGCGCCGCTGACCCGGCTGCTCCCGCATCGGGCGTGCCCTCGCCACCCGGGCGCGGCGGGTGGGCGCGGAACACGACACGCCGCCGGTTGAACATCCCTGCGCCGACATACGTATCTCCCCGTACTGCCGCACCGGCATTACCGCCAAGTAGGTTGAACCACGTTTCAGTTGGCGGTTGATTCGACGCTGTCACGTACCGGCCCTGGAGACATCTTGCTGCGACGCATCAACGGAACGGCCCTCATCATCGCCGCGCTGGTCGCCACGCTCGGCGCCCTCGCCTTTCCCGTGTGGTCGTACGCCGACCGCTCCGGCACCGGCGAGGCCAATCTGAACGCGTCCAGCGTGGCCACCCAGTGGGGCCCGCTCTCCGCGACCGACCGGGACTTCCTGGTCAAGGTGCGCCTCGCCGGGCTGTGGGAGCTGCCCGCAGGGCAACAGGCCATCGAGCGCGCGCCCAGCGAGGGGGTGAAGCTCGCCGGGGACCATCTGGTGGTCGGCCACACGGACCTGGACCGGCGGGCCCGCGACGTGGCCGCCAAGCTGGGCGTGGAGCTCCCGAACCAGCCGTCCGAGCAGCAGCAGGGCTGGCTCAGGGAGCTCACGGCGGCCAGTGGCCAGGAGTACGAGCAGAAGTTCGCCAACCTCCTGCGCGCCGCGCACGGCAAGGTGTTCGCACTGATCGCGCAGGTGCGGCACACCACCCGCAACTCGCTGATCCGGCAGCTGGCTTCGGACGCCAACCAGACGGTGCTCGACCACATCACCATGCTGGAGCGCACCGGCTTCGTGGACTTCGACGGCCTGGCGCGTGATGCGGCCGGCGCTTCGACGGCCAGCCCCTCGGGGCCGCCCGCACCGTCGGGGGGCGGCGTCCCGCAGGTGCCGGTGCCGGTGACCCCGAGCGGCGACCAGTCGTTCACCTCCCGCCCGGTGCCACCGACGATGGCTCCTCTGCCTCAGCCGTGAGCCGTGCGGCGCCATGGGGCCGGATCAGGCCGCTGCGGCCGCCTATCCAAGGTCCGGACCCCGCCCGTCGACGGCGTCCGGGCCGGGCCCATCGGGGCCCTCAGGAGCCGTCCCGGGATTCGGGTAGAGGATGTCGCGGGCCTGTTCCGCGGCGCGGGCGAGGCTCTCGGCGACGAAGTCGAGGAAGCGGGCCACGTTCTCCAGGCGGACGGCGGCCGGAGTGCCGGCCCCGAGGACGCCGACGCCCTGCCGTGACACCTCGACCTGCTGCGTGAGGGCGCGGACGCTGGCGGCCATCGACTGGTACCAGAGGTTCTCGTCTATGACGTAGCGCTCACGGCGGCGCTCGTCGCGTTCCCTGCGGACGAGGGCCTGACCCTCCAGGAAGGCGATCGCCTTGGAGACGGACGCCGGGCTGACCTGAAGGCGCTGCACGAGTTCAGCGGCGGTCATGCTGCCGGAGTCGGTGGTGAGGAGGCAGACCATCACCCGCGCCATCATCTTGTTGGACAGGCCCGACTGCATCATGACGGCGGTGAACTGCTCCTCGTACTCGGCCAGGGCCACGGGATCGCGCCCGTGCGGCAGCGCGGCCGGTTCCGCCCCGCGGGGCGCGGCGGGCTTGCGCCGCTGGACGCGGCGTTCGGTGGCGCGGTGCGCCAGGTCCGCGCGGTAGCCGCTGGGACCGCCGTTGCGCATCACCTCACGGGTGATCGTCGAGGTCGGGCGCTCCAGGCGTCGGGCGATCTCCGCGTAGGGAAGGTCGTCGGCCAGCCCCAGTGCGATCTGCTGGCGGTCCTTCTGGGTGAGCCTGCCTCCCGGCATCGCGCCCTCCTTCGTGTGGTCCGATGCCCCGAGAATAGCGTTCACGTTCAACTCATTGCAACATTCATCATGACCCACGTTGCATTCTCTTCAGGAGTGGCGCAACGAAATAACTGCAACCACCTGCCCTGATACGGGTTTTGGACAACAAGCGTGTTGCCGGACCAATGAACGCAACGTAGCTTTTCCAGTGTTCGAAACAACGAGCCGCAAGGAGAGCACGATGCAGAAGTTCGAGACCCCCGCCCCGATCGCCGCCGTTCTGGACATCCCCGCAGGACGCGTCCAGATCATCGCCGCCGACCGCACGGACACCGTGGTCGAGGTCCGGCCCACCAACGCCTCGAAGAGCCGCGACGTGGAGGCGGCGGAGCAGACCACGGCCGGATACGCCGACGGGATCCTGCGGATCGAGGTCCCGGTGAAGAACGAGTACCTCGGCCCTTCCGGGTCCATCGAGGTGACGGTGCAACTCCCCGCCGGTTCCCGGATCGAGGCGAAGGCTGCCAGTACCGAGTTCCGGGCCGTCGGCCGCCTCGGCGACATCGCCTTCGACGGCGCGTACCACCGGATCAAGATCGACGAGGCCGCGAGCGTCCGCCTCACCGCGATCGACGGCGACGTCGAGGTCGGCCGGCTCAACGGACCCGCGGAGATCAGCACCACGAGGGGTGACATCCGGATCGCCGAGGCGGTCCGCGGCAAGGTCGTCCTCACCACCCAGCAGGGCGACATCTCGGTCACCGCCGCCACCGGCGTCTCCGCCGCTCTGGACGCCGGCACCACCTACGGCCGGGTCAGCAACAGCCTCAGGAACGACGGCACCACCGCCCTCGACATCCACGCGACCACTGCCCAGGGCGACATCACCGCCCGCAGCCTCTGACCCGCAGCACCGGAAGGAGCACCCCTCATGACCAGCTTGGCCATCGCGGCGAACGGGCTGCGCAAGTCCTACGGCGACAAGACCGTGCTCGACGGCATCGACCTGGCCGTCCCCGAAGGAACCGTCTTCTCCCTGCTCGGCCCGAACGGCGCCGGGAAGACCACCGCCGTCAAGATCCTCTCCACCCTCATCGGCGCCGACGCCGGCGACCTGCGCGTCGGCGGTCACGATCTCGTCGCCGAGCCGCACGCGGTGCGGGCGATGATCGGTGTGACGGGTCAGTTCTCGGCCGTGGACGGGCTGATCACGGGTGAGGAGAACATGCTCCTCATGGCGGACCTGCACCACCTGTCCAGGGCCGAGGGCAGGCGGGTGACCGCCGAACTCCTGGAGCGTTTCGACCTGGTGGACGCGGCGAAGAAGCCGGCCGCGAGCTACTCGGGCGGGATGAAGCGCCGCCTCGACATCGCGATGACGCTGGTGGGCGGTCCGCGGATCATCTTCCTCGACGAGCCGACCACGGGCCTGGACCCCCGCGCCCGTCACACCATGTGGGGCATCATCCGCGAGCTCGTCACCGACGGCGTCACCGTCTTCCTCACCACGCAGTACCTGGAGGAGGCCGACGAACTCGCCGACCACATCGCCGTGCTCCACGACGGGCGCATCGCCGCCGAGGGCAGCGCCGACGAACTCAAGCGGCTCATCCCCGGCGGACACGTCCGCCTCCGCTTCACCGACCCCGCCGCCTACCGCTCCGCGACCACCTCCCTGGGCCAAGTCACCCACGACGACGAGTCCCTGACCCTGCAGATCCCCAGCGACGGCAGCCAGCGCGAACTGCGCTCCATCCTCGACCGCCTCGACACCGCCGGCATCGAGGCCGACGAACTGACCGTCCACACCCCCGACCTCGACGACGTGTTCTTCGCCCTCACCGCCACCGTCCCCGCCCAGGACAACCACTCCGAGGAGACCGCACGATGAGCACCCTGACCCTCGCCGTACGCGACTCCAGGACCATGCTGCGCCGCAACCTCCTGCACGCCCGGCGCTACCCGTCGATGACCCTGAACCTGCTGCTCACCCCAGTCATGCTCCTGCTGCTCTTCGTCTACATCTTCGGCGACGTGATGAGCGCCGGCATCGGAGGCACGGACCGGTCCGACTACATCGCCTACATCCTCCCGGGCATCCTGCTGATGACCATCGGCAGCACCGTCATCGGCGCCGCGGTGTCCGTCGCCACCGACATGTCCGAGGGCATCATCGCCCGCTTCCGGACCATGGCCATCCACCGCGGGTCCGTGCTGATCGGGCACGTCGTCGGCAGCGTCCTGCAGTCCGTCGCCAGCGTGGCCCTCGTCGGCGCCGTCGGCGTGGCCATCGGCTTCCGCTCCGTGGACGCCACCGTCCTGGAATGGCTCGCCGCCCTCGGACTGCTCGCCCTGTTCGCCCTGGCCCTCACCTGGATCGCGGTCGGCATGGGGATGGCCAGCCCGAACGCGGAGGCGGCCGGCAACAGCGCGATGCCGCTGATCCTGCTGCCGCTCATCTCCAGCGCGTTCACCCCGGTCGACGCGATGCCGGGCTGGTTCCAGCCGATCGCCGAGTACCAGCCCTTCACCCCCGCCATCGAAACCCTCCGCGGCCTCCTCCTCGGCACCGAGATCGGCCACAACGGCTGGCTCGCCCTCGCCTGGTCCCTCGTCCTCACCGGACTCGGCTACTACTGGTCGACGTCCAGGTTCAGCGACGACCCGAAGTAACCGGCATGAGCTCGCGGGCCGCTCCCGCACCTCGTCCCACCCGGGGCGGCATCCTCCGACACGTCGGGGACGCCGCCCCGTCGGCGTCCCCGGACACCGCTACGGCCCGGTGGGCTCAGTGGTCCCGGCGCCGGACGTACAGGCGGTTCCCCTTCGGGCCGGTCCATTCCACCCGCACGACACCGGGCACGGCAGCATCGGCGAGACGCGAGGGGTTGGACCAGTGGCCGAAGTTCGGGTTGCGGAAGAACGTCGCCCACAGACCGCCGTGGGAGTCCTCGAAGAAGTTGTTGTGGCCGGCGCCGACACCGACGGTCCAGCGCTCGGAGTACGGGCCCTCGAAGGTGTCCGAGACGGCGGCGACCGCGTCGTACTGGTACTGCACACGGCCGGTTCCCGCCGGGTCGTAGGCCTGGCGCGGCGTGCCGTCGGCGTCGACCGACGTCCGGTCCCAGGCTGCGTGGAGGAGGAAGTACTTCCCCCCGTACTTGAACACGTACGCGCCTTCGAGGTACGGCTCGGGCGCGTAGGGGGTCTGCCGGAACGCGGGGAGACCAGTCGCCGGGACGATGTCCTCCATGTCGTCCCGGAACTTCGCGTACAGGTTGTTGTGCAGCACGAGCCAGGCGTCGCGGCCCTCGGTGTAGAGGCTGCCGTCGATGTGGTGGTAGGCACCGGGCTTGATGAAGCCCGGTCCCCCGATGAACGACTCGCCGAAGGGCTTCTCCAGATTGCCCTCGACGAGCCGGTACGGGCCCTCGACCCCGCCCTCGCTCACGAGCATGAACGATCCCACTTTCGCGGAGTGGTCCCCCATGCACGCGACGATGTACCACCTGTCGCGGAAGCGGTGCAGCTCCGGGGCCCACGCCTGGCCGCGCTTGCCGAACTGCTCGTCGTGCCAGTACTCCTGCCACGGGGCGACGACCGTCCTCCCGGGCCGGTTCTCGTCGGTGAACTCGGGCGACCAGACCTTGCCCTTCTCCGCGCCGGGCCGGATCCCGGTCGTGTCGGCCAGCTTCCACGGCCCTTCGAGGGACCGGGCCACCCAGACGAAGATGCCGTCGTTCCACGGACCGGCCGCTTCGAGTCCGGGCACCCGGGTGGTGCCCGTGGCGACGTACAGCGGGCGGCCGTCCACGACGAAGCAGTTGACGTAGGTGTCCCGCATCCACACCACGCCGCGCTCCTTGTCGCGCGGGCGCAGCTCCAGTGGGAGGACGAAGGAGTTGTCCTCGCGGGGCCACAGGTCCGGCCGGGTGTCCGCGCGGCCGTACGGCTCGGGGTCGGGCCAGTTCGACGGGTGCCGCCGCTTCGGCGCCGCCTGAGCGGAACGCTTCTGCGCGGGGGCGGCCGAGGCCTGTGCCGCCGGTACGACGGCCACGGGCAGCGCCGCCGCCGCACCTGCGCCTGCGGCGCGGGCCAGCAGGGACCGTCGGCCGAGGCGCCGCGTGTTCTCGGAGCTGGTCATCAGTCGTGTTCTCCTTCATCGAGGCCGAGGGGGCCGGGGCCCGAGATCCGTGGCCCTGCCTCGGGCGCCCCGCCGGAGAGGCCGTCCGATCCGTCGGAACACCTCTTTGCTGCCCGGCGATTCGGGTGCGGGAGTGTCCCCACTCGCCCGGAACGTGCTGCGGGGCGCTCCTCGGATGACATGCCGATCAGCATGCGAACGCTTGTTGATCTCCGTCAACAGAGCCTGTATTTAATCCGGACCGTCCGGCTCGTCGACCTGTCCGGGCCGTTCCACGTTTCCGCAGGTCTGCGGCTTTCCGACCGGGACGTCTGAAGCATCACGATCGAATATCCGGGTATTTTCCGCGCCTCCGGAAACCTCAAATCCAGCTCTGAACGTCACCCCTTTCGGGTTCGCCGGCATCCGGCGGGGCCATGACACCTGCACAGAACGGGGAGGGGACACCATGAAGCTGGGAATCGGCATCGGATGGCGGCCGGAGATCGCGGACGCCGTCGAGGCACTGCCGGGAATCGACTGGGTCGAAGCGGTCGCGGAGAACCTCTGCACGGACCATCTCCCCGATTCCCTGGTGCGGCTCCGGGAGCGCGGGGTCACGGTCGTCCCGCACGGGGTCTCGCTGGGCCTGGGCGGGGCCGACCGCCCGGATCCCGGCCGCCTCGCCGGACTGGCCGCGCGGGCCGGGCTCCTGGGCGCGCCCCTGGTGACCGAACACATCGCGTTCGTACGTGCCGGAGGGCCGCTCACCGCCACTCCGGTGCTGGAGGCGGGCCACCTGCTTCCTGTCCCCCGGACCTGGGACGCGCTGGGCGTCCTGTGCGAGAACGTGCGGATCGCACAGGACTCGCTGCCCGTCCCACTGGCCCTGGAGAACATCGCCGCGCTGATCTCCTGGCCCGGCGAGGAGCTGACGGAGGGACAGTTCCTCGCGGAGCTGGTCGAACGCACCGGCGTACGTCTGCTGATCGACGTGGCCAATCTGCACACCAATCACGTCAACCGCGGCGAGGACCCCGCGGCCGCGCTCGACGAACTGCCGGTGGAGGCCATCGCCTACGTCCATGTGGCGGGAGGGGTCGAGAAGGACGGCGTCTGGCACGACACGCACGCCCACCCCGTGACGCGCCCCGTCCTGGACGTGCTGAGCGAGCTCCGCTCCCGCGTCGACCCGCCCGGGGTCCTGCTGGAGCGTGACGACGACTTCCCTCCGGCCGGGGAGTTGGCCGGCGAACTGACCGCGATACGCGACACGCTGGCAGCGGCGGCGACGTCTCCGCGGACGGGCCGCAGGCAGTCCGCCCGGCCCGCCCTGCCCGACGGGCCTGGCGCCTCCGCCGCCGGAGCCCGCGACCGGACGGCCGTGGCGCAGACCGCGCTGCTCTCCTCGCTCGTGGCCGGCACGCCCGCGCCGGACGGCTTCGACCACCGCCGGCTGGGGGTGCAGAGCCGCGCCCTGGCCGCCAAGCGGGCGGATGTCGTCGCCAAGGTCGCACCGGAGCTCCCCGAGATCCTGGGGGACGGCTACCGGAGGGCCTTCCTCGCGTACGCCAGGAACCGGCCGATGTCCGCCGGTTACCGCCGCGACGCGCTCGGCTTCGCCGAGCAGCTGCTCATCGAGGGCCGCCCGGCCGACGACGCGGCCCGGCGGAGGCTGACCCACTGGTGGCAGGAGCGCGCCGCCCCTCGCCCCCCGCGCCGAGGGACCCGTCTGGTCCACGCCGCCCGTACCGCTCTTCTCGGAAAGTGATCGCGATGAACATTCTTGCTCTGCTGCTGACCTTGGCGGTCGCCGTCTCCTGCACGCTGCTGGTCGTCGCGACACGCCGTGCCGGCCTGCGCGGCAGCGGCACCGCCGCGTACGTCCACGACCTCTCCGAGGAGGCGTTCCTCAGCGGCGGCCCGGCCAGGGTCGTGGACGCCGCCCTCGCCCGCATGCACGCGGACGGGCAACTGAGCATCGGTGGCCCCGGCATCGTCGTGGTCCTGCGGGCGGAGCCCCGTGACGCCGTGGAACGCGTGGTCCTCCAGGAGCTGTCCGCCGCTCCGAACGGCGCCCTGCACACGCTGCGGGAGTCCGTGATGCGGCATCCGGCGGTGCAGGAGATCGGCGACGGCCTGGCCGCCCGTGGGCTGCTCGTCGCGCCCGGCGAGAGCCGGGCCCGCCGCATCTGGGGGCTGGTCCTGGGCATCGGATGCATCGTGGGATTCCCGGTCGGCATCGCGCTGACCATCGCCCAGTACGCCCTGCAGGAGGGGTACGCGGACATTCCGTTCCCCTTCGTCCTCAAGGTCCTGCCCGCGATCGTGGCCGGGTCCGTGGTCGGCCTGGGCACCGCGGCGGCGGCCAGGGCGCGGCTCACCAAGGAGGGACGCAGGGCCGCCGACAGCTATCGGCTGGCCAGCGCCCACGTGACCGATCCGGGCCATCTGGTGGCCACCCAGGGTCTGGGGGCGCTCCCCGACCCGGAACTGCAGGGGCAGTTGGCGGCGGCCGCCCGGCAACGGCCCTCGGGGCGTCGCCCGTCGGTCACTGCGTCCACCGCCTCGCCCGCCGCGGCCACCGCGTTCGTGCCGGTGGTGTGGTGCGCCGCAGCGGGCCCCGGTGGCGGGAGCTGCGGAGGCTCCACCGGCGGGGGCGGCCATTCGGGGTCGGGTTCCACGTGCAGCTCGGGATCGAGCTGCGGCAGCAGCGGGTCGAGCTGCGGCAGTGGCGGCGGCTCCAGTTGCAGCAGTGGGTCGAGCTGCGGGGGCGGAGGCGGGGGCGGGTCCAGTTGCGGCAGCAGCTCATGAACGTACGACGCCAGACAGGGCACGATTCAGCCACCCATGACCGTGTGTGACCGAGATTCGTCCGTATCGTGAACACGGCATGGCGCTTCCTTGCCTTTCTCGCATAGAACTCGGCCATGCTCTGGGTCATGCTTCTTCTGGTCGCGTGGGGCGCGGCCGCCGTCTCCTGCATCCGGCTGTGCCTCGTCACGGCGGGCGCGGCGCAGCGGCCGCCCGCCGCCGCGCGGCCGGCCGTCTCCCCCGAACTGAATCTGTACGAGACGGCGTTCCTGGCCGGCGGACCCCAGCGGGTCGCGGACCTGGCCCTGGTCTCCATGCATCTGCGGCGCCGGCTGCTGCTCGCCCACACCGGCTGGGCGACGGTCGTCGACCCGGAAGGGCGGGACGACGTCGAGCGCACGGTGATCCGCGCGATCGGCCCTGAGGGGCAGTCCCGGATAGCTCCCATACGTGCCGCCGCGGCGGCGGCCGACGCCGTGCGCTCCCTCGCCGACCGGCTCGTCGCGGCGGGGCTCGCCGTACCGCACGGGACCCGGACGAGCCTGGACTCGGCGGTGCGCTCCGTGCGGGGCGCGGCGGTGCTGGTGGTGGCCCTGGCGGCCGCCGCGATGCTGATTCCAGGTCAGCAGACGGGCTACGCGGGCCCGGTGGCGGCCTGGTTCGGGCTGCCGCTCGTCCTGACGCTGGGCTGCCTGGCCATCGCGCGGGTGGAGAACCATCCGTACAGTCCGTGGGCCTCACCGACCGGACAGCACTGGCTGGACTCGCTGCCGGCCCCGGTGCGCGGGGCGGACCGCGATCTCCTGGCGGCGGTGGCGGTACGGGGCGTGCGGGCCCTGGAGGACCCGGACCTGAGAGCGGCCCTGCTGAGCGGAGCCCGGACCGGGGTCTGACCCGGCGAGCCGGCGCAGCACACCACGAGGGCCGCCCCCGGCGACGGGGGCGGCCCTCGTGGTGTGCTGTCCAGTTGTTCGGCCCGGGACACATCGGCCGGAGCCGGCGAGAGGCGGCGGTCCGCGGAGAGGAATGGCTGACTCCCCCGCGGGCCACGACAGTTCGCCGGCATGCGGCCGATGTGTACCCGGCACCGGACCCGGTGTCGCTGGAACGACGGGCGGCGTCACACGCGCCGTTGCCCGCCCACTGATCTTCCGGGTCGGGATGACCGGAAACGCTGGCTATGCGAGTCCGGCCACCAAGTCTGCGACTGCCTTCCTGCGCCCCGTGTAGAACGGGACCTCTTCCCGCACGTGCATCCGCGCCTCGGACGCCCGCAGGTGACGCATGAGGTCGACGATGCGGTACAGCTCGTCGGCCTCGAAGGCGAGGAGCCACTCGTAGTCGCCCAGCGAGAAGGAGGCGACGGTGTTGGCACGCACGTCCGGGTAGCCACGGGCCATCTTGCCGTGGTCCGCGAGCATACGGCGGCGGTCCTCGTCGGGCAGCAGGTACCAGTCGTAGCTGCGCACGAAGGGGTACACGCTGATGTAGTCGCGCGGCGTCTCGTCGGCCAGGAAGGCCGGCACGTGGGACTTGTTGAACTCGGCCGGGCGGTGCAGCGCCATGTTCGACCAGACCGGCTCGAGTGCGCGGCCCAGCTTCGTGCGCCGGAAGAGGTTGTACGCCTCCTGGAGCTCGTCGGAGGTCTCCGCGTGCCACCAGATCATCAGATCGGCGTCGGCCCGCAGACCGGACACGTCGTAGGTGCCGCGGACCGTGATGTCCTTCGCCCCGAGCTGGTCGAACAGCTCCTGGACCTCGTCGGCGTAGCCGGCGCGGTCGACGGGCAGGACATCCTTCAGCCTGAAGACGGACCACAGGGTGTAGCGGATGACCTCGTTGAGGTCCTTGGCCTTCTTGCCTGCGTTCGGAAGCTTTTCTGGCGCACTCATACGGCTATTGTCCCGCCTCGCTCCCCGTGCCCCGAACCCGGGTCGGCGTGTTGTCGATCTCCCCCGCGCCCGCACCCGTGAGGTCACGGGCGATCTCGTCCGCGGCCCGGTGTGCGCTGGCCACGCAGGCGGGGATCCCGACGCCGTCGTACACCGCCCCGCACACCCGCAGGCCGGGCAGCTTGGCGACCTGGTCGCGGATCCGGGCGACCCTGGTGAGGTGGCCCACGGGGTACTGGGGCAGCCCGCCGATCCACCGGGTGACCTCGGTGTCCACGGGCCGGGCCGTGAGCCCGGCCGCGGAGGCGAGATCGCCCAGGGACGCGGCGACGAGCTCGGAGTCCTCGCGGTGCAGGTGCTCCTCCTCGCCGTAGCGGCCGACGGAGGTGCGCAGCACGAAGAGGTCGGGGGCGGCGTCGGCGACCCACTGCCACTTGTTGCTGGAGAAGGTGGCGGCCTTGATCGTCCGACCGTCGACGGGCGGCACGAGGAACCCGGACCGCCCCCGGAGTGCCTCGGTCCCCTCGGTGTCGGAGCGCCGGAAGGCCATGGTGACCAGGGCCATCGAGGCGTACTCGACGGCGGCGAGCTCGACCGAGGCGGCCGGGCACTCGGCGGCGAGCAGGGTGGAGGCCGACCATGCGGGGGTGGCCAGGACGACGGCGTCGGCGGAGATCACCCGGCTGTCGGTGCGCACGTCCCAGCCGTCCGCGGTCCGCGTCAGGCCGAGCACCGGCGTCTCCAGGAGGATCTCGCCGCCTCCCTCGCGTACGGCGTCGGCGACGGCGCCCGGCAGGGTGCCGATACCCCCCTCGATGCCCTGGAAGACCGGTCCGGTCCGCTGTCGGGCGGCGGCCCTCTCCTGGATCCGGAGCACCCCGTCGAGGAGCGGCCCGCCCTCCTTCACGGCTTCGAAGAGCTGGGGCACGGCCGCGCGCATCGAGATCCGGTAGGCGTCGCCCGCGTACACCCCGCCGAGCAGCGGTTCCACGAGCCGGTCGACGACCTCGCGGCCGAGCCGGTCCGCGACGTACGAGCCGACCGCGACGTCGTCGCCGACCGCGGTCGGGGTGAGGTCGCGCTCCTCGGCGATCCTGGCCAGGCCCTCGGGCGAGAGGACCCCGCTGAGCGCCGAGGGGTCGCCCGGCACGCCCATCACGTGACCCTTGGGCATGGGGCGCAGGGCGTCGCGGGTCCAGACCGACGCGGTGGCGGTGGCCGGCGGCTGGAGCCGGTCCTCCAGCCCCACCGCGGTCGCCAGCTCGACCCCTTCGGGCCGCCGCGCGAGCATCGACTCGGCACCGAGGTCGACCCGCGTGCCCGCGATCTCGCCGGTCATCAGCTTGCCCCCGGGCCTCCCGGTCGCCTCCAGGACGGTGACCCGGAGCCCCGAGGCCAGCAGCCGGTGGGCGGCGGCGAGTCCGGCGATGCCACCGCCGATGACGACGGTGTGGCCCGTACGTGTGGTGTCGCGCTGAAGAGGACGCTGCATGGGTCCACTCTCTCAAACCCGGTCCGAGTCCCGAACGTGACCGGTTCGAAACCGCTGACAGGCAACCCGCGCAGGGGGCCCGTACGTCGAACCAGCACCATCGACAACGGCCCTGGGGGGACGCGTTATGCCATACGGACGCCACTCGGACAGTCATCCGCCCACTCGGCACCACCGCCGCGGTCCGCGCGCGCTGGCGGCCGCCGGACTGCTCGTCACGCTTCTGGCCACCGGCGCCTGCGGCGCCTCCTCGGACAGCGGGGGCCAGGGGCTGAACTCGGCGGCTGACGACAAGGCGGCCGCCGCCCCCGAGGCTGCGGGGGCCGGTGCGAAGGATGCGGAGAAGTCCGCCTCCGGCGCCTCCTCGGCGACGAAGCCGGGCTCCGCGGTCGCGGTCCACGTCATCCGGACCGCCACGCTCTCCGTCGAGGTGAAGAACGTACCGAAGGCGGTCGCGGCGGCCCGCGGCGCGGCGGAGGGCGCCGGCGGACTCGTCGCCGAGGAGAACACGGAACGGGTCGACGACACCCACGACTACTCCCACCTCGTCCTGCGGGTGCCCCAGGCCGGGTACGACGACGTGCTGCGCGACCTCGCGGGGACGGGGAAGCTGCTGTCCCGCACGTCGAACGCGAAGGACGTCACGGGCCAGGTCGTCGACGTAGAGAGCCGGATCGCCACCCAGCGGGCGAGCGTCGCCCGGGTCCGCGACCTGATGGACAAGGCCGAGAAGCTCACCGACGTGGTGACCCTGGAAGGTGAACTGAGCAGCCGCCAGGCCGATCTGGAGTCGCTGCTCGCCCAGCAGGCGTCGCTGAAGGACCGCACGACGCTGGCGACCATCACCCTCGAACTCAGCGAACCCGACGCGGAGGCGAAGGACCCGGAGGAGGAGGACACGGGCTTCCTCGACGCCCTGCGCGGCGGCTGGGACGCGTTCGTGACGATGCTGCGGTGGATCGCCGTGGCGATCGGCGCCACGGCGCCGTTCCTGGCCACCGCGGCCGCGCTGGTGCTCCTGTGGCGGCTGCTGCGCGGCCGCCTGCCGGGGCGCCGCACCACGACGCCGGAGAAGGCCGAGGAGCCCGCACAGGCCCCACCGGCCCCGTAGGCGCCGTAGCGTGGGGCCCTGACCTGGCACACGGCGGCGGAGGGACCCGGCATGGCGACGGAGCGACTGGTGGTCGTCGGAGGCGACGCGGCGGGCATGTCCGCCGCGTCGCAGGCCCGCAGGCTCAAGGGGCCCGAGGAGCTGAGCATCGTCGCCTTCGAACGCGGCGACTTCACCTCGTACTCCGCCTGCGGCATCCCGTACTGGGTGAGCGGCGACGTCGAGGGGCCCGACGCCCTCGTCGCCCGTACGCCCGAGGAGCACCGGGCCCGGTCCATCGATCTGCGCACCCGCACCGAGGTGACGGAGATCGACGTCGCGGGGCACCGGGTACGGGCGCTGGACCGGGACAGCGGTGAGACGTACTGGACGGGCTTCGACAAGCTGGTCGTCGCGACGGGCGCCCGGCCCGTGCGCCCCGATCTGCCCGGGATCGACGCTCCGGGCGTCCACGGGGTGCAGACCCTGGGCGACGGCCAGGCGCTCCTGGACTCGCTGGACCGGGCCACGGGACGCCGGGCGGTCGTCGTCGGCGCGGGCTACATCGGCGTCGAGATGGCCGAGGCGATGCTGAAGCGCGGCTTCGAGGTGACGGTGCTCAACCGGGGTGCGCAGCCGATGGCGACGCTCGATCCCGACATGGGCCGGCTGGTCCACGAAGCGATGGACGGACTGGGCATCACCACGGTCAACGAAGCCTCGGTCACCAGGATCGACACCGGCCGGGACGGGCGGGTCACCGCGGTCGCCACGGACCGGGAGACCTACCCGGCGGACGTCGTCGTGCTCGGCATCGGCGTCGAGCCGGAGACCTCCCTCGCCCGCGAGGCCGGCCTCCCGCTGGGACCGCACGGCGGCCTGCTGACGGACCTCTCGATGCGGGTCGTGGGGCAGGAGGACATCTGGGCGGGCGGGGACTGCGTCGAGGTCCAGGACCTCGTCGCGGGCCGCACCCGCCACATCGCGCTCGGCACCCACGCGAACAAGCACGGCCAGATCATCGGGTCCAACGTCGGCGGGGGCTACGGCACGTTCCCCGGCGTGGTCGGTACGGCGGTGAGCAAGGTCTGCGACCTGGAGATCGCCAGGACCGGGCTGCGCGAGAAGGACGCCCGCGCCGTCGGACTGCGCTACGTCACGGCCACGATCGAGTCGACGGGCCGTGCCGGCTACTACCCGGGGGCGAAGCCGATGACGGTGAAGATGCTCGCGGAGTACCGGACCGGCCGGCTCCTGGGCGTGCAGATCGTCGGCCGCGAGGGGGCGGCGAAGCGCGTGGACGTCGCGGCGGTGGCGCTCACCGCCGGAATGACGGTGGAGGCGATGACGGCCCTCGACCTCGGCTACGCCCCGCCGTTCTCGCCGGTGTGGGACCCGGTCCTGGTGGCCGCCCGCAAGGCCGTGGCGGCGGTGCGGGCGAGCCTGCGGGACTAGTGGGCCGTCTGCTGGTGGACGTACTCGACCAGGCGCGTCAGGGCGTCCGGTTCGGTCGTCGGCATGACGCCGTGGCCGAGGTTGAAGATGTGGCCCTCGAGGCCGGCGGCGGCGTCGAGCACCTCGCGGGTCTTCGCCTCGACCGCTCCGGTCGGGGCGAAGAGCACCGCCGGGTCCAGGTTGCCCTGGAGTGCCTTGCCGGGGCCGACCCGGCGGGCGCCCTCGTCCATCGGTACCCTCCAGTCCACACCGACGACGTCCGCGCCGGCCTCACCCATCAGGCCGAGGAGCTCACCGGTGCCCACGCCGAAGTGGATGCGCGGGACGCCGTACGACGCGACGGCGTCGAAGACCTTCGCGGAGGCCGGCATCACGGAGCTGCGGTAGTCGGCCGGGGCGAGCGCGCCGACCCAGGAGTCGAAGAGCTGGACCGCCGAGGCACCCGCCTCGATCTGGACCTTGAGGAACGCGCCGGTGATCTCCGCGAGCCGGTCGAGCAGGTCGGCCCAGAGCTCCGGCTCGCCGTACATCATGGCCTTGGTGCGCTCGTGGTTGCGGGACGGGCCGCCCTCCACGAGGTAGCTCGCGAGGGTGAACGGCGCACCGGCGAATCCGATCAGCGGCGTGGCGCCGAGCTCGGCCGTGAGCATCCCGATGGCCTCGGTGACGTACGGGACGTCGTCGGGCGTGAGGTCGCGCAGCCGGGCCAGGTCGGCGCGGGTGCGGATCGGCTCGGCGATCACCGGGCCGACGCCGGGCTTGATGTCGAGGTCGATGCCGATGGCCTTGAGGGGAACGACGATGTCGCTGAAGTAGATCGCCGCGTCGACCTTGTGGCGGCGCACGGGCTGCAGCGTGATCTCGGTGACCAGCTCCGGCATCATGCAGGAGTCGAGCATCGCGATGCCCTCGCGGACCTTCAGGTACTCGGGCAGCGACCGGCCCGCCTGGCGCATGAACCAGACCGGTGTGTGCGGCACCGGCTCGCGGCGACAGGCCTTCAGGAACGCCGAGTCATGGGTGGCGGGGGTCGTCCGCAGGCCCGAGGACGGGCCCTCCCCTGATCGGACGGAGCTGAGCTCTTGGGGAAGGTCGTTGGCACTCACGCACAGAATCTTCGCACGGAGCGGCAACTAGCCGGACCTCGCATGGGTGTCCCTCCCTGCACGGGGCTCCGGTTCCGCCTACTCTTCCCCGCATGGCTCCGGCTCAGGGACAATTTTCCGATCATTCCGATGGCACTGACAGCGAGGAGAGTGCGGAGGGCGAAACAGTCCCGCAGGCGTTCCGGTCGGCGGTCGAGGCGCTGCGCTCCGCGCGCCTTCGCCCCGAACTGGAGGTCGAGCCCACGCGGCCGCCGAAGCGGCTCGCCCCGCACGCCTACGCCGTGGAGGCCGCCGTCGTGGAGGGCGAGGACGATCTCGCCGACGGCCGCCTGGTCCTCCTGCACGACCCCGCCGGACACGACGCCTGGCAGGGCACGTTCCGGCTGGTGACGCTCGTACGGGCCGAGCTGGAACCGGAGATGGCCGCCGACCCGCTGCTGCCCGAGGTGTGCTGGTCCTGGCTCACGGGGGCGCTGGACGCCCGCGGGCTCTCCTACGGGGAGGCGGGCGGGACGGTGACGCGCGCCGGCTCGCACTACTTCGGCGCGCTGTCCGAGCGCCGCCCGGCGACGCAGATCGAGATCCGGGCCTCGTGGACGCCGCGTGAGGGGCGCGGCGGAGTGCCGGACATGGGCGCGCACCTGGTCGCCTGGGGCGATCTGCTCTGCCAGCTCGCCGGTCTGCCGCCCTCGGGCACGGCCGACGCCGCGGTGGTGACCCTGCCCCAGCGGCGCGGGCCCCAGGTCTCATAACGCAGCGTCATCTTCGGAGAGAGCCGGTCGCACAGGGACCGGCTCTCTTTTCGTACAATCGATCGCGCGTCCTATTTGCCCGAATTGTTACTCACTAAATCGTGATCTTCCTCTAAAGGAGGACGCACCTGCTGCCGAAGAGGTCAATGACCCTTCAAGCACGGTTCGCCCCCGGCTTCATCCCCGAGCCGGCCCGTCCCGCCACTCCCCAGGAGGCCTGGTGTCCGTTCTCCTCGAGCAGCCCGCAAGCCTGGTCGCCTACCGCCCGAACAAGCCGACGGCCATGGTCGTCGTGGCCGACCCGCGCGTCCGTTCCACCGTCACCCGCCATCTGTGGGCCCTCGGAGTTCGTGACGTCATCGAGGCGTCGTCCATCGCGGAGGCCCGCCCCCGCGTCGGCAACCCGCGCGACATCTGCGTTGCCGACGTCCACCTGCCCGACGGTTCCGGGCTGACCCTGCTGTCCGAGACCCGAGCCGCCGGCTGGCCGAACGGCCTCGCCCTCTCCGCCGCCGACGACATCGGCGCCGTACGCAACGCCCTCGCGGGCGGCGTGAAGGGCTACGTCGTCACCGGCACCCGTACCAACATCGGCCACCCCACCCGTCCCGGCGTCGCCCCGATCGGCGCCAATGCCGCCCGTATGCACCGCAGGCCCCCCGGTTCCCCGAGCCACCCGGGCGGCTACCGCGAACTCTCCGGCCGCGAGGTGGAGGTGCTCCGCCTGGTCGCCGAAGGCCAGTCCAACAAGGCCATCGGCGTCTCGATGGGCCTCTCCGCACTCACCGTGAAGAGTCACCTCGCCCGCATCGCCCGCAAGCTCGGCACCGGAGACCGTGCAGGAATGGTCGCCGTGGCCCTGCGGACGGGCATCATCCACTGACCCCACACACCCCGCCGGCACCTGCGCGGATGCGTATCCGGCCGGTTTACGTGCATGGCCGCCCGTCGACGGAACGTTCCGTCGGCGGGCGACGCACATACACAGATACCCTTGGCATGTGACCGACGCCCAAGAGACCGCAGCAGACACTTCACTGCGAACCACCGGGGGCGCTCCCCCGGACGACGTCGCCCCGGCGCCGATCCCCTTGCTCGAACCGCGCGAGGGCATCCCCCCGGTGGTGGCGGACGACGACGCGCTCGCCCGGGTGGTCGCGGCCTTCGCCGCGGGCACCGGCCCCGTCGCCGTCGACGCCGAGCGCGCCTCGGGCTACCGCTACGGGCAGCGCGCCTACCTCGTACAGCTGCGCCGCGAGGGCGCCGGGAGTGCGCTGATCGACCCGGTCGGCTGTCCCGACCTCTCCGGTCTCGGCCACGCGCTCACCGGCACCGAGTGGATCCTGCACGCCGCGACCCAGGACCTGCCCTGCCTGCGCGACATAGGCATGACCCCGACCTCGCTCTTCGACACGGAGCTCGCCGGACGGCTGGCCGGATTCCCGCGCGTCGGACTGGGCGCCATAGTGGAGAACGTCCTCGGCTACGCCTTGGAGAAGGGACACTCCGCGGTCGACTGGTCCACCCGCCCGCTGCCCGACCCCTGGCTGCGCTACGCCGCCCTCGACGTCGAGCTGCTGGTGGACCTGCGCGACGCCCTGGAGGAGGAGCTGGACCGGCAGGGCAAGCTGGACTGGGCGCTGGAGGAGTTCGCCGCGATCGCCTCGGCGCCCCCGGCTCCCCCGCGCAAGGACCCGTGGCGCCGGACCTCCGGCATGCACAAGGTGCGCCGGCGCCGTCAGATCGCGGTCGTCCGGGAGCTGTGGACCGCCCGCGACCAGGTGGCGCAGCGCCGTGACATCTCGCCCGGCAAGGTGCTCGGCGACGCCGCGATCATCGAGGCGGCCCTGGCCCTCCCGGCGAACGTGCAGGCGCTCACGGCACTGCCCGGCTTCGGGCACCGCATGGGGCGCCGTCAGCTGGAGCAGTGGCAGGCGGCCGTCGACCGGGCCAGGGAGCTGCCCGAGTCGGAGCTGCCGCAGCCCGGCCAGCAGCCGGCCGGCCCGCCGCCGCCCCGCTCCTGGGCGGACAAGGACCCGGCCGCCGCGGCCCGTCTGTCGGCGGCCCGCACCGCGGTGTCGGAGCTCGCCGAGCGGCTGCACATGCCGCAGGAGAACCTGATCACCCCCGACACGGTGCGCAGGGTCTGCTGGGAGCCGCCCAAGGTCCTGACCCCGGACACGGTCGAGACCGCCCTCGCCGGCCACGGCGCGCGCCACTGGCAGATCGGCCAGGTCGGGCCCCTGCTGCTGAGGGCCCTGGACACCAGCGCCTGACACGTCCCGACACGCGTACGCCCCCCGCCGGATCCGGCGGGGGGCGTACGCGTGTCGGGAGCACCCCGGGGACCGCCTCTTCGAGGAGGATCGAATTCACGCCAGTTACCCGGTCCTCTCGGGCGGCCGGCGACGCTCCCTCCCCGTGTGACGTTCGCCGCTCCGGCGACGGGGGGTGGGCAGTCTGGTTACCCGCAAGTAGCATGAGGGTCGTGGCGTGCCGATGCGTGCGCCCGCAGCAGTGCCATCCCGCACCCTGGAGGAGAGCCACCGTGCCTCGTACCATCCGGGACGTCGTCTTCGTCGACGGCGTCCGCACCCCGTTCGGCAAAGCGGGCCCGAAGGGCATCTACCACGAGACCCGCGCCGACGATCTCGTCGTGAAGGCCATCCGGGAGCTGCTGCGCCGCAACCCGGACCTGGACCCCGCGAAGATCGACGAGGTCGCCATCGCCGCGACCACCCAGATCGGCGACCAGGGCCTCACCCTCGGGCGTACGGCCGGGATTCTGGCCGGTCTGCCTCAGTCGGTGCCCGGTTACTCCATCGACCGCATGTGTGCGGGCGCCCTGACCGCCGTCACCGCGACGGCCGGTTCCATCGCCTTCGGCGCGTACGACGTCGTCATCGCCGGCGGTGTCGAGCACATGGGCCGCCACCCGATGGGCGAGAGCGTGGACCCGAACCCGCGTCTCGTGTCGGAGAAGCTGGTCGACGAGTCCGCCCTGTTCATGGGCATGACCGCGGAGAACCTGCACGACAGGTACCCCTCGATCACCAAGCAGCGCGCCGACGAGTACGCGGTCCGCTCGCAGGAGAAGGCCGCCAAGGCGTACGCCAACGGCAAGATCCAGCAGGACCTGGTGCCGGTATCCGTGCGCCGCACCGACCCGGCCGTCGGCGAGACGGGCTGGGGCCTGGTCACCGCGGACGAGCCGATGCGCCCGGGCACCACCATGGAGTCCCTGGCCGGCCTGAAGACCCCGTTCCGCGCCCACGGCCGCGTGACGGCCGGTAACGCCGCGGGCCTCAACGACGGCGCCACCGCCTCGCTGCTCGCGTCCGAGGAGACCGCCCGCGAGCTGGGCCTCCCGGTCAAGATGCGCCTCGTCTCGTACGCCTTCGCGGGTGTCGAGCCCGAGGTCATGGGCTACGGCCCGATCCCGGCGACGGAGAAGGCCCTGGCCAAGGCCGGTCTCTCCATCGAGGACATCGGTCTCTTCGAGATCAACGAGGCCTTCGCCGTGCAGGTGCTCGCGTTCCTGGAGCACTACGGCATCGCCGACGACGACCAGCGCGTCAACCAGTACGGCGGCGCGATCGCCTACGGTCACCCGCTCGCCTCCTCCGGCGTCCGCCTGATGACTCAGCTGGCCCGCCAGTTCGAGGAGCAGCCGGAGGTCCGCTACGGCCTGACGACCATGTGCGTCGGCTTCGGCATGGGCGCGACGGTCGTCTGGGAGAACCCGAACTTCAACGGAGGCAACAAGTGAGCTCCACCACTGAGCTTCTGAGGGGCGCGGCCGAGCTGTTCCCCGGCGAGGTCGTCACGCAGGCGCACGTACGCCATCTCGACCTGCCCGGCGGTGCGGGGCGCTTCGCGCTCATCACCCTGGACAACGGCTTCGACCACACCAAGCCGACCACCATCGGCCCGCAGTCGCTGGCGAACCTGAACGCCGCCGTCGACCAGGTCGAGAAGGAGGCGGCCGAGGGCACGATCGTCGGCGTCGGTGTCACCGGCAAGCCGTTCATCTTCGCCGTCGGCGCGGACCTCAAGGGCGTCGAGCTCCTCAAGGACCACAAGGACGCGCTGGCCATCGGCAAGGGCGGCCACGACGTCTTCCGCCGCCTGTCCGGCCTCGCGGTCCCCACGTTCGCGTACTACAACGGCGCGGCCATGGGCGGCGGTGTGGAGATCGGTCTGCACTGCTCCTACCGCACCGTCTCCAGCGCGCTGCCCGCGTTCTCACTGCCCGAGGTCTTCCTCGGCCTGGTCCCCGGCTGGGGCGGCTGCGCGCTGCTCCCCAACCTGATCGGCGCCGACCGCGCCGTCTCGGTGATCATCGAGAACTCGCTCAACCAGAACCGTCAGCTCAAGGGCAAGCAGGTCTACGAGCTCGGGATCGCCGACGCGATCTTCGAGGGCGCCGACTTCCTGGAGCAGTCGCTGATCTGGACCGCCTCCGTCCTCAAGGGCGAGCTCGTGGTCGAGCGCCTCGAGGTCGACCGCGGTGACGCCTGGGACCAGGCCGTCGCCCGCGGCAGGGCCGTTGCCGACTCCAAGGTGCACGGCGCCGCCCCGGCCGCGTACCGCGCGCTGGAGATCATCGCCGCGGCCAAGAGCGGTGACCTGTCCGCCGGCTTCGACGCCGAGGACCAGGCCCTCGCGGACCTGATCATGGGCGGCGAGCTGCGCTCCGGGATCTACTCCTTCAACCTGGTCCAGAAGCGCGCCAAGCGTCCGGCCGGCGCTCCGGACAAGGCCCTGGCCCGTCCGGTCACCAAGGTCGGCGTGGTGGGCGCGGGCCTGATGGCCAGCCAGCTCGCGCTGCTCTTCCTGCGCCGCCTCGAGGTGCCGGTCGTCCTCACGGACATCGACCAGGCACGCGTCGACAAGGGTGTGGGCTACGTCCACGCCGAGATCGAGAAGCTGCTCGGCAAGGGCCGCATCAACCAGGACAAGGCCAACCGCCTCAAGGCCCTGGTCTCCGGTGTGCTGGACAAGGCGGAGGGCTTCTCCGACGCCGACTTCATCATCGAGGCCGTCTTCGAGGAGATCGGCGTCAAGCAGAAGGTGTTCGCGGAGGTCGAGGCGGTCGCCCCGGCGCACGCGATCCTCGCCACGAACACCTCGTCCCTCTCGGTCACCGAGATGGCGTCGAAGCTGAAGAACCCCGAGCGGGTCGTCGGCTTCCACTTCTTCAACCCGGTCGCGATCCTCCCGCTCCTGGAGATCGTCCGCGGCGAGCAGACCGACGACGCCTCGCTGGCCACGGCCTTCGGCGTCGCCCGCAAGCTGAAGAAGACCGCGGTCCTGGTGAAGGACGCCCCGGCGTTCGTCGTCAACCGCATCCTCACCCGCTTCATGGGCGAGATCCAGAACATCATCGACGAGGGCACCCCGGTCGAGACGGCGGAGAAGGCCATCGAGCCCCTCGGCCTGCCGATGTCCCCGCTGGTGCTCCTGGAGCTGGTCGGCCCGGCCATCGGCCTGCACGTCTCCGAGACCCTGAACCGCGCGTTCCCGGACCGATTCACGGTCTCCGAGAACCTCGCCGCGGTCGTCAAGGCCGGCAAGCGCGGCTTCTACGTCTACGAATCCGGAGCGCCGGTCCTCGACCCCGAGGTCGCCGCCCTCCTCAAGCAGGGCGACACCGTCCTGACGGAGGACCAGGTCCGTGACCGCGTCCTCGACGCGGTGGCGCAGGAGATCGGCCTGATGCTGGACGAGGGCGTCGTCGCCGAGGCCCAGGACATCGACCTCTGCCTGATCACGGGCGCCGGCTGGCCCTTCCACCTGGGCGGCATCACGCCGTACCTGGACCGCGAGGGCGTCTCGCAGCGGGTCAACGGGAAGCCGTTCCTGGCGCAGGGCGTGGCGAGCGTCCCGGCGTAACCGGGGATCTCCCTGTGGACGGGCCGTACGGGATCCTTCCGTACGGCCCGTCCGCGTGCTGCGGCGTCCGACGGCACGGCGCACGTACGAACGGGCCGGACGGGGTCACCCGCCCGGCCCGTCGCCCGTCCCGGCCGTCACCAGGTCCCGGTGAACGGCCTGTGGTTGCAGGCCTCGCCGCACTCCTCACGGGAGTTGCCGGCTGCGCGGATGCCGCTGTTCTCCGGGATGCCGACGACCTTGAACCGGACGGTGGCGGGAGCGGATTCCTGCGCGCCGAAGAGCGCGATGACATCGACGGCGTGGTGCCCGGCCCGCCAGCGGTGGGCGTGGGTGAAGTGCCACTCGCCCTTCTCGTCGACGGCGGTCGCACCGATCAGCCGGCCGCCCTCCATCAGCACGACCTTGGTGGCGCCCGGCTGGGTGCGTCCGGCGAAGCGCACCTTCGGCCCCGCGAACTTGTTCTCCTTCGGTGCCGTGATGACGGTGGGCGCCACGCCTGCAATCACCTGGAAGTGCTGCTCGGCCGTCGGTGAACACCCGTCCGCCCGGAGCCCCACGCACTGGACGAGGTGTTCGCCGGGGGTCCACTCGACCGCACGGCGCCACAGCCACTGGCCGGCGGCGCCCACACCGGTTCCCCCGATGTACTGGCCCTGCTCGAAGAACAGCAGGTAATCCGTGCCGGGTGCGGCGGTGCCCGAGAACTTGGTCATGGGACCCACGGTGGCTCCGGCGGCAGGGCGGGCGAAACTCGGCACTCCGCCGGTGCGCACACCGTAGTTCAGGGCCGACTCGGGCGACTGGACCGTGAACTCGTTCGAGACCGGAGGCAGCCCTTCGGGTTCCATGAGCGCCGCTATGTCCACGTCGGCCCTGGTGAGGACGGAACGCTCGACGAGGCCGGCCACGACCAGCCGGGCGACCTCGTAGGCCCCGGGATGGTTCAGGTGGCTCGAATCGATGTTTCCGTCCGGGTGCAGGGCGTGCTCTCCGGCGTCGACCCAGCAGAAGTACTGGCGCAACCGCGTGGGGCCGATCCTGGACCAGAGACTCATCGTGATGCCGGTGAGATCGATCAGCGGGACACCCCGCTCGGCCGCGACCTCCGCCATGGCCCGCGGATACTCGCCCCGCGTGTTCTTCACCTCGCCGGTCGCGGAGAAGGCGTAGCGCGCCGTGGGAGTGACCATGACCGGCACTCCGCCCTCACTCCGGATGTAGTCCGTGAAGAGCCCCAGGATCTCCTGGTACTCCGGCACCGGCACATAGCGCATGCCGTTGTGGATCATGTGGTCCACGCCGCCGAACCCGAGGAGGACGACGTCCCCGGGACTCATCCTGTTGAGGAGGCCCGCGAACCGCTCGGTGTAGTACTTGCGCGTGGTCATCGCGCTGCGCGCGTAGTTCGCCACGTCGATCGGGCCGACGAGCAGCTCCTGTATCTTCTGCCCCCAGCCGGCCATGGGGGCCTCCTCGTCCGTGCGCGGCGCCGGAACGGAATCCCCGAGGACAAATATTGTGCGGTTCATTTTATCCCCATCCAAGGAGTTCTAGCGGTCGACGACGTTCATGGCCATGGCCCCTGACGCGGAGCAGTAGGGGCGCACCCGGACGGGCTTGGCCGGGTGGACGCTCACGAATTCGGTTGTCTCGTCCCCCACGACCGGTACTTCCGGGTACACGAACGCACCCTTCACGTCGGGGAAATCCTCCAGGAGATGACACACGCGGAACTTGCGCCAGTTGTCCGGAGAGGGCTGGAGCCACCAGTCCCAGTCCTCCCAGCGGTCGAGGCGGTGGTCCACCACCTTGCGGACCGGCACCTCGACCCGGAAGGCGTTGTTCGCGAGGACCTGGACGGGCACGGTGAAGTTGGCCGAGCGCGGCCCGCGCCGGCTGACCACGAAGAGAGCGCCGGGCTCGATCCGGGCGGACCCGCAGAGGACACCGGTCAGGGTGATCCCGTGCTCGTCGACCTCGACGGCGGTCGACTCGACGTGGTCCTGCCGCAGAACGGTACGGAGCATCAGCTTGCCGTTCGGCTGCGCGTACGGGAGGTTCCATCCGACGGGCGTCGTCCCGGAGTCGGTCAGGACGGCCGCCCTGGCCCCGATCAGCTTCCGCGTGTCCCGGATCCCGGCCTTCATATGGACGTCGGCAGACTTCGCCGAGGACATGGTGACCCGCCATCGGCCGTCGCCGAGGTCCTCCAGGGCCGAGGGGGTCAGCGCGGCCGTGTAGCGCGTGCCACCGTTGCCGAGCGGTTTTCGGGTGGTGCGCAGAGGCATGTCCGGCAGCCGTTTCCCGTCGGACGGGTTGTGCCTGAGGACGAACTGCCAGCGGCTCTTGCCGTCCTGCGGGCCGACGGCCGAGAACCTCAGCCAGCCGACGTCGTCGGCCGCCACATCGACCGTGGCGGCCGCTATCGAGACGGGCGGCACGGTCGACTGCACGGCGACGACGTCCGAGGCCGCGGCCGGGGGCCGGTAACCGCTGTCCGAGGCCGACCGCCGGCGCGCCGCGCCCTCGAACAGCTCGACGTATCGTGCCGCGACCGCCTCGGGGTCGTAGCGCGCGGAGTTGCGCAGGGCGGCCACGCCCATGTCGCGGCGGAGCCGGTCGTCGGACATCAGCAGCCTCAGGCCGTGCGCGATCGCCTCCGCGTCCTCGGTCCTGACCAGCAGGCCGTCCTCGCCGTGGCGCAGGATCTCGCGCGGCCCCACGGGGCAGTCGGTGGACACGACGGGCAGCCCGCACCGCATGGCCTCCACCAGTGTCATGCCGAAGGACTCGGCGCTGGAGGTGACGGCGGCGATCGACCCCTTGGCCCACTCCGACTCGATCGGGGAGAACCCGCCCATGAGCAGCGCTCGTCCGGCGAGTCCGAGTTCGGTGGTCAGCTCGCGCAGAGCGGCCGCCTCGCCTCCGTCGCCGTAGATCCGCAACTGCCAGTCGGGGAACTCGTCGGCGAGCATGCCGAAGGCACGGATCAGCAGGTCGTAGCGCTTGATCCGGTGCATGCGGCCCGCGCTGACGATCACCTTGTGGGAGCCGTCCGCGGGCTCGACCACGGGACGCGGCACGCTGTTGGGGATGCCGATGACCGGGATCCCGGGCACGGGGGTGTGCTCCAGGAACGATCGGGCGTCGGCCTCCGTGACCGTCGTCACGGCGTCGAGCCGCGGATAGACCCGTGCCATCTCGGCACGGACCGCCGGCGGGATCCCCAGATGCGTCATGTGCTCCTGGGCGACACGCAGGACCGGGTCACGGGTGTACCGCGCGACGAAGAGATTCAGGCTGGGCCTGGTGCCCACCACCACATCCGCGGTGGTCCGGCTCAGGTCCTGGATGATCCGCGCGTCGGTGAACCTGCTGTACTGGGCGTAGAACTCCTCCTGCCGTGGAACGACCTCGCTCGGCTCGTCGCTGCCGGGGGCCCGCACGTCGGCCGATCCGGACCGGAGGTCCACCAGGGCTCGCACGGTGATGCGTGGGGAGATCTCGAACTTCGTCGCGGTGCTGCGTCTGAAGACCGAGACGATCTCGACCTCATGACGGACCGCCAGCGCCTCGGCGAGATTGATCACCGTCCGGTTGGTACCGCCGATGCCGTAGATGTTGTTGATCAGGAACGAGATCTTCACCGGGCCGCACGTTCTTTCCGCTCGAACGGGCTCGGCACCGGGAAGTAGGACTCCAGGAAAGCGTTCAGCATGAGGGTCTGCCGGTTCACCTCGAAGGTGTCCGAGACCGTGTCGTTGATGCAGAACGCCTGCCGGTCACGCCGGGCCAGCAGGATGCCCAGCCTTCTGGAGATCTCCGGCTTCGCCAGATCCAGATAGGCGAAACTGATGTCGGAGGGCACGGCTCGTCCTGTGAAGTACGCGTAGTAGTGGTAGAGCGAGGACGGGATGGAGATGTCGGTCGCGCTGCGGAATCTGCTGTGCGAGGTGCTGTGGTGCGCCTCGGCGAACTCCTTCTCCATCTCGTAGAGGACACTGCGCCGCAGGGCGTACGGAGCGTGCCGGAGTTTCTGCACGATGGCGGATCCGAAGCTCTCGAGGATGATCTTCCGGTTGTTCTTCCCGGCGGCGTCGACGGGCCGGTCCCCCACGGTCAGGCCCCATCTGGGCACCTGCGAGGGGGAGAAGAAGGTGCGGGTCATCCCGTTCGACATGAAGAAGTCCTTGGGCGTCGTCGGGCACCCGAGGAACATGTCGTCGTTGAAGTACAGGAAATGCTCGGCCAGACCGTCGATGTGGTGCAGCTGGCTCTCGATGGCGTGCGAGTTGTACGTCGGCAGGGCGGCCGAGTCCTGGAATATCTCCGAGTGGTCGACGACCGTGAGACGGGAACTGCGCAGACTCAGCCACTCGGGTCTCTGCCGGTCCGTCACGAGATAGATGTGGCGGACCCAGGGCGCGTTCTGCTCCAGCGCGCGCAGGGAGTAGCGGAGTTCGTCGCGGCTGATGTACCGGGCCGCGTTGGCCGACTCGGTGTGGTAGCCCCCGTCGCCGTACTGGGCGCGCCGACGCTGCCATTCCGGGGCCGCCCCGTCCACCCAGGTGTAGACGACGTCGACGGGAAAACGCACGTCCTCCGGCAGCACGTCGGCGCAGGCCTCGATCGTGCGCACCGACCGGGTGCGGCGGGTGTGCAGGGCGGCGAACCCGGTCAGCCGGCTGACGGGAACACTGACCCGTGGTTCGTCAAGGGAGACGTCCTCGGTGACCCGGTTGGGGCGAGGGGCGACCAGCCGGCCGTCCTCGGCGCGCCAGAACTCGATGTCACAGCCGTAACGGAGGCCCAGTACCAGGGAGTTGCCGGGATCGGCCCACACCATGCCGGTGCGAAGCACGCTCGCCCGGCGCCCGGTGCGCCGGGCTCCGGCGGATCCGCACAGGGCGGACCGGCCGACGAGCCGCTCGCCGGAGCAAGCGGAAAGGTACACGGGCGCGGTGAGGCGGGTCGTCGCGAGGGCGGTCACGACACGTTCCCGGTCGGCCGCCGAGACGCCGAGGACGGACCTGAAGTCGGAGTTGCCCCGGACGGCGAAGTAGTCGATCCCCGCGTCGTCGAGCAGGGAGACGATCAGTTCCAGGTTCGCCTCCCGCAGGCCGAGCGGGGAAGCCGTGGCACGCACGAGCGCGATCATCCCTCCCCGTCCCGAGAGGACGGCCAGGCTCTCCGAGGTGCGGAAGAGGTGGGGCCAGCGGCGCCGCGCCCTGCGTCCTCGGACGAACCGAGCGGCCAGGGTGAGGATGTGCAGGCGCCGCAACAGCCCCTTGAGACCGGTCCGCAGGCGCATGGGGACGCGCCGGGCGACGCGACGCCTCAGGGATCGGGGAACGACGTTGCGGTACACCCCGATGACCGCGGATGCCTCCGGATTACTAGTGCTCACGTGTACGGTTCCGGGTCCTCTGAGTGGCCGTGCTCGAACGGACTCGCCACGGGGAAGTAGCGGCGCAGGAAATCGACGACCGCCTTGCTGCCGCCCTGGCCGAGAGCCTCGTTGCTCCCGAGCCCGAAGAACTGGAGCTGCTGCAGGTCGCGTCGCACGAGGAGCCGGTCGAGTCGCAGGGCGATTCCGGGAAGGGCCGCGTGCACGACAGCGGTGGTCTCACCCGAGGGGTCGGCGAGGCCGTGGGCGTACGCGAAGTGGTGGGCCAGCCCGTCACCCGGATGGGATCCGGGAAGCTTCGGCTGCGCCTGCCCGTCCGGTGACGGCTCAGCCGTCACCCCTGTCTCCGCGAGCCGGCCCAGGATCGAGCACGTGTACGGCTGCGGTCCGGGCGCGAAGGACTGCGTCACGGCCCGGCCGGTCGCCGAATACGCCTGCGCGGTCCAGGGTGCGAACGACTCCTCCGCCGTCCACATCCCCCGCCGCGGCCGCGTCGTGCCGCCGGGGGTGAAGTAGTCGAACGGACGCGTCGGCCGCCCGAGCAGCGCGCCGGGCCTGAGGAGCAGGAAGTGCTCCGCGATGTCGGGAAGGAGGTGGAGGCGGCCGTCGGCCCCGTGCTCGTCCGTGACCACGACAAGCCTGGCGTCGCCTCCCCTGAGCCACCCGGGTGCCGGAGTCCGGGCCACCACATGGACGACATCGATCCACGGGGC
Organism: Streptomyces sp. NPDC057287; assembly: GCF_042667905.1. Classification (NCBI taxonomy): domain Bacteria; kingdom Bacillati; phylum Actinomycetota; class Actinomycetes; order Kitasatosporales; family Streptomycetaceae; genus Streptomyces; species Streptomyces sp. NPDC057287. Next base: position 35,111 of record NZ_JBHUYV010000012.1, on the reverse strand, counting down.
GTACTGGTGGAGGGAGCGCAGGGACGCCCGCAGCAGCTCCTCGTTCCAGGCGCCCGGGTGCTCCCACAGCAGAACGGCGTCGACAGGGAAGGAGATCTCTTCGAGGCGCGCGATGTCGAACTGTTCCAGCGTGATCGACGGGTCCATGTCACCGTCGATGTCGCAGTAGCCCGAAAGCCGGTCGAAGCCGATCTCGATTCCCACGGCGTCCCTGGAGACGACTCGCTGGACACGATTGGGCCGGGGTCCGACCAGGCGCTCCTGCGGCAGATCGCTGTTGACCGTCCAGAACTCGATCTCGATGCCCTGGTCCTCACCGACCCAGAGGTTCTCGGTGGGCTCGGTGCGCAGCCAGGTGATCCGCACGGCCTTGGCTCTGCCGTAGTTCTTCCAGGCCTTGAGATGGCTCCCCGGAGTCATGAGGGTGTCGTTGTTCACGGGCGACGCCGACACGACGTATCCGGTGTGTTCCTCCAGCAGCGCGCGGAGCACCCGGCGGACCGGCCCCTTGTCCTGCTGCTCCACCGCGAGGCAGATGCGCCGGTCGTCGAGCGCGGGCACGGCGAACCAGGGGATGTCGGCGGCGTCCAGGGCCGAGGTCACCAGATCATGGTCGAGACGACGCGCCAGGTCGATGGTCAGTCCCTGGTGCACATGACCGACACGGCCGTCCGGTGTGCGCGTCCTGCGTTCGGACGCGCTCGCGAAATCTCCCTTCCTGACCAGCCGGAGCGCGCGCCGGTGAAGGCGCGCCTCACGACGGTTGAGGGTGCGGACCAGGCCGCCCTTGACCTTGCGCCGGACCCGGGTCGGCACCCGGCTGCCGGCGACGGCACGCACCGGTTGCGGCACGATGCGCTTGTAGACCCTGGCCGCAGAACTCGAATCGGTCATGTCATGAACCCCGATTCATCGTTCGTACGGACTGGGGACGGGGAAGTAGGCGTTGAGGAATCCGTCGAGCAGCTCCTGCTGGGCCTCGATGTCCTCCGGCGTGGAGAACGCGTCGTTCAGGCAGAAGGAGTCCTGGCTCCGGCCGTCGAGGAGCCGCTGCAGGCGGTCCGCCAGGTCGGGAACGGCCAGCTGGAGGTAGGTGAACGGCATGGCCCCCGGCTGGGCACGGCCGGTCAGCGCCGCGTAGTAGAGCCCGAACGACGAGGTCGTGGACAGATCCGTCATCGCCCGGAAGCGGCTGGCCGCCGTACGGGCCCATGCCTGCGGGAAGTCGCGCTCGGCTTCCTCCATCGCGCTGCGGCGCAGCGCGTAGGGGATGTGCTCCATGGGCTGGGTGATCACCCGGCCGAAGCGCTCCCGCAGAAGAGCGCGGTTGTTCTTGCACGCCGCGTCGACCGGGGTGTCGGTCTCGACGACCGGGCCCTGCGGTATGCGGTTGCGCGAGGGGAAGTACCGCGCCGTTCCGCTCGGCGTGAAGAACGAGTGCGGCGCGACGGGACGTCCTATGAACATGTCGTCGTTGAAGTACAGGAAGTGCTCGGACAGCCCTTCGATGTGGTGCAGCTGGCTCTCGATCGAGTGCGAGTTGAACGTCGGCAGGTCCGCGGAGTTCCGGAAGATCTCCCGGTGGCTCACCACACGGATCCCGGGTACGTCCTCACGGAGCCACGCCGGCACCTGGTCGTCCGTGGCGATGTAGATGTTGCGGATCCACGGGGCGAACATGTGGAGCGACCGGACCGAGTAGCGCAGTTCGTCACGGCTGATGAAGCGGGCGTCGCTCGCGGACTCGGCGTGGTAGACCTCACCCTTCGCCGCCGCCTTGCGCTGCTGCCAGGCGGGGTCGTTCCCGTCCACCCACGTGTACACGGCGTCGACGGGGAACGCGATGTCCTCGACACAGCTCACCAGGAACTCGGGCCTGGTGGCGAGCGGGGGAGCCTCGTCCCGCGACGTGTGATCGGAGACGAAGCGGCTGAACAGCCGCGGAGCCCCGAGGACGTTTCCGCCCTCCCCCGACACCGCCCAGGTGACCCTGTTGGCCCGGGGCGCGACCAGGTGGGTCCCCTGCCACCGCCAGAACTCCACCGCGCATCCGTACTCGTGGCCGAGCACCAGGTGCCTGCCCACATCGGCGCGGTACCAGCTGACCTGCACCGCTGCCGCGTCACGGACACCGCGCCAGGCCTTGGGATCCCGGGACGAGCGGGGAGCGCCGGGCGCCGCCGCGTGCGGATCGATCACGCTGAGGTGACCCGCGTACTGCCCCATCCCCCTGAAGAGGGCGCCCAGAACGGCTTCCCGGTCCTCCTCGGCGACCGCAACGACAGTTCCGTGGTCCGAGGTCCCGCGGACGGCGAAGAAGGAGACTCCGGCGGACTGGAGCAGATCGGCTACGGCGGAACGATTCGCCTCGCGGGCGCCGAGAGGCGTGAGCCCCGGCTCCACATAGACGTCGTCCGTCGCACCACCGGACGTGTGCGGCTGCTGAGGGGCCGAGGGCGCAGTGGGGGGCGGAGCCGGCGAATGACCCGGCACCGCCTCCCGGACATGACTCACCATCGGTCCAGGAATGATCGTCAAACCCGCCACCCCCCACCCGGGCCGGACAAACGCCGCCGCACGCCATCACTCCCTGAGCTGCCTGCGGTCGACGACCAGCAGAGTTCTTCGCGGACCCCCCCGGGACCGCAACTCTGCGAGCTTTATTCGCCACAAGTAGTCATTGATGGCAACTGAAAGAACTTTCAACTTTCACAGAGCGATCACATCTTCATCAGTTGTAGGCTCCGTGTCAATGTCCGACTCACAAGCCACAAATCGCCAAACATGGCGAAATGGCGTACAAATCGACCACGGCGTCGCTGCCCGACAGGCAGCGCGTACGGGGGCGGACGTCAGGCCCGCTCCGCCGGACTCATGGCCAGGCCCGGTTCGGCGTTCTGGCGCGCGACGTACAGGGCTCCGTCGGCGCCGATCACTCCCAGCACCACCCGCCCCAGGCTGTCGACCGCCAGGGCCGGCGGCATGCCCGTCCGTTCACCGGTCGGCGACCACCACAGGCCGCCCCCCTCGTTCTCCGTGCCGCACGCCGCGAGCATGACCTGACCGTCGAGGTCGCGATGCGCCAGGACCGTACAGTCGTAGCCGTCGAGCGGGGCCCGCAGCGCGGTGACCGGACCTTCGGCCGGGGTGCCTCCCAGCGGGATCACCCAGCCCCCGAGGCGATAGGCCATCACGCCCCCCGTCGCGGGGTCGGTCCAGTAGTACGTGCACCGCTCCGGTGCGGTCTCCAGCGCCGTCACACTGCCCGAAGCCATCTGGACGGGGATGTCCTGCTCCCGCGAGAAGGCTCCGTTCGGAGACGTCTGACGCCAGTGCATCGCTGCGCCCGGGCCCTGGACGAGGAGATCGGCGGCGCCGGACCGTCCCGGAGTGACAGCCATCCCCTCCTCCGCGCCACGGGCGTTCATGTTGTGCCACGACTCCCACTTGCCGTCCTTGTCGTCGCGCCGCAGCATCACACCGCCGGCCGCGGTCCGCACGAAGAAGTGCACCAGTCCGGACGGGCTCACGATGCCCGTCGGCGCTCCCATGCCGGACGCCTGGTCGGAGTTCTTGCGCGGATTACCGAGGGAACGCCACTCGCCGAGGCCGCGGCCGCTCTGGTACTGGATGGCGTGCATCACCTCGACGACGGGCGGTCCGTCCTTCTTCGGGACGGCCCTGCGTCCGAGGAAGTGCACGTACCCGTCGGCGCCTTGGGCGAGAGAGAGGTGCGTCAGGTGGGGCACTTCGAACAGGTCCGGGCCTGACCATTCCGGCCCTCCCGGACGCGTCTCCGTCCACCGGAGGACTCCGTCGGGGTGTCGCGCGTACGCGGTGAGTCTTCCGTCCTTGCCGCGCACGATCCACTGACCGCCGACGGCGGCCACGGCCGCGCGACGGTCGTCGCTCCGGTGCTCACGGGCAGTTCGCACCGGGGCGGTCCCCCGGTCGGCGCGCCCAGACTTGACCCGCATGATGTGAGGTCGTCCTTCCCATGATTGCCCGCCAGGACCCGGCGCCGGCTGCTGCACCGCCACCTGCGTCAGGGACGCACGACGGATCTGGCACCCGCCATCATAGAATCTCCGTTCGATCGCCACCGACTCGCCGCCCCGCGTTCACCCCTCCCTCGCCCGCCGGACGAATGTGTACGAGGTGCGGAGAGCGCGCGAAGAATTACACACGATTCGAAAATTTGTCTATACTACTCGGCCAGCCCCCCACATGCGTGGACCGGCCCCACCCGAGTCCCCAACTCCCCACCCAGCCCTCACGGGCCACAGACCAAGGGACTCGTGCAGGATGAGCCACGACGCCGTACCCCCGGGCCCGCGTGCCTCGCGACGGGCGGAAGCACCCAAGCGAGGCCGGAAGAAGGAACGCAAGCGCCGCCGCGGCCTCAAGATCACGCTCGGGGTCCTCCTCGTGCTCCTGCTCGCGGGCGGTGGCACGGCGTACTGGATGTACCAGGACCTCGACGGCAACATCAAGGGCGTCGACATCAACAAGGCGCTCGGTGAGGACCGCCCCGAGAAGCTCCCCACCGCCGGCCAGAACCTGCTCGTCCTCGGGTCCGACTCACGCGCCGGGGCGGAGAACAAGGAGCTGGGCGGCGGCGGCGCGGTCGGCGGCGCCCGGTCGGACACCGCGCTGGTGGTGCACATACCCGAGGGCCGCACCGAGGCCACCGCCATCTCCATCCCGCGCGACACCCTCGTGACCCGGCCCGAGTGCGTCAAGGACGACGGTTCGAAGATGGCGTCCGCGGAGCGGGTCATGTTCAACTCCGTCTACTCGCAGGTCGGTCCGGCCTGTGTGGTCAAGACCGTGGAGAAGATGTCCGGGGTCCGGATCGACCACTACCTGGAGATCAACTTCGCCGGGTTCAAGGACCTGGTCGACGCGATCGGCGGGGTCACCGTCGACGTCGAGGAGCCGATCAAGGACAAGGCCTCCGGACTCGACCTGACCGCCGGCGCGCACAAGCTGAACGGCACCGAGTCGCTCGCCTACGTCCGCACCCGGCACGGCATCGGTGACGGGAGCGACCTCGGCCGCATCGGGCTCCAGCAGCAGTTCCTGCTCGCCCTGCTGACGGAGATCAAGTCGCAGGACCTGCTGGGCAGTCCGACGAGCACCTACAAGATCGCCAACTCCGCGACGAAGTCGCTCACGACCGACGAGGGCCTCGCCTCGCTGACCTCGCTCGCGGAGTTCGCCCGGTCGATGAACGGCGTCGATCCCTCCACCATGGAGACGATCATGCTGCCCGTCGCCTACGACAAGCAGGACCCGAACCGCGTGGTGGCGGCGGAGCCGCAGGCGGGCAGCCTCTGGAAGGCGATCCGCACGGACGGCACGATCCCCGAGTCGGCGAAGAAGTCTCCGGCGACTGGCGGCTGACCTGTCATCCTTCGGGGATGACAGGTGGGCGGACCCTGGTGATCGTCGACGCCGCCGATGTGGTGGGGCCGGTTCTGAGGGCACCTCCCACGCAGAAGACTGTGGGGGAAGCTGGTGACGGGGTACGTGTGGAGGCGGCGCCGGGCAGCGGGGACGATCTGATCGCCGCACCGGCCGCCGCCGCACACGGTGCGCGGCCCTGCGTCGTCGTCACGGCCGGGCCTGCTGCGGCAGCGGGTCGAGGCGTACGGAGCCCGGTGCACGGGCCCGCGCACGGTACAGCCGCTGCCGCCGTCACGGCGTGACTGACCGGGTCAACGGGCCTTCGCCATACGGCTGTTCCGGCGGCCGTACGCGAAGTAGATGATGACGCCGATCACCATCCAGATCCCGAACCGCAGCCAGGTCTCCGCCGGCAGGTTCAGCATCAGCCAGACCGAGGCCGCCACCGACACGATCGGGAGCGCCGGCACCCAGGGGGTGCGGAACGCGCGGTGCAGCTCGGGGCGGGTGCGCCGCAGGACGATGACGCCGAGGGCGACCACCACGAACGCGAAGAGCGTGCCGATGTTCACCAGCGTCGCCAGTTCGTTGATGCTGGTGAAGCCGGCCACGATCGCGATGACCACGCCCAGCAGGATCGTCGGACGGTACGGCGTGCCGAAGCGCGGGTGCGTCACCGAGAAGAACCTCGGGAGCAGACCGTCCCGGCTCATCGCGAAGAACACCCGGGTCTGGCCGAGCAGCAGGATCATGCAGACCGTGGTGAGCCCGACCGCCGCGCCGAAGCTGATGACGCCCGCGTAGAAGGGGTGTCCGACCGCCTTGAAGGCGTCGGCGAGCGGGGCGCTGACGGAGAGTTCGGAGTAGTTCTGCATGCCGGTGACGACGATCGACACAGCGACGTAGAGCAGTGTGCAGATGACGAGGGACGCGAGGATCCCCCGCGGCATGTCCCGCTGCGGGAGCTTGGTCTCCTCGGCGGCGGTGGCCACCACGTCGAAGCCGATGAAGGCGAAGAAGACGATGGAGGCGGCGGTGAAGATGCCCATGACGCCGAAGTTGGTCGGTTCGTAGCCGAAGATCAGCTGGACCAGCGGGGCGTCCAGGCCCGAACCGCCGGCCTGCTTCTCCGCCTCGGGGATGAAGGGCGAGTAGTTGGACGTGTCGATGAAGAAGAGCCCGGCGATGATGACGATGCCCACGACCGCCAGCTTGATGGCGACGACGACCGTGGTCACCCGGGCGGAGAGCTTCATTCCGAGCACCAGGATGACGGTCAGGATCAGCACCAGGGCGAAGGCGAGGATGTCGAAGCCGAATCCGCTCGCCACGTCCGGGCCGGAGAGCACCTCGGGCATCGTCCAGCCGATGTTGTCCATGAGTGAGCGCACGTAGCCGGACCAGCCGACCGCCACCACCGCGGTGCCCAGCGCGAACTCCAGGACCAGGTCCCAGCCGATGATCCAGGCGACCAGCTCGCCCAGCGAGGCGTACGAGAAGGTGTACGCCGACCCGGCCACCGGGACGGTGGAGGCGAACTCGGCGTAGCAGAGCGCGGCGAGGGCGCAGACGACGCCCGCCGCGACGAAGGCCAGGGCCGTGGCGGGGCCCGCCGTCTCCTTGGCGACCTTGCCCGTGAGGACGAAGATCCCGGTGCCGATGATGACACCCACCCCGAACACCGTGAGGTCCAGTGCCGAGAGGGATTTCTTGAGCGCGTGCTCCGGTTCCTCGGTATCACGGATGGACTGTTCGACCGTCTTGGTCCTGAACAGTCCGTTCCCGCTGGGGGGCGTGTCCTGCTGCGTGCTCACCGGCGTACCTCCACGCGCTCGTCGTGCACGCCATGATTCGTAACCGGCCGCCCCCGGCACGCTCCGAAGGGCCCGATTTCACGCGAATGGGCCGGTCGGACCACCCGTGCGGGGTGGCGACCGGCCCAGTGGGCACGCGAGGGATCAGTCGCGGACGGGCTCCGCGGTCCGGCTCTCGTACCGGCCGTCCAGCTTGGCGACCAGGCCGGTGACCTGCCGGGCGATGTCCGGTGCGGTCAGCCCGATCTCGGCCAGGACCTCGCCGCGCGAGGCGTGGTCCAGGAAGACCGGCGGGATGCCGAAGTCGCGCAGCGGTACGTCGACGCCGGCGTCGCGCAGCGCCTGGGCGACGGCGGAGCCGACACCGCCGGCCCTGCTGTTGTCCTCGACGGTGACGACGACCCGGTGCTCCTCGGCGAGCGGGGCGAGCGCCTCGTCGACCGGCTTGACCCAGCGCGGGTCGACTACCGTGGTGGAGATGCCCTGGGCGTCCAGCAGGGAGGCGATCTCCAGGCACATCGGGGCCAGGGCGCCGACGGAGACCAGGAGGACGTCGGGCGAGTCCGTACCCGCCGTGCGCAGGATGTCCATGCCACCGGCCGTACCCACGGCCTTGACCGCGGGGCCGACCGCGCCCTTGGAGAAGCGGACGACGGTGGGCGCGTCGTCCACGGCGACGGCCTCGCGCAGCTGGGCGCGGACCTGGTCGGCGTCGCGCGGGGCGGCGATGCGCAGGGTCGGCACGCACTGGAGGATCGACATGTCCCACATGCCGTTGTGCGAGGCACCGTCCGTGCCCGTGACGCCGGCCCGGTCCAGGACGAAGGTCACTCCGCACTTGTGCAGGGCGACGTCCATCAGGACCTGGTCGAACGCGCGGTTGAGGAAGGTCGCGTAGACCGCGAAGACCGGGTGCAGCCCACCGGTGGCCAGGCCCGCGGCGGAGACTGCGCCGTGCTGCTCGGCGATCCCGACGTCGTAGATCCGGTCCGGGAACGCCTCCTCGAACTTCCCGAGGCCGACGGGCTGGAGCATGGCCGCGGTGATGGCGACGATGTCCTCGCGCTCGTGGCCGAGCCTGACCATCTCCTCGCCGAAGACCGAGGTCCAGTCGAGGCCGGAGGTGGAGATGGGCAGGCCGGTGTCCGGGTGGATCTTGCCGACCGCGTGGAAGCGGTCCGCCTCGTCCTGGAGGGCGGGGGTGTAGCCGCGGCCCTTCTCGGTGAGGCAGTGCACGATGACCGGGCCGCCGAAGCGCTTGGCCCGCTGGAGCGCGGATTCCAGGGCCTCGATGTCGTGGCCGTCGATCGGTCCGACGTACTTCAGGCCGAGGTCCTCGAACATGCCCTGCGGGGCGATGAAGTCCTTGAGGCCCTTCTTGGCGCCGTGCAGGGTCTCGTACAGCGGCCTGCCGACGACGGGCGTGCGCTCCAGGAGGTCCTTGCCGCGGGCCAGGAACCGCTCGTAGCCGTCGGTGGTGCGCAGGGTGGCGAGGTGGTTCGCGAGGCCGCCGATGGTCGGCGCGTAGGAGCGCTCGTTGTCGTTGACGACGATGACGAGCGGGCGGTCCTTGGCGGCGGCGATGTTGTTCAGCGCCTCCCAGGCCATACCGCCGGTGAGCGCGCCGTCACCGATCACGGCGACGACGTGGTCGTCCTTCTTCAGGACCTCGTTGGCCTTGGCGAGGCCGTCGGCCCAGCCGAGCACCGTCGAGGCATGCGAGTTCTCGATGACGTCGTGCTCGGACTCGGCGCGGGAGGGGTAGCCGGAGAGGCCGCCCTTGCTCTTGAGCTTCGAGAAGTCCTGCCGGCCGGTGAGCAGCTTGTGCACGTAGCTCTGGTGGCCCGTGTCGAAGAGGACCTTGTCCTGCGGGGACTCGAAGACCCGGTGCAGGGCGATGGTCAGCTCGACCACGCCGAGGTTCGGGCCGAGGTGGCCGCCGGTCTTGGAGACCTCCTCGACGAGGAAGGTGCGGATCTCCCCGGCGAGCTGGTCGAGCTGCTCGAGGCCGAGCCGGTCCAGGTCACGCGGTCCCTTGATGCGGGTCAGCAGGTCCACCCGTGCCTCCTTGCTTGTGAGCTGGTCGAGCGTGTCGATCCGATGAGTCTAATGTTCCGCCGGCGGACCCGGTCATCGGGCGGCGCATTCCGCCGCGCCGCGCCGGTGCGCACCGGACATGCAGGTGCCCGGCATCGCGAGGATGCCGGGCACATGTGTGCAGGTACGACGGTCAGGCGCGGCCTGCGGTCTTCTGCGTCTTGCGGGTGATGGAGTCGATGACGACCGTGATGAGAAGAACAGCGCCGGTGATCATGTAGTTGATCGGTGTGGCGATGCCCTCCAGGGCCAGGCCGTACTGGATCGAGACGATCACCATGACACCGAGCAGCGCGTTCCAGGTGCGGCCCCGGCCACCGAAGAGGCTGGTGCCGCCGATGACGGCCGCGGCGATGACGTTCATCAGGAGGTCGCCGCCGCCGGAGCCCTGGTTGGCCGCCGCGATCTTGGAGGCCCAGAAGAGGCCGCCGATCGCCGCGAAGGTGCCGGCGATGGCGAAGACCGAGACGCGGATCGCGGTGACGTTGATGCCCGCGCGGCGGGACGCCTCGACGCTGCCGCCGAGCGCGAAGATCTTCCGGCCGTAGGAGGTGCGGCGCAGGACGAAGTCCGTACCGACCAGGACGACGAGGAAGAGGACCAGGGCCAGCGGGAGACCGCGGTACTGGTTGAACATGAACGCCGCGCCGAAGGAGAACACCGCGAGGATCACGGTGCGCACGACGATGTCGACGATGGGCCGCGACGGGACGCCTGCGGCCTCGCGGCGGCGGGTGTCGAGGAACGCGGCGAGGAAGTAACCGATCACCGCGACGGCCGCGAGGCCGTATGCGGCGGCGACGTCCGCGAAGTAGTACGTGGTCAGCTGGCCGACGACGCCGTCGCTGTCCAGGTTGATCGTGCCCGTGTCACCGAGCAGCTGGAGCATGAAGCCCAGCCAGAACAGCAGGCCGGCGAGGGTCACGGCGAACGCCGGGGCGCCGATCCGTGCGAAGAAGAAGCCGTGGATGGCTCCGATGACCGCGCCGCTGACGATCGCCACGAGGACGGCGAGCCACTCGTTCATCCCGTGCGTGACGCTGAGCACGGCCACGACGGCACCGGAGACACCGGAGACCGAGCCGACGGAGAGGTCGATCTCGCCGAGCAGCAGCACGAAGATGATGCCGACGGCCATCATGCCGGTGGCCACCATCGTCACGGCGATGTCGCTGACGTTCTTCGCGGAGAGGAACTCGGAGTTCAGGCTCTGGAAGACCACGCAGATGATGATCAGGCCGATGATCACGGGGATCGAGCCCAGGTCACCGCCGCGCATCTTGCGCTTGAACTCGGTGATGTAGCCGCCGAAGCCCTGCTCGCGGACGAGGAGGCGGGGGTCGACCACGGTGTCGGCGCCCTTGGCGGCCTCCGGGTTGACCACTGCGGTGGACGTCTTGTCGGTTGTCACTTCTGGGCCTCCGCGTTGCGCGCCGCACGACGGGTCACGGCGTTCTCCGTGGCACCCGTGATGGCGGAGATGATCTCTTCCTGCGAGGTGGTCTTCACGTCGAAGACCCCGTTGTTCCGGCCCAGCCGGAGCACGGCGACCTTGTCGGCGACGGCCTTCACATCGGCCATGTTGTGGCTGATGAGGATGACCGCGTGGCCCCGCTCGCGCAGCCGCTCGACGAGGTCGAGGACCTGGGCGGTCTGCTCGACGCCGAGCGCGGCGGTGGGCTCGTCGAGGATGACGAGCTTGGGCTCGCCCAGCATCGAACGCGCGATGGCGACGGTCTGGCGCTGACCGCCGGAGAGCGACGCGATCGGTATGCGGACGCTGGGAATGCGGATCGACAGCGTGCTGAGGAGCTCGCGGGAGCGCCGCTCCATCTCCACCTCGTCGAGGATCCCGAACTTGCGGAGCTCCCTGCCGAGGTAGAGGTTGCCGACGACGTCGATGTTGTCGCAGAGCGCGAGGTCCTGGTAGACGGTCGCGATCCCCAGGTTCTGGGCATCGTGCGGCTTGTTGATCTGGACCGGTCGGCCGTCCCACTCGATGACTCCGTCATCGATGGGGTGCACCCCGGCGATCGTCTTGACCAGCGTTGATTTACCGGCGCCGTTGTCACCCACCAGGGCGACCACCTCACCGGCGTGGACCTCGAGCTCGACGTCGGTGAGCGCCTGAACGGCACCGAATCGCTTCGAGACCCCTCGCAACGCCAACACGGGCGTAGCGGACACGTGAACCATCTCCTTCGCCGCCTGACCCGGCGGGGATACCGCACCTGGGGGGAGGCGCGGTGGTCGAGCAGAAGTAGAAACAGCGGAAGCGTTCCGTCCGGCGCCCGGCCCGGTAGCGGGACAGTTGGTGGGCCGGGCGCCGGACAGGCTTCGGGCCGCCCGGCCGCCCCTGGGGGCGGGCCGGGCGGAGGGGCCTACTGCAGGCCCGCGGAGGTGCAGGCGGCCTTGTACTTGGCCGAGCAGATCTCGTCGAGCGTCCAGATCCCGTCCTTGATGACGGTCTCCTTGATGTTGTCCTTGGTCAGCGAGACGACCGGGACGAGGACGGTGGCGATGCCCTTCGTGCCGGCATTGTCGACCTTGGACGTGGCGATGGTGTCGAGCTTCTCGCCCTTGGCGAGCGCGACGGCCATCTCCGCGGCGACGATGCCCTCCTGCGGGTACGACTTGTAGACGCTCATGAACTGCTCACCGGTGACGATGCGCTGCACACCGGCGAGTTCGGCGTCCTGGCCGGTGACCGGCGGGAGCTTGGAGAGACCGGCCGACTTGAGGGCCTGGATGATGCCGCCCGCCATGCCGTCGTTGGCGGAGTAGACGCCGGCGATCTTGTCCTTGCCGAGGGCCGTGATCGCACCCTCCATGTTGGAGTTGGCGTTCTCCGGCTTCCACTCCTTGGTGTCGTACTCCTTGCCGTAGGTCACCTTGCCGTCGAGAACCGACTTGGCGCCCTGCTTGAAGAGCTTGGCGTTCGGGTCGGTGATCGAGCCGTTCATCATCACGATGGTGGGCTTGGCGGCGTCGCCCAGGGCCTCCAGCAGGGCCTTGCCCTGCACACGGCCGACCTCTTCGTTGTCGAAGGAGGTGTAGGCGTCGATCGGGCCCTCGGCGAGGCGGTCGAAGGCGACGACGGGGATGCCCTCGTCCTTGGCCTTCTTGACGCTGTTCTCGATGGCCTTGGCGTCGACCGCGTCGATGATGAGCGCGTCGACCTTGTTCGTGATCATGGTGTCGACCTGCTGCGCCTGCAGCGTGGCGTCCTGCTTGGCGTTGGCGTAGACGACCTCCGCCTTGCCACCGGTCAGCTCGCTGACCTTCTTCTCGATGATCGGCTTGTCGAACTTCTCGTAACGAGCCGTGACGTTCTCGGGAAGGAGCAGACCGATCTTGAGGGCATCGCCCTTCTTGCCCGAGTCGGTGCTGGCCTTGTCACCGGACTCCTTGGCACTACCGCAAGCAGCGAGCGAGACAGCCATGGTGGTGGCGGCAACGGCAACGGCGGCACGACGCATACGCGTGTTCATTTCGAACCTCCCTGACGAGGCCGCGACGTTGCGGCCGAGGTGGCTGGAAGTCAACTCGGCCCCGACGCCAGCGTCAAGGAGTAAATACTTAACGAGATGACAACGGTGCCATTCGTTATCTAAGTGAAGGCAGGCGTCGCGGCAGGGAGGGTACTCTCCAAAAGGGTCGAATCCCCCATCTCGCTCAGTACGAGGGCCAGCGCACCCAGCACCTCGGCCCGCCCGCCGAGCGCTCCCGGGAGCACGGAGAGCTGCCGTGCGGCGCTGGGAATGGCGTAGCGCGAGACCGAGTCGCGGATGGGTGCGAGCACCAACTCCCCCGCCTCAGCGAGTGATCCCCCGAGCACGACCCGGCTCGGGTTGAGGAGGTTGCAGAGGTTCGCGACGCCGCTGCCGATGTGCCGGCCGACGTCCCCGATGACCCTGCGGCAGCCGGGATCGCCCTCCCTGGCGAGCTGGACCATCCGCTCCATCGTGAGATCCGGCCCGTGGCTGGGCTTCAGCAGCGGCAGGACGTACCGGGCGGCGGTGAAGGTCTCCAGGCACCCACGGTTGCCGCAGCGGCAGACGGGGCCGGACTCGTCGAGGGTGATGTGGCCGATCTCGCCGGCCGTGCCGCCGGGCCCCCGGTAGATGTGCCCGTCGATCACCAGACCGGCGCCCACACCGCTGGCCACCTTGATGTACGCGAGGTCCCTGACGCCCCTCCCGCTGCCCCAGACGAGCTCTCCGAGCGCCCCGAGGTTGGCATCGTTGTCGACGTAGACCGGGACGCCGAGGCGTCCGGCGAGCTCCTGGCTGGGGTTGATGCCCGTCCAGCCGGGCAGGATCGAGGTGGAGCCCAGGGTGCCGGATTCGACGTCGATCGGGCCCGGAACACCGAGGCCCACGCCGATCACCTTCTCGGGACTGATCCCGGTGGTCTCGATCAGGCGGTTGACCAGCTGCTCCGCCCGGCCGAAGCCCTGCGCGGAGGAGGCATCCACATCCAGCGGCTCGGACTCCTCGGCCAGCACCTGGTGGGCCAGGTTGCCGACGGCCACCCGGAGGTGGGTGTGCCCGAAATCAACACCGATGACGATGCCCGCGTCCCCGCTCAGGGAGACGCTCCTGGCACGGCGTCCACCTGCCGAGGTGGGCGTCACCTCTACGGTGCCACCCTCCTTGAGTTCACGGACGATGTTGGAGACGGTGGCTGCGGAGAGCCCGGTGCTTCTGGCGATCTCGGCCTGGGTCAGGGACCCCGCCATCCTTACGGCACGTACGACCCGCTCAAGGTTGGCCCTATGCAGAGATGTCTGCGACCCCGGAGTCTCCATCGACTCACTCACTCCTGCCGTTTTCTCTAACATGTGAACCCTAAGCTGAGCGTTTTGGGGTGCCCCCCGTCAAGACCTTGAGCAGTCGGAGCCTCCGATGAGCACCGGGCCTCCATATCCGGGCAGCGGCAAATCACCAGAAAAGACCCTGAACCGTCCCCCGGCCGGGGCCGGGGAACGGTTCCTGCCCCTACGGGGCCTGTCCACTTCTGGTGACAGTTGTTGTCCGGGTGAAGACAAGAAGAGACCGAAGCGGCCGGCGGGCCGCCCCGTCGAGGCGGGGCGGGCCACCGGCTCGTCAGCGGCGGGTGAAACAGGTGACCGTCACGTCGTTGTCGAACGAGGTGCGCTCGGTGACCTTGAAGAGAGTGGGGTCGAACGCCCCGTTGAACGCCGGGATCCCGGACCCCGCGACGACCGGGTAGCTCTTGATGATCAGTTCGTCGATCTCGGGCAGCAGCGCTCCGGCGAGCAGACCGCCGCCGCAGAGCCAGATGTCCTGCCCCTCCTCCTTCTTGAGCTCGCGCACCAGCGCGAGCGGGTCCCCGGGGACCACGGTGACGGCCGGGTCGGTGTCGGGCGCCAGCGTGGTGGACACGACGTACTGGCGCAGGTGGGCGTAGGGGCTGGTGAAACCGGCGTCCAGGCCGGGGCGGTACGAGCCGAGTCCCATCAGCACCGTGTCGAACCGCAGGTTGGGCGCGTCCGTGAGACCCACGCCCGCCCGGGCGAAGGTGGGGACGGTCTCGGGATAGCGGGTGTTCATCGACTTCATGTAGGCAGCCGCCTGGGCCTCGTCGCCCTGGGGATAGAAGTCGAACTCTCCCCCGGGTCCGGCGATGCAGCCGTCGAGGGTGACCGCGACGTAGTACACGAGCTTCCGCAAGGGCGATCCATTCATAGTACTGTATTTGTAGTGGTAAGAACGTAGTACTACGGATGGAGTGGTGTCAATGGTGCGCAGGAACGACGCGCGACGGGCCTCCCTCGTCGACGCCTCGATCGAGGTGCTGGCCAGGGAAGGCGCGCGCGGACTGACCTTCAGGGCGGTGGACTCCGAGGCCGCGGTGCCCGCCGGGACGGCGTCCAACTACTTCGCCAACCGTGACGACCTGCTCACCCAGGCGGGAGCACGGGTCTACGAACGGCTCCAGCCCGACGGGGCGACGGTCGAACGCCAGCAGTCCGCTCCGAGGGACCGCGAGACCTACACGGCGCTGATGCGCGAACTGATCGGCCGGATCAGCGCCTTCCGCACCGGCTACCTGGCCCTGCTCGAACTGCGCCTCGAAGCCACCCGGCGTCCGGCGCTGCGGGCCGTGCTGACCGAGCAGGTGCGCGCGGACGTCGAGGCCAATGTGGCTTACCACGAGGCGTCGGGACTGCCGGGCGACGCCACGGCCGTCCGCCTGCTCATTCTGACGTTCAACTGGCTCATCGTCGAACAGCTCACGCTGCCGGACGTTTTCTCGGAGGCCGAGCGCGACCGGCTGGTCGAGGCCGCGGTCGACCGCATCGTGGCAGGGTGACGCGCCGGGCCTCCCCCGCTCACACGGTCGGCGTACGGCTCCCTGCGGACGGGACCGGACCGTACGCGGCGCCACCGTGCGCGGCGTCGGCGAGGGCGACCTCGCCGTGCCGCTGCGTGACCTGGAACGCCTGGCAGGGGTCCGGCACACGCCGTGGGACGCCGAGGGGGCTCCTCCGTCCGGGCCGGACGGAGGAGCCCCCTCGGCGCGCCCTGCGGACGTTTCGGGCCCTACTTGAGCGCCCCCGCCGTCAGCCCGGCGACGACCTGGCGCTGGAAGACGATGTAGGCGAGGAGGACCGGCAGCATCGCCATGACCAGCCCGGCGAAGAGCCCTGACCAGTCCCCCTTGTAGCCCTGGCTGGTGGCCAGTTCGACGAGGCCCTGGGAGAGCACCTTGCCGTCCGGATCGGTGTTCAGCACCGTCGGCAGCATGTACTGGTTCCACTGCCCGAGGAAGTTGAAGATGCCGACGCTGATCAGGCCGGGCTTGGCCATCGGCAGCATCACCTGGAAGAACGTCCGGGTGTGCGAGGCCCCGTCGAGCAGCGCCGCTTCGGCGATCGACGTCGGCAGGGTCCGGAAGAACGAGGTGAGGAAGAAGACGGTGAACGGGAGCGAGTAGGCGATGTACACCAGGATCAGCCCGTGGATCGAGTTCAGCAGGCCCATGTTGTTCATGACGAAGAACAGCGGGACCAGCGCCAGGATGATCGGGAAGCTCATCCCTCCGATGAAGAGGAAGTAGATGAAGCGGTTCCCCGGGAAGTCGAACCGTGCCAGGACGTACGCCGCCATCGAACCCAGCAGCAGTGTGCCGATCAGCGAACCGCCCACCACCAGGATGGTGTTCAGGAAGTAGTCACTCATGTGGGCCTGGTTCCAGGCCCGTGACCAGTTCTCGAAGTGCAGCTTGTCCGGCAGCGCCCAGGGGGTCGACAGGATCGACTCGTCGGTCTTGAAGGACGCCATCACCGCCCAGAGCAGCGGCATCACGACGAGCACCGCCCAGATGATCAGCACCCCGTGCGAGAAGACGTTGAGTACCTTGCCCTCGCTGCTCTTCGCCGGTTCGGCGGCCGGCGCGTCCGTCTTCGTCACCGGCGAGCGCGGGGCCGGAACGGCGGGCGGAGTCTCAGTGACCTTCACGTGTGCTCACCTCGTACAACTGTCGAGCCGGCCACCGGGACCGAACTGATCTGCGTGCAGCCGGCCGTCCGGTCGCGGAACCTCGGGGAAGCCGGCATCAGAACTCCAGCCGCTCGCGGCGGCCGAGGCGCATCACGATGCCGGCGAACAGCATGGTGACGATGAGCAGCCCGACACCGATGGTGGTCGCGTAACCGGCCTGGGCGTCCCGGAAGGCCGTCTGGTAGACGTACAGCGGCAGGACGGTGGTCGAGTACGCCGGGCCGCCGGGGCCGACCGTCATGACCTGTACGGCCGTGAAGGCCTCCACGCCGAGCGCCAGGATCCCCATGTAGACCCAGCCCGACTGCACGGTGTCCCAGAGCAGCGGCAGCGTGATCTTGAAGAACGTCGTGATGCGGCTGGCCCCGTCGAGCAGCGCGGCCTCGTAGAAGTCCTTCGGGATGGACGCCATGCCGGCCGAGAAGAGGACGATGAAGAATCCGACCGTCGACCAGATCAGGACGACCATGACGCAGTAGAGCGCCAGGTCGGGGTCGCCGAGCCAGTCCGGCTGGAGGCTCTTGAGCCCGACCGCCTTCAGCGTCGCGTTCAGCATTCCGTCACGCGGATTGAACGCGAACTGGAAGAGCAGGGCCACGATCACGATCGACAGCACCTGGGGGAAGAAATAGGCGATCTTGTAGAACGAGGAGCCCCGTACACCGGCGACCGCGGCGCCTTTGCGCCGACGGCCGCCGACATTGAGCATGAAGGCGAAGAAGAGGGCGAGGCCCAGCGTCACCAGCGGCAGCAGCAGGGCGAGCAGCACGCTGTGCTGCAGCGACTTCCAGAAGATGTCGTCCTTGAGCATCCGGCTGTAGTTGTCGAAGCCGACCATCTGGAAGTCGGGGCTCAGTCCGGTCCAGTCCGTGAACGAGTAGTAGATGGACTGGGCGAAGGGCCAGATGACGAAGATGGCGTACAACGCGAGTGGGGCCACGAGAAACCCCACGATGAACCGGTACTTGCCGTGCTGCATCGTTTAACGACCCCGATTTCTGAGCGGGTGCCGCCGCTGGTGACGGTGGCTCACTGGTGCTTGTAGTGCTTGATGGACTGGTCCTTGGCCGCCGCGTCCGCGAAGGCCTGGATCTTCTTGATGGTCTCCGCCGGGGTCGCGCGGCCGGCCATCATCTCGCCGATGCCGGCGATGCCGATCTGCTCCTTCTGGAGCTTCACGTACCAGTCCTGCATCCGCGGGTTCACCACGTTGTCGCCGGCCTGCTTCAGCACGTCGACACCGGACTGCATGGCGGTGGACAGCGTGAGGCCGTCGGTGCCGCCGTTGAAGGCACTGAGTGACTTCACCGACTTGGTGAAGTTCTTGGAGGACTCCTCGCTGAGCATGATGCGCAGCTGCTCCATGCCGCCCTCGGGGTTCTTCGCCTTGGCGGGCACGACGAACGGCTCACCGCCGGAGGCCCAGATGGTGCCGTAGGGGAGCTTGTCGGACGAGTCCAGGCTGGACGGCGCGCCGACCATCATCTTGAAGTCCTCGGGCGTGGTGGGCGCCGCCTCGTTCTCCACCCACGAGCCGTTCGGGATGAAGAGCGCCTTGCCCTTCGTCCACTCGGTCTGCGACTGGATGTGGGTCAGGCCAGGAGTGCCCTTGAGGACGTAGCCCTTGGCGAAGAGCTCGTAGTAGGCCTCGAAGGCGGCCTTGACGGCCGGGTCCTTCCAGGCGTTCGGCTCCAGGTTGTCGATCTTGTCGAGGACCTCGCGGCCGCCGATCTTGCCGATGAAGGGGTAGAGCGAGAACGGCAGGTAGTACGGGTACTTGCCCGGGTACGTCCAGCCGGCGATGCCCTTCTTCTTCGCCTTGGCACACAGCGCGAGCATGTCGTCCCAGGTCTCCGGGTACGCCGCGTCGAGCTTCTCCAGGTTGGTCTGGGAGTACCAGACGCCGTAGACCGTGTACGCGTAGTACATGATCCAGACCGGGTCGCCGTCGAACTGGCCCATCTCCAGGACACCGGGGCGCAGCGTGTCGCGGACCTTCTTGGCCGGGTCGTCGTACGACGGGGCGTCCATCAGCGGGGTCAGGTCGGCGAGCTGCTTCTTGCCGACCAGGACGCCCATGTCCATCTGCTCGGCGCCCGAGTTGTCGATCAGGTCCGGCGGGGTGCCACCGTTGAAGCGCGGCTGCAGCGTCGACTGGATCTTCTCGGTCGCGGCGTGCTTGACCTTCGGCGCCTTGGGGAAGGCGGCGTTGTACTTCTTCTCGGCGTCGATGGCGTACTGCTCGCCGAAGCCGCCGTTGAAGATGACCACCTCGAGGGCGGCGGTCTCATTGACACCGAGCGGGTTCTTCGCGCTCTTGGTGCCCTTTTCGACCTTCTCGTCGCTCCCGCTGTCACTGCTCGCGCAGGCCGACAGGAAGCTCATCGTCGGAACAGCGATCAGGCCGAGTGCGGCAGAACGCTTGATCAGATCGCGACGGCCAAGGCCTTCGTTCGTGCGGCCTGAGGTGGATCCCATGCTCAAGTCCTCGCCTTCTCCAGGACTCAGGCGGTGTGTACCGGTCACCCGTAAGGAATTCGCCTAGGCGAAGGGCCCCGCCACCGCGGTCAGTTGCGCTTGGGTCGTGCAGATTGCCGGATTTCCAGGTGCGGTGGGGGAGTTTCGGGGGACCGCGCGGCGGCCGCTCTCGCGCCCACGCCCGTTCCACCCTCCCCCGTGCCCGCGCGCCGTTGTGAAGCGGCTGTGCAGACGCCGACAGGTATAGTCCACTTGCCGCCAACTGAGCAAGATCGAATGCAGGGTTGAGCGGCAGTCTTTCCCGAGTTGAGACCTCCCGGAAACCTCGGCACTGCGTGCCGTCGCACGGAAACGGCGCATTCCGCAATACGGTCGAATCACCGGCGTCGACCCCGTGCAACACCCTTGACACATCCAGTCACTTGGCTCCCTACTGGTACCCGCGCCCCACAATGACAACGTTGTCCAGAGCATGTCCCCGGGAGGAACGGCTCCGTATGCAGCCCCTACGTGGTCCTCAGCACGGCTCGCGCCACAGACACAACCGCTCCGCCGCGGTCCTCGCGGCCTCTCTCGTCATGGCCCTGGCGGCCCCCACCGCGGCCCTCGCCCAGCCCTCCGGCGCGGCACGGAAGCCGTCCGGCGACACCTCGTTCAGCTCCTCCTTCGAAGCGGACGAGAAGCAGCCGGACTGGCGCAGCACGGTCGAGGAGGATGCCGACGGCAGGAAGAAGGCATCGGGCATCGACGGCGGGTTCTCCGCCGGGATACCGGGCAACGTCACCGACCAGGTCACGGATCTGCGCGCCAGCAGCGAGAACTCCGGCGGCGGCGAGGGCAAGGAGAACCTGGCCGATGTGGAGCCGGGCACCAAGTGGCTGGCCTTCCAGCCCACGGGCTGGGTCGAGTTCGACCTCGCCGAGCCCACCAAGGTCGTGACCTACGCCCTGACGTCGGCCAACGACCACGACGAGCGGGACCCCAAGGACTGGACCCTGAAGGGCTCCGCCGACGGCAAGACCTGGACGGACCTGGACACCCGCACGGACCAGACGTTCTCCGAGCGCCTCCAGACGAAGTCGTTCGACTTCACCACGGACACCGCCTACCAGCACTTCCGGCTGGAGATCACGAAGAACAACGGCGCGTCCGACGCGATCCAGCTCGCCGACGTCCAGTTCTCGGACGGCGACACCTCCGCCCCCGCTCCGGACGACATGCGCACCCAGCCCGACCGGGGTCCTTCGGGGTCCCCGACCGCCAAGCAGGGCGCCGGGTTCACGGGGAAGAAGGCGCTGCGGTACGCGGGTAAGCACAAGGCCGACGGCCACGCCTACTCGTACAACAAGGTCTTCGACGTCAACACGGCGATCACGAAGGACACCCAGCTGTCCTACCTGGTCTACCCGCAGATGGGCGAGACGGACCTCGACTACCCCGCGACCCACGTGGCGGTGGACCTGGCCTTCACCGACGGCACCTACCTGAGCGGGCTGAAGGCCACCGACAGCCACGGCGGACTGCTCACCCCGCAGGGCCAGGCCGACGCCAAGCGGCTGTACGTGAACCAGTGGAACAAGGTCGCCTCACGGATCGGCTCGGTCGCCGCCGGCAAGACCGTCGACCGGATCCTGGTGGCCTACGACTCCCCCAAGGGCCCCTCGAAGTTCCAGGGGTGGATCGACGACATCTCGATCGCCCCGAAGGCTCCGGAGAAGCGCAAGGCGCACCTCTCGGAATACGCGTCGACCGTCCGCGGCACCAACTCCAGCGGCGGCTTCTCGCGCGGCAACAACTTCCCGGCGACCGCGGTGCCGCACGGCTTCAACTTCTGGACGCCGGTCACCAACGCGGGCTCCACGAGCTGGCTGTACGACTACTCCCGCGGCAACAACGAGGACAACCTGCCCACGCTGCAGGCCTTCAGCGCGAGCCACGAGCCGAGCCCCTGGATGGGGGACCGCCAGACCTTCCAGATGATGCCGTCGGCGGCCTCCGGCACTCCGGACGCCTCCCGCACGGCCCGTGCCCTGCCGTTCCGCCACGAGAACGAGACGGCGACGCCGCACTACTACGGGGTGACGTTCGAGAACGGCCTCGAGGCCGAGATGGCGCCGACCGACCACGCGGCGCGGATGCGCTTCACCTACCCCGGTGACGACGCGAGCCTCGTCTTCGACAACGTCTCGAACGACGGCGGTCTCACCCTCGACGCGAGGACGGGCTCCTTCACCGGTTACTCCGACGTGAAGAGCGGGGGCTCCACCGGCGCCACCCGTCTCTTCGTGTACGGGTCCTTCGACGCACCGGTGACCGACAGCGGCAAGCTGAAGGGCGGTGGCGGCGACGACGTGACCGGCTTCTTCCGCTTCGACGCGGGCAAGGACCGGACGGTCAACCTGCGTCTGGCCACCTCGCTGATCAGCGTCGACCAGGCGAAGAAGAACCTCGCCATGGAGCTGCCGGAGAGGACCTCCTTCGACGCGGTGAAGAGGAACGCGCAGAAGGCGTGGGACAAGATCCTCGGCAAGATCGAGGTCGAGGGTGCCAACGCCGACCAGCTGACCACGCTCTACTCCAGCCTGTACCGGCTCTACCTCTACCCGAACTCCGGCTTCGAGCAGGTCGACGGGAAGAGCACCTACGCGAGCCCCTTCTCGCCGCAGACCGGCACGGACACCCCGACCCACACCGGCGCGAAGATCGTCAAGGGTGAGGTCTACGTCAACAACGGCTTCTGGGACACCTACCGGACGACCTGGCCGGCGTACTCCTTCCTCAGCCCGAAGCAGGCCGGAAAGATGGTCGACGGCTTCGTCCAGCAGTACAAGGACGGTGGCTGGATCTCGCGCTGGTCCTCCCCCGGCTACTCCGACCTGATGACCGGCACCAGCTCCGACGTCGCCTTCGCCGACGCCTACGTCAAGGGCGTCGACTTCGACGCCGAGGCGGCGTACGACGCGGCGGTCAAGAACGCCACGGTGACCCCGCCGTCCTCGGGCGTGGGGCGCAAGGGCATGGACACCTCGGTCTTCACCGGCTACGCGAACACCGAGACGCACGAGGGTCTCTCCTGGTCGCTGGAGGGCTACCTCAACGACTACGGCATCGCGCAGATGGGCCAGGCCCTCTACAAGAAGACGAAGAAGCAGCGCTACAAGGAGGAGTCCGAGTACTTCCTCAACCGCGCGCAGAACTACGTCAAGCTCTTCGACGACAAGGCCGGCTTCTTCCAGGGCAAGAAGGCGAACGGCGACTGGCGCCTTCCCTCCGACCAGTTCGACCCCCGTGTCTGGGGCTACGACTACACGGAGACCAACGGCTGGGGCTACGCCTTCACCGCACCGCAGGACAGCCGTGGCCTGGCCAACCTCTACGGCGGGCGGGACGGTCTGGCGAAGAAGCTGGACACCTACTTCTCGACGCCGGAGACGGCGGGCAAGGAGTTCACCGGCTCGTACGGCGGCGTGATCCACGAGATGACCGAGGCGCGCGACGTGCGGATGGGCCAGTACGGCCACAGCAACCAGGTCGCGCACCACGCCACGTACATGTACGACGCGGCCTCGCAGCCCTGGAAGACGCAGGAGAAGGTCCGCGAGGTCCTCGGCCGCCTGTACACGGGCAGCGAGATCGGCCAGGGCTACCACGGCGACGAGGACAACGGCGAGCAGTCGGCCTGGTTCCTCTTCTCCTCGCTCGGCTTCTACCCGCTGGTCATGGGCAGCGGGGAGTACGCCATCGGTTCGCCTCTCTTCACAAAGACGACGGTGCACCTGGAGAACGGCCGCGACCTGGTGGTCAAGGCCCCGAAGAACAGCTCTACGAACATCTACGTCCAGGGCCTGAAGGTCAACGGCAAGAAGTGGACCTCCACGTCGCTGCCGCACGACCTGCTGGCCAAGGGCGGCGTGCTGGAGTTCGACATGGGCTCCAAGCCCTCGGCGTGGGGTACGGGCAAGGACGCGGCCCCGGTCTCCATCACGAAGGACGACAAGGTGCCGGCGCCCAGGGGCGACGTGCTCAAGGGTGACGGCGCGCTGTACGACAACACCTCCGCGACGTCGGCCACGGTCGAGTCGGTGGACCTGCCGGCGGCCGAGGGCACGAAGGCGGTCCAGTACACGCTGACCTCGGCCACGGCGGACAAGGCCCCCACGGGCTGGGTGCTGCAGGGATCGGCGGACGGCACGACCTGGAAGGACCTCGACAAGCGGTCCGGCCAGACGTTCGCCTGGGACAAGCAGACCCGGGTGTTCTCGGTCCAGGCGCCGAAGGCGTACGCGAAGTACCGGCTGGTGAGCTCGGCAGCGGCGACGCTGGCGGAGATCGAGCTGATCTCCTGAGCGACTGACCGGAGTTGAACGGCCGGGGGGGGGGCCCCCCCCCCCCCCGGGGGCCCCCCCCCCGGGGGGAGGGGGACGCAGCCCCCCCCCCCCCCCACCCCCGGCGGGGGGAGTATAAAAAAAAAAAAACCCCCCCCACCAAAAGGC
>NZ_JBHUYV010000012.1:0-11281 GCF_042667905.1 Streptomyces sp. NPDC057287 | reverse complement strand
GGGGGGGCCCCTGGCGGCGGGCGCGGGGGCGGACGTCGGCTCTTCCCCCCCGGGCTAGCGTCCGTTGTTCCCGGGCGGGGGGCGCCCCCCCCCGGGGGGGGGGCCCCCCCCCCGGTGGCATAGTGCTCCGCATGCCCCCACGGACACGGTCCTGCGGACGCGCGGCGGCAGTGACCGCCGGCCTCGCGACCTTCCTCGCCCTGATGCTCGCACCGGCGCCGGCGACCGCCTCGGACGAGGTCGCGCTCACCCTGAAGGACGTCCCGCGCACGGTGGTCGTGTACAACGCGGACGAGGGCGCCGACGGGGCGAACGACGATTTCGAGGTGCCCGTCGCCGTCGTTCCCGGCAACAGGGAACCGGCCCGCGACATCGAGGTGGTGGTGGACGCCTCGGGGCTCGAACCCTGTCCTACAGCTGGTCGGCCGACCCGGAGGAGCCCGCCGGCGACATGGTGCGCGGCACGGGAGCCCCGGTCACCCTGACCGGCGCGGAGCACGGCCGGTTCACCGGCGGCACCGCCACCGTCGCGGTGGACACCACGGTCCAGGCCGACTACCGGCCCGTCACCGGTACGGTCCGTGGACGCGTCGGCGACACGGTGCGGGTGCGGCTCGGGGTACGGGACCTGGGGCCCGGCCGGCCGCGGGGCGACGAGGAGACGGGCCGCTTCGAGGTGGTCCCGCCGGAGGGCACCACGGTCACTTCCGTTCCGTACTCCTTCGAGGACAGCGACCGGGAGTGGGGGTGCGAGCGGCCGGAGCGGACGGGCGGGGCCTTCGTCTGCGACATCGGCGGCGACGCCTTCTCGTGGGCCCGCGAGGACGACGGGACGACCGCCATCGATTTCCTGGTCCGCATAGACCGGCAGGTGCCGGGCGCGCGGGGCACCATCCGGACGTACAACCCCTACGACCGCACTCCCGGCAACGACACCGCCGTCATCCCGCTCGACGCCTCGCCCTCCCCGGCCTACCGGTCCCTCTCACGCCCGGGGATCTGGGCCGCGGTCGCCGCGGGCGGGGTCACTGCCGGCGCCGTGGTGGCCGTGTACCGGCGCCGCCGGGGCGTAGCGGCTGATTCCTGATCCGCTCTCAGCTGCCGCACCGCAGGACGGGCCGCCCGCACGCCGGGGCGGCCCGTCCTGCGGTTCACCGGTCTCCGGGCGCTCTTCATCGGCCTGTTCGGCGCCCGCTATCGGCTAGTCAGGGTACTTTTGCGCCTTTTTGCGGTGTCCCGGCACACTCTTTGGAAGATCCATGTCATCTCTTAGGCGATCAGGTGATCAGTACGACAATCATCTCGGCTTGAAGGAGCCCAGCATGCGTATTTCCGCTTCCCTCCGCTCCCGCAGCGTCCGTACGGGCACCAAGGTGGCTGCCGCGGTCGCCGTCGCGGGCGCCACCCTGGTGGCTGGAGCCCCGGCCGCCCTCGCCCTCGGCGAGAGCGGCGACATCGACATCCGTTCCGTCAGCTGGCACTCGCGCGGTGACCGCAACGGCGTGGAGGTCTGCCAGTTCGTTCTCGTGGCGAGCAACTTCGGGGAGCTTCCGCAGCTCGTGTGGACGATCACCGAGCGGCCTCCGGGGAACACGCTGACGAACACCCTCCCGCTCGCGAACGGCCAGGCCCGCAGCCAGGAGTACCTGCTTCCCGAGGGCACGTACCAGCTGACCTGGACCGCCGGACCCGTCCCGAAGTCGAAGAGCTTCGAGGTCGACTGCTCGCGGCCCGGCCAGGGCGGCGGACAGGGCGGCGAGCGCGAGCAGGGCGGCGGCCGCGAGGAGGCCGGCGGCCGGGAGTCGTCCGAGTCGGGCACCCAGGCGGACAAGGGCGCCGAGAAGAGCAGCGAGAAGGCCACCGCCGAGATCTACGACAAGCCGTCCGGCGCGGTGCCCGCCGGTGGTGGCGGCGTCCCGGAGATGGAGGGCGTCAGCTCCGAGAGCGGTTCGAACATCGGGACCTCGGCCGCCGTGGTCGCCGGTGCCGCCGGAATCGCGGGGCTGATCATGGTCCGCCGATCCGCACGCCGTCGTGCCCGCAACGAGGCCTGACACGCGCGGCCGACGGCGACGACGGGGTCCGAGCCGCGCATGCCGGCTCACGATCACCCTCTGTGTGACCTTCTCGCTGGTGACCGGCATCGTGTGGGCGAGCTCGGACTCGCCCGATGACGCCTCGTCGGTCACCGCCGCCCGCGGCAGCGACGCCGCGGGCGGCGGGGCACCGCCGTTCCGGCGGGCGCCGCACAAGCCGCAGGAGAAGGTGCCCGCCTCGCACGCCCCGCTGGTGCATTCCCGCCCGGTGAAGGTCGCCATCCCGGCCATCTTCATCGAGGCTCCCGTCACCGGCCTCGACCTGGACAAGAAGGGCCGGCTCGGCGCCCCTCCGCTGAGCAGGCCCAAGCAGGTGGGGTGGTACCGGAAGGGCCCGTCCCCCGGGGAGGCGGGAACGTCCCTGCTCGTCGGCCACCGGGACACCGCGACGGGCCCCGCGATCTTCCTCAATCTCAACGTCCTGCGCCGGGGTGACACGGTCAAGGTCACCCGGGCCGACCGGCGGACCGCGGTCTTCACCGTCGACGAGGTGAAGACCTACACGAAGGACAAGTTCCCCGACGAGAAGGTGTACGGGGCCACCGGCCGTCCGGAGCTCAGGCTCCTGACGTGTGGTGGACGCTTCGACAAGAAGGGCGGGTACTCCGCCAACGTCGTCGTCTTCGCCCACCTCACCTCGCTCAAGAAGAAGGCGGCCTGATCCGGGCACGCCACACGGAACCGGCCGGTACCTCGGGGGCGAGGTACCGGCCGTTCGTGCTGCCGTGCGTGCGTCCGCACCGGTGCGGCTACGTCCCGCACGCGTCGTCGTCGGCCCTGGACTGCTTGACGTCCACCTTCTTCGGCGGGGCGACCGGGGTGCCGGCCCCCTTGAAGTCCCCTCCGAGGACCAGCGTCATCGGCTCGGTCCCGGCGGCGTCCGCCGTACCTGGCCGGAGCGCCGAGGCGGGCAGGCCCATGAGGTCCGCGAGTGCGCGGGCCTGATCGGCCTGGTTGGGCGCGTAGTCCAGTGTCGTCTTCGCCACGGCCTTCGGTGCGTTGCCGACGTTGCTGGACTTCGACACGCCCTTCGAGTTCTGCAGCCAGCTCAGCACGGCGCTCGCCGACCCGGCCGGAGCACCGCCGTTGGCGAGGTCGACGCGCACGGCGGAAGCCTCCGCGCGAGGACCTTCGAGCAGCGCCGCCTGCTTGTCCTTGGCCGCCTTCTGCTTCTTCTTCACCTCGGTGAAGGACACGTCGCCCTGCATCATGCCGAAGAGCTTCGGCGCCTCGACCGGGTGCAGGACGACGGTGACGGGCGTGGGCTCGGCCGGGTTGTCCACCACGGGCACCGTCATCAGGGTGATGTTCTTCAGATCGATCTTGCCGAGCTCCCTGGCGAGGGTGACGAGCTTGGCGGCGCTGCCTATCCCCTTGTCCACGGTGAGGGCCTTGGTGGCCGCCTCGGCGACGTCGAGCATCTTCGTGGGACTGCTCAGCGTGTCCTCCTTCAGCTGCCGCATCATCGACGCGACGAACTGCTGCTGCATCTCGATCCGGTCGAGGTCGCTCTCGTTCTTGAGACCGTGGCGGTTCCGGAGGAACGACAGCGCGTCCTCGCCCGCGATCCGGCTCTCCCCGGCCGGAAGATCGAGGTCCGTCCCTCCGTCGAGGTCCTTGATGGGCGCCTTCAGACACACCTTGACGCCGCCGACCGCGGTGGACAGCGTCTTGACCGCGTTGAAGTCGAACATCATGAAGTGGTCGACCTCGAGGTCCGTGATGTCCTCGACCGTCCGCATGGTGCAGCCCGGATCCCGGCCGTTCACCCCGAAGGACTCGTTGAACCTGGTGGGGACGTCCGAGCCGGCGATGACCTTGGCCGAGCCGCCCGGCTGCACGGTCTCGCAGTCCGGGATCCTGGTCATGAGGTCCCGGGGGATGCTCACGACGGTCGCGTTGGAGCGGTCCTCGGCTATGTGGAAGAGGAGGGTGGTGTCGGCGTGGCCGGTGACGTTGCTCCGGTTCCCGTAGGCCTCGTTGCCCTTGCCGACGCGTACGTCGTTACCGATGATCAGGATGTTGACCGGTCCGTCCCCCAGGACGGTGTCACTCCCCACATCGCCGATGTCGACGGTGCTGATGTTCCCGTCGAGGCGGTCGTACCAGTAGTAGGCGTACGCCGACGTCCCGACGAGGACCAACGAGAGTGTGCCCCCGGCCCACAGCAGCGCCTTCCTCCTGCCACGCTGCTTGCGCTTGCGGCGGCCGGAGACGTGCGGGGTTCCCGGGGCGGGTGCGTTGTGGCGGCCGCGCTGGCGGGGAACGCGTGCAGGTGCGGGAGGGGTACGGTCCGCGGAAGCGGAGTCGGCGTTGACGCCGCGGTGGGGACGAGGTGCCGGAGGGCCGTCCAGGCGGAGCTCGTACGCTCCTGTCTCGGGGTTCATCACCCACTGGTCCGCGGGGTCGACGTCGTCCGTCCCTCCGTAGGTCTGCGCGTCCATGCCGTCCAGTCCCCCGTCAGGTGCCACACGAGTCGCCTAGGTGTTCGACGCGCCATACTAGCGAGGCTCCGCACGGTTCAAGGGGCTCCACAACATTTCGCCGACCTTCGGGAAGCATTCACAATCCTTCCTGAGGATCCATCACATGACGCGTGTATGTGCATGGTTGCCCGTGATCGGCGGCCGACGCCTCACCAGGGGCGCCGACCGCGACCGCCCTGCGACTAACCGACCCTGCAGCCGAGCTCCAGCAGCGGGTCCGGTGCTCCGCCCTCGGTGACGTACCCGAAGGCCGTGGATTCACCGGGGTCCAGCGAGCCGTTCCAGCCCGCGTTGTGGACCATCACCTCCTGCCCCTGCGCCGTCATCGCCCCGCTCCAGAGACTCGCGACCCGCTGCCCCGCCGGCTGCGTCCACTCCACCATCCAGCCGAGCATCGGCACGGTGCCGGAGTTGGTGACGGTCACCTGGGACTGGTAGCCGCCGCTCCAACTGCCGGTCGTGCCGCGTGTGGCGGTGCAGGCACCGGGCGGAGGCTCGGTCGGGGTGGTGGACGTACCGTCCTTGACCCCGGTCACCTCTCCGTTGCCGCCGTCGAAGACCACGTCGGAGCAGGAGTAGAAGGTCTCCTGACTGTCGGAGCGCTGCCAGACCACGTAGATGACGTGGCGCCCGTCCTTGTCGTCGGGCAGCGCGCCGGTCCACCTGTAGTCGGCCTCGACGGTCCCCGGACTGCCGTTCAGCGGCGGGTGGTCGACCGAGACGAAGGGGCTCTCCTCCATGTCGGACCAGCTCAGAGGCTGCGTCGGGTCGTAGCCGTCCTTGGTGATGTAGACGTAGAACCATCCCGGGTGCGCAGCCCAGGCGTTGTACGAGAAGTCGATGGTCGAGCCCTCGGTCAGGTGGGTCACCGGCCAGTCGTTGCTCGGCTTGTCGAAGCCGGTGAAGTTGTTGTTGCCACCGCTGCACAGCCGGCCGTCGGGCACGAAGCCGCGGGTGCGGCCGGCGCCGTCGGAGCGGAGCACGGAGAACCAGTTGTAGAACGGGGTGGTCCCGCTCTCCTGTGCGGCGGCCTTGCAGGCGGGGTTCACCGGCTTGATCTCACCGGTGTCCGTCAGACCGTCCTGCCAGCACAGGAAGGTGCGGCTGGCGGGCTTCATGGGCGTGCCGTGCGCTTCTGCCTTCTCGCCCGTGGTGACGACCAGCCCGAGGGCGGGGACGGTGGTGAGAAGGGCGAGCAGGGTGAGAAGCACGGCTCTTCGGCGGGTGCCCGCCAGTAATCGGTGGCTGGACAGATGGATCACGATGTACGTCCCTTCGCTGCGGCGCCGGGTGGGCCGGGATTCGGTGCAAGCTTGGGAGCGCTCCCATCAGCGGAGGCTAGCGCCGGGTCCACACCCTGTAAACGCCTTGCGCGGAAGGGCTTTCCCCACCCGTCCGGGTGACCGTTACCCGATGCACCGCATACGGGGGCGGGGTAATCGATACCGTCCGGAGCATGCCTCTGCCGAAGGATCTGGACCCCTACGCGAACCCCCGCGCCTTCTACGGCGCGGAGCTCCGCCGCCTGCGCGAGGCGGCGGGCCTCTCCCAGAACGAGCTGGGCGAGCGGGCGTTCTGCTCGGGCACGTACATCGGCCTGTTCGAAGCGGCCGAGCGACGGCCGCAGGCGGAGATCTCCCGCGCCCTGGACGAGTTGCTGGGCAGCGGCGAGCACCTTCAGCGGCTGTGCCGACTGGCGCGGACATCGAAGGTGGCGGGGTACTTCGCGGACGCGGCGGAGCTTCAGCTACGGGCCGTCTCCATCGCGGAGCACTCATCCATGGTCATCCCGGGTCTGCTGCAGACCGAGTCGTACGCCCGCGCGCTGACCCGCGCCGCTCACCCCTACGCGTCGGACGACGTCGTGGACGCCCACGTGCGCACCCGCATCGAACGGGGGCTGCTGCTCGACTCCCCCGCGCCACCGGTTCTCTGGGTCATCGTCCATGAGGCGGCGATCCGCACTCCGGTGGGCGGGGCCGCCGTCATCGCCGAGCAACTCGATCACCTGTACGCCCAGGCGAGCGCGCGCCCGCGTGTGGTCGTCCAGGTTCTGCCGTTCTCCGCAGGGGCGACACCGCTGCTGGACTCGGCCGTCACGCTGATGCACTTCCCCGACGCGCCTCCCGCCGCCTACACGGAGACGGCGTACAGCGGCCAACTCGTCGAGGACGGCGCGCTGGTCGAGCAAATCTCTTCCGCATACGATCTGGCCAGGGCTTCCGCATTGTCACCGGAAGCATCACTGTCCCTGATCAAGTCGGCTGCGAAGGACCATGCGACAGATGCTCACCTCTCGTGACCTGTGCTCAACGACGTGGCGTACGTCGTCCTACAGCAACGGCGACGGCGGAAACTGCGTCGAGGTCGCCGACGGCCTTCCCGGCCTCGTCCCCGTACGCGACAGCAAGGCCCCCGAGGGCCCGGCACTCGGCTTCACCGCCGCAGGGTGGACGCCGTTCGTGCGGGCCCTCAAAACGGGCGTGCTCTGACGCCGCTCAGCCGATGGCGTTGAACAGCCGCTCCGGAAGCGCCATGTTGAGCGCCTTCACGACCGGCTTGCCGTGTTCCGTGCCGAGGCGCGAGACCGCGCCCGTGGCGAGCTGGAACAGCTCCCCGCTCGCGGGGGTGAGCCGCAGGTAGCGCGCGGTGAGCACACGCAGGAAGTGCGAGTGGGCCACCAGGGCGATGTCCGCCTCCCCGAGACGTGACGCGGCCGCCGCCACCTCCGCCAGGATCCGGTCCGCGCGTGCTCCCACCTCGTCCGGGCTCTCCCCCGGGTGCTCCTCGGGGCCCGGGGCGACGCCGTCGGTCCAGAGGTTCCAGTCGGGGCGGGTGCGGCGGATGTCGACCGTGGTCACACCCTCGTACGCCCCGTAGTCCCACTCCCGCAGGTCGGGGGTCTCGCGCGGTGCGGTCAGGCCCGCCAGTTCGGCGGTGCGGCGCGCCCGGAGGTAGGGGCTGACCAGGGTGAGCCCGATCTCCCGTTCCTCCAGGAGGGGGACGAGCGCGCGGGCCTGCCGCTCGCCGAGCTCGGTCAGGGGCAGGTCGGTCCAGCTCGTGTGCTGCCCGGACCGGGACCACTCGGTCTCGCCGTGCCGGATCAGGATCAACTCGCCCATGGATGCTTCCGCTCTGTGCGCCGTACTCGTACGTGTGTGCCTCTGGTGCCAACCTGCCGGCTCACGATCGCATTCCGCCCGGCCCAGCGCGGGGCGGCTCGCCCCAGAAGGACGCTCTCCGTACGGCGGGGCGAGCCGCACGCCCGTGGACCTCGTCCAAGGTTGTACCGCGTGGCGGCTCCCCGCATCACCCCTGCGAGTGAGGCGCCATCCGCACCGGCCGCAGGCACGACGGTGGCGCACTCTGTGGACCATCGCGTCGCCGCCGTGATCCACTGCGCCCATGAGTCTGTCGGTGGATGTCTTCCTCGTCGGCGCGGACGGCAGGAGGGAGGTGCTGGACGTCCCTGACGGGTGCGACGACTCGGCCGGCTTCGAGAGTTGGCGCACGCGCGTGTGGGGCTCGGAAGCGGTGCGTTCGGTCGGCGCAGCCTTCTTCCCGGTCCTGACTGACGCCGACGTGCAGGTCCAGCCCGAGCAGGTGCCCGCGCTCCTGCGGGAGTGCGCCCTGCTCAGCGGGAACCTGGGGATGATCGCTGCGAGCATCGATGCCGGGCAGACGCGGACGGATTACCACGACGCGGTGTCGGACCGGTTGGCGAACGTCGAGGATGCGGCGCGGCGAGCGCTCGCGGTGGGGGGCGGGGTCCTCATCTGGTGAGCTGACCGGTGGGTGGAGCAGCAAGGGCTGCCGGAGGCATCCGTCGCGAGACGGCTCCGGGGGCGGGAGCTGCCGGGGCGCCTGCGCGGGCGGCCTGAGTGCCTTCGTACGGGCGCTCAGGTGCTCGTCCAGGGGCCCCGGCCGGGTCAGGCCTGTTCGCCCACGACGGTGACCGTGTACGGCTGGTCCGTGTCCGTCGTGACGCGGACCTCACCGCCTTCGCGGACCACCTCGTAGGTCGCCGCCACCGCGCCCGTGCGGTCGGGAACGGTCACGGTGCGGGTGAAGTCACCCGTCCCAGCAGGGGCGTACACGCGGAGTTCGAGGCCGTCGAGCCACTCACCGTCGGGGCGGGACTCGTCCGCGCCGAGCGCCAGGACCGCGCCCTGGCGGACCAGCAGCGGCAGGCTGTCGAAGCCGTGCGTCTCCTGGTGCCAGACCGGGCCGGTGACCGTGTCGCCCGTCAGCAGGTGGGTCCAGGTGCCCTCGGGGACGTAGTACTCGACGGCGCCGTCCTCGGAGAAGACGGGCGCGACCAGGATGTCCGGGCCCAGCAGGTACTGGCGGTCCGCCACCCGGGCCGTCGGGTCGTCGGGGAACTCCAGGAGCAGGGGGCGCATCGTCGGGACGCCCGTGCGGTGGGTCTCGACTGCGGCGCCGTACAGGTACGGCATGAGGCGGTGCTTGAGCCGGGTGAACTGCCGTGCCACGTCGACCGCTTCGTCACCGAACTCCCACGGCACGCGGTACGACGACGAGCCGTGCAGACGGCTGTGCGAGGAGAGCAGGCCGAAGGCGAGCCAGCGCTTGAAGACCGCCGGGTCGGGCGTGCCCTCGAAGCCGCCGATGTCGTGGCTCCAGAAGCCGAATCCCGACAGGGAAAGTGAGAGGCCGCCGCGCAGGGACTCCGCCATGGCCTCGAAGGAGGACCAGCAGTCGCCGCCCCAGTGCACCGGGTACTGCTGGCCGCCGGCGGCGGCCGACCTGGCGAAGAGGACGGCCTCGCCCTGGCCGCGTTCCGTCTCCAGGAGCTCGAAGACGGCCTTGTTGTAGAGGTGCGTGTAGTAGTTGTGCATGCGTTCCTGGTCGGAGCCGTCGTGCCAGACGACGTCCGTGGGGATGCGCTCGCCGAAGTCGGTCTTGAAGCCGTCGACGCCCTGGTCCAGGAGGACCTTCAGCTTGCTCTGGAACCAGGCGGTGGCCGCGGGGTTGGTGAAGTCGACCAGCGCCATGCCGGCCTGCCACTTGTCCCACTGCCAGATGTCGCCCCCGGGGGTCTGCACGAAGTAGCCCTCGCGTGCGCCCTCCTCGTACAGGGCGCTCTTCTGCCCGATGTAGGGGTTGATCCAGACGCAGATCTTGAGGCCCTTGTCCTTGAGCCTGGCGATCATGCCCTCCGGGTCGGGGAAGACGGCCGGGTCCCACTCGAAGTCGCACCACTGGTACTCGCGCATCCAGAAGCAGTCGAAGTGGAAGACGCTCAGCGGGATCCCGCGCTGGGCCATGCCGTCGACGAAGGAGGTGACGGTGGCCTCGTCGTACGAGGTGGTGAAGGACGTCGTCAGCCAGAGCCCGAACGACCAGGCCGGCGGGAGGGCCGGGCGGCCGGAGAGGGCGGTGTAGCGCGCGAGGACGTCCTTCGGCGTGGGGCCCGCGATGACGAAGTACTCCAGGGTCTGGTCCTCGACGCTGAACTGCACCTGGCCGACGGCCTCGGAGCCGACCTCGAAGGAGACCTTGCCGGGGTGGTTGACGAAGACGCCGTAGCCGCGCGAGGAGAGGTAGAAGGGGATGTTCTTGTACGCCTGCTCGCTGCTGGTGCCGCCGTCGGCCTGCCACATGTCGACGGTCTGGCCGTTCTTCACGTACGGCGTGAAGCGCTCGCCGAGCCCGTGGACCGTCTCCCCGACACCCAGGGCGAGTTGGGCGAGCATGTGGTGGCCGCCGTCCTCGACCGTGGCGAACGCGCTGCCCTTGCGGCCGGCCGAAGTCAGGACCCGGCCGTCCCCGTCGAGGAACTCCAGGCCGAAGGCGCCCTCGGTGGGCAGCCGCAGGGTGAGCGGCCCGCTGGTCAGCTCGGCGGTGGCGCCCTGCGTCGTGGTGGTGGCCGCGGACCGCGCGGCGGCGCCCGGCATCTCGAAGTCGGGTCCCTTGCGACGCTTGCCCGCGAGGTGGGTGAGGCGCACCGCGATGACGCCCTCGGCCGGGGCGTACGCGTCCACGGTGATCAGCGGGGCGTTCAGCGTGTCGCCGCGGCGCTCGACGCGCTTGACGGCGGCGTAGGCGGCGAGACGGTCGTCGTCGAGGCGGACATCGCGGACTTCGGTGGCGTACGAGGCGTGCACACCACTGCGCAGCTGCCAGAAGCCGTCGGTGAACTTCATGGGGGGTCCGTTCCTGTGGGTTCCTGATTTTGATCGTACACAAAACAAATTTTTTCGAAGCGCTTCGACGATGGCGCGGAACGCCTTGAGACAGCGCCCATCAGGGGCCCTCACGCCCTTGCAGGAGCGCCGTGATGCCCCTATGTGACAGGGATGTCACGGGAACGGTCTGGAAACAAACGGCAGGATGCCGTATTAGTACTGCCAGCCAACAAATCGGTCGGGCGGCAGTGCAGCCGTACCGGCCCATGTCGACAAGAGGCAGCCCCATGTCGAACCGCTTCACTCCCACCCCTGCGGACAGGTTCACCTTCGGTCTGTGGACGGTGGGCTGGCGTGGCAATGACCCGTTCGGTGAGCCGACGCGTCCGGCGCTGGACCCGGTCGAGTCGGTGGAGCGGCTCGCGGAGCTCGGCGCGCACGGTGTGACCTTCCATGACGACGACCTGATTCCGTTCGGGTCCTCCGAGGCGGAGCGTGCCCGGCTGGTCGGCCGGTTCAAGGACGCGCTGGAGCGGACCGGGATGAAGGT
>NZ_JBHUYV010000011.1:256870-288024 GCF_042667905.1 Streptomyces sp. NPDC057287 | reverse complement strand
GCTCGACGCGTACGGCGTCGAGCGGCCGGCGACGACATGGTGCGGGGCTGCCGGTACACCGATGGGGGGGACGATCCCGGACGCCGACAGGTGAGGGAGCAGGCCACCCGCCGGGAACTCGCGCTTATTGCTTAGGATTTTGAGTGATCCGGTCAATATTTTGCGGTGCTGAGGTGACAGGTTTCTAGCAGGTCACACATTTGTCAACGGTCCTCACACCGGCACCACGCGCACGCCCACCGTCCGCGCAGCTCAGCGACCCCAACGGGTCCGCCGGAGAGCGGCAATGCAGCGGCCGCACCTCACCCCGGCTCAACACAGCTGTAACGGCTGGGAGTTGCGCAGGCCTCGCGAGGGCGGCCGGCCATCCGCATGACGCATGATCAGGCGTGGCACCCCTTCCCGGGCACCACGAGGGGAAGGAACGGCACGTCCACGATCCCCTCCAGGCCGGCACCCGGGGGGTGCGGTGGGCCAGGAGGAGCTGACGAGGGCAACCACGGAGCCTCCCCGCCACGGCGCCGATCGCCAGAACTCGCGCCCCTCGGGATCGGCCGTCACGACGACGACGCCCTCGTCGTGGTCGTGCCGCTCGCCCGTGGACCGGCCTCCCAGAGCGAGGACCCGGGAGACACCTTGGTCGATGTCGTGGACCGGAACGTCGGGATGCAGGCGGACTTCGATTCCTCTCCGCCGGGCACGGATCGAACATTCCTCGGACCAGGGTGACGCGCTACCCGAACCGGCATTCATGGGTTAGGTTAGGCATACCTAAGTAGCTGTAATGAGGTCTCCCCGCCTGCTCTCTGGAGAACTTGGATGCGTCCTTTCACCTCCCGCGTCACAGAGCCCACCCCTGCCGAACGCGTGCTGTCGATCCTGACCGCGGCCCATTCGATGACAGTGGTGAGCGACGGTCACGACCCCGTCGAGGTGCACCGGCTCGACGGCACGGCCGCGATGGGCCACATCCACCTGCACGAACCGTCCGAGGAGGGCGTCACCCAGTCAGGGCCGCGCATCCCGGTCCGGCTGGAGTTCACCGACATCGCGCCCACGCCGGTGCGTGACCGCATGCGCGCCCGGGTCACGGTGACCGGCCTGCTGTCGGCCCCGTACACCACGGACGCCGCGGAGAGCACCTGCATGGAGTTCGGGCAGGCGGTCTTCGAGGACCACCGGGGACGGGCCTTCGTCACTCTGGACACGCTGCAGGAGACGGAGCCCGATCCGATCGCCACCAGCGAGGCCGGAATGCTGACCCATCTCGTCGACGAGCACGACGAGTTGGTCCCCCTGCTCCTCCGCCTCGTGCAGCCGCAGCCGGACAAGGGCGTCAAGCGCGTCCTCCCCCTGGCGATGGACCGTTACGGCGTGACCCTGCGTCTGGAGTACTCCGCAACACACCGTGACGTGCGGCTTCCGTTCGCGAAGCCCGTGGCCCGCCTCGACCAGGCCGGCCCGCAGATCCACGCCCTGCTGGCCGCCGCCCGCCGCGCCTCCCACCGCAATCAGCTGCTCACCTGACCACCGGCCCCGGGGCCTCGGCCGACGAGGCCGGCGGTCTCCCGGGCAGCCTGTAGCGTGCTCCCGATGAAGACGGGAAGCGAGGAGACCCGGCTGATCGTCGTACGGGGGAACTCGGCATCGGGCAAGTCCTCGGTGGCTGCGGGGATCCGCGACCGGTTCGGCCGCGGCCTCGCCGTGGTCGGGCAGGACAACCTCCGCCGGATCGTGCTGCGCGAGCAGGACCGGCCGGGCGGTGCGAACATCGGCCTGATCGACACGGTGGCGCGCTACGCCCTCGAAGCCGGCTACCACGTGGTCGTCGAAGGCATCCTGTACGCCGACCGCTACGGCGACATGCTCACGGCCCTGATGGCGGACCACCGTGGCGTATCCCGCTGCTACTACCTGGACGTCCCGCTGGACGAGACGTTCGTCCGCCACGCCGCCAAGGCCGATCCCGTGTACCTGGCGCAGGTGACCGAGGACCACCTGCGCGACTGGTACCGGGAGCGCGATCTGCTGCCCGGCGGCATCGAGGCCGTGGTCGACAGCCGGAGCACCCTCGACCGGACGATCGACCGCGTCATGCGCGAGACCGGGCTCGCCGAGCTGCCCGCCCACGAGGACTGAGCCCCTCCGCCCCGAACCAGGAGCAGGACCCGTCCGCCGACGAACGGTTCCGCTCCGGCGTACGCCTGCCGAGGGGCTACAGGGGCGCGTTTTCCGGGCACTCCTCTGTGGGTCGGCCGATGCTTCCGCTGAGCGGCCGCCCCGGTGCGCGCCGGGGCCGGTGGCCGACCGGAGACGGGGGAGGCACGCGTGAGGAAGCCGAGCGGGACCGGGCAGGGCCGGGGAGGCCGTACATGAGGGGATTCTTCCGACGGCCCCGCGTGATCGAGCCGACGGTCTCAGCCGCCGAACAGGACCTGTTCGGCGGGCCGCTGCGCTACGACGGTGCCTTCGCCCGGCACGACCGCGCCCGGCTCGACCTGACGATGCTCTCGGCGGTCCGGGCCATGCCCAGGCTGATCAGCGGCACGCTGCGCCGGGCCTGGGCCGCCGACCGCTCGGCGCTGCTGGCCGTCGGCGTCAGCGAGGTCGGCCAGGGCATCGCGGCGGCTGCGGGTCTTCTGGCGGTCAACTCCGTGATGCACGCGCTGCTGGGCACCGGGGACCCCGTCGAACGGCTGCGAGCCGCCCTGCCCTCCCTGGCCGTCATAGCCGTCGTCGCGGTGGTCAACGCCGGTCTCGCCGGCCTGTCCACGTCACGGGCCGGCCGGCTGGAACCACTGGTCGAGCGGATCGCGACGACCGAATACCTGGAAGCGGCGACCGCGGTCGAGCTGGAGGCGATCGAGGATCCGGAGTTCCGTCGGCTGATCGACGTCGCCCAGTTCGGAGCGACCGCCGCCCGGCACATGATCAGCGCGTGTGTGGCCGCGCTGAACGGCACGATCTCCCTGGTCGCGACCGCGGGCATCCTGACCGTTCTGCACCCGGCCCTGCTGCCGATGCTGTTGCTGATCGCGGCCCCTCGCGGCTGGGGAGCGATGCGGGTCGCCCAGGAGCGGTACACGTCCGTCATGGCATGGGTCGAACACATGCGCGCCAGCCGGCTGATCGCGGGTCTGCTCACCGAGCGCGGCGCGGCCCAGGAGGTGCGGATCCACTCCGTGGGCACGTTCCTCCTGGAGAAGTACCGCGGCATGGCGGAGAGCGCCGAGGCCGAGCAGAAACGGCTCGCGAACGGCAAGGCGATGACCGAGATGGCCGCCGCCGCACTGTCGGGTCTGGCGCTGGCCTCCACGTACGGCGTGATGCTCTGGCTGATCCTGGCCGGACACATGGGTCTGGCCGTGGCGGGTACCGCGGTGATCGCCGTGCGGTCCGGCTCGGCGAGCCTGGGGGCCCTGGTCATGAACGTCAATCAGCTGCACGAGGAGAGCCTGTACGTCCAGGACCACGACCGTTTCCTGGCCGAGGCCGCCCGGCACGCGATTCCCGACGGAGGTCAGCGCCTGCCGGAACGGGTGGGCACGGTGGTCCTCGACAACGTCACCTACCGCTACCCGGACCGTGACGCCCCCGCGCTGGACGGGGTGTCGATCACTCTCCCCATGGGCTCGGTGACCGCCGTCGTCGGCGAGAACGGCTCGGGCAAGAGCACCCTGATGAAGGTCCTCGCGGGGCTCCTGCTGCCTCATGGCGGCACGGTGCGCTGGGGTACGGCGGAGCTGTCGGCCCTCGACCGGTCACAGGTGTTCGACCGCGTGGCTCTGCTCACGCAGGACTTCCAGCGCTGGCCGGTGACCGCCGCCCTCAACATCGGTATCGGCCGTCCCGGCCGCCACGCCGGGCACGATGAGCTCCGGCCTTCCATCGACCACGCCGGAGCGGGTCCGGTCGTCGCGAGGCTCCCCCACGGCCTGCGGACCCTGCTGGCCCGCATGTTCCGCGGCGCCACGGAGCTCTCGGGCGGCGAATGGCAGAAGATCGGCCTCGCCCGTACCCACTGGCGCACCGAGACATGCCGGGCGGACAGCGTGCTGATCGTCGACGAGCCGACCTCGGCACTCGACCCCGAGGCCGAGATCGCCGCCTTCGACGCCATCCGTCGGCTCGCCGGCCCGCACCGGGCCGTCGTCCTGGTCACGCACCGCATGTCCGGCGTCCGCCACGCCGACACCATCTACGTCCTCGACCGTGGCCGGCTCGCCGAGCAGGGTCCGCACGACGAACTCATGGCGGCCCAGGGGCGTTACGCGGCCATGTTCACCACGCAGGCGGCCCAGTACGCGGCTGAGCCCCGTGCCTCGGTGCCGCACCCCGGCCCGCCGCCTGCCCGGAGGCACGCCTGACGCCGCCCGTCGGGACGGCAGCCGGTCCGCATCCGCAGCGGGAGGGCGAACGCGTCCGGGGGGCGGCACCTACGTGCCGCCCCCTGGATGCCGTCGGCGCCTCCTCAGGTCTGAGGACGGCTGCCGTGGTTCGCGCCGTTCTTGCGGCGGGCCTTCTTCTTACGACGTCGCTTCGAAGACATCGAACCTCCTCATTCGGTAGCTCTTGCACGCTATCCACCGGATTGTCGGATCCGGCGATCACAGAGCCCCTTACCCGCCGATGCGGCGCCAAACACCCGACGCTCACACGAACGAGTGGCATACATCACCGTCCGCTACGAACGCCTCGCTCCGTACGCCGAGACCTTCCCGAGGCCACCGACCGGCGCTCCCGCCGCCATGGACAGCCGCCGACCTGCCGTGATGTGATCCGTGCGGCGGAACGGCCCTGCCCGGCGCTGCTCACCGGGCGATCCTCAGGTGCATCGCGGGCGACGGCCGGAACCCCCTCGTCACACATCCGCCGCTCGCACGCCCGTGGGTCCCGCATCGCCACGGCGAGCGCCCGGGTCCCGTCCCCCCAGGCTCGAAAGTTCACCACTCATGCAGAAGACCAAAGCCGCACTCTGGGAATTCCTCCAGGGCCTCGGCAAGACATTCATGCTCCCGGTCGCCCTGCTCGCGTTCTGCGGCATCATGCTGGGCATCGGCTCGTCGCTGTCCAGCGAGGCGGTCACCGACAACCTCCCCTTCCTCAGGGCCGAGGGCTTCCATCTCGTCTTCACCTGGATGGCGAACACCGGACTGGTCGCCTTCACCTTCCTGCCCGTCCTCTTCGCGATGGCGATTCCACTCGGCCTCGCCCGAGAGGACAAGGGTGTCGCGGCGTTCTCCGGCTTCGTCGGCTTCGCCGCCATGAACCTGGCGGTGAACTTCTACCTCACCGCCAAGGGCGTCGATTTCGAGGACGAGGGTGCGATCGAGCACTACGGCATAGCCGACGTGCTGGGCGTGCAGTCCATCGATACGGGACTCCTCGGAGCCGTGGCCGTTGGCATCGTTGTCAGCCTCCTCCACCAGCGCTTTCGTGCGCAGCGGATGCCCGACGCGCTGGCCTTCTTCGGCGGCCTGCGCTTCGTCCCGATCATCTCCGCCCTGGCACTCAGCGTCCTCGGCCTGCTCATACCGCTGGTGTGGCCGACCTTCAACGGCTGGATCACCGCTGTGGGTCGCGGCATCGGGCACACCGGCGTCTTCGGGCCGTTCTTCTTCGGCATGGGAGAGGTGCTGCTGCGGCCGATCGGCCTGCACCACATCCTCGTCGCCATGTTCCGGTTCACCGACGTGGGCGGTTCGGGAGCCGTGTGCGGGGACCAGGTCTCCGGAGCCCTGAACATGTTCTACGCGCACCTGGACTGCGCGGGCACGCCGAACTCCGCCGTCACCGACGCCACGCACTTCCTCTCCCAGGGCAAGATGGCTTCCTACCTGGGCGGCCTGCCCGGCGCGGCGCTCGCGATGTACCACTGCGCGAACCGGAAGATGCGCCCGGAGATCAAGGCCCTGCTGGTGTCGGGCGTGGTGGCCTGTGTGGTCGGCGGCATCACGGAACCGCTGGAGTTCCTGTTCCTGTTCGTCGCACCGTGGCTGTACGCCATCCACGCGGTCCTGGTGGGACTCGGCTTCCTCACGGCCGCCCTGCTCGGCGTCTTCATCGGGAACACCGACGGCAACGTCATCGACTGGCTGGTCTTCGGCGTCCTCCAGGGCTCGACGACCAAGTGGTACCTGGTCCCGGTGATCGCGGCCGTGTGGTTCGCCGTGTACTACTTCCTGTTCCGCTGGGCGATCACCCGCTTCGACCTCAGGACCCCCGGCCGCGAGGACGACGAGCCCGAGGCGGAGGAGGACGGTGCACCCGTCGCCCCGGGCGGGGAGGCGGAGCCCGTACGCGAACTGGTCGCGGGGAAGTACGACGCCGTGGCGATCCTCGACGCGATCGGCGGCGCCGGCAACATCCGGTCCCTGGACAACTGCATCACGCGCCTGCGCATGACGGTGGAGGACGCCGGCGAGGTCGACGCGGCACGACTGAAGAAGCTCGGCGCCGTGGGCGTGATCAAGCTCGACGACCACACCGTGCAGGTCGTCATCGGGCCGCAGGTCCAGTCCGTGAAGGACGCCATCGCCACCATGATCCCGGTGGGCTGATCATGGCGAACGCATCCCCCGGCGCGACCGGGGCCGCCCGGGACCCCTACGGCTTCGGCACCCCGGTGGACCGGCACGGCACCTGGTGCACGCAGTGGGACTACGTCGAGGACCGCTTCGGCGTCCCCGGGCTGCTGCCCTTCACGATCTCCGACATGGACTTCGAGACGGCCCCGGAGATCATGACCGCCCTCCGCGGCCGCCTGGACCACGGCGTGCTGGGCTACTCGCGGTGGCGCCAGGACGACTTCCTCTCCGCGATCGTCCACTGGTACGCGACGAGGCACTCGACAGCCGTCGACCCCGAGTCGATCGTCTACGCGCCGTCCGTCGTCTACCAGCTGTCGCAGCTGCTCCGGCTCTGGTCGCGCCCCGGTGACGGCGTGGTCGCCCACACCCCCATGTACGACGCGTTCCCCAAGACCGTGGCGGCCCACGGGCGGCAGCTGCGGGGGTGCCCGCTCGACGACTGGGAGGAGCTGGAACGGCTCCTGGCGCTGCCCGACACGGCGGTGCTGCTGCTCTGCTCCCCGCACAACCCGACGGGCCGGGTCTGGTCCGCGGACGAGCTGGACCGGATGGCGCGGCTGTGCGAGCGGCACGGTGTCGCGGTCGTCAGCGACGAGATCCACTCCGACCTGGCACACGCCCCGCATGTCCACCGGCCCTGGGCGGGAATCGGCGGCGAGGGCCGGTGGGCTGTGATCACCTCGGCGTCGAAGTCGTTCAACATACCGGCACTGACCGGCAGTTACGGGATCATGGGCGACCCGGTGTCCCGAGACGCGTACCTGCGGCAGCTCAAGGAGGCGGACGGCCTCTCCTCCCCCGCCGTGCTGTCGCTGGTCGGTCACATCGCCGCGTACAGGGAGGGGGGTCCCTGGCTGGACGCCCTGCGCGCGTACCTGGCGGGCAACCTCGCGCTGGTGGCCGACCGCCTCGGCACGGAGTTCCCACAGCTCGGGTGGGAGCCTCCGCAGGCGGGGTACCTCGCCTGGATCGATCTGCGGCCGCTCGGCGTCGACGACGGTGCGCTGCAGCGCGAGCTCGTCGAGGTGGAGAAGGTGGCCATCATGCCGGGGGCCGCCTACGGCGCCCCGGGGCGGGTGCGGCTGAACGTCGGGTGCCCCCGGTCCAAGGCGGAGGCGGGCATCGAAGCCCTGGTGCGCGCGCTGCACCGCCTCACCGGGGCCGGGCGGACACCGGACCCGTCGCGCTGAGCTCGTCGGCAGGGCCGGGCTGCGGCCCCTGCGAAGGTGGAGCGGGCTCATGAGCCTCGAACCGCCCGAGCGGGGGCCGTTTTCGTTCGGCACCCCGGCGGGGGGGGCGGGGCGGCGGCCCGGGGGCCACGACGGCAGCCGCTCGCCGCACGCGCCGCAGGGGCGACACACCGTTGCCACCGGCCTGCGGACCGGGCCGGCCCCCCCGCTCGGCGCCGGGCTCCCGGACCGAGCGGCCATTTTGCCCGCACATGGTTCCACCGCCACTCTTGACATATATATAATTGCTATATGCATCAATCGTCGTCCCCGGTAGGCCCCACCGACGAGCAGCGCATCGAAAGTGCCGCTCGGGGCCTCCTCCGAGGCATCGGACGGCTCTCGCAGACACTCTTCCGCACCGGGGACTTCGGGCTCGGCCGCAGCCAGGTGGCCGTGCTCGACGCCCTGGAGGACGGCCCACGCCGGGTCACCGCTCTCGCCGCGCACACCGGCATGGCCCAGCCCCGCGTGACCGTGGTCCTGCAGGGCCTGGAGGAAAGCGGTCTGGCCACGCGTGAACGGCGTGCGGCCGACCGGCGCGTCGTCGAAGCCTCCCTGACCCCTGCCGGACGGGACCTGCTCGACCGGGGGCGCCGGCGGATGGCCGCCGCACTCCTGAAGGGCCTCGACGCGGGCGTCGACGACTCCGAGCGCGCCGTGGGTGCCGCACGGGACGCCCTCACCACCTTGTCGAACGCGATGGATTCGGAGCCCTTTTGATCAGCCCAGATACCAGGCCGTCGGACACGGCACCGGAACTCGCGCCCCCTGCGCCTCCCCCCGGACCCCCCGCACCCGGTCCGGGCGCCGCACGCGCCGTGGCACCGCACCGGGTGGGCGGGCCCCGCCGGTGGTGGGACTGGGTGCTCGCGGCGGATCCCGGCCTCGGGCAGCTCCAGGCGGGATGGCGCACCCTCGTCGCGATGGTGACCTCTCTCGCGGTCGGCTACGGGATGGCCGGGGCCCTGGACGTCCCGGCCGTGATCGGCATGATGGTCGGCGGGATGATGGGCCTGATGAGCGCCTTCGCCGTCGCCGAGAACACCTGGCAGCGTCTCTCCCGCGCCATCCTGTGGATGCCGTTCCCCTACGCCGCCGTCCTGTGGCTGGCCGCCGAGCTGCATGACGACCGCGGCCTGGAGATCACCCTGATGGTGGTCGCGCTCGCGCTCACCTTCTTCCTCGCCCGGTTCGGCCAA
Organism: Streptomyces sp. NPDC057287; assembly: GCF_042667905.1. Classification (NCBI taxonomy): domain Bacteria; kingdom Bacillati; phylum Actinomycetota; class Actinomycetes; order Kitasatosporales; family Streptomycetaceae; genus Streptomyces; species Streptomyces sp. NPDC057287. The sequence goes on along the minus strand of NZ_JBHUYV010000011.1, from coordinate 279,003 downwards.
CTCGCTCTGCTCACGGGCATGATGCTCTTCAACGGTCTGATGGTCGGCATGATGGCGGGCATCCCGTCGACGATGTCGGGCAAGGCCTTCGCCGTCGCCCTGGTGTCGGCCGTCGCGGTGCTCCTGACACGGTTGCTGCTGTGCTACCCGATGCCGCGCGAGGACCTGCTGCGCACGCAGCGCGCCTTCGTCATCGAGGCCCGGCGGGTGGCGGACGCGGCCGTCGAGGCGCTGGACCCCGACGCGGACCAGGAGCGGGCCGTACGCCGCATGGCGCGTGCCCTCCAGCACCTCAACGTCACCACCGTCACCATCGACGGCCGGCTCGCGCAGCCCGAGGTCGCCGCCGGCCCCGACATGGCCGAGCTGCTGCACCGGCACCTCTTCGACGCGGAACTGGCCCTGCGCGGCATCGGCCGCGCCGTGCAGGACCTGGCCCGCCTCGACGTTCCACCGCCCCTGCGCGAGGCGATGACCGTCGGGCTCGTCATCGCGCGGGACACCCCCCTCGGCAGCGCCCAGGGCCTTCGCCCGGCCGCCGAGCACATCCGCCGGCAGGCCGACCGCCTGCTCGACGGCTCCGGTGCCGACGGGCAGGCGGAGACCGTCGAGGCGGCCCACCGCGTGGCCCACCTCCTCGACTCCCTGGCCGGCTCGCTCTCGCGCTGGCTCTCGCTGGGCTGGAGCTCCCCCGAATCCCCGGCCGAGGTCCCCTTCCAGCCGACCGTGGCCCTGGAACGCAACCGCCCCGCCGGGTCGGCGGCCGCGACGCAACGTGTGCTCGCCGCCCGGACGGAGAAGAGCTGGCGGCGCGCGATCCCCTTCGTGCGCGCGCCCCTGCACGCCGGAGTCGCCGCGGCCATCGTCTGCCCCCTGACCGACGCGATCGACCCGCAGCGCTTCTACTGGGGTCTGGTCGGCGTGATGATCACCCTCTTCGGCACGAACACGACGCACGAGCGCCTGCGCAAGTTCGCCCACCGCATGGCGGGCACCGTGATCGGCGCGGTGCTCGGGATCGCACTGCTCCACCTGCTGGGCCACGGCCATGTCTACGGGACGCTCACGGTCATCGTGGCGGGGCTCGCCCTCGGTGCCTGGGGGATGCAGCGCGCGTACGCCCTGTGGGTCGTCGGACTGGTGGTCGCGCTGGTGCAGCTGTACGGGCTGACGACGCCGTACGACGGCATGGACCACCTGCTCGGCGAGCGTCTGCTGGACAACGGCCTCGGCATCCTCGTCGCGACCGCGTGCGCCGCACTGATCTTCCCGCTGTCCAGCCGGAGGATCACGCGGGAGGCCGAGCGCGGCTACGTGTCCGCCGCCGACGACCTCGTGGCGCAGCTCGCCCTGCGCTGGGGGGACCCCGATGCCCCCGTCCGGCTGCGCGGAGCCGCTCGCGCGGTCGACTCCGCCCTGTTCCAGGTCGTGAGCCTGGCGCGTCCGCTGGTCCGGATGCCGCTCGGCCTGCGGGGACGTGACGTGGACAACCGCGCCGCCCTGCTCACCACGGCTACCGGTCACGCCCGTGCCTTGGCCGCCGCGGCGGACATCGATCTCGACCTCGCGCCGCGGTCGGCCGAACGCTTCGCTCTCGTCACCTCGACGCTGAGCTCCTCACTGCGCGCTCTCGACCGCGCGTTGACCACGGGCGAGCCCGAGCGGGGCTGGCAGCGGGTGAGCCCGCTGCTACGGGAGATGAGGGCGGACCTGGACGAGGCGCCGCCCGGACCGCGGGCGTCGCGCATGCGCACGGCCCTGCGGGAGCTGGCCGCACTCGACGAGACGCTCGCCGGTTACGCGGAGCGGTGCGGACTCACCGTTCACGACAACTCACCCGAGATGGAACCGTGTTCACCGATGGAGCGCCGCACCCGGGCGCTGATGGCGGAGTGGGCCCTGCGACCGGCGGCTACGGGCGCCACGCGTGCCGAGGACGCCTCACGTCCGTCGGCGGCCACTGCCGTGCCCCGGGCGGAAAGGATCGCGACAGTGGCGGCGACGTCCGGACGGAGCCCCTCGCCCGCCTCGTGCGGCGGACTCACCGTCACCGGCACCGTCCGTTGCGGCACGCACGCTGCGGGGTGCGCCGGCTGGGTCACGGTGATCGACGCCCGGGGCAAGCGGGTCGCGGCAGGAGCCGTCCGGTCGGGCCGGTACCGCGTCGAGGGGGTCCGGCCGGGAAGCCACACGCTCATCGTCTCGGCGGCGGCCCACACCCCGCACGCGGAGTTCCTGCACGTAGGGGAGAAGCGAGAGGCCGGCCCCGTCACTCACGACATACGGCTCTAGCGACCGTCCCGCTCGGTCGGCCTCGGTACGCGACGGTGCCTCCCGGGCAGGGTGGCCGCCAGCTCGCCCACCAGGGAGACGTCGTGGCACGTGCCGTCCCGGCCGCCCCGGCACCACCACACCGGTGGGCCGGCCGTGCCGCTCTCGCCCTCGGACCAGTCGCCCTGGCACCAGTCGTCCGTGGTCCCCGCGGGACGAGGATGCATTCCGGTCCTGTGTTCCGCGCAGACCGGCCAGACCTGCCGGAGCATTTCCATGAGGGTCTCCTGCGCCGCATCGGCGACCACGGCCAGGACCGTCGTCGCGTCGTCCGGCTCCGGTGGGTCGCCCTCCTCGAGGTCGCACGCGTTCACCGCGTTGCCGTGCCAACGGCCGTCCGGCATCGCCACGTAGACCTGTTCCCTCTCGATCCCGCCCGAGGGCGAGGGCTGCCATGGCGGGGAGACCATCAGCATCAGCGCGCCCTGCCCGGGGAGGGTCGCCGTCACGTCGCGATTGACTGCGGCGAGCGCGGTCTCGGTCTTCGGCCACCGGCCGGGCTCGGCCCGTCCGGGCTCCGGGGGGTCCCGCCGGTCGTGACCAGGTCCCGGGCTGGAGTACGAGAAGTGATTCACCGAGGCATCATCCCAGCCGTGCCTCCTCACCGGTGGCTGAGGGCGGGACAGCTCCCCCTTCCTCGGGTGGTCCGGTTGGAGCTGTCGAGCCCGCCAGGAGCACGTGCGATCAGTGCCCGGCTGCCGCCTTGACCAGCGCGACGGCGACACCGATCACCGCGTCGGCCAGGCCGGCCATCACTGCCAGAAGGACGCCGCCGCCCATGCGCAGGCCCCCCGCACAACCCCAGGCGAAGAGTGACGCGACGCCCACACCGGCCGCGACCATCAGCGAGGTCGACAGGTCCAGGACGTCCAGCGCGGCAAGGACGATCATGACGGCGGGTCCCACCGCGCAGGACAGCAGCGGGCTGCTGACGTACAGCATGCGGCGCAGGTCGTGACCGGTGGCGAGATGGCGGTGCACCGTGCGGTGTGCCTGCTGGTCCGCGACGAACGCCGCGAGCCACAGTCCCAGAGCGGTGGTCAGGACCGTGGCCAGGGCGCCCGTGGTACCGGCGTCGCCCACGGACAGTCCGACGACCACGGCGATCATCGTGATCGTGGCGTAGATGCGCTCCTTGAGCCGGTCCGCCAGGGCGCCCACCACAGGCCCGGGCAACGGACCGGAGTGCGTGTCACCCGCCGACCGGCCTGACCCCAGGTCGTCCGCCGCCCGGCCTCGGTCGTGCGCCATCAGGTTCCTTCGCCCGTCACGGGACGGCCGACGTCGCGCCTCCCTGGTCCGGCACCGCGGCGGTCCCACGGGAACGCCACGGTCACGGCCATCAGCATGCCCTGTCAGCCGTCCGAAACCGGGAACCTGGCGTGGGACCGCGTCGCGGCGGGCACGAACCCGGCGGGACGCCCGGAGGCCAGCCGCCCCGGGCCCGGCGCGCAGCTGCCGGACGTACCCCGCCGACGCCCCGTCAGGGCGCGATCCCCACTCCCTCGATCCGGCTCCACGCCTTCTCCTGCCGGGCGGTCATCGCGGGCCACGCGAGACCGCCCGGCCGGGGGCGGACCGCCGAGGCGTAGGACGAGGGGCGGAAGTCCACGTCGTAGAAGCACCCGCTCCCGTAGGTCCGGTCGTACGCGCCGCAGGAGGCCGCCACCGAGCGTGCGCCCGGCTTCCGCCCCGAGCGCACCCAGGTGTCGAGGGCTGCCATGGAGTTGGCGTACTCGGAGTCGCTCAGCGCACTGTGCTCGGTCTCCGTCGTGAACGTCTGGACGAGGTTCCCCGCCCTGCCGGCGCCCAGGAGCGTGGCGCGGTAGGCCGCCTCGTGCTCGACGAAGGCCGTCGGATCGCCGATCGCGTGCAGGGTGAGGACCGGGAGGGACACCCTGCCGGTCAGGTCGCTGTCGTACGAGAGGTCGCGGTGTGCGGTGGGATCGGCCGTGAAGCGCTCGACTCCGTCGTTGAGCGCCTTGTCGTCGTGCGAACCCGTGTACACGACACCGCGGTTGCCGAAGGGGTTCCGCCCGCCGAGCCGCTTCGACACGATGTCCCGGAACGTGAAGGTCGCGAACCGCAGGTGCGACTCGAGCGAGCGCTCCGGAACGCGCGTGACGGCGAGGATGTCGTCCAGGTTGCGCTGCTGCGACGCGGTGCGGTCCGCGGGGTCGGAGGAGTACCCGGTGCACTCCTCGAGACGGGCGCGCAGACCCTCGTTCGTCATGGTGGAGCCCGCCCGCAGCCCCTGCCACAGCGGGTACCGGGGCTCGGACGGCCGGGGGTGGTTCCGGCAGTAGTACTGGTAGACCACCCGCAGGTCCACGCGGTAGTCGTATCCACGCGAGCCGCCGCCGAGAACTCCGCTGGTCAGCAGCGCCCCGTCGTACGCGCCGGGCCGGGTGCCGTACGTCTCCGCGACCTTCGCCGCGACGTCGCCGCCCCAGGACTGGCCGTGCACATAGGTCCGTGCGGGCCTGCCGAACTCCGAGACGAAAAGGCGGCGTGCGTTCTCGGTGTCGGCGGCAGCCATGCGGGTCCCGTAGCCACCGCGCCGGTACGAGGAGCCGACCCACGCGTAGCCCTCGTCGACCATCACCGCCCAGCGTTCGAGGTCGTCACCGCTGCGGGCGGGATCGGAGGAGTCGCCGAGATCGGGACCGCCGTGCGCGTGGACGACGAGGGAACCGTTCCACCGGGTGGGCACCGCGATCGTGTAGTACGCCCCGGCGGCGTCCTGACCGGAGTAGCACGTCGCCGTGTCCGCCAGGCGCGGCGGACAGGTGGTGACGGCAGGGTGGCCGGTCCGCGCGACGGCGGTGGTGTTGCCGAGCGTGCCGAGGAGTGCCACCGCCGCGAGCCCGGACACCAGCACGGACGGCAGTCGGCGACGGGACCGAGGCGGTCGGGAAGCATCCGAGGGTGGGTCGAGCTTGTTCAAGGCGCGGCTCCTGTACGTGCCGGGCGCGAAGTTGCGCCGCAGGCCGGGATGCTAGGGAGCCCCGCCGGGGCCGGGCCAGCCCCGCGGCCATTGCGTTCATAGTGTTCGCCCCGCGCCGCGCCCGTGCCTGTGGTCCGGCCCCGTACCGGACCGGACCACAGCGGCCCTGTGGATCAGAGCGACGTCATGACGTGCTTGATGCGCGTGTAGTCCTCGAAGCCGTACGCGGAGAGGTCCTTGCCGTAGCCGGACTTCTTGAACCCGCCGTGCGGCATCTCGGCGACGAGTGCCATGTGGGTGTTGATCCACACACAGCCGAAGTCGAGCTTCTTCGACATGCGCATCGCCCTGGCGTGGTCCTTGGTCCACACCGAGGAGGCCAGGGCGTAGTCGACGCCGTTGGCGAACTCCACGGCCTGGGCCTCGTCCGTGAAGGACTGGACGGTCATGACCGGGCCGAACACCTCGTTCTGGACGATCTCGTCGTCCTGCCGGAGACCGGAGACGACGGTCGGGGCGAAGAAGTAGCCCTTGTCGCCGACCCGGTGGCCGCCCGCCTCCACCTCCGCGTGCGCGGGCAGCCGCTCGATGAAGCCGCTGACCTGGGCGAGCTGCCCGGCGTTGTTGAGCGGGCCGTACAGCACGTCCTCGTCGTCCGGCAGGCCGGTCTTCGTGTCGGCCGCAGCCTTGGCGAGCGCGGCGACGAACTCGTCGTGGACCGACTCGTGGACGAGGACCCGGGTGGCCGCAGTGCAGTCCTGGCCGGCGTTGAAGAAGCCGCCGACGACCAGGTCCTCGACCGCCTTCGCCAGGTCGGCGTCCTCGAAGACCACTGCGGGGGCCTTGCCGCCGAGCTCCAGGTGGACCCGCTTGACGTCCTTGGACGCGCTCTGGGCGACCTGGATGCCGGCGCGGACGGAACCGGTGATGGAGGCCATCGCCGGCGTCGGGTGCTCCACCATCAGACGGCCGGTGTCACGGTCGCCGCAGACCACGTTGAGGATTCCGCGCGGGAGGTCCAGCTCGGCGAGGACCCCGCCGATGATGTCTGCCATGAGCACCGTGGAGGCCGGGGTGGTGTCCGAGGGCTTGAGGACGACCGCGTTGCCGGCCGCCAGCGCCGGCGCGAACTTCCACACCGCCATCAGCAGGGGGTAGTTCCAGGGCGCGACCTGCGCGCACACACCGACCGGTTCGCGGCGGATGATGGAGGTCAGCCCGTCCATGTACTCGCCGGCCGAGCGGCCTTCGAGCATCCGCGCCGCGCCCGCGAAGAAGCGCACCTGGTCGATGGCCGGGTCGAGTTCCTCGCTGCGGGTGAGGTGGAGCGGCTTGCCGGTGTCGCGGCTCTCCGCGGCGACGAGCTCCTCGGCCCGTGCCTCCATCGCGTCGGCGATCTTCAGCAGCGCGCGCTGGCGTACGGACGGTGTGGTGTCGCGCCACACCGGGAAGGCGGCGGCGGCTGCCGCCATCGCCGCGTCGACGTCGGCCTCGCCCGAGAGCGGGGAGGTCGCGTAGACCTCACCGGTGGTGGGGTCCACCACGTCGAGCGTGCGGCCGTCCGCGGCGTCGGCGAAGGCACCGTCGATGTAGTTGCGGAATGTGGTGCTCATGGAAACGACTCCCGGTCAGGCGGTGGTGCGGGCGGAAAGGTGTTCGTGGACGGCGGTCCAGCCGCCGTCGTCGGCGCGGGCGAAGACGATGGTCTCCTGCTCCTCGACCGTCTCCTCGCCCGCGTTCGTGGCGACCCGCGTCTCCACGTCGTGGCTGAAGACGGCTGTGTCGCCGAAGGGCTGGACCAGGGGGTTGGACGAGGTGCAGGCGAGGACGCGGAAGCCGTCCCGGTCCACCCATTCCTGCCAGAGGGCGCGGTACTCCGCGGTGGAGCCGAGCCGCCGGGGAGTGGTGTGGAAGACGAAGGTCGCGTCCGGGGCGAAGGCGCCGAAGTAGTCGTCGAGGCGGCTTTCGGCGAAGGCCGCGACGAGGGCGTCCGCGGCGGCCCGGACCTCCTGGACGGTGGTGGTGCTCATGATCTGCTCCTGGTCACGGGCGTCCGGCGGCCGGTGCCGGACCACCCGGTGGTCGGATAGGGGTGTCGGCGGATGTCAGTGGGCCACGGCGGGCTCGGTCGCGCTCTCGCCACTGCCGCCGGTGATCGGAGGCACAGAGGCGTCGGACGCCCGGACGAAGCGGGGCCCGTCCGGGCCGTACACGGCGCGAGGCTCGGGGAACACGGTGAGGAGGGTGATGTAGAGGACGGCCGCAAGGGCGAGGCCCACCGGCAGGGAGATGTCGGCGCCGTCTGCGAGGTCGCCGAGCGGGCCCACGAACTGGCCCGGCAGGTTGGTGAAGAGGAGCGCCACGACGGCCGAGACGAGCCACGTGGACATGCCGCGCCAGTTCCATCCGTGCGTGAACCAGTAACGGCCGCCGCGCTGGCGGCGGTTGAAGACCTGAAGCGCCTCCGCGTCGTACCAGCCGCGCCGGGTGACGTAGCCCAGGGCCATCACGATCATCCACGGCGCGGTGCAGGTGATGATCAGCGTCGCGAAGGTGGAGATGGACTGAGCGAGGTTGAGCGCGAAGCGGCCGACGAAGATGAACGCGATGGACAGGACGCCGATGAAGAAGGTGGCCTGGACACGGCTGAAGCGCGTGAAGACGCTGGAGAAGTCGAGGCCCGTACCGTACAGGGCTGTCGTGCCGGTGGAGAGGCCGCCGATCAGGGCGATGAGGCAGAGCGGCAGGAAGTACCAGCCGGGCGAGATCGCCAGCAGTCCGCCCACGTAGTTGGGGGCTGCCGGATCGACGTACTTCGCGGCCTTCGACGCGATGATCGATGCCGTGGCCAGCCCGAAGAGGAACGGCAGCAGGGTGGCGATCTGGGCGAGGAACGCGGCCCCCATGACCCGGCGGCGCGGGGCCCCGGCCGGGATGTAGCGGGACCAGTCGCCGAGGAAGGCGCCGAAGGAGACCGGGTTGGAGAGCACGATCAGCGCGGCGCCGATGAAGGACGGCCAGAACAGCGGGTCGGCGGTCGAGGCGAAGGCTCCCGCGTAACCGGGGTCGAAGTCGCCCGCGAAGGCGAAGGCCCCGAGCACGAAGAGGGCGGAGGCGGCGAGCACCGCGATCTTGTTGACCAGCAGCATGAAACGGAAGCCGTAGACGCAGACTACGAGCACGAGGCCGGCGAAGACCGCGTAGGCGATGCCGTAGCTGAGGTCGGACTCGGGGACGTCGACGAGCCGGTGCGCGCCGCCGACGAGCGCGTCGCCCGAGGACCACACCGAGATCGAGAAGAACGCGACGGCGGTGAGCAGCGAGAGGAACGAGCCGACGACCCGGCCGTGCACGCCGAGGTGCGCGGAGGAGGATACGGCGTTGTTCGTGCCGTTGGCCGGGCCGAAGAGCGCCATCGGGGCCAGCAGCAGGGCGCCCGCGACGAGCCCGAGGAGGGTCGCCGCGAGTCCCTGCCAGAAGGAGAGGCCGAAGAGGATCGGGAACGCGCCGAGCACACAGGTCGCGAAGGTGTTGGCGCCGCCGAAGGCGAGGCGGAACAGATCGATCGGGCGGGCCGTGCGGTCCGCGTCCGGGATCCGCTCGACACCGTAGGTCTCGATTTCGGTGATCGAGGTCGTCACGGACGCTCCACCTTCCGTTCATGCGTAGGGGCGTCCCAGCAGTCTGTGGCCCTGGATGATCAGCGACAATTGTGTCCAGCACAAAGATGTACGCTCCTTTCTGTGGCCAGCAACAAACTCACGGTCGAGGATCTGCTCTCCTTCCCGGCACTCCAGCTCTCGGTGAAGGCCGGCAGCAGCGGCTTGGGCCGATCCGTGTCGTGGGCGCACGCCAGTGAGCTCGCCGATCCGACGCCCTGGCTGCTGGGTGCCGAGGTGATCATGACGGCCGGCCTGGCGGTGCCCCGCACCGCGGCCGGTCAGCGCGCCTATCTGGAGCGGCTGGACGACGCGGGCGTATCGGGCCTCGCGCTCTCGGCGCAGCTGCACATGCCGCCGCTGCACGACGCGTTCTTCGAGGCGGCCGAGGAACGGGGCTTCCCCGTGCTCGAAGTCCCGCTCGCCGTCCCCTTCATCGCTGTCTCGCAGGAGGTCGCCGCCTCGGTCCAGGAGGACGCCCGGCACCGGCTGGGGGCGCAGCTCCAGGTCTTCGGCTCCTTGCGCTGGCTGGTCGCCGAGGACCTCGACACCCCGGCGCTGCTGCGCAGGCTCGAAGGACTGTCGGGCTACGACGTCTACCTCTGCACACCGCAGGGCCGGCCCCTCCTGCCGGGCGTCCCCACACCGGACCCCGCTGTCCTGCCCGCTTCCGTCGACGCCCCGCCCACGGTGCCCGGCGGATTCGTGCTCCCGGTGCCGGCGCCGGGCGGCCCGGCCGGCTTCCTCGTCGCGTACGAGCGTCAGGGCGCCCAGCCCGCGGGGCTCGCCGTAGTCCAGCACATCGCCACCGTGGCGGCCCTGCGGCTGGCGATGGTACGCAACGAGCGCGAGGTGCTGCGGCGCGAGGGCGCGGAGACGCTGGCCGAGCTGCTTCAGGAGGTGCTCGATCCGGAGGCGGCCCGCCGTCGGCTGGCCCGGCACTCGATCGAGGGTGAGGCCGTGCTCCTGGTGGTCCGCCACGCCACGGACGAGGCGCTGCTGCGCTGCCTGGAGGATCACCCCCACCTGCTGCTGACCTGGGGCGAGGACCGCTACGTCCTGGGTGCGCCGGAGCTGGCGGAGGCCGTCGGCGGGCTGCCGGCCGTGGCAGCCGGGATGAGCCGCCCCTTCCTGCCGGGTGTCGCGCTGAAGGTCGCGGAGCGCGAGGCGCTCTGGGCGGTCTCGAAGGCCGTGGAGTCGGGCCGCCCGGTCGTCCGGTACGGCGCGGACGCGACGGGACGGTGGCTGCCCGACGACCCCGCTGTGCTGAGCGCGCTCGTCGAGCACGTGCTCGGCGAGGTCCTGCGGTACGACGAGGCCCACGACTCGCACCTGCTGGTCTCCGCCCGCACCTGGATGGAGCGCGACCGCCGGACCGAGACGGCCGCGGCGGCGCTCCACATCCACCCGAACACCCTGGCCTACCGGCTCCGTCGCTTCGGCACGCTCGCCCGGCGCGATCTGACGTCGACGGGTGCCCTCGCCGAGGTCTGGCTGGCGATCCAGGCGGCGGGCGCGCTGGGCCTCACCGACTGAGGGGGCGGTGACGGACCTCTCTCCCCGTACCCGCGTGGACCGGTGGCGGAGGTCCGGCACCGCGCGGGCCGGTTCAGGAGCCGAGGTTCCTCAGTTCCCCGGCGAGCGAGCTGACGGCCGCGGGGTTGCGGGGGCTCTCCACGAGGTCCACGTAGTCGAGGACGACGATCCGGTTGTTGCGGATCGCGGAGACGTTCGCGAGCGGCTTGTAGGACATCAGGAACTTCCGCTTCTGATCGGCGGTGGTGTCTCCGTAGTTGTTGATCACGATCACCTCCGGGTCACGGTCGACCACCGTCTCCCATCCGACCGTCGTCCAGCTGTCCTCGAGGTCCTTCATGATGTGGTCGCCGCCGGCCTTGGTGATGATGTCGTGCGGCCCGGCGTACGCACCCGAGGTGAGCGGCTTGTCCTTCCCGTCGTCGTAGAGGAAGACGCGCGGGCGGTCCTTGCCCTTGGGTGCCTTCGCCTGCGCTTCGGCGATCTGCTTCCGGAACGACTCCGTGAGTGCCTCGGCCCGGTCCTCGACGTCGAACACCTTGCCCAGGTTGGCGAGGTCCGTGTAGAGCGCGTCGAGGGGCGACATCACTCCACGGGCCTTCCCCTGACCGTTGCGGCACGACTCGCTGAGGAGGTAGGAGTCGACCCCCACGCGGCTCAGCTCGGCGGGGGTGAAACCCTCCCCCTCGCTGAATCCGTAGTTCCAGCCCGCGAAGACGAGATCGGCCCCCGCGTCGAGGACCAGCTCCTTGTTGATCCTGTCCTTCGAGAGCCACTCGGTCTTCTGATAGGCGTCCTTCCAGGGCACGGCGGAGAGGTCGCCCTTGTCGTCGGGCATCACATAGCCGGCCATGTGGTCCTCGAGCCCGAGGGCGAACATGATCTCGGTGATGCCCACGTCGTTCGTGACCACGCGCTGCGGAGCCTTGTCGTACGTCTTCTTCTCACCACAGTTCTCGACCGTCACGGGGTAGTGGCTGTCCGCCCTCCGCGCGGTGTTCTTCGCGTCGGCCGGCCCGCTCACCTCCGCACCGCATCCGGTGAGGGCCAGGGCGGTGGCGAGGGCGAACACGGCGGGCCGTATGTACGTCGGCATGGTGGTGGGGCTCCTCAGGAGGTGGGGCGGGCAGGGGGGAGATCGAAGATCAGCTGGAGCGCGCCGGTCTCCGGGTGCGCCACGCGGTGGGCACGCACGCCGAAGACGTCCGCCAGCAGTCCGGTGGTCAGTACGTCGTGCGGAGCGCCCGAGGCGACGATCCGGCCGCCGTCGATGACATGGAGGAGATCGCAGTGGAGGGCGGCGAGGTTGAGATCGTGGAGGGCGGTGAGCACGGTCAGCCCGCTGCGGCGCACGAGCGCGAGGACCTCCAGCTGATGGGCGATGTCCAGGTGGTTGGTGGGCTCGTCCAGAACCAGGATCCGGGGCTGCTGGGCCAGCGCGCGGGCGATCAGGACCCGCTGCCTCTCGCCCCCGGAGAGGGTGAGGAAGCCCCGGCCGGCGAGGTGACCCGCGCCGACCCCCTGGAGCGCCTCCTCGCAGAGGCGGCGGTCCTCGGCGTCGGCGCGCGCGACCGCGCCCTGGTGCGGCAGCCGCCCCATGGCCACGATCTCCGCGACGGTGAAGTCGAACTCCGCCACCGCTTCCTGCGGGAGGGCTGCCAGCCGTCGGGCCCCTTCGCGGGCGCTCATGGAGTGCAGTTCCTCGCCGCCGAGCCGTATCGCACCGGCCGTGGGGCGCAGGGCCCGGTAGACACAGCGCAGCAGCGTGGACTTCCCGCTGCCGTTGGGCCCGACCAGACCGACGAGCTGCCCGTCGGCCGCACCCAGTGTGACCTCGTCCACCAGGCGGGCGCCCGCGATCTCGACCGTCAGCGCGTCGATGTCGATCCTCATCACATGCCTCCGAAGGAGTAGGTGCGGCGACGCATGAGCAGGACGAAGCACGGCACGCCGATGACCGCTGTCAGCACACCCACCGGCAGCTCGGCCGGGGCGAGGACCACGCGCGACAGGATGTCCACCCAGATCAGCAGGACGGCACCCGCGAGTGGGGCGACGGCCAGCAGCCGGCGGTGATCGGCGCCGACCAGCATCCGTACGGCGTGCGGGACCATCAGGCCGACGAATCCGATCGCTCCGCTCACCGCGACGACCGCACCCGTGACGGCTGCGGATACGAGGAAGAGCTCCTTGCGCAGCCGCCCCGCGTCCACCCCCAGGGCGGCGGCGGTCTCGTCGCCCATCGCGAGCGCGTTCAGACGGCGCCCCGACCAGACCAGGTGGGCGATGCCGCCGAACACGGCTCCGGCGGCGATCGGCACCGAGGCCCAGTTGGCACCGCTCAGGCTGCCGAGCAGCCACATCATCGCGGAGCGGGCCGCCTCTCCGCGTTCGGCCGCGAACACCATGAACGTGGTGACGGCCGAGAAGCCGTAGTACATCGCGGTGCCCGTGAGGACGAGCCGCACCGGGGTCAGCCCACGAGGGGTGCGGGCGATCGTGTACACGAGTGTCATGGCGAGGAGAGCGGAGAGGAACGCCGCTGTGGAGAGCGCCCACATGCCCAGAGACGCGAACGCCCCGAAGATGAGGACGGCGTTGGCCCCGACGGCGGCACCCGAGGAGATCCCCAGCACGAACGGGTCGGCGAGCGCGTTGCGCACCATTGCCTGGACTGCGACGCCGATGGCCGACAGTCCCGCCCCGACGACCGCCGCCAGAACGGCCCGGGGAAGGCGCAGCTCCCAGACGATGGTGTACGCCGACACCTGGTCCGGTGCGATGGGCCCGCCGGTGAGACCTGCCCAGAGACAGCGGAGGACCTCGCCCCAGGTGAGCCCGGAAGCTCCCAGCCCCGCTCCGCAGACGAGCGAGACGGGAAGCGCGGCACACAGGACGACGAGGAGGATCGGCAGGGGCACGCGGCCGGGCGGCAGCGGGCCGGCAGCCCTGCGGGCCGTGCGTGACGAGGCGTCAGGTATGCGATCCAGGGATGTGGCCACGGGCCGGTCGCTTTCGCATCGGGCCGTGCACCCACGTCAACAGGAGCAGCCCCGGACGCGGGCGCCCGATGCAGCGCCTCTCGCAGTCCACGGCGATTCCAGGAGCTTTCACCACCGCAGGTGATCGGGCTTACGGAACCCCAAGAGGGCTCCGCCTACCGTTGCGGGTCAGCGCCGGACTTCGACCGGACTTCCCCTGCGGGACGCATGCAGCTTAACGGGTGCTCGGAGTGCGGGACGCGACGAGGCACGGCCACGCCCCTGGAGGGCGTGGCCGTGCCGTGTGGTCGGGCTGGTCAGTAGGCGGAGTCGACGTTGTCGATGGAGCCGTACTTGTCGGCGGCGTAGTTGGCCGCCGCGGTGATGTTGGCGATCGGGTCGGTCAGGTCCTTGGAGGTGCCGTCGACGTGGAAGGCCTCGAACGTCGGCTGGATCACCTGGAGGAGGCCCTTGGACGGCGTCCCGTTCTGCGCGTTGACGTCCCAGCCGTTGGCCGCGTCCGGGTCGCCGCCCGACTCACGCATGATGTTTCGGTGCAGGCCCTCGTAGGTACCCGGGATCCCCTCGGCCTTCATGATCTTGAGGGACTTGCGGATCCAGTGGTCCAGCTTGTCGGCGTCGGACACCTTGCCGGCCTTCTTCGCGACTGCGTCGGCCTGAGCGGACACTCCCGCTGCCGAGACCCCGGCCGCTGCCACGCTGTGCGACGCCGGCTCGGCGGCGTGCGCGGGGGACGGAGCGAGGGTCAGGGCCGCTGCTGCGGCTCCGGCGGCGCAGAGTCCGGAAACCGAGAGCCTGCGGACGCGGGCGACACGGGCGGTGGAGGTCATGGGCTGAGCGGACGTACGAATGGAAAGACTCCTTGCGATGACGACAGGACAGCCACAGGGGCGACGACGGAACGGACGTACGCGGCAGGATCCGCAGATACGGAAACAAGCTGCGCTCGGCCGGTTCGCGGTGTCGGCTTCCCCGGGCTTCCACCATGGTTAGCGGCACACCGGAGCGCTGGCAACGGTCGCTGTTACTACGCGCCCCCGTAGAAGAGCGCCGGCGGACCGGCCGGGGCGCTCAAGGACGGCGGGCCCGCTCCCCGGCGCCTACTACCGCGCCCCGTATGTGATCTGCGCCCTATGGGTCGGCTCACAACCGAGGGCCCCGCGGAGGCCGGATCCACGCCCTGGGCGCCGACGATCCGGGCCGCGCCGACAGGTCCGCCACGAGGTGGCCACGTACGACCCGGGCAGCAGGAGCAACGTGCTGCCGACCGCCATGACGACTGGAGACCTGACCGGCACGAACGGCGCTCGAGCCCTCCTGAAAGCCAGGGCTGCCGAACGCGTCCGCTCCCCCGGCCACTCGCCCGGGGGAGCCCGGGAGTGCTCGGTTACAGTGACGCCCTGATGAACGCGCAGCAGCCGCCCCACCGGCCCGAACCCGCCCCGCCGCTGCTGCGCCTGCATCTTTTCGGGGGATTCCGGGCCACCCGTGACGACGGCCCCGCTCCCGCCGGGCGATGGCCGCGGCCGAGCGCCCAGGACCTGGTGAAGCTGCTCGCCGTGTCGCCCGGCCACCGGCTCCACCGCGAGCAGGCCATGGACGTCTGCTGGCCGGACGCCGATCCTCAGGCCGCGGCCGGCAGTCTGCGGGTGGCACTGCACGCCGCGCGCCGGGCGCTGGAACCCGAGCTCGCCCCCCGTGCCACGTCCTCGTACCTGGCCTCCGAGGGATCGATGCTGCTGCTCGACCCGGCGACCGTGTGGATCGACGCTGACGAGGCGGAAGCGGCGGGGCGGTCCTCCCTGGCCTCGGGTGGTGCACGGGAACTCGCCGGAGCCCTGGGGCGGTTCACCGGCGAGCTGCTGCCCGAGGACCGCTACGCGCCATGGGCCGAGGCACGCCGGGGGCAGCTGGCGGCACTCCGGGAGGAACTCCTGCTCGGACTCGCCTCGGCGCACCTGGAGGCCGGGGCGGTGCAGGAGGCGGCGGCCGTCGCCGAACAGGTCCTCGGAGCGAATCCCGCCGAGGAGCTGGCCCACCGCATCCTCATGGACGCGTTCCTGCGCCAGGGCCTGCGGCGGCGTGCGGTGAGGCAGTACCACGCGTGCCGACGGCTGCTCGACCAGGAGTTCGGTGTCCGGCCGGGCCCCGAGACGGAGCGCCTGCACCGGGACGCGCTCGAACCCGCGCCCGCGCCCGCGCCCGTTCCTTCCGCGCCGTCGCTCCCCGCGCTGCTGCGGGCCCCCGCCGCGGCACCCCTGCACGGCCGCGACGCGGCCCTCGGCCGCCTTCTCTCGCAGGAGGGGCCGCCGGTCCGGCTGCTCACCGGTGAGGTGGGCGTGGGGAAGACCCGGCTGGTGGGCGAGGCGGCCCGGCGGGCCGCCGCCACCGGCACGGCCGTGCTGTGGGGCGCCGGACACGACGAGGAGGGGCACACGCCCTACGGGGTGTTCGCCGAGGCGCTCGACACGTGGCTCGCCGAACGGGACGCCGCACAGAGGGCGCGGGTGGGCGCGGAGTATCCCGAACTCGCCTCGTTCCTGCCGTCCCTGGGCCAGGTTCGTGAGGGCGGTGGACGCAGTCCGGAGGAGGAACGGGACCGGCTCTTCCGCGTGACGTCCGCCCTGCTCGCCGAACTCGCGGCCGCCCGTCCCGTACTGATCGTCCTCGACGATCTGCACGCCGCCGACGCGGGCTCGTACCAGCTCCTGAGCCACCTGGCCCGGCGGGCGGCCGACACCGGCGTACGGCTGAGGTTCCTCGTCACCTGCCGGGAGGAGGAGCTGCCCGACGGTGACCCGCGAAGGACCGGGCTCGCGTCGATGCTGCGCCAGGGACTCGCCGCACGGGAGAGGGTGGGGCCGCTCGACCGGGACGCGTGTCTGGCGGTCGTACGTGACGCGACACGGACGGCTCCCGGCCCCGACACGGCGGGCGAGGGCCCCGGTGCCCCGCCCGCGCCTGCTCCCGCTCCCGTTCCCGACAGGCGGATGCGCCGTGTCTGGGAACTCTCCCTCGGCAATCCGCTGTACGCCGTGGAGCTGGCCCGCGGTCTGGGTGACGGCCTCCCCGCCGCTCTGGCGTCGGACGGGGTGCGCCAACTGGTGGGTGAGCGGCTCGGCAGACTCGATCAGGACACCCGGCGCATCGTCGAGGCGCTGTCCGTCGCCGGAGGCGAGGCCGCGCTCTCGGAGCTGCTCGATGTCGCCGCCCAAGGGCTCCACCCCGCGGTCCACGGGCCGGCCGCCGCCGACGCGCTGGAGCGGGCGGTCGCCGCCTCGCTGATCGAGGAGCGTCAGGTCGTGGTCTCCGGGCGGCCCGAGGAAGGGCTGGCGTTCCGTCACCCCCTCGTCCGCCTGACGTGTTACGACAGGCTCTCCGCGATACGCCGCCGCGAACTGCACGGCGCCTTCGCCAGGGCGGTGCTCCGCCGCCGCCCGGACGCCGTCGACGCGCTCGCCTCCCACTTCACCCGCGCCGACGACTCGCGGGCCGCCGAGTACCTGCGCAGGGCGGCCGAGCGGGCGGCCGCCCTCTACGCGAACGACAGCGCCGACCGCTACTACCGTGACCTGGTGGGCCGCCTGGACGTGGACGCGGCCCGGGCCCGGCTCGCCCACAGCCAGGTGCTCCGCAGGATGGGCCACTTCACGGAGGCTGCCGACGCGCTGAGGCTGGCACTCGACGAGTTCGTACGGCGCGGCCACCACGACGACACCGTGCTCGCGGCAGCCCGCCTGGCCGAGACCCTGGTGAAGACCGGGGCCCGCGACGCCGGTCTCCAGGTCCTGCGCGACCACCCGGTGGCCGACGACACCGCACCCGAGCCCGTCGCCGACCACTTCCTCGCACTGTCCGTGATCTGCGGTGTCCAGGGACGGTACGCGGAGGGGTTCGAGGCCGCCCGGCAGGCTCTCGCCGCAGCGCGACGGGTGCCCGGAGCGCCGGGGCAGGGTCTCGTGGCCCGCTGCTACGCCCAGCAGGCAAGCAACCTCGGGCTCGCGGGCCGCTTCGACGAGGCACGCGAGGCGGGAGAACGCGCGCTCGCACCCGCCGAGGCCTACGGCGATCCGACGCTGCACGGCCTGGTGCTGTCGACCTCGAGGGAGAACGCCCGGCGCGGTGGCCGCCTGCGTGCGGCGGTCACCATCGGGCGGCGGGCCCTGGAACTCGCCGAGCGGTCGGGCGATCCGACGGCCGCCGCGTTCGAGCGGGCGAATCTGGCCGAACTGCGGTTGCTGCTGGAGGAGGTCGACGCCGCCCGGGCCCTCGCGGAGGCCGCCGTCGAGGGCGCCGAACGGGAGGAGGCCTGGTGCCTGCCCTACACCCTGGCGACGCTGGCACGCGTGCGGCTGCGCACCGGCGCCGACGCGGAGGCCGCGGTCCTGCTCGACCGCGCCGGGGCGTCGGCCGACGGGCTCGGGGACCGGCAGGCCACGCACGAGGTGCGGACCGCGCGGGCGGAACTGGCCCTGGCGGCGAAGCGCCCGCAGGCAGCACTGCGGGCGCTGGACGGTTCGGTGGCCGACGCCCCCGTGCTGGCGGCGTGGGCCGAGCTCCTCGCGGGACGCGCGGAACCTGCCCGGCGGCTCGCCCTCGCGGAGGCGGCCCGCGCGGAGGGGACAGGTGAGCGCCTCGCCGAGGTGGAGGCACGGGTGGCTCTCGCCGTCTCCCTCTCCCGGCTGTCCTCGCCCGAGGAGGCGCGGAACGCCCTCCGGCAGGCGGAGGCCCTCGCCGAAGCACTCCCCTACCCGGCCGGGCTGCGGCGTGCAAGGACGGCGCGCGGACTCATGGGCGGCTGAAGCGGGGCACGGATTGCGGACGGGATCCGGCCGGGGACCCAGCCCGGTGCCCGAGGGCGGGGAGCGTCACCAGGCCTCGGATTCCCTGTCCGCGTCCGAGGCGGTGGCCGCCCGGCCCTGCCCACCGGCCTTGGACCGCAGGCGCGAGGCGTACAGCGGCAGCGCGAGGACGGACAGCATCGCCGCGCCGACCATCGACGCGGCCTCGTTCGAGCCGAGGAGTTTATGGTCCACCCCGATGGTCGTGATCGCGACGACCAGTGGCAGGCACGTCGAGGAGAAGAGTGCCAGACCGGCCCGGTCGGGGCGAGTGAGGTCCTTCGGGGCGAACATGTACACCGGACCGCCACGCACCAGCAGGAACAGCAGCAGAAAGAGCGGCACCACCAGCAGCGCGTCCAGGTCGTGCAGCAGCGCGTCCAGGTCGAACTCGATGCCGGTGACCACGTAGAACAGCGGTACGAGGAAGCCGAAGCCCATCGCCTCCACCTTGCCCAGGACCGCTTCACTGCTCTCGGGCGCGGCACGGTGCAGGACGAGCCGAGTGAGGACTCCTGCCGCGAAGGCCCCCAGCAGTACGTCCAGACCGAACACTTCGGCGAGGCCCAGCATGCAGGCCAGCAGCAGCATCACGAACCGGACGGCGAATTGTCCGCTGCTGTGCAGGGTGCGTTCCGTCAGCCGCGTGAACCAGGGCCGCCGGGGGCGCAGCGCCCAGAAGACGGCGACGGCGGTGATCACCCCGAACGCGGCCAGAAGAGCGGCGGACTCCGCCGGGCGGCGGCCGCTGAGCAACAGCGCGATGGCCACGACGGGACCGAACTCACCGACCGCGCCGAACGCCGTCATGACCGTCCCGAAGCGGCCCTTCAGCTCCCCGCTGTCACGCAGCATCGGCAGTACGGTGCCGAGGGCCGTGCTGGTCAGCGCGGTGCCGATGACGAACGCCTTGAACAGCTCTCCGCCGCTGATGAGCAGGGCCAGCCCGATGCCGGCGACGAGGGAGACGAGCCAGGCCCTGAGGGAGCGGCGCAGGGTGTCACCGCGGATCGCCGAGAACTCGATCTCGTAGCCGGCGAGGAAGATCAGCATCGACAGCCCGAGGTCGGAGAGCGTGTCGACGACCTCGTCCGTACGGGCCCAGCCGAGAACGTCGGGGCCGATGAGGATCCCGAGCGCGATCTCGAAGATGACCAGCGGAATCCGGAACCGGCGTCGCGTCGCGTACACGAGCAGCGGGGCCAGCACGGCGGCCGCCATGATCAGGACGAGGGTGCCCGGGTGGCTCATGAGGCGCCGCCGTGGTGCCGGGTCACGGGCTGACGACGGCGCCGTCGGGGGCCGGACCGCCCGGCTCCGGGAAGCGGTCTCCCCCGGGGTCCCGCACCGCGCTCCCGCCCTCGGCACCGGTCAGGGGCTCGGCCGACGTATCCGTGGGACCGCGACGCACGCCGTCCGGAGCCCGCACCGTGTCGAAGGAGGTAAGCCGCCTGCGCTCCCGAGCGGCATCCGCCGGCTCCGCGTGCGGTCCTTCCGTGGTCCGGGACATCGGGATCTCCCTCGCAGACGGCATGAGGTGGCCGAGGACGCGACGATGCGCGGTCCGTGCCACTCTCGCTGCTGCCCGGAGGTCGTACTACCGGGTGTACGCCGTCGGGGTGAGGCCGCGTCCGCGAGGCCCGGCGATCGCGCCGCGGTCAGCGGACCGCACGGCGCGGAGCGTCTCGCGCGCCCCGGAAGCTCCCGAGGTCCGCCCGGTCAGGCGGTGCCGTTCACCCGGTCCCGGCGGGTATCCGGATCCTGGTCCCGCCCCGGCGGCCAGGAGCGCCCGGCCCCGGTCCGGGCGGCTCGGCCGCGCGGGCCGGTGGCGGGCGCCCGCCGGCCGAGGTTCCGGGACTCCTGTCTCAGGGCTGCCGGCCGAGGACGTCGCCACCGGGGTCATCGGCGAGGACGACGGCTGCGGTGATCCGCTTCCCGACGGGTTCCCTGTGCACGGCGAAGCTGCGCGACACGGCCATCACGATCTCCAGACCGTGCTGACCGATCCGGGTCGGGTCCGGGGCCAGGACGGAGGGCAGCGTGGTCCCGCTGTCCCACACACTCACCTGGACGGCGCCCTCCTCGATCGTGAGGGTGAGAAGGCAGGGCCCAGGAGCGTACTTCTCGGCGTTGGTCACCAACTCGCTCACCACGAGCTGCACCGTCCCCAGCACTCTGCTGGAGACAGGCAGTCCGTGAACCGCCTGCACATCTGAAAGGAAAGACCGCGCGAGGCCGCGGGCCTCCGCGATGCCCTCGCCCCGGTCGAAGGCCGCGGTTGCCCCGATGGGACCGCCGGCCGACTGCTGCTGCTGCTGCTGCTGCTCAAGGCTCTTCGCCACTTGGTTCACGGAACCCCCCGATCTGAAAGTCCTCATCCCGCTCAAAGCCGTCTACCCCGAAAGTCCGGCGTCAGACCAAGGATGTGCCGGGCCGCGCCCGAGCGCCCCCGACCTGGGAAATCCGCTCGGCAACGTACGGCGGACCGGGCACAGTGGCGCCATGAACGGACGAGGGCTGGACCCCGACGGAACGATCGGACGCGAAGGCGCCCTGGACCGGGTCACGGCGGAGTTCGTCCCCGTCGTCGACGCCGTCCGCACTCGCCTCGCCACGGTGTTCGACCGTGACCGCCTGCACAGCGCCTACCTCTACGGGAGCATCCCCCGTGGCACCGCCACACCCGGAGTCTCCGACCTCGACCTCCAGCTCGCCCTCCAGCACGAGCCCACCGAGGCCGACCGCGCCGACGCCGGTGCGATCGAGGCCTCACTCGACCGGGCGTTCCCTCAGATCGACGGCGTCGGAATCCTGCTGACCAGCAGGCAGGTCCTGCTCAGCGACCTCGAACTCCACGACGCCGGATTCTTCATCGCCTGCCTCTGCACTCCGCTGCTCGGCCCCGACCTTGCGGAACGGCTCCCGCGTTACCGTCCCACGAGTCTCCTGGCCCACGAAACCAACGGCGACCTGGCACTCGCTCTTCAGCGCTGGCGCGCAGAAGTCCGCTCAGCCACGACGGATGCCGATCACCGGCGGCTCAGCCGCCTCGCCGGGCGCCGCACGGTGCGCACCGGGTTCACACTGATCATGCCCCGATGGGGTGGCTGGACCAGTGACCTGGACAGATCGGCCGAACTCTTCGGCCGCTATTACCCGGACCGCGTCGAGCAGATGCGCGTCGCCGCCACCGTCGGCCGCGCCCCGTCGACCGACCCGGCAGTACTCGAAATGCTCGTCGACGACCTGGGCCCCTGGCTCGCAGCCGAGTACACGGCCGTGCACGGGGAGAAGACGCCGCGACCTTGACGTCCCGGCCGAGGCTCTTCCAACTGGCCGTGTCATAAGGGGACTTCGGGGTACTCGTGGAATTGGCCGGCCGATATCGGGATCCGGCCTCCGATCGATCACGAGGGAGTGGCAGATGACGGCGCAGTACAGCAACCAACCGACCGGGCAGCAGCCCCACGGCACACCGCAGCGCACCGCGACCGGGAACGTGCTGAGCATCATCGCCATGGTGCTGGGTGTGATCTCGTTCATCCTCCTGCCGATCGTCTTCGGTGTGGTCGGCCTGGTGCTGGCCATCATCGCCAAGACCGTCCGGCACGAGCGGCTCGCCGTGCCCGCCATCGTGGTGAGCGCCTTGGGCCTGGTCGGCGGCATGATCCTCGGCATGGTCGTGGCGAGCTCGTGACCTGAGCCGACCCGTCCGTGACGCCTGGGCCGGTCGCTGTGCCCCCCCCCCCCACACCGACGCCAACAAACAAAAAACCCGCCACCCACAACACAACGCACACCACAAACACCGAAAACA
>NZ_JBHUYV010000011.1:101418-256860 GCF_042667905.1 Streptomyces sp. NPDC057287 | reverse complement strand
GCTGTGCCCCACCCCTCCGGTGGGGCACAGCGACCGGCCCAGGCATTCGTGAGGCTCCCGGGCGCGCGTCCCGGCTCGGCCGGTCCGGTCGTGCCGGATCAGCCCACCAGGTCCGGCGCGCGCAGCATCTCGGGCGGGATGCCCCAGGCGTCGACGAACTCGACGGCGAGGGGCCGGATCTTGCGGCAGAGGTCGTTCACCTCGCGGCTGATCGCCTTGGACCGCTGGACGGTCAGCCGTCCGTGCTCCATGAACCAGGCCCGGTCCGCCTCGATCGTCGACAGGGCGAACAGGTCGCACAGCAGGCCCAGCGCGACCTTGTTGCCGCTCTCGGGCAGCGCACCCAGCTTGTCGACGAACGCCTCCAGCACCAGCCGCTCGACGTGTGCGTGGGCGACCGCGATGACGTGGTCCTGGACCTGCGAGAAGACGACGCCGGGATTGCGCTTCTGGTCGATCCCGCGCTTGAGGCGCCGGGCCACTCCGGCGAGCATGTGCTCCTCGCGGTAGCGAAGCATGGCGAGGTGGTACTCCGAGTCGAGCAGCCCTGCCTCCTGGTCCCACTCGTCACCGCCGGGCAGCAGGTCACGCACCCGTTCGAGCAGCTTGTGGGCCGACGTCTTCTCTATGACCGTCTCGACGGCGAGGCCGGTCACGTAGCGGACCATGCCGAGCTGGTCCAGGTCCTCGAACTCGCTCGCGTAATGGGTGAGCAGGCCCTTGGCCACCAGCTGCAGCAGGACGTGGTTGTCGCCCTCGAAGGTGGTGAAGATGTCGCTGTCACTCTTGAGCGCGGCGAACCGGTTGACGGCGAGGTAGCCGGCGCCGCCGCACGCCTCCCGGCACTCCTGGACGACCCGGGTGGCGTGCCAGGTCCCGAGCGCCTTGGTCCCGGCGGCACGTGACTCCAGCTGGCGCCGTGCGTAGGCGTCGTCCTTGATGCCGGAGAAGACCTCGTGCAGCTGTGTGCGCACGACGTCCTGCGCGAAGTGCAACGCGTACGTACGGGCGATGAGCGGCAGCAGGCGCCGCTGGTGGAGGCCGTAGTCGAGGAGCAGTTGCTCCTCCGCGTCCGGGGCCGCTTCGAACTGCCGGCGCCGCACGGCGTATTTCGTGGCGATCGCCAGGGCGACCTTGGCGGCGTTGACCCCGGCCCCGCCGACGCTGACCCGGCCCTGCACGAGAGTGCCGAGCATGGTGAAGAAGCGCCGGTTCGGGTTCTCGATCGGGCTCTCGTAGACGCCCTCGGCGGTCACGTCGGCGAAGCGGTTGAGCAGGGCCTCTCGCGGCACCCGGACGCCGTCGAACGACAGGCGCCCGTTGTCCACTCCGTTGAGACCCATCTTGCGGCCGTCGTCCTCGATCAGCACACCGGGCGCCACCTCACCCCCGGCCCGGATCGGCACCACGAACGCGTGCACGCCCTCGGACTTCCCGCCCACCTCCAGCTGCGCGAACACGACGGCCAGTTCGCCATGACGTGCCGCGTTGCCGATGTAGTCCTTGCGCGCCTGGTCGCCGTGGGTGGTGATGACGAACTCCTGGCCCGCGGCGTCGTACCTCGCGACGGTGCCGAGCGCCTGCACGTTGGAGCCGTGCCCCGTCTCGGTCATCGCGAAGCAGCCCATCAGCTGCCCGGTGATCAGGTCCGGCAGATACGCGTCGTGGTGGCGTGCGGTGCCCAGATGCAGGATCGCGCCGCCGAAGAGTCCGAACTGCACGCCGACCTTGACCAGCACCGAGAGGTCCCCGAAGGCGAGCGTCTCGAACGCGGCGATCGAGGCTCCGATGTCGCCGCCACCGCCGTACTCGCCCGGGAACCCCATGCCGGTCTGCCCCGTCGCTGCCATCTCGACCACGACCTCGCGCACCCGCTCACGGAACGCGTCGAAGCCGAGCTCGTCGGCCTCCTCGAGGACGGAGGCGTAGGTCGCCAGGTTGGTGCGGACGAGGTCGCGGATCTCGGCGTACTCGCCGTCGAGCACGTCCGTCAGTGCCCGGACGTCGACTTCGGGCTGCACGTAGCCGCTCGCAGCAGTGGATCTGTCGGTAGCCATGCACGTTCGCTACCCCGCCCGGGGACGATCAAGCAGGTACCCCGCACCCCCGGAGAGCGACGGTGTCCGCGACGCCCGGCGGTCAGGCCTTCTTCGGGCGGGCCTTCTGCCGTGCGCGTTCCTCGGAATCCTGCATCTCGAGGATGCGGAAGACATGGCCGCTCACCCGCTTGCGTGCGCTCCCGCTCACGAACAGGGCCGCGCCCGCCACGGCCGGCGGCACGGCGAGGGCGCCGAGCGCGAGCAGCTCCGGCCAGTCGCGCTCGGCGACGCACAGCTTGGGCGTGCTCTGGCTGTACGGCGTGGCCTCGCTGTCGTAGAACACCGGTGCGTCGCAAGCGATCTCACCGAAGGAGTCACTGTCCACACTGAACGGCATCAGCAAGAGGTAGCCCAGCCAGAGGAACAGGGCCGCTGCGACGGCCATGAGGCCGAGGCCCCAGCCCTGCTGCCGTCCGGCCCAGCGGTCGAATTCCTGGCGGGCGGTCCACTGCATGAGAAATCCCCGTTCGTCCTGTCCGGCTCGCTTGCTCCGGCGAGGATCGTACGTGCCCGGGGACAGCGGCACGAAGGCTTCGGCACTCCGGACCGGCCGGTCGTCGGCCGGGAACCACCGCGGGACCCGACGGGGGTTCGATCCGAGGGGCTCCCGGTCGGTGATGTGCGGTCACGCAGGTCTAGACCTTGACGCGCACATGGCATGCCGTTAGCTTCCTGAAGGCATCGACCATTCACGTCCGCAGGAAGTGTTCACATACAGGAACGTCCTCTCGGTAGAAAGGCACACCCCCCATGCGAAGCGGATTCCTGAGATCGACCCTGACAGCAGTGCTGGGCGGGCTGCTGGCCGGCCTCCTCGCCCTGCCGGCCTCGGCGGCGCAGCCGGATGCCGCGCGCGCGGCATCCGGCGCCGTTCCGGCCTCGCAAGCCGCCCCCGCCGCGTTCACCCACCCCGGCGTCGGCGTCAGCCGGGCCCAGTTGGACACCATGCGCAGCCGCGTCAACGCGGGCACCGCTCCCCAGGCAGCCGCCTACGGCCAGATGATGGCTTCGCGGTACGCCTCCCTCTCGTACACCCCCCACCCGCGCGCCGTCGTCGAGTGCGGTTCGTACTCGAATCCCAACTACGGCTGCACGGACGAGCGTGAGGACGCGATCGCGGCGTACACCCACGCCCTGGCCTGGTACGTCACCCGCAATGCCGCTCACGCCGCGAAGGCGATCCAGATCATGGACGCCTGGTCGGCCACCGTCCGGGACCACACCAACAGCAACGCGCCGCTGCAGACCGCCTGGGCGGCCTCCTCATGGCCCAAGGCCGCCGAGATCATCAAGCACGTCTACGGCAACTGGCCCAACTCCGGCCGCTTCGGCACCATGCTGCGCGACGTCTACTACCCGGAGATCCAGAACGGCTCGAACTCCAACGGCAACTGGGAGCTGAGCATGACCCAGGCCATCATCGGCATCGGGGTCTTCCTCGACGACAAGGGCATCTACGACAGAGCGGTGTCGCTCTACCGCAACCGGGTGCCCGCCTTCGTCTACCTCGCCTCGGACGGTGCCCTGCCGCGCACGAAGCCGGGAGACGGGCGCGACACCCGCGACGAGATCATCGGCTACTGGCACAACCAGACCACATTCGTGAACGGGCTCGCCCAGGAGACCTGCCGCGACTTCGTCCACACCGGCTACGGCATCGCAGCCATGTCCCAGGTGGCCGAGACCTCTCGCATCCAGGGCCAGGACCTGTATCCGGAGTTCGGTGAACGGATTCGGCACGCTCTGGGCTTCCACGCCACGTACGAACTGAACAGCCCGCCGTCCTGGCTGTGCGGAGGCAGCATCAACCGCGGGCTCGGCCCCGTCACCGAGGTCGGCTTCAACGCGCTGCACAACCGGCTCGGAAACGCCATGAGCAACACCGAGGCCTACACCCTGGCCGGGCGCCCGATGGGGACGAACAACCTCTTCGTGGCCTGGGAGACCCTGACCCAGGGGGACAACGCGTCCTGAGGCGTCACACGACGCCGGGCGTCGGGGAGCAGGGTGGTGCTGTCACACTCTGCTCCCTCATCGCTTCCGGGCCACTGGCGTGGCCTCGGCGTTCTCCGCTCGCCCGACACTCGGCGGCACGGACGTGCCGTCCGGGCTCCAGTCACGACGCGACCACCCGCCGTCGGCCCAATCCGTTGACGTGGCCATGCCGCTTGGCTAACTTCTGAGAGCGCTCTCCTGCACCCGCACGGCATCCCCCACCGCGACCAGACGTATCGGGAGCTCCCCCATGAAGTCACTGAGATTCACCTCGGCCGCCGCTCTGACAACGTTGTCTGCCCTTCTCGTCGGCGGGTTGCCGTCACCTCCCGCCGCCGCGGCACCGACGGCCGTGTGCAACAGGTACTGCGACGCACGGGACCCGGCGCTGAGCCCACAGGACCGTGTACCCGTCACCGCCACCGTCTCCTCGCGATCGGTCGCCCTGCACTTCGACGACACCGACGCGATGGGCTGGGCGTCCATCGACAACGGAGGGCCCGACGACCGGGTGTGGCTGGACCGGTCCATGGACGGCGGCCGGACCTGGGCCGCGGGGAGCCGCCTCGGCGACACCGCGGTGCCCTCCGGGGGGCGAGGCTGGCGCACCCAGATGTACAACGTCGACGACTGGAACACCCAGGGTGTCGGGGCACTGCGGGCCTGCGGGCAGCCGGCCGGCGGGGCCATCGCGTGCACGCCCTGGGCACGGACGACCTGGAACGCCGGCAGCCGGAGCACCGCGGCGGCCACCGCGCTGATGATGTCGTTCGACCGGAGCAGCAAGCTGTTCGGCGGCAACGGCTGGTGGACCGGCGCCAACGCGCTGACCGCGATCATCGACAACAGCCGGATCAGCGGCATGGGCAGCTACACCTACGCCGTCGCCGCGACCTACGACAAGAACATCAACGCGCAGGGAGGCCAGTTCCGCAACGAGTACCTCGACGACACCGGCTGGTGGGGCCTGGCCTGGATCGCCGCCTACGATCTCACCGGCGACCGCCGGTACCTCGACACCGCGCGGGCCGACGCGGACCACATGTACGCGAACTGGAACAACACCTGTGGTGGCGGGGTCCGCTGGAGCACGAACGGCAACTACAAGAACGCCATCACCAACGAGCTGTTCCTCCAGCTCACCTCGGCCCTGCACAACCGCATCGCGGGAGACACCACGTATCTGAACCGGGCGAGGAGTGAATGGGACTGGTTCCGCAACAGCGGCATGATCAACGGTGACCACATGATCAACGACGGTCTCGATGACGCCTGCGCGAACAACGGCCAGACGACCTGGACCTACAACCAGGGCGTCATCCTCGGCGCGTTGACCGAATTCCACAAGGCCACCGGTGACTCCGGCCTCCTGACGACGGCGCGCGGACTGGCCGACGCCTCCACGGTACGGCTCCAGACGGACGGCGTACTGCGCGAGCCCGGCGAGGGCGACAGCTGCACGGGCGACGGTCCGAGCTTCAAGGGCGCCTACGTCCGCGGCCTCGGCGCGCTCAACCGTCAGCTGTCCGGCCGCCCTTACGCCCCGGCCCTCACCCGCTGGGCGAACAGCGCCTACGACCGCGACCGCAACGCCCTCGACCAGTACGGCCCGCACTGGAACGGCGGGAACGGCACCACCGACTACGGCTGCCAGCAGAGCGTTCTCGACCTCCTCAACGCCGCCACCGGCTGACGAGGCCAGGACGCCCGCAAGAGGCGGGCGCGTCCGCCGCCACGTCTGCTGTACTCGACGGCCCGCCGTCCTGGCCGGCCCGGACGGCGGGCGGCCGACACACGACGGCCGCTCGCCGGCTCATCCGGGGGCCTGTGGGCGGCCTCGTCGCCGGCTGCGCGGGCGGCCGGGTGAACCGCCGGGACGACCGCACCGCCAGGAAGGCGGCCGGACTCCGGGGCCCGCCCGGTCAGCCCGACTTCGGCGGCTTCTGCGCGTCGAAGGCGAAGAGGGTGTTCTTGGCCGCGGCCACGATCACGGCACCCCCCGCGACGGTCACCCGCGGACTTGCGCCCTGCTCCCCCGTCAGGCCGTCGGCCTGCGGATCCGTCGTCCACAAGGTGCTGCCGTCGGAAGGCGACAGCGCGACGACCCGGCCGGTGGCCGAGCTGAAGTACAGTGCGTCGGCGCCCTCGACAGGGCCCGACGCCCCCTCCACGCCCGTCTGCCGAGACCACTTCTTCCGGCCGCTCGCGGGGTCGAGCGCCGTGACGAGACCGGTCTGCCCGCTCACGTAGACGGTGCCGTCCGCCATACCGGGCGTCCCCGCGTACGTCCTGGCCAGCCGGGAGTACGTGACCTTCCGTGAGTCCGGGTCGACCCGCGCCACTGCGTCGTAGCCGGCCAGAGCCGGTCCCTCCCGGTGTTCCTGAAGGAGTACGAGCCTGCCGTCGGCGACGCCCATCGGCACGGCGGGGCCGTCGACCGCGATGGGCCTGCCGAGTGTCCCCGAGGCGCGGTCGACCGCGTACAGGGTGGGGTGGCGCACCTCCAAGGCGTCCACCTCCGCGTGGGTCGCGCACATCGCGAGGAGCTGAGGGCCGACCGGAACGGGAGCGCACTGCGTATCCGCCGGGAACGGCGTCGTCCAGGTGACCTCACCGCTGTGCGCGTCCCGGGCCTCGAAGCGGGAGTTGGAGGCGTCGACCGTCACGACGGCGGAGCCGACCACGAGCGCGTCCTGACTCCGGCCCGTGACAGCCGCCGACTCGGCGCCGGACGGCACGGACCACAGCTCCCGGCCGCTGTCCGCGTCGATGGCCACCACCTCGCTGGGGGCGCCCTGCGGAGCGTCCTGTGCGGCGAAGCGGTAACCGAGGACCGTGTCGTCGGTGGCTCCCACCAGGTGCATGCCCTGGACGGGGACGCCCGGGCTCTTCGCCGTCCACACCCGCGAGCCGTCCCCGGGCCTGATACGGGTCGCGAGGACGCTTCCGCCCCCGCAGAACAGCGCGTCGCCGCGCGCGACACAGCGCAGCTCGTCGGGGATGTCCTCGCGACCGCCCGGCACGGTCGTGCGCCACGGCTCGAAGCCCGCCGGAAGTGCGGCACCCGGCGCCGCGACGCTGTTGCCGTCGTCGTTCCCCCCGAAGCCGCCCGCCGTCAGCGCGGCGACTCCCCCGCCGATCGCTGCCACCGCGACCGCGGTCGCGAGCACGGGACGCCAACGACGGCGCAGACGGCGGCCGACGGGGGTGCCGGTGCTCCCCGCACCGGGAGCGGCCGGGGCGGTGGCAGGGGCAGCCGGCGCCGGCGTGTCCGGCGTCGCGAGGTGCTGTTCGGTGATCATGTCGCGGGTGCAGCCCGCGCCGGCCCCGCCCGGGCCGGCTCCACCGAGGTCGGCAGGCAGGTCCCGCAGCAGCACCAGGAGTTCGTCCGCCGAGGGACGCCCCTCGGGCTCCTTGTCCAGGCACGATTCGACGACCGCGCGCAGCGCCGGCGGCACGGCGCCCAGGGAGGGTTCCTCGTGCACCACCTGGTACGCCGTCATGTACGGGCTGTCCGCGTCGAAGGGCCCGTGGCCCGTCGCGGAGTACACCAGCAGCGTCCCCAGCGAGAAGACATCGGACCGCGGCCCCACTCCGCGCGGCGCCTGCAACTGCTCCGGCGACATGAAGGGCGGCGTACCGATGACCCGCCCGGTCATCGTCAGTGTCTGCTGGTCCGCGGCGCGCGAGATGCCGAAGTCGATGACGCGCGGGCCCTCCGGCGAGAGGACGACGTTCGAAGGCTTCAGGTCGCGGTGGACGACCCCGGCCCGGTGGATGTCGCGCAGCGCCTCCGCCAGCCCGATGGCCAGCCGTCTCAGCTCCGCTCCGTCCAGCGGGCCCTCCGCGGCGATGCGCTGGGCGAGCGTGTGCCCCTCGATGTAGGTCGTCGCCATCCACGGCTGCTCGGCCTCGGGAGCGGCGTCGACCACGGCGGCGGTGAACGCGCCGCTCACCCGCCTCGCCGCCGCCACCTCCTGCCGGAAACGGATGCGGAACTCTTCGTCCCCCGCGAACTGCTGGTGGATCAGTTTGATCGCGACGGGCCGCCCCGAGCTCGTACGGGCCAGAAAGACCGTGCCCATGCCACCCGAACCGAGCCGCGCCTCGAGCGGGTAGCCACCGATCTCGGCTGGGTCACCTCCGCGCAGCGACACTCTTCCCGACCTCCCGTCCCCCGTGCACCTCTGTCACCACGGGCCTGCGTACCTGTCCTGCACACAAACTAGCCGCAGTGCAGTACGGCGGGGCGAAGCGGGTGACGAACAGGGAGCCCGGGCGTGCTCCCAGCCGCGCACGAGGAGGTTTGGAGGGCACTGCGGAACGGCGGGAAGAACGTATCGGGTGAGCTCGGCGAAACCCGGGGAATAAGTGGCGACAGATGATGGGAGGTTGCCATGGATGGCAGAGATCTGGAACTCGGCGAGCTTCTGGCCGCCGCTGAGTCCGCGCCGCCCGGGGAGTCCGTCGGCGTGATCGCGCACGATCTGCGCAAGCGCTTCGGAGCGGAGAGCGTGTCGTTCCTGTTCGTCGATCTCATGGGGCAGCGCCTGCTGCGCCTGACCGCACCCGCCGAGGGTGACATGACGGACACTGCGGAGCAGATCTGCTTGCAGGACAGTATTTACGACACGGTTCTCCGCAGCCAGCGCCAGCACGTGGAGCCGGACAGTCAGGGCGGACGGCGGGTGATCTCGCCGGTGAGCAATCGCGGTGACTGCATCGGTGTGCTGGAGGTGACCCTGCAGTCCGCCGACGACACCGTGCTCGGACAGATCAGCGAAGCGGCCCACGCGCTGGCTTACATCATCGTGACGGACCGCCGCTTCACGGACCTGTACCACGCCGGCCGCCGCACCACCCGGACCAGTCTGGCCGCCGAGATCCAGCATCAGCTGCTCCCTTCGGCCTCCTGCTGCGAGGCCCCCCAGTTCACCCTCGCCGCAGGTCTGGTCCCGGCGGACGACATCGGCGGTGACACCTACGACTACACCCTCGATCAGGACACGCTGCACCTGTCCATCACCGACGCCATGGGCCACGACACCGATTCCGCTCTGCTGGCCACGCTGGTCACAGCTGCGCTGCGCGGCGCCCGCCGCACGGGGTGCGACGCGCTGCACCAGGCCCATCGCGCTCACGAGGCCCTGCTGACCCACAGTCGTGGACTGGCCACCGGACAACTGATGTGCATCCGTCTGGAGACGGGCACCTGCGAACTGGTCAACGCCGGACACCCCTGGCCGCTGCGTCTGCGGGCCGGTGCCACCGAGGTCGAGGAGGTCCAGCTCGCCGTGAACCTGCCGTTCGGAGTCGCCGCGCCCACCTCCTACCAGCTCCAGGAGCTTCAGCTGCACCCCGGCGACCGCCTGGTCCTGCTCACCGACGGCATGCAGGAACGTGGTGCCGCGGTCGTCGACCTGGCCTCTCTCCTGGTCGACACCCGCGCCTCGCATCCCAGGGAAGCCGTCCGCGCCCTGACCACAGCGGTACTGGACGCCTGCCGGGGCAACCTCAAGGACGATGCCACTGTCGTCATACTGGACTGGCACGGCGCCGAGGGGCGCACCGGCTCCGCTGGATGAGTGGGGCTCCGGAGCCCCGACGGCGAACCAGCCGTCGGCACTGCTCTTCGGACTGCCGGCCCTCCCACCCGGGCAGGCTTCCGGAGCGCCTCACCACGGAGGCGCTCCGGAAGCATCCTGCTGCTCAGGACTTGCCCGGCTCGGCGGCCTTCGCCCGGTCGCCCTCCGGCATCGCGGCCCTCACCAGCTCCGCGGAGCGGACGGTGCGGGTGCCCCGGGAGACCCTCAGCCGCACCTGGGCGCCGGTCGCGATGCCCTGCGAGGCCGCGGGCAGCGCCCATGCGATGGTCAGGTCCGTCCTCCCCTCGTCCAGGGCCAGGAACCGAGCCGCGTTCCTGCCCTTGCGCGACTCCATCCGCAGCACCTCACCGGTGATCGTGTCGGGCTCCCGCCGTTCCAGACAGGCGAGTGCCAGGAAGTAGACCGCCACCGCACCGAAGACCGTGATCACCGCCAACTCGGCAGGAACAGGCCCCTCGTGGACCGCCGTGTCCCTGAACCATCCGTGGCTGCCGCTCGCGAAGTTTCCGGGCATCGTCGCCAGGAACGCGACGAACAGTGTCCACAGGCGGAACAGGTCGGCCACCACGAGGGCCAGCAGCGCCACGCCCACCCAGACGGCGCTCAGCACCACCCCCGGCCTGCGCAGCGAGCCCTCGTCGACCGCGACCACCCAGTCGGGCTGCCTCAGTACGGCGAAGGCGCAGAAGCCCACCGCGACCACGGCCGCCGCTGCCGCCAGATGCAGCAGCCGGCGCGTCGAGACACCGAAGCCGGGGCGCAGCCGCGGGTAGCGGATCCGCACCGGGCGCCAGGTCCCTCCGTACGAGGACCAGACGCGTCGCCGGTCTCCGGAGTCGAAGCCGAGGAGCCGGCCGGTCAGGGTGGTGACGCCGAGCGCGGTCCCGTACGCCAGATAGCGGTCCCACACCGTCACGGATGCGGGCGGCAGCTGGGCGAAGTCCTCGTGCGCCGTCAGCCAGGTTCGCAGTCCGGCCCAATGCCCGGCACGTTCGAGCCCCTTCGGTGTCGCCCGTTCGCCCAGGGACCTGCCGAGCAGGAAGATCAGTGCGACGAACGGAGCCGCGCCGACGCAGAGTGCGGCGCGCACGCCGTGCCCTCCCATGATCGCGGCCACGGCGAACAGCGCGCCAGGCCCGAAGGCCAGGAACATCAACGCGCTGACGAGCAACGGAGCGAACCGGTACCGGGACAGGCCGCGCAGCCGGGCGTCGGTGACGACCTCCCGGCGCAGCTCCGCGTTCCAGGCGGCGGCGCGCTTCTCGTCGCGGAAGGCGATCGCCCCGATGGGTGCGCCGCCGTTCGCCGCCCTGGCGGTGACGCGGTCCAGGACCCGCTGCTCGTAGGGCATCAGCACCGGCGCCGCCCGGCCGGCCTCGGTGACGTGAACGGTGCCGCGGGCCGGGTCGTCGCCCGGTTGCCGCAGCTCGACCAGTCCGCGGGCGGCGAGGTCCAGCAGGGTGGCCGCGGCGGCATGCTCAACGCCCCGCCAGTGATTGCCGAGCAGGGCGACCACGGCGGGCGGTTCGGGGTCGGTCCCGAACTCCTGGGTCGCGGGCTCCGGGGTGACCGCGCCGTTGCGGGTGGCGGTCAGCGCGATCCCGAAGGCGACGAGCCAGAGCACGATCAGGCCGGCGCCGCCCCAGTAGAGCTGTTCGGTGAGCGTCACGCGAACCTCACCCGGACGGCATCCTGCGCCACACCGGCGGCCTCGAAGTACTCCCGCCGCTCATGCGCGCCGCCCAGCCCGGCCACGACGTTCCCCGGGAAGCTCTCGAGGGCGGTGTGGTAGCTCTGCACGGCGCTGTTGTAGAACTGTCGCGCGTACGCGATCTTGTCCTCCGCCGACGTCAACTCGGCCTGCACCGTGCTGAAGTGCTGATCCGCCTTGAGCTCCGGATAGCTCTCCCCGAGCGCGAACAGCCTCCCCAGCGTCGCGGTGAGCGCGTCCTCGGCGGCTGCCCGGTCCGTGACACCGAGCCCGCCGCCCATGGCCTCCCCGCGCGCGGCGGTGACCGCTTCGAGAGTGCCGCGCTCGTGAGCGGCGTAGCCTCGCGCCCCCTCGACGAGATTCGGTATCAGCTCATGGCGCCGCTTCAACTGCACATCGATCTGCGCCCACGAAGCCTGCGTCTGGTTCCGTAGCCGGACGAGCCGGTTGTAGGTCCGAACGACCCACCACCCGCAGACAACGACGAAGACCACAACAACCGCACCCGCGATGACACCCACAGTGTCGCCCCCAAAGGCCGTGAAGATCCGGCCCCCCTGGCCGATCGACGTGATCATATTCGGCCGTCGACGCCCCGCACGGCTCGGGGAGCGCTCACCCCTGGGACCCGCGTGCCCGCGTCGGTGGTCCGCGTCAGCGGCGATCGTCGTCGACACACACACTGCTCCGCGATCAGGACCCATTCCTCCGATTCTCCGATTCCTCCGATGACAGACGAGCGCGGAGAAACTCGTCCCCCCCCGCGGTGTTTGCACGCGCTGTCATCGGTGACACGAGAGGTGTTCCGGATGCCGAGCAGAGAAAGGTGTGAACGACATGGCTGCCGATGAGAAGGCCCAGGCGAAGACCGAGCAGGCCAAGGGCAAGGTCAAGGAGGCTGCCGGCCGAGCGGCCGGGAACGAACGCCTTACTGCCGAAGGCAGGGCCGACCAGGCCAAGGGCGACACCCGCCAGGCGAAGGAGAAGGCGAAGGACGCCTTCAAACACTGAGCTTCTCCGCTTTGACCACCGACCGGGTGATGGGTCGTGAATGGCGAAGAGCGAGGCCCCCGAGCGCTGTTGATCGAGATCTCTGACGTCTCGATCACCTTGCTCGGGGGCCTCTTCGGTTACCCGTTCCTGCCGCACTCACGGGGATGAACGTGCAGGTCGTCGCTGATCCTGCCGGATGTCCGCTACGAACGTCCCATTCCGATAGGCCTTTCCGTTTCGCCCGCCCATCAAAATGGCCTGGGATCAATCCGTCACCATTTCCACTCGCACCGCAAGCTTCCGTAAATCAGCAACCTCGCCGGTGCTATTTCGTTTGTGGAGAGGGAGCAGGCACACCGGTCAGCGCCTGTCTCCGACATCACGTTCCAGTACAAGGAATCACCCATCATCGAACGCGGCGCCAGCGGCAGTGTGACGGCCACCTGCCCGGGAAGAATCGTCATCGGGACGAGTCACCGAAGATCGACGTGGGGGCCAGTAAGTTGCGGGCCCAGGGGCATTTCGCACCGCCGGTCGTGGTTGACGGTTCGACGTGTGTGGCAACGGCTCTGCCGGACCACGCAGGTCTCGGGCCACACCGTCGCGAGGCGTCCGCCAAATGGGACCGGGTCGCACTTCATCCCGGTTCTCCTCCCGCCGCAGCGGGTCACTTGCGCCCGGGAGTCAGCTGACGTCCCCACCGTGCTCGGGCTTCGCAGCACCCGGGGGTAGGAAGCAGGCGGTGACGGTCTTGCCCGACGCCTGCGGATGCGTGGCCCAGCCGTCGGCGAGCGCGTCGACGATGGCCAGTCCGCGCCCCCCGGTCGTCGTGTGGTCCTCGGGCTGCTTGGCGGGGGGCACGGGATCGGAGTCATGAACACTCACGTGCAGGCAGTGGCTGTCCCAGGTGAGGACCAGCTGCGCGTCGCTGTGCGCGTGCACGTGGGCGTTGGTGATCAGCTCGGAGACGCTGAGCAGGATCGCGTCCACCGTCTCGGGGGCGTCCTCGGCCCATTCCAGGGACGCCAGGTGCTCCCGCGTCCATCGACGGCCGGCGCGCACCCCTTGCGACACCGGGAACGACTGCGCCCATCCCACCGCGCGCAGCGACGTGTCCTTCGTCATCGAATCTCCTTCACTCGGCTCTCCCTTACCCCCTATACCCCCACCTTCGAGGCACACCCCGGTGCACCCACCCGTCGGCGTACCGGAGCCCGAAGCCGAAGCGGGATCGGGTCGGGATCCGGGGACGCCCGGGAACGTGCACCTGACCCGCTCCGAGAGGAGCACGCACCCGGACTGCTCGGCCGCTTCGACGCGGGTGCGATGCGTCATGTGGCCGCTCCCGTGCTCCTCCTGAACGGCGAGAAGGACACCGTCTTCCGTTCCGGCGAGCAGGCCTTCGCCCGCGCGCATCCGAACGCCCGCGTCGAACTGATCCCGCGGGCAGGACATCTCGCGAACTTCGACGATCCCGATGCCTTCACCGACGCTGTCCGTCGTTTCGCCCGGCAGCTACCCGCCGGCAGCTGACCGCACCAGGGCAACGGCGGGTGAGGGCTCCCCGAGCGCAGCGGGACCGTGACCGCTCGGCCCGACCGACCCGCGCGCTCGTCGCCGGACCGCAGGAACGAACCGAACCCGGGCGCACGGCCCCTGACGCGACGGCGGACAATGAGCTCTCCAGGAGATTCCGGCAGCTGAGGCCGGAGCAGAACCAGGCCAAGGACGGCGGATCACGTCCGGGCGGCCGCGGTGGCCGGTACGACGACTGTGCCCCGGCCACCACCCGGGTCCGCCAGGGGCACGATCCGCCGGACAGAACCTCAGGAGGGGTAGCGTGACCGAGACCGACAACACCCAATCCGCCGCCGGTGAAGCGCAGGCGGAACCACCGAGCCGGCTGCGGCGCGTGATGCGCTACATCCCCCTGGTCGCCCCCGTCCTGTTGTGGGCAGTGCCGTGCTGGGTTCTCCTGCACACCGGCCAGCACTGGCCGCTCCCCGTCGCGGTGATCGGCACCACGCTGTTCGCCCTCGGCCTGATGGGTATGCCGCTCGCGATGGTGCGCGGCCACGGTCGGCGCCAGCAGGACCGGGCGGCGATCGTCGGTGACACGCTGCTGGGCAGCATCTGGGTCCTGTTCACCTGGTCCGTCCTGCTCGGTGTACTGCTCCGGCTCGCCCTGACCGTGGCCGGTGTCGGTGACGGACAGGACCGGGCGCGCATCGTCACCTGGGCCGTCGTCGGTGTAGCCGCCGTGCTGCTCGCCTGGGGGTACGCCGAGGCCCGACGCGTGCCACGCGTGCGCCGGCTGGACGTGCAACTCCCGCGCCTGGGGGCCGGACTGGACGGCACCCGGGTCGTCCTGATCACCGACACCCACTACGGTCCGCTCGACCGTGCCCGCTGGTCGGCACGGGTCTGCGAGACGGTGAACACCCTGGAAGCCGACCTGGTCTGCCACACCGGCGACATCGCGGACGGCACGGCCGAACGCCGTCGCGCGCAGGCCGCCCCGCTGGGCACCGTGAAGGCGACTCGTGCCCGCGTGTACGTCACCGGCAACCACGAGTACTACAGCGAGGCCCAGGGGTGGGTCGACCTGATGAACGAGCTGGGCTGGGAGCCGCTGCGCAACAGTCACCTGCTGCTCGAACGCGGCGGCGACACCCTCGTGGTCGCAGGCGTCGATGACGTCACCGCCGAGTCCTCCGGACTGACGGGCCACCGCGCCCACCTCGCCGGAGCCCTCGACGGCGCCGACGCCGACCTTCCCGTCCTCCTCCTGGCCCACCAGCCCACGTTCGTCGACCGTGCGGCAGCCCACGGCGTCGATCTCCAGATCTCCGGTCACACACACGGCGGTCAGATCTGGCCCTTCCACTACTTGGTCCGCCTCGACCAGCCGGCCGTCGCGGGCCTCAGCCACCACGGCGCCCGCACCCTCCTCTACACCAGCCGCGGCACCGGCTTCTGGGGCCCGCCCTTCCGCGTCTTCGCCCCCAGCGAGATCACCCTGCTCGTGCTCCGCTCCCCCCAGCCGCCCGCCTCGTCATAGGGCCTCTCGTCCACCACGCGGGGTGCTCGGCCAGGTCGGCCGGGCCGTCGTCCGCACCGGCTCCAGGACTGTGCGCCCGTCAGCGCGCGGCGAAGCCCGGGAAGGGGGGCGCGGGGCGGCGCTCCGACGTGCGGACCACCGCTCCCTCGCCCCCGGTTCAGTGGGACGCTCCTCCGAGCCCGGCCATCGCGTTGAGAACGCGCTGGGTGCGGAGCGGGTGGTAGAGGGTGTGCATGGGGTGGCCGACGCCGCGCAGGGCGTGGGCGACCGCTTCGGCGATGACGGGCGCCTGGGCGAAGCCGCCGGTGTTGTGTCCGGCCGTGACGACGAAGGCCCCGTTCGCGGCAGCGCTCGTCTCGAAGATTCCGAGGTTCGAGGCGGTCCACGGGCGTACGCAGTGCTTCTGTGTCAGGCGCAGTCCGTCGCGGCCACCGATCTTCTCGTAGGCGTCGGGGAACAGCACCTCGACCGTGTCCGCGACGGCGGCGTGGATGTGCTCGACCTTCCGCTCGTCGATGTTGCGCGGATCGCTTCCCGTCCACCCGTAGCCGGAGCCGATCATCAACACGCTCTCCCCGGACTCGTCACGGCCGACGGTGATGTTCGCGTCCTCCGCCACGTGGCCGCGCCG
This sequence comes from Streptomyces sp. NPDC057287, assembly GCF_042667905.1. NCBI lineage: Bacteria > Bacillati > Actinomycetota > Actinomycetes > Kitasatosporales > Streptomycetaceae > Streptomyces > Streptomyces sp. NPDC057287. The sequence goes on along the minus strand of NZ_JBHUYV010000011.1, from coordinate 240,764 downwards.
CGCCACCTTCAGTGAGTGTTCGAGAGCCGGGGTGCCGTTCGGGACGGTGGCCCAGCAGCCGAGGACCCCGTGCACCTGCTGCAGGGAGGGGATCCGGCGGCGCAACGCGTCGTTCCCGGCACCGGGCGACACCACGTAGTGGTCGTAGATCAACGGGCCGTCAGCGGTCAGCACCCCGGTCACCGCGGACGTCTCGTCCCTCATGATCTCCTCGACCCGCAGGTCGAAACGCAAGCGCACTCCGCCTGCCTCCAGGTCGTCGAGGAGGCGGGCCATGAAGTCGTGCACGTTCACCGTGAAGCCTTCGACGACGATGCCGCCGGCGAAGGCGTGAGGAGTGGCCTGCGCCAGCGCGGGGAATCTCTCGCGCACCTCGGCCGACCCGTAGGAGGCGACGGTCGCCCCCACCGCGTTCTGCCGATGGCGGGCGGCCTCCAGATGGGACCCGTCCTGGTAGAGGCGCAGGATGTCGTGCCGCAGTTCCACGTCGTCGAACAGATGCGGCCGGGTGCGCAGCCAGGTCTGCCACAGCTCGCCGCCCCGCCTGTTCAGCCCGAGGATGTCCCCGTTGTACGCCCTGGCCAGCCAGGGCTGCACGCTCCGGAAGTCCCGCACCCACTGCCGGTCGTCCTCGCCCCCGTGGCGGCGGACGTCCCAGCCGGACCGGGAGGGGGGCCGGTCGAAGAGGGTCATGCAATCCGAATCCGCGGCCGACTTCGCGTGGTAGTCGTCCATTTCGGTGTAGGTGAACATGCGCGCGTTGCCACCGCCGCGTGAGGCGCCGTACGCGGCCCAGGGTCTCCCGGCCCTCGGGTCGGGTGCCGCGTCGACCATCGCGACGTCGTAGCCTTCCGCACGCAGCAACTGTGCGGTGACCAGGTTCACGACGCCACCGCCGACCAAGAGGACCGACGCCCTTCCGGGCGCGGCCCCCGACGGTGGCGCCGTGACCTGGGAGGGCTCCGTGAGCTGTTCCCTGTCCTGCGCGAACCGCTCGGCGACGGCAAGCGCCTCGAACAGGCTCGCGTCCTCGTCGACGCCGCCCCCGGAGTCCGGCTGCCGTGGGACGGTGTACATCGGAATGCTGAACGGAAGGATCGCCGAGGTCGGCCGCCCGTACATCGTCGGGAGGCGTCTGAGCGTGCCGTGGGACTCCGTGAGCCGAACGACCGCGATCGGCTGCTCGGGCATCGCTTCGCGCCAGAGGCGTAGAACCTCCCGCCCGATCGGGCGATCCGTGACGAGCACGTCCGGGCATATCTCGCTCAGCGCGCCCGCGAGGGTGCTGTCCTCCGCGGTGTGCAGATCCGTACGGCACAGAACGACGCTCCCGGCCAGTGACCCGGCCGCGGAGGGGGAAACGGGGACGGTGACCAGAAAGCGCACTATTTCTCCCCATGTCGGTCGGACGAGCCGGCAGCCGTGCTCTGCATCTCGGTCAGGATCGTGTCCGAGAACTGTTCCCTGCGTACGACGAGCCTGGACCGGCCGTCGCTGACGAAGACGACGGGCGGCTTGTCGAACCGGTTGTGCTGGTTGAACATCGAGTGCGTGTACGCGCCCGTGCACTGAACGGCCAGCACCTCACCGGGCGGCAGGTCGGGAAGCCGTACGCGGTCGATGAGTTTGTCCGTCTCGCAGTGCCGGCCGAAGATCGTCACCTCGTGCAGTTCCGCGTCCCTCAGCTCGGGATTCGACGGAAGCACGACGTTGTGCACCGACTGGTACATGATCGGTCTCGGGTTGTCCGAGAGCCCGCCGTCGACCGCCACGAGCCGGCGGGTACCGCTCCTCTTCGTCGGACCGACCGTGTACAGCGTGGTTCCGGCCTCGGCGATCACCGACCTGCCCGGCTCGACCCCGAACACCACGTCCGGGGCGCAATGGGGTGCGACCTGTTCACTGAAGACGGGCAGGAGGTCCCGTGCCCATTCCCCGGGCGACGGCGGGGAGGAAGCCCCGTCGTAGTTCACCCCCATGCCGCCTCCCGCGGTGATGCTCTCCGGCTTCCACGACGAGACGGGGGCGACCGCCCGGATGAACTCACCTACGTCGTGGAGGGCCTGCCGGTGATATTTGGTGTCCAGCACCTGGGCACCGAGATGGAAGTGCAGGCCGCGGAGCCGGAGGTTGTCCCGTTCGAGGACCTTCGCGACGGCTGCAGCCGCGTCGCCGCCCCGGACCCGGAGCCCGAACTTCGACTCCAGGCTGCCCGTCGTGTACTTGGGGTCGGCGTGGATGTCGATCCCGAGGTTGAGACGGATGTCGACGTCCTGGACATGACCGAGATCCCGGGCACGGCGATCGATGAGGTCGATCTCGTCCGAGCAGTCGATCACCAGGGACCGCACACGGCTGCGCACCGCGAGATCGATGTCCTCCCGGGTCTTGTAGTTGCCGTGGAACGTGATCTTCGAGGGCGGGGCACCGGCCCAGAGCGCGAGGCGCAGTTCGCCCGCCGACACGACGTCGAGACTGAGGCCCTCCTCCGTGGCGAGGCGCACCATTTCGCCCACCAGAAACGCTTTGGACGCGTAGGCGACGTCCACACGGGGCCAGTTCGAGCGGAACGCCCGTAGATAGGAACGGCATCTGTCACGGACGGCCGTCTCGTCGATCACATAGACCGGTGTTCCGTACGTCTTCGCCAGCTCCAGCGCATCGCATCCCCCGATCTCCAGGTGCCCACGGCTGTTCACGGTCTGCGTACCGTATGTATGCACTGTTTCCTCGCATGACTCTTCTCAGATTTCCGCTCGGCCGGGCGCCGCGCGGCACGGAACACCTCGCTCGCCGGCCCTGTCCCGGCAGTAGCCGCGGGGTCCGGTGGGGCAGGCGGCAACTGAATGCCCCACGCCGATTCATGTCGTGAAGATTTCTTTCCGCACAGCGGCATGGGTCGCGGCCGATATCAGGAGGGCGAATCCCGCGATGGCGAGCAGGGCCGCCGTGACGCCGCTGATCAGCGCGAGCATTCCGGCACTGACCGCGGATCCGAGTCCGAACAGGGCGAACTGTGCCGAGAATCCCTGGGTGTGCAGTGCGGCGGGGATGCTGGCTTCCAGGCTGATCGACCGCTGGGTGTTGAAAGGGGTGATGAAGAATCCTGACACTCCGACCCACACGGCGACCGACAGCGCGCTGTCGCTGAACGCCAGGGCGACGACGGAGGTGAGCACACCGATGAGCGTGAGAAGTGACTGGACGGTGATGTGCAGCGGAATGCGTCCCGCCGCCTTCCCGTAGCAGAGGGTTCCGGCGATGCCTGTTCCGGCCAGAAGGCTGACGAGGATTCCGGACCATGCCGGTGACGCCCCGGTTTCCGGCAGGAGGACGGGAAGCACCGAGACGATCCCCGTCACCGCCATGCCGACCGAAACGGAGTCGACGAGGCCGGGCCATGCCGTGCGGTACGACCACAGGGATCCGACTGCGGGCTCCGGGACGTCGGGCAGCGTCCCGCTCCTCCCTTCCCCGACCAGCGGGCCGAGGAAAAGCTGGACGCCGAGAAAGGTGACGGCCATGGCCACGACCTCCACCCACGGGAGGCCGGACAGGGTCAGACCGGCGATGACGACCGGCCCCAGGATCCAGCCGGCCTCCGTCATGATCGAGTCCCATGAGAACGCCAGGTTCCGCAGACGTGGATCGGCGTACCTGACGAGCACCGAGCGCGAGAGTCCGGGAATCCCTCCCGGCAGCGCGGCGCACAGTGCGGTGGTCACGGTGATCAGGACCAAGGAGAGCCGGAAGGTTCCGAACGCGGCCAGGGCGACGTGGAGGAGGAACGATGACGTCGTCATGATCATGACTAAACGTCGCGGGCGCGCGGCGCGGTCGATCAGCTTCCCGGAAGTGGTCGCCGTCAGCGCGCCGGTGAAAGCGTACACACTCACGAGGAACGCCCCGTAGGAATAGCCGCTGACGAAGGTGCCCAGGCTGATGAGGGCCAGCGTGGCCATGGGCTCGGTGATGCGGGCGAAGCACGTGCCGAGTGCCCACCGCCACCACCAGGGCGTGGCGAACAGTCTGGGCTTCGGATCGGGCCCGACCGCCAACGAGGTCGCATGCATCAGAGTCCTGTCGCTTTCGGTCGCATTACCGCGGCTACGGGGCCGGCGGAGACTCCCGCTCCGGTCCGGCCCCCCTGACCGGTCGCCTCGCCCTCTCCGGAGCATGGGCTCCGCGCAGTTCACACACCTCCTGCACGCCCGTCGTTCCGACCGCAACCCTTGCAGGCGAAGGGCCGCCGCGCGTCCGTGGTTTCCCGTACACGCGATACGTACGTGCGGCGTCGGACGGGCCGTGCGGACCGCCTCCCGGGCATGCCGGAGCCCTGAGGCAAGGCGTCGGCTCATCGCCCGTCGACGGATTCCCGTCGGACGCTCCGTGTTCACGGCGGTCCGCTGTGGTGAGTGGGTGACTTCCAGACCCGCTCCGCCTCCAGCGCTCACGGCAGCCACACGCCGACGGTTCGTCACCGTCACCGCTGCTGCCGCGGCTCTCGCCCTGTCCGGTGCCCTGCCCAGTGGCGGTGAAGCCTCCGCCGCTCCCGCCGCCCCCCTCAAGAACGACCCGTTCACCCTCGGCGTCGCATCCGGTGATCCCCTGCCCGACGGTGTCGTCCTGTGGACCCGGCTGGCCCCCGACCCTCTCGCTCCGTTCAGCGGAATGGACCGCAGGTCCTACCCGGTGCAGTGGGAAGTGGCCTTCGACCAGCGGTTCCGCAGGATCGCGCGGCGGGGCACGGCCCGCCTGGTCCCCGAGTTCAACCACACCGCGCACGTGGACGTCCGCGGCCTGGAGCCGTGGCGCGAGTACTTCTACCGGTTCCGCTGCGGCGGCTTCATCAGCCCGGTGGGACGCACGAAGACCGCCCCCGCCCCTCAGCAGCTGGTCCCGCGCCTCTCGTTGGCGTTCGCCTCGTGCCAGGCCATCTGGGAGGGCTGGTTCACCGCGCACCGCGACCTCGCGGCCCGCGACCACGACGTGGTGCTGTTCCTCGGCGACTACATCTACGAGTTCGGCATCGACCGGGGTGTCCGCCCGGGCGACGGCGACGAGCACAACACGCGCCAGGCGCTGACCCTGGACGACTACCGGCATCGCTACGCCTACTACAAGCTCGACCCGGACCTCCAGGCCGCCCACCGGTCCGCCCCCTGGATCGTGGTCTTCGACGATCACGAGGTCGTCAACAACTGGGCCGGCCTCGCCTCCGGCGACGGCACCACCCCGGACGACTTCCTGGTGCGCCGGGCGAACGCCTTCCGCGCCTACTGGGAGAACATGCCGCTGCGCACCGCACGGCTCCCGCAGGGCCCCGACATGCAGCTGTACCGCCGGCTGGGCTACGGGCGCCTCGCCGAGTTCTCGATGCTCGACACCCGCCAGTACCGCGACGACCAGGCCAACGGGGACGGCACCAAGGCGCCGAACGCCGCGACCGCCGATCCTGCACGCTCCATTCTCGGCTTCCCGCAGGAACGTTGGCTGCTCGACGGACTCGGCGAGTCACGGTCCCGCTGGAACGTCCTCGGCCACCAGACGGCCCTCACACTGCTCGACACGGCGTCCGGGCCGGGCGTCGCCGTGCCCATGGACACCTGGGACGGGTACAGCGCCTCGCGCGACCGGCTGCTCGGCGGCATCGCGGACCGGGGTGTCCGCAACGTCGTCAGCCTCGCAGGCGACCTGCACCGCAGCGTCGCGAGCGACCTCGCGCTCGACTTCCACGACCCGGACTCCCGCGTGGTGGCGACCGAATTCGTGGGCACGTCGATCTCCTCCGGTCTCGACGGACAGGACCTCGACGCCGGGGGGCGCGTGCTGCTCAACGAGAACCCGCACATGAAGTTCGGCAACTTCCAGCGTGGATACGTCAGTTGCGAGGTCACCCCGGACCTCTGGCTGGCCGACCACCGTGTCTGCGACCGAGTCACCGTCCAGGACGGCACGGTGAGCAGCCGGACCGTCCTCGCCGTCGAGGACGGCGTACCCACCGTCCACCAGGCCTGAGGAGCAGGACGTGAAGACCAGCACGGGCACCACCGCCACCGCGGCCGCCCTCGTCCTCGTCGCCGCCGCCACCCTCGCCACCGGTGGCTCGGCGCCCCAGGCGCACGCCGCCCCCGGCCCGCCGCCCGGGAAGTCCACCAGCACGGTATCCATCGGACAGCCGCCCGCCGCGGCGGCCCCGGGCGTCGTGCTGCTCTCGGCGTCACCGGCGACCCTGACCGGGTCCGAACTCCCCTGCCTGCCCACCAAGTTCGACGTCACCATGACCAACACCGGCGCGAAGGGCCTGTTCGCCGACGCGACGCTGACCTCCGAAGCTCCGGTCGCCCTGTCGGACCAGGTGTTCTCGACCTACCTCCCGGCCGCGGACCCGCACCGGCCGGTGACGCGGTCCGTGGCGGTCCGGGTGCCGCCGGGCACGGCGGCGGGAACGTACGACCTGACCGCGGCCAGGGGGAAACAGCGGGTCGTCGTCCCCCTGACGGTCCAGGACGTGCCCGAGCCGGGGCCGGGCGTCAACCTGGCCTACGGCCGCGAGGTGACCGCTTCCTCGACCCACGGCAACTTCACGGTCTGCGCCGCCGTGGACGGGGACAGCGACTACCGCCACTGGGGCTCCGGATACGGCTGGAACGACGGCGACAAGGGGGTCTTCCCCGACTGGCTCGCCGTCCGGTGGCCCGAACCGGTCGAGCTGGGACGGATAGAGACCGTCACCTACGGCACCCCTGAACGGCCGGCGGCGCTCCAGGGCATCAAGGACTTCGACGTCCAGGTCGAGTCCGGCGGTGAGTGGCTGACCGTCGGGTCCTACCGGGGCAACACCCTCGACCGGATCGTGACCACCTTCGACCCGGTCGCCACGGAAGCGGTCCGGGTGTTCGTCCGCGCGTCGAACGGTGCCGACTACGCGCGCATCCTGGAGGTGGAGGCGTACGCGCCGGGATAGGGCGGCCGTCTCCGCGTCAAGGGCACTCGTGCGCCCTCGGCCCTGCCGGGGCGCCGGTCCACCGACCACGGGGACAGGGCCCTGGCAGGAGGCCGGAGACGCGCGGACGGCCGATCGTCGGGTCGGCCGTATCGTGACGGTGTCCGAGAGCCCGACCGGTTCGCAGCCTCCCCTGCGCTCCGGCTCACCGCCGCAGGGGTCGAGCGTACGCACCTGATGGTGCGATGCACCGGGAATGCGGCGCACGGCGTCATCCCCGGACCGGTGATGCCCGGTCTCCTCCGGCCGGCTGAAGCACCTCTCGGCTGTGCCGCCCGCCGCGTCACCAACCGGATGTGCCCGACCGGACCTCACGGTCGGCATGGTTGACGTTCACGTGCGCCGCGGCGTCCGTCGAGGTGCGCGATCGCGTCGGCGACGGCAGGGACCACGGGTGCGGTGCGGTGTCGGCTCGCTGAAGTATCCTTCCCGCCACCGCGAACCGACTCGGAGGACCAAGAGAATTGAATGACCTGCCTGCTTTCCCGCTGCCCTTTCACATTTCCCGTTCCATATCGTTCGCGACACCCCGGACGCTGCGCGAAATCCAGATGATGCGGTGCAGTTCGCACATTCGGGCGAAGCCGGGATGGTTCGACAAGATGAACGATGCCGACATCGTCACCAGGTGGACCACCGAAGCGGTCGCGCAAGGGCTCACCGAAGCGCAGGTTCGTTACGTGCTCGCCGAACTCGTCCACTACGCGGCACTGCGGGACGGGCGAACCGGCATCGAGGTGTCCGCCGTCGACGGGGTGTGGCAGTCGGACACACTGGTCGACGACGAACTCGGGTCCCGGCTGCGCGAGGCGGTCCGAATTCTGGAACAGGTCCCCGAAGCGGAGCAGGACTGGCATCCCGGATCCGACGGCCAGGTACTGGATCTGGTTCATCCCTCACTGTTCTGTCTGGTGAGAGAGGTGAGCGACGCACCCGAACGGGCCTGGCAGAGCCCGTCGACGAACCGATACTCGACCTACGAATTCTCGCAGAGATTCCAGTGGCTGCCCACGGACATCGACGTACGTCCCGACGGCCACGTCGACCTCCGTTCGTATGTCAACAACGTCCACCCCGAGGCTCATCACGAACTGACCTCGGTACTACCGGACTTGTTCGCGCGATTTCGCCCCCTGTTCGAGAACGTGCTCACCGATCTGCGCCATCCGCGGCCCCTGCGGATCGAGGCCGATCCTTACGGGTGGTACGACTCGGAGCCGGAGTATCCGGACAAGTCGTCCTTCAGCGATGACGGGGCCCACGCAGAAGCCCTCCGTGCATGGGAGGAGGCCCACGACGGCTGGTGGGAGAACCGCCGCCCGGTCATCCCGGACGCCCCGGCCTTCACCCCGCCCGAGCCGCCCGGTGAATCCACCCGGGTCGACCTGCGCGGCCGCCGCCTCCAGGTCATCGTCAAGCTCGCCACCATTCACCTCACTCCGGACCAGCCCGATTACGCCGGCGGTTCCTGGCACGTCGAGGGAATGCTGAACGAGCGGATCGTCTCGACCGGCATCTACTACTGGGACAGCGAGAACATCACCGAGAGCCGGCTGAGCTTCCGGGCCGCACTCGACGACCCGCACTACGAACAGAACGACGACAACGGCCTGCGTGAGGTCTACGGCCTGGAGGACGAGGACGCACTGAACCAGCCGCTGGGATCGGCATCGACCCCACCCGGCCGCTGCCTGGCGTTCCCGAACATCCTCCAGCACCGCGTCGGCTCGTTCCGCCTCACGGACCCCACCCGCCCGGGACATCGCAAGATCCTCGCGTTCTTCCTGGTCGACCCGTCGGAACGGATCGTCTCGACATCCGATGTGCCTCCGCAGCAGCCATGGGCGGACACCTCGACCATGACGCTCGAACAGGCCCACACCTTTCGTGAACAGCTCATGAAGGAACGCAAGTTCTTCGTCGACGAGCACAACGAGCAGCTCTACGAACGTGAGTTCTCCCTCTGCGAACACTGACCCGGAGGCTTCCCCGATGCCTGCGTCGGCGGGCAGGTGAAGGCGTACGACGGGCCCGGAGGACGTCGAGCGGAACGAGTTCACGGCTGCGGTGTCCGCGCCCCTGGGAGCGCTCAGGGGCATCGCCCCGCTGACCGCCGGTGTGATTCGGCAGGACACCGATCGACCGGGAATCCTCTGGCGGGGCACACCGACTGCCCCGGTTCGGGGTTCGGTTTCCCGAACCCCGAACCGGGGGCTGCCACGATCGATCCTCGCGCCGTGCCCGCCCAGGACGAGGGTATGGCTCAGATGAGAGCGGACATCGGAGCTGAGACCGCCGCCCGGGCGGCGGACCTGCACCGGGAGTACGGGCGCGGGACCGCGACCGTGCGCGCGCTGCGCGGGGTGTCGGTGGCCCTCGCGCCCCGCACGTTCACGGCGGTGATGGGGCCCTCGGGCTCCGGCACGACCACCCTGCTGCACTGTCTCGCGGGGATGGACCGGCCCACTCGGGGCTCCGTCTGGTGGGGCGGCACCGAGGTGTCCCGGCTCCCTGAGCGGCGGCTGGCGGAGCTGCGTCGCAGGCACCGCCGACCGGTCCGCAGTCCACCCGGGGAAGGGCGCCTGGCGGACCGGTCGGGGTGGGGTGGCCTCAGCGCACGGCGTAGGCGGCTGTCACGGTCTGGACGACCGAGTTGCCGTTGGCGTCCGTCAGCTCGGTGCGCAGCGTGACCGGCTTGCCGGCCGCGTCCGCGTGGTTCACGGTCGCGGTCCAACGACCGCCCTGCTGCGCGGTGGCGGCCGCGGTCCAGGTCTCACCCTCGTCGTACGAGTACGAGACCTTGGCCGCCGTGAGCCTGCCGGGCGTGTAGCCGGCGTGGCCCGAGACGCTCAGGCCGATCTTCTGGCCGTTCTTCGCCGTCAGGGTCTTCATGCCGTCCGAGGGCAGGTCGTAGCCCGGGAAGAGCAGCGGAACGCCCTGGGAGTACGCGTTCTCGTCCCGGTGCGAACGGAATTTCCAGGTGGTCCGGGTCAGGGTCGACCGCTTCCACACGGCGGCGGGCTGACCCGACTTCATGGTCGTCATGGTGAGTTCGTAGGCGGCGTCCTCGGACGGGACGGTGAACACCCCGGACGGCCAGCCGGATTCACCGATCACCGTGCCGCCACTGCTGAGCCGCATGCTGCCGAGGTCCCCGAAGGGCCCTTGGAGGCCTCCGTGTTCGCTGTCGCTCCAGAAGCCAGGAGCCACGCCGATCAGGTTGTCCTGGCGTTCGGCGGCGAGCTGCTCCTTGCCCTGGCTGTCGCGGGGTGCGGACGGGACGAGGATGCCTCCGTACCACTTCTCGGTGCGGTGCGAACCGGCCCGGTAGGTGCGCACCCGGTCGACCATTGACTCGCCCCAGGGGAAGCTGGAGGAGAGCGAGCGCTGCCAGGAGCTGTCGCCCGCCGAGTAGTACTCGGTGCGCGTGCTCGGGGCGGCGACGCTGTCGAAGGCGCCGACGCCGAACGTGGCGCCGTAGGGGCGGGAGGCCAGCAGCGTCTCGGCGAAGTCCGCCCGGACGCCCATGGACTCGTACGCGGACTCGACCGTGCCGAGCGTCCTGTCCTTGACCTTGTACGTGCGGTCCGACGTGACGGTGCCCGTCTCGGGGAAGGCCAGGTTGTAGACGAACGGGCTGGCCGCAGTGGCCTTCCAGCTCAGCTTCACCGGTCCGGCGGCCAGCGAGGCGGCCAGGCCGGCCGCCTCGTCCGCCTCGATCCCGAGCGAGGGCAGGGGCGCCGCCCCGTATCCGACGGACGGCTTCCAGGGCCCCGCGGAGGGGCGGTGCGCGATGATCGCGACGGCGCCGGCCGCCTCGGCGTCGCGCGCCTGGGTGACTACGCGGCCGTCGTCCGGGACACTGACCAGTACGATCTTGCCGGAGACGTCGGCGGCCGCCAGTTCGTCGGGCGTACCGGTGCCGGCGTCGACGAGCGCGGCCTGCCCCGTCCCGTCGAGGTTGACGGATCCGCCGGACGCGGGGGTGGGGTGCAGTGCGGCGCCCCCGACGACCGCGAGCTTCTCGATCTGCGGGGCGTACGCCCGCCAGAAGCTGTCGAACTCGAAGCCGCCGTCCCGGGCCTTGCCCTGGATGTCGACCAGGTAGTCCTTGATGAGGCTGCCGCCGGCGATGGACCCGGCGTGCAGCCAGACGTCGTCCCAGCCGCGGCCGAAGGCGAGGGTGGCGCCACGGGTCTCGGTGACCCTGTCCTCGGTCTTCGGCTTGATCCGGTGTGCTTTGCGGGCGTCGAGCACCAGGGTGGTGTCCTTGGTGACGCTCAGCTGCGGCCTGGCGAGGTAGCCGACCGACTCGGCGAGGCGTCCGGTGGCGTCCTCGAGGTCGGCCGAGACGATGAAGCTGGAGACGAAGTAGGCACCCGGCCGCACCTCGTACACCTGGTCGGTCGAGCTGTCGTTGAATCGTCGCTCGCCGGTGGCGGTGTCGGTGCCGATGACGTCGAGCGAGGACGAGCCTGCGGCGGGTCGGCCGTTGCGGTCGATCAGCTTGACGCGCAGGGTGACGGTTTCGGCCCCGACGTACAGCGAGAACGGGGTGGAGACCTTGACTCCGCCGGCGGCGGTGGCCAGAACCCGGCCGGTGACGTCGCCGTACTGGCTGTCCCGCAGGCGGGCGGTCGGATCGAGCTTCAGCGGGACCTCGGCCGTCGCTCCCGCGGGCACGGTGACGCTCCTCGCGCCCAGTGCGGCGACGGAGGACCGGACGGCCGAGCCGTCGTTGCCCGTCACGCCCTGCAGCGTGAGCGACAGCGTCACCGGCTTGCTGCCGGTGTTCGTGTACGGGATCCGGACGGTGGTGCGGTCCGTCCTGTCCTGGGGCCAGTTGAAGGTGCCGCCCTGGACGGCGGGTGCGCCGGTGAGCGTCGCGTCGATGGCGGCCTTGACGTCGAGCCGGCCACCGCCGGTCTCCCGTACGTCACCGGGGATGTCGCTCCTGGCGGACGACACGAGTGCGGCCTTGACCTGCTGGGCCGTCCAGCCGGGGTGGCGTTCCTTGACGATGGCGGCGGCGCCGGCGACGTGCGGGGTCGCCATCGAGGTACCGGACATCGACCGGTAGGCGTAGACACCGCGGCCCCCTGCCGCAGCTGCGGAGATGTCGACGCCGGGGGCGGCTATCTCGGGCTTGAGGGTGTGCGAGACGATCGCGGGCCCGCGGCTGGAGAACGGGGCGGTGGTGTCGTCGCGGTCGACCGCGCCGACGGTGAGCACGCTGGGGGCGCAGCCAGGGGAGGAGACCGTGTTCAGGGTGGGACCCGAGTTGCCGGCCGCGATGACGAACAGGGTGTCCTCGCTCTTGCCGAGTTCCTCGGCGGCCACGCTCATCGGGTCGGTGCAGTCGGTGGGGGTCTGGCTTCCCAGGCTCATGGACACGACGTCGGCCTTCTGGTCGACGGCCCACTGCATGCCGGCGATGATCCAGGACGAGTCGCCGGAGCCGCTGTCGTTGAGCACCTTGCCGACGAGCAGGTCGGCGCCGGGGGCGACCCCCTTCTTCTTCCCGTCACTGGCCGCTCCGGTGCCGCCCACGGTGGAAAGCGTGTGGGTGCCGTGGCCCGCGCGGTCGTCGGTGGTGTCGGAGTCGGTGAAGTTCTTCGACTCGGCGATCCGGCCCTTGAGATCGGGGTGTTCGGCGTCGGCGCCGGTGTCCAGGACGGCGACCTTGGTGCCCTTGCCGTCGTAGCCGGCGGCCCAGGCGAGATCGGCGCCGATCTGCTCGGTGGAGCGGTCGAGGCTGGCCTCGACCTTGCGGTCCAGCCAGAGCTTCTTCAGTCCGGCGGTGGAGCGGGACCGGGGGTTGGTGACGTCCGACCAGAATCCGGCGGCCTCCTTCTTGCCGGCCTTGAGCGCCACACCGTTGACGGCCGGGAGGGCGAGGCCGCGCTCGGCGCCGCGCGGGGTGGCGGCCGCACCGCGTGCGGCGTTCCCGGAGTAGGTCGCGATCAGCGGTACGGAGTGCGTGTGTGCGTCGTCGTACCCCTGGCGGATGAGCCCGGTGACGTTGAAGAGCTCCTCGTCGACCGTGCCCTCGGCGAGCGACTTCACCGCGGTGTCCGGGTAGACGTACAGGTCCTTGCCGGAGCGGCGGGTCTGCACGAGGGCGACGGTGCCGTCCTCACGGGCCAGGGCGGTGGCCGAGGCGTTGCCGGAACTGTCGGTGTTCACCAGCACCTTGTCGCCGGTGACCAGCGTGACGGTGACCGGTTCGTTCCCGTCGGCGGCGGCAGCGGCACTGCCGGTCAGCGGTCTCTTCGTGATCGCGTCGCCCTGTGGCGCTGCCACGGACGGCGCGGTCATCGTGACGGCGAGGACGGCGGTGGCCGCCCCCAGTGCCGTACGCGATATCGGACGCATCGCTCTCCCCAGGTAAACCGGCGCAGAAAGGCGCAAAAGTCTGCGTTCCGGGCGTTGTCGGTGCTGCGGTGACGACACATTCGCAGAGCGACGGGCGGTACAGGGACGATGTGCCACGGCGGCTTTACGCCGTGGCCGCTATCCGCCACGACCGATCGGCCGGGCAACGCCGCACGACAGGGGGCAAGGCGGCCGGACGAGTCCGGGGGCCGTAGTCGATCTACAGAGCGCACAGGGCGTTCGTCACAAGCGCGCGGGCGTACGCGGCGTCCAGCCGGCCAGGGCGGAAGAGGACGCGGTACATGATCGGCGCCACGGCACGGTCGATCAGCAGCTCCGCCGGGCACCGGCTCCCCCCGCTGCACCGCACGGGCCACCGCGGCCTCGATCCGCTCTGCGGCATACGCACAGGCATTGGAAACGGGAAGCGGCGCGCCGACCCCGCCTCGCACAACCTGATGCGGCTACGGCCGCGGGCTTCGCGCCGGAGAGCATTGGCGTCGTGATCCTGACCCACCTGCACGCCGACCGCATGGGGCGGAACACACGACTTCGCCGCGACCTCCTGAACCAGCCGATCGCGAGGCGCGGCCGGAAGCCGCGGCCGCCCCTGACGCAGAGGACGACGGCACCCGTACGCAGGGTGCTACGGCGGGGGCCGGGCGGCCGCGGTCGCCCGGCCCCGGCATCACGTTCCGGGCTTGTTCGCGAACACCCACCGGTTGCCCGCCAGGGCGTCGTTCTGCTCGGGCAGCGGTCCGCGTCCGTGCCGGCGAGTGAAGTCGAAGGGGGTGCGGACCTCTGTGGACCAGCCCCTGCTCACCAGATCGCTGACGGAGTCGGGCCGCGGCTCCCTGTCGAACAGGTCCAGCAGGTCGATGCCGATCTGGTGTGCCGTAGCGGTGTAGAGCGGGCTGTCACGGTACTCCAGCATGTTCTTTTCGAGCTTGACCTCGAATGCCAGAGCGCTCCCTGCCGTGCTCAGCCGGCCCACCACATCGATGAGGTGCGTCTCGGCGGCCGGCGGCAGGTAGAACAGCAGCCCCTCCGCCAGCCAGACGCTCGGTGCCGTCGCGTCGAAGCCGGCGTCGGCCAGAGCTCCGGCCCAGTCCCCGCGCAGATCGATCGGGATGGGTACGCGCGCTGCCTTCGGCGTGGCCGACAGCCCGTCGAGCACCTCGTGCTTGAACGCCAGCACTTCCTTCCTGTCGATCTCGAAGATCACGCAGCCGGGAGGCCAGTCGAGCCGGAAGGCCCGTGAATCCAGCCCCGCCCCGAGCAGCACCACTTGGCGGGCGCTTCCCGAGCGCACCGACCGGAGGACGAAGTCGTCCAGCACCCTCGTCCGCAGACCGAAGTAACGCGCGAAACGTCCCCACAGGGGGTTCGCGTCCCCGTCCGGGACCTGTTGCATGCGAACCGGCCAGCCGGCGGACGCAGGTGCGGCGAGGACGAAGTGCTCCGCATAGACGTCCTGCGCCAGGGTGTCGTGGCGATGGGTCTCGATCGCCCGTGCTGCGGCGACAAGGAGAGCGGTCACCCCCACTCCTCCTTCCACGCCTTCCACACCGATGTTGGGATGCGTTGTGCCGACCACGTTTCCTCCGTTGGCGATTCGGGACACGAACAGCGAGGGATGCGGATGATGGATCGAAGACGGACACGCGGCAACTCCGCTCAGCGCCCCTTGCCCCCGCCCCCTGGTGCACTTCGATGGCCTGATGGCCATCAGATATAGCTCTACGAGAGGTGATCGGCGGGCGAGAGGCGGCCGAATGCCTCGCTCATCGTCGCCTCCCCGTCGGAATCAGGACGGGCTTGACCACGCGGCCCGCCTCGCAGTCGCGTTCGGCCTCGTTGATGTCGGTGAGCGGATACGTACGGATCAGCTCGTCGAAGGGAAACAGCCCCGCCTGCCACAGCGCGGTCAGCCGTGGAATCAGCAGTCCCGGCACCGCGTCCCCCTCGCAGATGTGGGAGATTCTCCTGCCCCGGTCCAGCGCACCTGGTTCGAGTGGCAGTGCGGTGCGGAGCCGTGCCACCAGACCGAGATGGCCTGTCGGGCGCAGAGCCCTGAGAGCGTCGTTGATCAACGGGGCGGATGCCGTGGTGTCCAGGGCGTAGTCCGCGCCGCCGTCGGTCAGTCGCCTGATGCGGCCGGGCAGGTCGGGTGATGCGGCATGGAGCGGGGCAGCGCCGAATCGTTCGGCCAGGGCCAGTCGTCCGGGGTGCCGGTCGACGGCCACGGCCACTGCTCCGGAGGCGGCCGCCGCCATCACCGCGGCCAGGCCCACCGCTCCTGCGCCGAGGACAGCGATCGTGTCACCGGGCCCGGCACCGAAGGAGTTGAAGACCGCTCCGGCTCCGGTGAGGAATCCGCAGCCGAGAGGTCCGAGCAGTTCGACGGGCAGCGAGGGGTCCACCCGTACGGCGTTGCGGGCCGGGACAACCGCGTACTCGGCGAACGAGGACTGGCCGAACCACCGGGGAGCCAGTCCGCGCCCGGCCGCGTCGGTGAACCGCGCGGCGTTCTCCTTGCGCCCTCCGAAGAGGTTGAGGGATCCGAAGGAGTCGCAGTAGGCGGGGGCAGCGCCCATGCAGTTCCGGCAGTGGCCACAGGAGTCGAAGCTCAGCACGACGTGGTCGCCGTTGCTCAGGCCGGTATGCGGACCGCCGGTCTCCGCCACGACCCCGGCCCCCTCGTGGCCCAGCACCGCCGGCAGCGGTGACCAGCCCGCCGAACCCCGGACCGCGAGATCGGTCCGGCACATCCCGCAGCCCGCGATCCTGACCAGGATCTCGCCCTCGGCCGGTCCCGAGTGCAGAAGCACCTCCTCGACGGCGAACCGGCTCTTGTGCGAACGCAGCACCGCCGCATCGAACCTCACCGTCACGCCTCCTGCGGGCTGGGCTCGACGAACGGGCTGGGCTCGACGAGCGGCCGGTGCACGACGAACGGTCTGAGGTTGCCGTAGAGCCCCCACGGCCCGCCCGCGACGCCGACACCGCTCTCCTTGGAGCCCGCGAAGGGCTGGGCAAGGGACAGTTCGGCGTGGTGGTTGATCCATGCCGTTCCGCACTCCAGCCGGTCGGCCACCTCCTCGGCCCGGTCGAGGTCGGTCCCCCACACCGAGCCTCCCAGTCCGTAGCCGGTGCCGTTGGCCGCCTCGACGGCTTCGTCGAGGCTCTCGTAGGGCAGCACCGGCAGGACGGGCCCGAACTGCTCCTCCGTCACCACCGGGCTACCGGGCGGGACATCGGCCAGGATCGTCGGGGCGAAGAAGTAGCCCGGCCGGTCCAGCCGGTGGCCCCCGGCGACGGCCCGGGCGCCGTCGGCCAGGGCCTGCGACGTGTAGTTCTCGATCCGGGCCAACTGGGGGGCGTTGTTGACGGGCCCCAGTTGCGTACCCGGGTCGAGGCCGGCTCCGACGACGGCGGTCCTCGCCCGCTGCCCAAGGGCCTCGACCACGTGCGAGTAGAGCCGGGCCGGGACGTAGACGCGCTTGACCGCCATGCAGACCTGCCCGCAGTTGCGGAACGCCGCCCAGAACAGCCTCTCAGCGATCCCTTCCACATCCACGTCCTCCAACAGGATGGCCGCGTCGTTGCCCCCCAGCTCGAGGGTCACGCGGGCGAGTGAGGCCGCTGCACCCTGCGCGACGGCCCGTCCGGTGGGAATCGAGCCGGTGAAAGTCACGTGGCGCATCCCCGGATGGGAGGCGAGGCGTGCGCCGAGGGGTTCGTGGCCGGTGACGATCGTCAATACGTTCTCGGGGAGGGCGGTCGAGAGGACGGATCCCAGCAACCGTGTGGCGAGGGGCGTGAAGGGGGATGGCTTGAGCACCACCGTGTTGCCTGCGGCGAGTGCGGGCGCGAACTTCGCCGAGGCGAGCTGGAGAGGGAAGTTCCACGGGGTGATCGCGGCGACGGGCCCGAGCGGTCGCCAGCGGACCTCGCTGCGTACGGGGCGGCCGTCCGTGATGGGCTCGGGCCGGGGAACCAGCTCGGCGAAGTAGCGCATGCGGGCCGCCGTGCGGGCGATCTCCGCGTACGACTCGCTGAGTGGTTTGCCCTGCTCACGGGTGAGCACGGGAGCGATGTCCGCCCCGGCCGCCTCCACGGCGTCGGCTGCCTTGAGCAACGCGGTGGTGCGCGCGCCGGCGTCGGCCCGCCAGCTGCGCCAGGCCTCGTGGGACCGGCCGACGACGGCATCCAGCTCGTCCGGCTGCTCGTCGGGAGCCTCGTCGAACGCCTCGCCGGTGGCCGGATCGACAACGGCGAATCGTTCTCCGGGGGTTGGGCACGTCGTCGGGGGCCGGTGCGCGGCCATGCCGGCGGTCAACTCGCCGCCGCGACGGCAGCCGTCTGTTCTCGGGCGTGCCGGTCCATCTCCGCCCGGAAGGCTGCCACCAACTGCGGACGGATCCTGCCGGTGTTGCGGTCGCCGCCCTCGCAGACAGCCCCGCGCACCCCCACGATGTCCGTGCCGATGCGGTTCAGTACTCCGAGGTCTCCCGCCTTCACGCTGCCCGCGAGGGCGGCGAGCAGACCGGCTTCGTGGGCCCGCCGTACGAACTCGGCGCAGACCTCCGGCGGAACGTGGTCGAACAGCCGTGTTCCGTCCTTGACCGCGGTGTCGAGCATGGCGGCGTCGGATCCGGAGCGCAGGGCGATGTCGGGCAGGGCGAGCGGGTTGACGCAGCCGATCCGGTGGGCGTCGGCGTACCCCGACGCCACGACGAGGGCATCCGGTCGATAGTCCTTCACCGCCCGGACGACCCCGCGCATGACGTCGATGGCCTGGTCGGGCGTCGTGCATCCGTAGAGGCCGACCTTGATGTAGGTGGCTCCGGAGACGGCCGCACCGAGTGCCGCCTGGGCCACGGTGCCGGGCTTGTACGGTACGTCTCCCACAGTGGCGGACACCGGCTTGTCCGCCGGGACCGCCTCGCGGATCTCCCTGATGACCCACGGGAAGTTCGCGCCGAGCGAGCCCTCGTCGGGCCTCTTGACATCGACGATGTCGAGATGCTCCGCCGCCTTCGCACAGTCGAGGGCCTCCTCGACGCTGTCCGGGGAGATGAGAAGCAGCAATGTGGTCTCCATCCACCGCGTATCCACCTGCCCAGGAAGCAGGTGCGCGGGATCGCTCGGATTTCATGCGGTCTGCTCATCATCAAGGCCGCCCGTAGCCCCCGGTAGGGCGCGCGGAGACGGAACGGGGTGCTGTCGGCCGGCCCAGCGCGCCGTGCGCGCCGTAGCGATCGCCCCCGCATGGTGTGCAGGTTTCAGAAGCAGTTTTCCGCGACGGCCCGGCAGGGCACAGCACGTGCGGCTGGTCCCCGGCGGACCGACCGACGACGTGGGCAGGCCGCCGCCCGAGGAGGAGGCGCGGGACGCGACGCCGGCCGGGCGGCGCAGGACCGGTTCATGCCGGAGCGGCACCGTTTTCATTCCTTCTGTTGAACACCCGGTTCTGCCGGGGACACAGGATTTCCGCAGGCCACATAGTGAGAGTGCGACGACCGAACGGCCGGCCCGCCCGGAGGGACGAGGGCTGCCTGCCTCGTCCTGCACGGTGTTCGCCACACCTGTCTGCGGCTCACCGCCACGCCGCCGGACCCTCGCGCACCGAACGGCGCGGCGTGCACGCACGGTCGTCCACTTCCCTGATCCGACGAAAGGCAAGACCATGCGAATCGAAGCGGTGAACCGTGTGAAACTCGTTTTCACCTTGTTCGACGCCGACGGCAACGGGGTCCTGGAATCCGACGACTTCCATCTGATGAGCAGCCGGGTCGCCGCAGCCGTACCCGGAGCCGACGAGGCACGGAAGCACGCCATGCGGGCCGGCTTCACGCGCTACTGGAACGCGCTGGCCGGCGAGCTCGACGCCGATCACGACGGCCGGATCACCTACGACGAGTACCAGGCGTGCGTCCTGTCTCCGGAGCGCTTCGACGGAGCGATCGACGAGTTCGCGGCCGGCTTCGCACGCCTCGGTGACCTGGACTGCAGCGGTACCGTCACGCGGCCGGTGTTCATCGACATGCTGAGAGGGGTCGGCTTCGACCTGCCGAACATCCATGCCCTCTTCGACGCCTTCGAGCCCGATGAGGCCAACCGCATCAGGGTGGATGTCTGGGAGGCCGAGATCAAGAACTTCTACGCCCCGGACAAGGGCGGCATCCCCGCAGACCTGCTGGCGCCCTCTCCTGCGGGCTGATCCGCCCCTGCCCGGCGGCTCGCTCCACAGGGGTGAGCCGTCGGGCCCCGGGCCCAGTCCATGCGCTTCCGGCGCACGGGACGCGGCTCCGGTGGCTGTCGGCTCTTCCGGCGATTCGGCGGCGATGAACGCCAGGTCCGTCTGCTGCGATGCGACTACGCTGGTGGGGTTGTCACATTGAACGAAGGACGCACATGGCTCGCCCTTACAATCCCGGACCGAAACAGTTCACCTTCGTTGCCGGTGACGGCGACGACCAGCAGGTCTCCGTGGGCGACCCTCAGGAAGCGTACGTGGCATTCTCCGCGTTCTTCCGGGAGCGAGATTCTGACACCTACACCATCGACGATGTACCGGCGGGCCAAAGACTGGTGCTCATGCCCGGTCAAGGTGTGATCGCCCGGTTCGAAGATGCGGACAAAGCCCGGTTCACATGCCTCAAGGTCGACAGGGCCAATCGCTACCTGCCGAGCGCGATGCTGTTCTTCGAGAACGGATATGCCGGCCTCGATCACTTCGGCCAGTGGTTCTCGGACCTCGCCGACCTCGACACGTCACCGGAGGCTCGCGGTGCCACCCGCGCCGCCACGATCACGACCGAAGCCGCGGCAATCGAAGAAGTCGCGCGTATCTGGGCCGATTCGGGGATAGTCGACCCGAGCGACCAGTACTACGTCTTCTTCGATTCGCACGATGTCGGCGATGACCGAGCTGAACGAGCCGAACTGCTCAAGTTGATCGAATTCCTCGGTCTCGAACGAGTCGACACCCCGGCTGAGGCTGCCGATGGCGAAGTCTGGGTGCGTACCGATACGCGCATCGACGTCGAATGTGAACGGTGGTCATGAACCGGCGGTTCGGGACGGGGCTGCGGCTTCTTCGTCGTGCTCGTCGCGGGCCCGCGGCCAACCGTGCCCAGTGGATGCCGTGCTGGAGATGACTCGCCTACGAGTCGACCGGTGATGCTTGCGCATTCCTCCGGCGGTGCGTGGTCGACGGTTGGTCGTCCGGCCGCCTCCTGACGAGATCGGTGCCTGATCGAGGTTGCTCGTACACGGACTCGGCGGACTTCCACTCCGACGTCCGACCGGACCACGACGGCCTGCTCGTGCCGGGCGGCGCTGGTGCGCACGACAGCGGCGGGTCAGCTCTGTGCAGGCGGGGGCAGGACGCGCTCGTCTCGCCCGATGGGGAAGACTGAGTCCATGAGAGACATCGTTTTCACGCGCATGAGCGGCTGGATCCCGAACGTGATCCGCGAGGACGGTGAGCTGAAGCTGTCGCTCGGTGCCGGGGCCGACGCCAACCATGAGCCTCGCACGTTCACGTTCTCGATCGGGGAACCCCATCTTGCGGTGATCCAGGAGGACCTGCCCAGACACCTGCTGCTGTGGAGTGCGGTCCTACCGCTGTGCGAAGCCGCCGGAACGCGGGGCCGGCTCGACGAGAACGCTGCCGTCGCGCTCCTGGACCCGATCCTGCTCTCCCCGCCCTCGGACGTCGACGCGCTCTTCCGGCGCATCCGGTGGGACAGGAGTCGGCTCATCGCCCACGGAGCTGACATCGAGCTGCTCGAGCGCGGTCAGGTCTGCGCGGCGATGGGCGCGGCAACAGAGACGTCCCACGGGAAAAGAGCTCAGGAGTACCACGCGAACCGCCGTCGCGCCGAACGCGGAACAGTGCTCGGTCCGCTCGACGCCGCGGTACTGAGGTACACGGGCCAGTACCTGCACGGCGCGACGATTCCCAAGCGGACACCCGAAGCCGTCGACCCCGCGCTGCTGCCGGAGGTCATGCGTGTGATCGCCACCGCGGAGCAGGCGTGCGCCGGGATGCGGATCGGCCGCGACCCGCGCCGGGGCAAGCGGGCCACGGACAAACACGCCTGGGACCGGATGGCGACGGCGGTCGACGCGGCCGTGCGCCGTGCACACCCTGAGCTGGTCGACGACGCGGTGCGTACGGTGAGCTTCCTGATGTGCTCGGAGGCCACGGAACGCACCAGGAGTACCCCCGAGGAGGACGACGAGGAGACTGCCGGCGACCACGCAGCCTTCGGCGAGGGCGCGAGGAAGACGATCCTGTCGTTCACCGACGACAAGGGCGCCGAGAAGAAGTGGCTCCATGGTGGTCCTCGCACTGCCGCTGCGGAGTTCTGGGAGTTCGTCGGCGATCGCTCTGCCGGGGACAACGAAGTGTTCACCATCGAGGACGAGGAGATGGGTGAAGGCATCCAGCTCCACTTCTACGCGGATTCCATCGCCCGGATCACGACGGTGCACAAGGGCGAAGGCGGCGGGTCGGATCCGGAGTACCGGGTCGAGTACAGCCTGGTCGACGGGATCAGCGGATACCGGAAGCTGGTGAGCACCTTCGTCCGGGGCGGCTGCGCCGCACTCGCACAGCACGGCCCTTGGATATCGGACAACGCCGAGTTCGAGCGCGCGCGCCGGCAACGCGACGCCAAGTAGTACGCCGGTGCTCGCCCTCACGGTGCTACCCGCCGCCCGGGGGCCCGGACGGCCCCGGCTCCGACGGTCCACCGCGACCGCCCGCCGTGTGAACACCGGGCGCCGCCGCTGGCTCCTCCTGCCGGCCCGCCGGTCCTGAACCGGCCTGACGGCTTGTGTCGCCCGGCTCATCGCCGGGAGCGGACACACCTGCTGCGGCATTGTCCCGGGTCCCCCACAGGGGCCGGGCTTCCGCCCGAGCATCTCGATCAGGCCAACGCTTTCACGTGGACGGCTGGGCGGCTGGGGCCGAAGCCGTCGCGGACGTCCCGCGCCACCGGTGCGCAGGACTCAGTCCGCCGCCAGCCGTTGTCCGAGAAGGTCCAGTCCGTGCCGGAGCCGACGGAAGTAGGTGGCCCGGCTCATGTGGAGCCGGAGTGCCAGTTGCTGATGGGTCTGCCGGCGCCCGAGGTAGTAGTGCAGCAGGATCTGCCCGGCTTCGGCGTCTTCGAGTTGGTCGCTGTCCGCAAGGGTGGCCACCCCGTCCCGCAGCGCCTTCCGCAGGTCCTCCGCCGTCTGCGTGGCCGGGGAGCGCAGCAGCGGGCTGTGTGCCAGCCAGGCGAGGTCGGAGAGGTGCGCGAGGGCCTGTCCCACGTCGTGGCCGGTGGCCGAGGGGCCGCCCGGCCCTGGCACGAGGGCGAGCCGCTCCACCCACTCGGTGATCGCGTCGTGTCCGAAGTCCTGGCTGTAGATCTCCGGTTTCCGGCCGCACCGGTAGACGTCGTCGGTGGTGGTGCCGTGCTGGTCAAAACGTAAGTTCGTCAGGAGCTGCTGGTAGCGCGGGCTCGGCGTGGAGACCGTCAGCAGCAGGCTGTTGGCCATGACGTGGTGCAGCAGGTTCCGCAGCAACCGCGCGTGCAGTCCACGCTCCGGGCAGTAGGCGGCCCCGAGGACCAGGGACCGGGCTCGCTGACCGCCCATCAGCCGGTCGGTGTGCTGCTGGAGCAGGGGTTCCATGCTGCCGACGGTGCGGTCGGCGACGCGGACCAGGCCCATGACGCCCACGGCCCGGCCGTCGCGGTCCCGGGCCATCCGGAAGCCGGCGGGGTCGTCGTGCAGCCACCGTTCCACCAGGCGTTCCGTGCGCCGGGTGTCCATACCCCCCTGGCTGGCCCACTGGTGCATCAGCCCGCCGATGTCGTCGGCGTCGCCCGGGGTCGCGGTCTGGATCGCGCCGTCCCCGGCGCTCGCCGGGAACAGCGTCTCGCGTACGACGGTGTCGTCGATGAGGGCCATGGTTCCCTCGGCGAGCCGCCCCCTGCGGGCGACGCTCGCCTCCGCGGCGAGCTGCTGCCTCCGATGGGTGTGCGCACGGGACCGTAAACCGTGGTGGGCGGCGGGCTGCCGCCACCGGTGGGCCTGATCGAACACGGCGCGGAACGGTTCCAGTACGGTCAGACCGAGTTCCGTACGCGTCACGAGACTGAGCCGGCCCAGGGTTTCGAAGAGCTCCCGGCTCTCTTCGAGGAGCTCCCGGTCCCCGCCCCAGACGGTGGCGAGCTTGTCCAGGGCGCGCTGCCACCCGTGGGCGAGCCGCTCGCGCGAGAGCCGCTCGGTGATCTCCTGCACGACCTGGTCGGCGACGGCCCCGGGGGCGTCCGGCGAGGCTCCCGCGTGCAGGGCCCGGCAGGCGGCGCAGGCGATCAGCGGGTTGCCCCCGGCCATGCGGACGGCCAGGTCCCGTGCCACCGGGTCGGCCAGTTGGGCGTCGGCCGCCAGCCGGGCGATCCGCTCGTCGGACCATGGTGCGGTCTCGATGACAGCCGCTCCCGAGAGCGTCCAGCCTGGCTGGGCCAGTAAGGAACGCCGGCTCACCACGAGCAGGGGCGCGGCGGGCGCTTCGCGCGGGAGCCGCGCGTACTCCAGCGCCGCGAGGGCCTCCGGGCCGTCGGCGCCGTCCAGCACGAGCGGCCGGGTGGTGGACTCGGCGAGCGCCGTCCGCACGGCGTCCGAGGCGTCGCCGCGGGACAGGTCCAGCACGCGTGCCGGCGAAAGACGTGACACCAGCCAGGACTTGCCGCTCCCGAGCGGCCCCGTCAGGTTGACCAGCCGGTGGCGTTCCATCGCCCCCCTCAGCACCTCGAGTGTCCCCCGAGCCGGTGCACCGGTCGCCGCCGCCTCGGTCATGAGGTCTCCCACCACGCTTCCCGCGGGCCCGTCGTCGATCACGGCGACACCCTATTGACCGGGCTTCGCGACGAGAAGACCGCACACCGGATCGGCCTCTGAGACTCCTGTGAGACCGCTGTGGGACTCCAGCGCCCCGGGGCGCTGGCTAGCGTGGGTCGGTGATCGCACGGGGCGACCGGACGGGACTCTCAGGGAGGCCACATGAACACCAACAGCATGTCCGTACTCGGTCTGACCAGCGCCGAGGAGGACGTCTACCGCCACTTCCTGCGGAATCCCGGAACACCGGAGGGTGAGGTCCCCGGGACGTCACCGGGCGAACGGGAGAGCGGAGTGCGGGCCGTCGCGCGGCTCCGGGAGCTGCGCCTGCTGCACGGGGACGACGCGGACACCTGGGCCGTGGATCCCGTCGTCGCCGTGCCGCGGCTGGCCGGGGAACAGCTGGACACGGCGCACCGGACGATGCGTCAGCTCGTCGACGTACGACCGATTCTGCGGTCCCTGCGGTATGAGAGACCGGTGCCCGGAACCGCCGCTCCGGGAAATGGCGCCGCCGCCCTGTTACGGCTGGAGGATCTGCGGGAGGTACGGGCCCGGGTGGGCCAACTGGCTTTCGGCGCACGGTCGGAGGTGCTCGCGGCCGACCCCTGCGACGCGTCTACGCCGGAGAGCGCCGGCTATGCCCGGCACCTCGACCTCGGGCGGCTCAGCAGGACGGTGCGCGTACGGGTCCTCGTGCGGGTGACGGCGCTCGCGGACGCCGGGAGTCTCGACCGGATGCGGCACCTGCATGTCGGCGGGGCGGCCATCAGGGTCGCGGATGAACTGTCCGAGACGGTCCTCGTCTACGACCGGCACGCGGCGCTGGTGCCCATCGACGCCCGCGACACCGGGCGCGGCGCCCTGTACACCGAGGAGAGCGGGCTGGTGAGCAGCCTGGTCGGCCTTTTCGAGCGGCTGTGGGCCACCGCGACCGACTTCGCCGACCTGGTGACCGCGGACACGGAGCAGGTCGCCCGGCTCACCGACACCCAGCTCCTGGTGCTCACCGCCATGTGCGCCGTCAGCAAGGACGAAGCGGGCGCCCGTCGGGCCCGCATGTCCCTCCGCACCTACCGGCGGCACATCTCCGACGTACTGAGTCTGCTGGGCGCCTGCAACCGGGCCCAGGCCGCGCTGCTCGCGCGGGAGCGCGGCTGGGTGTGAGTGCGGCAGGGTGCGAGCGCGGCAGGGTGCGAGCGTGCCGCCCCCGCCGGGTGACCGTCGGACCGGGCTGACGCAGGGACCGCCCGCCGGGACGGTCCTGGGTGGGGCCCCCCCCACTACCCGGGGGCCCCCCCCGCGGGCGCCCCCGGGGCGGGGGGGCCCCCGCGCCCCCCCCCCCCCCCGCCGACGACCGGGCCCGTGCGCGACGGCTCCGCCGCAAGGTCTCACCCAGCCGCCGCTCCGTCCCGGTCGGCGGCCCCTGCCTCGGTCCGCCCCAGCGACGGCACATGCAGGCCGAACTCCCGGCGCAGGGCGGCCCGGGCGGCCAGCAGGCCGCACATCCCGTGCACGCCGGGGCCCGGCGGGGTGGCGGCCGAGCAGAGGTAGACCCCCGGCAGAGGGGTGCGGTACGGGTCCCAGCGGGCGACGGGCCGGAGGACGGACTGCCGCAGACCCAGGGCCCCCGTCGCGATGTCCCCACCGACGTAGTTGGGGTTGTAGCGGGCCAACGCTGCCCCGGAAACGCCGCGTTCGGCGACCACGGTGTCGGTGAAGCCGGGGGCGTACCGCTCGATCGCCGCCCGCACCAGCGGTAGCGGGTCACGGGTGGAGCCGTGCGGGAGGTGCGCGTACGCCCACACCGGACGGCGCCCGGGGAGGGCACGCCCCGGGTCGGCGACCGCCGGGTCCACCACCAGCACGAAGGGCCGTTCGCCCGACGTGCCCCGGGCGTTGGCCGTCTCCTGCCGGAAGACCTCCCGCGCCGTCCCTCCGAGGTGCACGGTCACCGCCCGGCCGACGCCGGGGGCGGACCAGGGGATCGGTTCCGAGACGAGGAAGTCGGCCTTGCCGGCCGCCGGACCGTAGCGGTAGCGGCGCAGCGCCCGGGCGTAGCGAGGGGGCAGCCGGTCCCCGGCGAGGGACGCCAGCGCGGTGGGAGAGAGGTCCAGGAGGACCGCCCGGACACCGTCCAGTTCCCGCAGGTCGGTGATCTGCCGGCCGGTGTGCAGGACGCCTCCGTGCGCCCGGATGTCGGCGGTCAGGGCGTCCGCGATGCTCCGGCTGCCGCCGCGCGGTACCGGCCAGCCCGGTCCGTGGGCGAGTTGTGCCAGCAGCAGCCCGACGGCGGCGCCGGGCAGCGACGGCAGCGGGCCGGTCAGGTGCGCGGCGGCACCGGCCAGCAGCGCCCGGGCCTCCTCGCCGCGGAAGGCGAGCGGCCCGAGCCGGGTCCCGTGGAGCAGGACCCGGCTCAGCAGAGCCGGGGCGGCCCGGAGCCCGGGAGGGCGCCGCAGGTCGGACAGGAGCAGCCCGGCCAGGTCCGCCCCGTGCGCCAGCAGGGGTTCCATCAGCCGGCGCCAGCGCGCTCCGTCCGGTCCGAGCCCGGCGCAGGTCGCGTCGAGGTCGTGCCAGGCCAGGGCGGCCCGCCCGTCGTCGAGGGGGTGGGCGTAGCTGATCTCAGGGCGGAGCATGTCCACCCGCTCGGCGAGGCCGAACTCCCCGAAGAACGGGGAGGACATGCCCATCGGATGCACCGCCGAGCAGATGTCGTGGACCACGCCGGAGTCGAACAGGTCGGCTCCGCGCAGTCCGCCTCCCAGGGTGTCGGCGGCCTCGTACACCTCGACACGCAGCCCGGCCCGGGCCAGGACGGCCGCGGCGGCGAGGCCGTTCGGACCGCTGCCGACGACGGCCGCGTCCGCTCCGCTCACCGGGGGCGCCCCGAGCCGCCGGCGGACGGCCGGCCGTCGCGAGGACCGGGCGGGCGGTACCGGGTCCCCGACGGCACGGCTCGGGCGGGTGCGGGGATCATCCGGCCACTCCCGCGGTGGGCTGCCCGGACGGTACGCCGGTGGCCGCCTCGGCGGCGGCCGCGGCACGGGCGCCGTCCGCGAACTGCGCGGCGGCCAGCCGGCCGTAGAGAGCGTCGTCCCGGATGAGTTGCGGGTGGGTGCCGACGGCGCGCACCCGGCCGTCGTCGAGGACCACGATGCGGTCGGCCTCGACCACGGTGGAGATACGGTGCGCGATGGCGACGACCGCACAGCGGCGGGCGATGCGCCGCAGACTGTCGCGCAGGGCCGCCTCCGCCTCGGAGTCGAGGTGGGCGGTGGCCTCGTCGAGGAGGATCACGGCGGGCTTCTGCAGCAGTGCCCGGGCCACGCAGAGCCGCTGCCGCTGGCCTCCGGAGAGGCCGATGCCGTGGTCGCCGAGGGGTGTGTCCAGGCCCTCGGGCAGGGCGGCGACCACGTCGGTGAGCCCGGCGAGTTCGACCGCCTCCTCGATGTCGGTCTCGGTGGCGTCGGGTGCGGCGTAGACGATGTTCTCCCGGAGGGTGCCGCGCATCGCGGCGCTGTCCTGCTGGACGTAGCCGACACCGCCGCGGATCTCGGCGGGTGACAGGTGCGCGATGTCCTTGCCGTCCAGGAGCACAGCTCCCCGCCCGGGGCGGTAGAACCGCTCGATGAGCTGGAAGACCGTGGTCTTGCCGGCGCCGGAGACGCCGACCAGTGCGGTGAGCCCGCGCCGGGGGACGGTGAAGGAGACCGCGTCGAGGACGGGCCGGTCGCCGTAGCCGAAGCGGACGTCGCGGAATTCGACGGCCGGGTGCCCGCCCTCCGGAGCGGGCGACGCGGTGTCCCGCGCCCGGCCCGGGGCGGCGTCGCTTTCGGGGCCGGGGGCCGCGGCGGGAGCAGGGGTGTCCTCCTGCGGGATGCCGGCCAGTTCGTCCACGCGCTGCACGGCGGCCCGGCCCTGCTGGTAGGTGCCGAGCGAGAGGAACACCAGGACCAGCGGGGAGACGAGGTAGAAGAGGTACATCGTGAAGGCCGTGAAGTCGGCGACGCTCAGGGAACCGGTCGCCACCCTGGCCATGCCTACGCCCATCACGGCCGCCAGCGAGGCCTGCAGGCCGACGTTGAGGACCGGCGAGAACAGGGCGTTGAGCACGGTGACCCGGTTGCCGGACCGGCGGACCTTGTCCGCGCGCACCGCGAGCCGGTCCTCCTCGCGGCCCTCGGCGCCCGCGGCCTTCACGGTGGGCAGGGCGGCGAGCACCCGCTGGAGGTCCGCGCCGAACTCGCCGGTGTCCGCGCGGTTGACCAGGGCCGCCCGGCGCAGCCCGCGGGCTACCCCGATGGAGGCGACGCTCGCGACACCGAGGCAGCCGACGGTCACCAGCAGCAGCCAGACGTCGATCAGGGCCATCATCACCACGCCGCCGAGCACGATCAGCCCGTTGAGGAGGATCTGCGCGAGGCTCTGGGTGAGCGCGATCTTCATCAGCGCGGTGTCGCCCACCAGCCGGGTGTGCACGTCGCCCTGCCGCTGGGTGTTGAGGTACGAGAGGTCGGCGCGCAGCACCCTGCCCGAGAGCAGGACCCGGGCGTCGCGGACGATGTTCTCGCCGGCCCGGCCGATGAGACATCCCTGGGTCGCGGAGAGCGCGGCGTCCGCGACGAACAGGACGGCCAGCAGGGTGATGAGGAGGGCGACCGGCTCGTGCCGGCCGACCGCCTCGATGAGATGCGCGACGAGCTTCGGCTGCACGAGAGTGGAGGCCACACCGAGTATCCCGAGCAGCACCCCGCCCGTCAGGAGTCGGGTCTGGGCACGGGTCAGCTCCGCGACGAGGCCACGCGGCGCGGTCGTGGTGCTGGTCATGACTGCTCCGTACGGTCGGCACGGACGAACCGGCTGATGTGCACGGGGCTCTGGGCGGCGACGAACGGCCCGCCCGACCAGTCGCCGTGGAGGCTGACCCGTTCGAGTCCGGCTTCGGCCGCGTAGGCTTCGATGTCCTCCGGGGTGGTGAGCCGCGTGATCTCGGTTCCTATCCGGGTCCCGCCGGGCTCGTGCAGCAGGTGTGAGGTGTGCCAGAGCCCCTGTTCGGCGAGGAGCGTGGAGTAGGTCTGGAGCCCGGTCCCTGGTGCGGGGTAGGGCGCGAAGAACGAGGTGCGGCTGAGTCCCTCGTGCAGGGTGTGGACGAAGCCCGGGTTGTGGGTCTCCACCACGAGGGTTCCCCCGGCCGTGAGACGGCGCGCGGCCCCGGCGACGGCGGCGCGCTGGCCCGCCGGGTCGAGGACGAGGGACATCGTGCCGCAGACGCAGTAGACGAGTCCGTGGCGGCCGCCGTCGTCGTAGGTGCGGATGTCGCCGTGCACGGGGGTCACGGCGACCCCGGACTCCGCGACGGCGGTCCGGAGCCGTTCGAGCATCTCCGGGGACGAGTCCACTCCGACGACCTCGCCGGTGAGACGCGCGAGCGGTACGGCGATACGGCCCGTGCCGACGCCGAGTTCGAGGGCGGACCCGCCTGGATGCCAGGCGGCCAGCGCCGCGGCCGTGCGGTCGGCCGAGCCGTCCTGGGGGAAGAGCCGGTCGTAGAAGTCGGCGAAGACCCTGCCGTAACCGATGTCCGCGATCGCGGGGGCGGCGGTGTCCGACGGTGCGGTCGCGGTGCTCATGCCTGCTCGCTTTCTGCCGCCGTAGCGGACGGGTTGCGCATCGGGGTGTAGGGAGAGACGAAGATGATCTCCGGCTCCTCGGAGTCGTCGTAGCCGGCGTTGCGGGCCAGCGTGAATTGGAAGCCCTTGACACCGGTGGCGCCCGAACGTTCGATGCCGGCTCGGAAGTAGGCGCTGAGGATGCGGTATCCGGGCAGGGTGCGGGCCGTCGCGAACCCCTTGTCGAGGTGGCGCATCACCTCGGTGCCCAGGTCGAATACGGCCTTCTCGGTCCGGCGGGCGGGGAACCAGACGATCTGGTGGGCCCTGCGCCCCGCGATGACCTCCACGGGCGCCCAGTCGGAGGTCTCGCCGGCCTCGTCGAGGGTGCGGCAGTAGAACTGGAGATCGTGCTGGGCCGGAGTCGGAGCGAAGAAGCGCCAGTTCGGGAAGAGCGTGGAGAAGACGTCGAGCCGGGCGAGCCTGCTGAACGTCGGCTGGGGGTGCTGGGTGCAGAGGGTGCCCACCAGCAGCAGGCCGGCGAGCAGCCGTACATTGCCGTCCGTGCCACCGAAGTGACGGGCGAGCAGGCGGCGGGCCTGGGCGGCGCGAGCGGTGCCGCTCATCGGTCCCCCTCCTGACCGGCCATGGCGGAGGGCCGTACTTCGGTGGCGGAAGGCGGCACGGCCGTGGTGTCGCCGAGGAAGGCCACGAGCCGGCGGGCCGCCTCGCAGGCGAGCTGCGGGTCGGTCAGGATGCCGTCGTGGTCGGCGGTCTCGACGACGGTGCTGCGGACGGTCCGGCCGGCCAGGTGCGCGTCGGCGAGGTCCTTGTGCAGGAGCAGGTGGTCGGGGTCCCGGTCGACGGTGTGCTGGGCGGACAGCACCAGCGCGTGGGCGTCCAGCCGGGGCAGGGGGCCCTCGAATGACCGGAAGTCCCTTTCCGCGGCCCGCCATTCACGCAGCGCGGCGGTCCACACGCGGTGGTCGGTGTACTCGGCCATCGCCCTGCTCCGCACCGGGGCGGGCAGGTTCCGGATCCAGCCGGGGGTCTGCATGAGCACGCCGAGGCCCGTCCGCAGGCTGACGGACGTGGAACGGATCATCTCCTCGACGTGCCGGGCGTTCGCGCCCTGCTGGCTGGACCGGTCGAGCTGCTGGGGGTGGGAGCTGTCCACGTAGACGACGGAGTGCACCCGCTCGCCGAGCCGCACGGCCGCCCGCCGGGCGAGCTCACCGCCCAGGGAGTGCCCGACCAGCGAGACCTGGCGTCCCTCCGGGACAGCTGCCTCGATCAGATCGACCAGGTCGTCCACCGATTCACCCAGGTGGTACGGCGTCGGAGCGTGCCGTCTGCTCGCCCCGTAGCCGGCCCGGCTGTAGGCCAGCCACGGGCGTCCGTCGGCGTTGAGGGCCTTGGCGTACCAGCTGAAGTGCGCGGGCAGGGCGCCGAGTCCGTGCACGAGGACGGCCACGGGGCCCTCGCCCGTCCGGCTG
Organism: Streptomyces sp. NPDC057287; assembly: GCF_042667905.1. Classification (NCBI taxonomy): domain Bacteria; kingdom Bacillati; phylum Actinomycetota; class Actinomycetes; order Kitasatosporales; family Streptomycetaceae; genus Streptomyces; species Streptomyces sp. NPDC057287. Next base: position 209,373 of record NZ_JBHUYV010000011.1, on the reverse strand, counting down.
ACCGTGCCGTCGTGGGCCAGCTCGTTGCCGTGGCGGGTGGTGACCGTGGCGCCGAACGCGTGATCGGTGGTCCGCATCCTGCGGTGGACCGCCACCCCGGCCGCCGCAGCCGCGGCGCCGGCCATGAGCAGTGCCGCGGCCGCCGGCATCCGGTCGTCCCGTCCGGCGACGGCGGGGTGGCTGCGGGGCGTGCTGGTGTACGCGACCATCGGATGCATCGCGGTGAAAGCCGGAATGAACCTCCCCAGTCCCATGACGGAGCCGTTGGCGACGTGGAAGGCGGCGACGCCGGCGATCACCGGGCGGGCCAGCAGACCGCCCTTGAGGTACAGCACAGGGAACAGGCATTCCATGGCCAGCACACCGTGGGCCAGGGCCCGTGCGGACCGGGGGTGACGGCGGGTCAGTCGCCACACCTTCTCGTGCCCGTAGGTCCTGGTGCGCATGACACCGGTCAGGGCGGAGCCGGTGCGCCAGTCCTTCCCGAGGAGCTTGATCCAGCCGGAGACGACGTACGACAGGTTGGACTGGAGCGCCACGTACCACACCAGCGCGTCCTGGGCGGCGGGCGAGGGGGCGAGCCGGGCCAGGCCGGTCGCGGTCTGCACGAGGTTGGACGCCTGGTCGGAGCCGTCCGTGCCGTAACGGTGGGTGGGATAGAGCAGGGCGCCGCTGAGACCGAGGAAGAGGTTGGCCGCTCCGCGCGCCCGGCTGTCGCCCGGAAGCAGGAGAGCGGCGCTCGCGGCCACCCGGGCGGCGTGCAGGGACCGGCTGGTCCGCTCGTCGGCGACGAGGTCGAGCAGCTTGCGCAGTGGCCTGCCGTAGTGGGCGTGCCCGTACCGGGCGAGTGCCCAGTCGTTCAGTCCGCCCGGCCGTTTCTGGTCCGGGGTGGTGAGGTGCTCCAGGCTGGACAGCAGGGAGGTGACCGCCGCGATCCGTTCGGAGGCGCCGATGGCCTGGCTGCGGGAGACGGGCAGGGGGCCGGTGAGCGCCGAGAGCGCCGCCCGGGCGGTCGGCCCGGCGGCTCTGAGCTTGGCGAAGCGAGCGAGCATGGAAGGTACTCCTGGGCGGAAGTCGGGCAGGGCCGGCCGGCGGCGTGGGCGTTCGGCGTGCGGACTGCCCGGATACGGATGCGCTCCGGTGCGGGAGGCCGGTGTCCGGCCGTCCCCGTCCGGTCCCGGCCGGGCGGCACGCCGCTCCGGCCGGGACCGAACGTCTGTGTCAGCCGAGGATTTCGACCTCGATGGGGGGCTCGAGAGGCCCGCCGTCCCGCCCGGCCACGAACGCGTTCACCAGGGCCACACCGATGATCACACCAGCCGCGACGGCTGGCGTGGCCATGACAGGCGTATGGGCGGTGATGAACCGGCCCTGCGGGTCGTCGACCCTGATGTCGGTGAGGGCACCGGGTCGTGTCAGGAAGGAAACGTCGTTCATCTGGCTCTCCTTGTTCGTGTTCCGGTTCGGGTGGGGGCCGCGATCACTGCTCGACGGGCGACGTGTCGCCGATCGCGTCGCAGACCACCACACCGGCCACGAAGCCGGCAGTGAACACCGCCGCCACGAGCACGGGCGTGGCCGCGACGGGGGCCGTGCCCGTGGCGGTGCAACCGGGGTCCCCCTCGGTCAGTGGGCGCGCCGCGGCCGGGACGGCCTGGAAAACGGCAGCGTTCATGGACTTCCTCCTAGGGTGTGAAGGTGTGTGGGGCGGTGTCGCGGGGTTGTTCAGAGCTGCGGCTCGTGAGTGCCGCCGGTGCCGTCGATCGCCGGACCGACGACGAACTCCGCCACGACGAACTGCACCGAGGCGATCGGGCTCGCGGCCGGGCCGGTGTACCCGGCGTCACTCTCGGACAGGGCGCGCGTCGTGACCGCGCTGGCAGGGCATACGGAGGCCGTCGCCCGCCGGGTGCCGGTCACAGCGAGGGCTCGGTGGTGCTGCCGATGATCGTTCCGGCCGCGTAGGCGACGACCACGGCGGCGGCGACCGTCACGATCACCTGGGTGGCGGCGATCGGCGCCGCACCGCCGAAGGTCTGTCCCTCGGTCCTCTCGTCGAGCGGACCGACGGCGGCCCAGCCCGGTGTTCTGACCTGCTGCATGTTCCCTCCTCTGTCAGCCTGGACGGCGCCCGGAGGCTGCCGCCACAGGTCCGTACGGCAGCGCGGCCCCCCGGACCCCGAGGGGCCCGGCCGGGCGGCGTTCCGTCTGTGCCGTCAACGATGGCGGGGCCACCGGCCGGGCGGAAGGCCGTCAGCTGGCACAAGGCTGCAGGGCTGCCCGCAGGATGGTGCAGGCGCGGCGCTGCCTCCGCCGGCGCGGTGAGGGGACGGCGAGAACGGCGCATGAGCGGTCGACGAGCAGATCGCGTACGGGTCTGCACCCGATGTCGTAGCAGTCGACCAGCGCCGCAACGTTCAGCTGCCCCTTGGACCGTGTCCTACGGGGTGAGCCGGACGAGTCGTTCGCAGCAGCGGAGGCCGGCTGCGAGACCGAGGGGGGCCAAGTAGTGGCGAGGCTGTCGTTCGTAACGGTGGTTGAGGCGGCAGTGGCCGGTCAGCCAGGACATGTGCCCAATGACCCGACGTCGGCGCCCTGTTCGTTCGCCGGACACGACTCCCTTGCGGGCAATGCGGACGCCGATGCTCTTCTCCCATAGCCGTTTCCGCAGATGAGGGACGCCGCAGGCCTGGCACTTGGCTCGAATGGGCGGCCGCGGTGGGGGCGTGTCTCGCCCGGTGCCCGGTGCCCGGTGACCAGCGGGCCGGTGGAATCCATGCATCGACACCACAGGCTCGGGCAGCGAGTTCACCTGGCACACACCTGACATGGCAGGAGTCTCGGGCGAGCAGGCGCCCTACATCCTGTGGAACTTCGCGGATGCGACCGACATCACCATCGAGGACGGCGACGAGGTCGAAGGAACGATCTACGCCCCTCGCGCCAGCCTCACCGACCTCGACCCGGCCAACCTCGAGGGCGACATCATCGCCCGCTAGCTGGTCGCGGGCCCGCTTACGTCGGGTCCGCCACGTTGGTCGGCGGCAGCAGAGTCACCCGCCGGTCCACCGTGATCAGTTTCGTCGGCAAACCCGTTCCCACCCGTATCTGCACGCCCGGCGCGGCCAGATCGTCCAGGCCTCGGGCCCGCCCCTGGAAGCTCAGCCCCTCACGGTCCACCGCGACGCGCACCCGTACCCCGCGCCTGACGGGTTCGGCCACGTCGAGCGGCGCGGGCATCCCATCCGCCTGACTGGCCGCGTAGGGCGGGCGGTCCAGAAGCGCCACCTCCTCGCTCGCCGACACCAGCAGCGAAGCCACCCGGGGCGGCGATCGCCGCCCCGCCTCGGACCGTCTCGATGCCGGTGGCACGGGGGGTGTTCGCGGAGCTCAGCAGCTGGGCGGCGATCCGGTCTACGCACCCGGTGAGCTCTTCCAGCTCCGCTGATCCGTGCAGGAGCTCGGCCTGACACAGGTGGATCAGGCTGCGCAGCGCGGTGGAGGGGGCCACGGTGGCGGGCAGCCCCGCCACTCCTCCGGCCGGGTGGGTGAAACTGTGCTCGGCCAGCTGGTCGAGCGCGGTCGTGACCCTGCGCACGGTCAGCCCGAGGGACTGGGCGAGGGCGGTGCGGGAGGCGGGTTCGGGTACGTCGAGCAGCGCTTCGTACACCCGGAGTTCGTCCGCTCCGAGCCCGAGCGCCTGCCAGTGCTTGTCCCACCCAGTCAGTCCCACTGGCCGAACTCTTACCTGTCAATGCAGGCCACACAAGTGTGGACGTCCACAAGTGCGCACCCGGAACGCATTGTTCACATCCCTGCTCCGGTACTTGCATGTCCGCATCCGATATCCGTTCATGCAGCAGTGGCACCGGAGGGCACCGTGCGGAGTTCATCGCGCAAGAGATCAGCCAGAGCAGGACAGGGATCCGGCAGCTTGATCGTCGGCCAGGGCATAGCCGCAGTGCTGGCCGTTGCAGGCCTGTTGGTGACGGCGATACCGGCCGCCCATGCAGACACTGCCACCGCGTCCACCTCGTCCGAGGTGACACCGGGTGCGGAGACCGAGACACCGTCGCTCGTCACCGGGCTGAACGAGGTGGCCTCTCCCACCGGCACCGCCGCCGACGCCGCCCGCGGCCACCTCAAGGCCAGGAAGGGCCGCTACCACATCGCGGACACCTCGACGAAGGACCTGGCCTCGACCGGGACCACGACCGAGAAGGGCGGCAGGGAGACGGTCCGCCTCCAGCAGAAGTACAAGGGTGTCGAGGTCCTGGGTGGCCAGTACCTGGTCCGGATGACCAAGAGGGACGGCAAGCGCACTGTCACCGGCACCTCCGGCAACTACTTCACCGAGCTCAAACTCGACTCGGTCGCCCCGAAGATCTCCGAGACGACCGCCATCGAGCGGGCGGTCGGTGCTGTCTCCTCGCAGCTGGGCGACGGGCTGCTCAGGGCCCCGGCCGAGGGCGAGAAGCCGGGCAAGGTCCAGCTGGCCGGTACGGCCGGTGCCGTGACCGTACTTCCGCAGGGCACCGGCGTGCTGACCCGGCACGTCACCGTCACGGGCACCAACCCGGCCGACGGTTCGCCGGTCCAGCAGGAGGTGTACATCGACGCGCACTCCGGCTTCCCGGTCATGCAGTACAGCGGCATCCAGACCTTCGGCGCCGCGAACACCGCAACCGGTGCGACGGACGGCTCCGCGGCCCCCGCCGGCGCCTCCACCGACGCCGCCGACCAGCTGATCGTCAAGGGCAGCGGCGTCCGGTACAACGGCCAGAAGGTCGACGTCAATCTGTACAAGGACTCCAAGGGACTCCTGCAGATGATCGACTACAGCAAGCGGGCCGCCGGCTCCCCGTACGAGGGCCCCATGATCGCCACGTACGACGCCCGCGGCCGTGAGGCGTCCGGCGCCTCCGGCGTATGGCCCGTCGGCGTCAAGTACTTCCAGCCCGCCACCCCGGAGCTCGGCGAGGACTACACCAACTCCGGTGCCGTGGACGCCCACTGGGCAGCCGGCAAGGTGTACGACTACTACAAGAACCACTTCGACCGGAACAGCCTCGACGGCAAGGACGGCTACATCTACTCCCTGGTCGGAGTCGTCAGCAACGGCCAGCCGTACAACAACGCCTTCTGGGACGGCACCAAGATGGTGTACGGCCAAGGCGGCGGCGACTACCGCACCTTCTCCGCCGACACCGACGTCGTCGGCCACGAGATGACGCACGGCGTCGTCACGCACACCGCGAACCTGGTCTACGCGGGCCAGTCCGGCGCGATGAACGAAGCCATCGCCGACTACTTCGGCAACGCCATCGACCTGGAGGCCAGCGGCCAGTCGATGGACGACCCGGAGGCCGGGCTGCTCGGCGAGGACCTGTGCACCACGCTCAGCCCGCGCGAGTGCGCCCTGCGCGACCTGAACGACGGTGCCACCACGTCAAAGGACTTCATCGGCGTCACCTACGGCGGTGACAACGGCGGGGTGCACCTCAACTCCACGATCTTCTCCGGTGCCCTGTGGGACATGCGCGAGGACCTCGGCGCCGAGCTCGCCGACCAGATCGTCTACCGGGCCCTGTCCGCGTACATGACCCCGCTCGACGGCTTCACCGAGGGCCGCTCAGCGGTCGTCGCCGCCGCGCAGGAGCTGGGCGTCACCAAGGCCCAGCTGAAGATCGTCAAGCGGTCCTTCGACGCTCACGGCATCGCCCTCGGCTGGGAGAAGGCCCTCGGCGTCGACACCGACACGATCCTCTCCAAGGTCAACATCTCCGGCACCGGCGTCGGCGCCGGCGGCGGCAAGTACGCCGTCTCCCGCTCCAATGAGGACGGTAGCGAGCCGTACTCGGTGTGGCTGGGCAACACGTCCGACAAGGGCCAGCCACAGCTGGTGAGCGCCAACAACGGCAACTACAACGTCTACGCCGACACCGACGGCAAGACGGTGGTCTGGGCCGACTACGGCAGCGACGGCGTCAGGATCATGGCGCGCCCCGTCAAGGGCGGCCTCACCAAGGTGATCGACGGCGTCGGCACCAACATCTCCGGCCTCGTCGTGGACGGCGACTACGTCGCCTACACCGCCTTCAACCCGCAGTTCGGGGTCACCAACGTCCGGTACGTCAACATGAAGACCGGCAAGGTCGGCCTGGTCGACGGCGGCCGTCCCTACAACGTCTCGGGCCTGCCCTCCATCAAGGACGGCAAGATCGCCTACGTCAAGCTGGCCCCTGACGCGAACAGCGACTTCCAGCTCGGCGTCGAGGTCTTCGACGGAGCCACCGGCGCCAAGACACAGATGCCCGTCGCCGCCGACGTCATGGGCGTCGGCCAGACCGCGATCACGGACGACGGAGTCTTCTGGATCGAGGACGACGACGCCACCGACGCCGGCCAGGCCGCGGCGCGCCGCGCGAACCCCGACGGCTCGAACCCGGTCACCGTCACCCCGGAGGCGGGCGAAGGTTCCCTCTTCGCCTACTCGCTGACGGCCTCGGACGACGCGGTCAGCATCTCGACCGCGCTTCCGGCCACGACGTGGGCCAACGAGACGATGATGAAGCTGTACCAGGTCGCGCCCGACGGCAAGGGCGGCTCGCAGCGCGTGTCCTGCAACCGCGGCGAGCAGGCGTTCGGCGCGGCCGACGAAGGCCGGCGCGTCCTCTGGCTGGACGGCACCACCGGCTACACCGAGCTGGTGACGCGCGAGCGTCCGGCGGGCCGTTGCTGATCTGATCCGGAACACATGAACGGGAGGCGGCCGGCTTTGGGGAGCCCGGCCGCCTCTCCGCATGTCCTCCGCCGGGAGCGTGCCGCCCCGGCCGGCCACCCGGGCCCGCGCATGATCCGTTCGGAGTAGCTCTGCTGGCAGCGGAGTGACGTTGCGGCAAGGCTGGCGGACAGGGCCGCCGGCGGGCGGCTTCTGTCTGTCGCACGGGAGCGCACCATGTCCGGGAGTACGCAGTCCAAGCCTGCCGAGTCTTCGATCAGTCGGGCCAACGAGGATACTCTGAGGCGATTTCCATTCGATGACACCCAGGACATGGACGACGCCCGGCGCGGGTTCATGGGAACGGCACAGAGCAGCGAGATCAGTACGGCCGACGGCACAGCCGTCTGGAATCTGGACGCCTACGGGTTCCTGGCACAGGACTGCCCGCCCACCGCCAATCCGAGCCTGTGGCGGCAGAGTCGGCTGGTCGCCGATCACGGGCTGTTCGAGGTCGTGGAGGGCATCTACCAGATCCGCGGATTCGATCTGTCGAACATGACGGTCGTCGAGGGCGAGCGCGGCGTCCTGGTGGTCGACCCGCTGATCTCCTCCGAGACCGCCGCGGCGGCCCTCGCGCTCTACCGCAGCCATCGCGGCGACCGCCCCGTGACCGCCGTGTTGTACACGCACAGTCATGTCGACCATTTCGGTGGGGTGAAGGGCGTGGTCACCGAGGAGGAGATTGCCGGGGGCGTGCCCGTGATCGCGCCGGAGGGATTCCTGGAGCACGCGGTCAGCGAGAACGTGTACGCGGGCACGGCGATGGCGCGCCGCGCCGCCTACATGTACGGGGCCGCCCTGCCCAAGGGACCGCAGGGACAGATCGGCGCGGGTCTGGGGCAGACGACCTCAACGGGATCGGTCGGACTAATCCCGCCGACGCTCGACATCACCCGCACCGGGCAGACGGAGACCGTCGACGGCATCCGCATGGTCTTCCAGCTCACCCCCGGCACCGAGGCCCCCTCCGAGCTGAACATCCATTTCCCCGACCACGCGGCACTGTGCCTCGCCGAGAACGCAACCCACAACCTGCACAACCTGCTGACCCTTCGGGGTGCGGAGGTCCGGGACCCGCGGGTCTGGGCCCTGTATCTGACGGAGGCAATCACCCTGTTCGGCGACTCCACCGACGTTGCCTTCGCCTCCCACCACTGGCCCGTGTGGGGGCGGGAGAAGACACAGGGCTTCCTATCCGAACAGCGCGACCTGTACGCCTACCTGCACGACCAGACGCTGCGCATGATCAACCAGGGAATGACGCCTCTGGAGATCGCCGAGACCATCGAAATGCCTCCGGCGCTCGAGCGGGCGTGGCACACCCACGGCTACTACGGTTCCGTGAGTCACAACACCAAGGCCATCTACCAGCGGTACATGGGCTGGTTCGACGGAAACCCGGCGCATCTGTGGGAACACCCGCCCATCGAGGCGTCGAAGCGGTACGTGGAATTCATGGGCGGTGCCGACGAGGTGGTACGCCGAGCACTCGACGCGTTCGCCGCAGGCGACTTCCGCTGGGTCGCGCAGGTCGTGAACCACGTCGTCTTCGCCGACCCGACCCATGCACAGGCCCTCGCTCTGCAGGCCGACGCACTGGAGCAGCTGGGGTACGGCAGCGAGAACGGCACCTGGCGCAACTTCTACCTGACGGGCGCTCTGGAGCTTCGGCGGGGCCCGGTCGGGTCGCCGACCGTCACCACGTCCCCGGACTTCCTGAGCGCCCTCTCGCTGGCCCAGCTCTTCGACGCACTGTCCATCCGGGTCGACGGTCCCCGTAGCTGGGACGCGGACATCACCGTGCGCTGGAACGTGAAAGGCGGGGAGCCCGTCACACTGCGGCTGCACAACGGCGTGCTCACCCACGTCGTCGGCACGGGCCCGGCGGCCTCCGCTCCGGACGTCGAGGTGACTCTGGACGAGGCCGCTCTGCGCGCTGTCCTGCTGGGCAGCCTCCCCCCGTCAGAACTTGCGGGACGAGCCACCATCACCGGTGACGCGGCGAAGATCACCGAACTCCTCGGTCACCTCAGTGCTCCGGACCCGGAATTCGCCATGGTCACTCACTGACCCGACCGGCCACGGCGGCGCGGACCGGCACGGGCTGGTCCGCGCCTGCCTGGTCCATGAACTGTTACCGGCAAGGAGAACGCCCATGGCATCCGTCGACGTTGCCACGCTGCGCCGGATGAGCGACGCGCTCTTCATCGAGCGGGGTCTGCGCAGCGCCGGCTCGACCCGGTTCTGGGGGCTGCTCGTCCTCGCGTCGGTCATCGCGAGCGCGGGCGTGGTCGGCGATTCGACTGCGACCGTCATCGGGGCGATGATCGTGGCTCCGCTGATGACTCCGATCCTGGGCAGCGCACTGGCGTTGGTCCTTGCCGACCGGTCGCAGGTGGTGCGCTGCGTGCTGCTGGTGCTGGGCGGTGCGCTGGCCGTGGTGGCGGTCGGCATGCTTCTGGGCTGGATCGCCGCTCCGCCTGACGCGTTCGCCTCCAACAGTCAGGTCACGTCCCGGATCAGCCCGCGTCTGATCGACCTGCTCGCCGCGCTGGCCACGGGTACCGTGGGCGCCTTTGCACTGGTACGCGCAGATATCTCGGACGCCCTGCCGGGTGTGGCGATCGCCATCTCCCTGGTGCCGCCGCTGGCCGTGACCGGGCTCCTCCTCACGGTGAGCCGCTATCACGACGCCGGTGAGTCCGCGCTGCTCTTCGCGACCAACGTGGCGGCCATCGTGGCGACCGGCACGGTCGTCTTCCTCGTCTTCGGCGTGCGAGGCGTGGCACAGGAGTCGGGCTTCGCCGTGGGACGGTTCCACGGCGGTTCACTGGCGGCTGTGGTGGGGCTCATGCTGCTGGTTGCCGTACCGCTGACCACCGGGACGATCAGCGTGGCCAGGGACCGCTCCCTGGCCGCCGACGCCCGCCCGGTCGCCGAGAGATGGGCCGCGACCGGGAAGTGGCAGATCGCCTCCGTCGAGGGCCGCAACGGTGTCGTGGTCATCGGCGTACTCGGGCTGCCGCCCCAGCCGGCGCCCACGGCGCTGCGTGCCGCCCTCGACCGCAACGGCATGCGGGACGCGGATCTCGAACTCCATCTGGTGGGCGGCCGCACCCACTGGTGCCCGGCGGACACCGACACCTGTACCGTGCGGGACTCGGCCATCGGCTGACCTGGGCCGACGGTAGTGCCAGAGCGCCGCGTGAACCCCGGCGTGGTGGCCGGGAGGCCGCGCCCCGGGCCCTGCGGGCTCAGAGTGCTCGGCTAAAGTGGCTCCCCCATGAACACGCAGCAAACACCCCCACCACCGGTCACCATGTCGCCCCTTTGCTGCGTCTGCACCTTTTCGGCCGCTTCCGCGTCTCGCGGGACGGTTGTCCCGAACCGACCGGCCGGTGGCCGCGGCTGACGGCACAGACACTGGTCAAGCTGCTCGCGTTCACTCAGGGCCATCGGCTGCACCGTGAGCAGATCATGGACCTCTGCCGGCCGGATACCGATCCGCACGCGGCCGCCGGCAATCTCCGCGTCGCTGCACGCCGCGAGGCGCGCGCTGGAGCCAGAGCTCGCCCCGCGCGCCGCGTCGTCGTACCTCGTGTCGGACGGGGCGCTCGACCACGCGGTCTTCGCCTCGTCGGACATCCCGTACGCGGACGGATACGCGATCGTCTACACCTGGATCACGCGCAGTGACCCCACGGTCGCGGTGAGCTGGACACCGCCACGCCCCGCGTCCTCATGGAGATCCGTGACGGACGCATTGGTGAAGTGCTGCACCAGGCGGTCGGCGGCAGTCCTTGGTCACACGACAACTACTTCATCGACGGCAAGAACAACCCGCTGTACCACCTCAGCTACGGCACGTTCCTGGGCTTCGGCGCGGATGGTGCGGACACCTCAAGCTCCGTGGTCGCCCCGTTGCGAGGCGTCCAGTTCATCAATGGCCCCGATGGCCGCAGGCTGCTGGCGGGCGGCATGGAGGGCGGCGTCGGCGCCTGGGACCTGTCGGTGCTGACCACGGGCTGGTCCTTCCAGGCAGGCCTGGGGACCGCTGCCCGGATGGGCGGTCGCAACTACCTGGCGGCCGACATCGACGGTGACGGTGTCGACGACATCATGCCGCTGAAATCCGACGACTTCGGTCGTAACCGGATGGCCGACCAACTGGGCGGAGGCGTCCTGTCGCTGAACAACGCCATCCAGCAGATGACCACGTACACACCGTCCTGACCCCTGCCGGCTGACCGCCGGACACTACTCCGAGAACCCCCTGGGCCCTGCCCAGGGGGTTCTCGGCATGGCTGGAGTGCACCTGCCTGCGCACCACAACTCCCTCTACCCACGCATGACACCGCCCACTACATTAATCCGGAACACATATCCAATATCTGGAACTTCTGAGAGATGAGGCGCTGTGCACACGCTCACCTTCCTGACCATCGGCCAGGCCCCGCGTCCGGACCTGTCCGAAGCCATCAAGGCGCATCTGCCAGCCACCGCGCGCATACGGCAGGCCGGCGTGCTCGACGGCCTGAGCCATGGGGAGGTCGAGCTCCGCTTCGGGGCGACAGAGGGACGAGCGACCCTGCTGAGCCGGCTGACCGACGGCAGTTCCGTGGCCCTGGACGCCGATGCGGTCGGAGCGGGGCTGCAGTCCTGCATCGATCAGGAGGAGGCCGCGGGCGCTGATGTCGTGGTGCTCCTGTGCACCGGTGAGTTTCCGAGCCTTCGGACCCGGCGGGCGCGGCTCGTCGAGCCGGACGCCCTGGTCACGGGGTACGTCGGCACCGTCCTGCGGGGCAGCCGTGTCGGGTTCGTCGTCCCGCTGCCCGAGCAGGTGACCGAGGCCCGGAACAAGTGGCGGGCCGTCGTTCCGGACCCCGCCTTCACCACGGCCTCGCCGTACGCCGAAAACGACGCGACCCTGCTCGCGGCGGCCTGCACTCATCTCGAGGCCGGCGCGGACGCCCTGATGCTCGACTGCATGGGGTACGGGGCGCGGCACCGCCGGTCCCTGCGCGCGGCAGGGATCACCGTGCCGGTCCTGACGCCGGGCGCGGTGGTGGGCGCCGCCCTCGGACCCCTGCTGGACTGAGGGCGCCTCAGCGGCCGGCGTCGGTCTCGACGTACCGCAGCCAGTACGGGTCGCCGATGCGCTTGCCGACGCGCAGGGCGGCGTCCCGTACCGCCCGGCCGAAGCGGGCCGCGTTCCCGTCGTGCAGCTCGGGCGCGGGCAGCGCGACGCCTATGCCGAAGATCTGCCCGGTGTCGCTGTCGAGCACGGCGGCGGAGACTCCGGCGACGTTCGGTACGTACTCGCCGCGCGAGGACTCCCAGCCGTCGGCGCGCACCCTGGCCAGGCAGGACGTCAGTTCGCCGGGGGTGCGCGGCGCCGATCCCGTGCTCTGTTCCAGGCGCGCGTCGACGAGGCGCAGCACCTGCGCGTCGTCCAAGCGGGCGAGCAGTGCCCGCCCCATGGAGCTGGCGTAGGCCGGTGCGCGGGTGCCGGCCGGGGTGTACGCCTGGAGGGCGCCGGTCGTCCCGAGCCGCATGTGGAGCACGAGCGACTCGGACCCGTCGAGCACGTCCACGTATCCCGTGTATCCCATGTCGGCGACCAGCCTGGCCAGTTCCTCCTCGAGGAGGGAGGCCGTGCTGCGCGAGGCACGGAAGTGGTACGAGGCCTCCATGACGAGTACGCCGGGGCGGTAGGCGCGGCTCGTCGGGTCGCGGTCGAGGAAGCCGTAGTCGGCCATCATGCTGAGCGTCCGCGAGACGGAGCTCTTGGGCAGATCCAGTGCCCCCGCGACATCCGTCACGGTCAGATCGCGCTGCAGACGCGCCATCAACCGCAGGACATCGCGCGCGTTGGCGAGTGTGCTCACCGTTCTCCCGCCTCCCCCGAGCTCCCCCGAGTCATGTCGTCCGATCGTAAAGGGCGCCCGGGCGCCTTCTAGACCGCCCCTCGTCCGTGACTCCGGACCGCCCACATTTCGAGAACCCCGGCTCAGCCCTTGACGGCGGACTGCGCCATATGGATGATCCAGATAGATCCCAGATATTCACACTCTGTTCCATATTTTAGAACTTCCCCAGGCGACTGACAAGGCGCCCACCCGCACGGGAGCACGAAGACCCATGAGCACTGACGCCTCTCCCCAGGCAGAGACCTCGCAATCCGCGAGTGAGGGCCACCGTCATCCCCGCGCCCTCGCCCCCGGCAATCTGATTCTCACCGTGGTGCTCAGCGTGTTCGGCGCGATCGTGGGAGTACAGCTGCTCGCCACCCTCGGCGTCACTCCCAGCACCTCGCTGATCGGCGCGCTGGCCGCGATGACGCTGGCCCGGGTGCCGCTCGTCTGGTTCCGCGGCTTCCGCTCGGTGCACGCCCAGAACCTCGCGCAGACCAGCATCTCCTCGGCCACGTTCGGCGCCGCGAACAGCCTGTTCCTGCCGATCGGCATCCCGTTCCTGTTCGGGATGGACAACATGATCATCCCGATGCTCATCGGGGTGGCCGCCGCGATGCTGGTCGACGCCTGGCTGCTCTATCGGATGTACGACACCCCGGCCTTCCCCGCGAAGAATCCCTGGCCGCCGGGGCTCGCCGCCGCCCAGGCCATCAAGGCGGGCGACGAGGGCGGCCGCCGCGCCAAGGTGCTCGGCCTCGGTCTGCTGACCGGTCTGGCCGGCGCCGCGTTCGCGCTGCCGATGTCGGCGTTCGGCGTGGCGCTGATCGGCGGCCTCGGAGCCATGGCCGCCTTCGGCGTCGGCCTGCTGTTCAACCAGTACGCCGATCCGCTGTTCGGCCTCGATCTGGGCGCCATGTACCTGCCCCACGGCATGATGATGGGCGCGGGCCTGGTCGCCCTCTTCCAGGTCGGCCGCACCATCGTCCAGGCCCGGCGCACCCCGGCGGACGACACCCGCGCGACCGGACCGGCCGACGCACCGGAAGGCGCCCGGCGTCTGGGGCGCTCCATGCGTCTGGGATTCGGCGCCTACCTCGTGATCTCGGTCCTGCTCGCGTTCGGCACCGGTGCCGCCACGCACATGAGCCCCGGCATGCTGATCGGCTTCCTCCTGTACGCCTCCGTCGCCGCGTTCCTGCACGAACTGCTCGTCGGCATTGCCTCGATGCACTCCGGCTGGTTCCCCGCCTTCGCGATCGCGCTGATCACTCTGCTGCTCGGCATCCTCATCGGCTTCCCGCCCGAGGCTCTCGTCGTGCTCTCCGGCTTCACCGCCGCGACCGGTCCGGCCTTCGCCGACATGGGGTACGACCTGAAGGCGGGCTATCTGCTGCGCGGCGAGAACGCCGACCCGGCCTTCGAACTGGAGGGCCGCCGTCAGCAGCTGATCGCCGCGATGATCGGCTTCGGCGTCGCCATCGCCGTCGTCCTCGTCTCGTACCGGATGTTCTTCGACAACGGGCAAACCGCCCCGATCGACGCCGCCTACGTCGCCGCGATCAAGGCGGGCCCGTCCGCGGAGACCGCCCGGGACCTCGCCCTGTGGGCGATCCCCGGCGCGATCGTGCAGCTGATCGGCGGATCGAAGCGCCAGCTCGGCATTCTGCTGGCGACGGGGCTGCTGATCACCACACCGATGGCCGGCTGGATGGTCGCCGCCGGCGTCGCCGTCCGCGTCCTCGCCCCGCGCGTCCTCGGTCCGAAGGCCAAGGACGACCTGGAGGTCTTCGCCGGCGGCGCGATCGCCGGTGACGCCCTCTACTCGTTCGGCAACGGCGTGTTCAAGGCCGCCAAGTAGGCCGAGCAGCCAGCCCCCGAACCTCCTCTCGCACCCCTGTACAGAACCACCCTGGGAGACCCCCGTGAAGCGACAGTTGACCCATGACGACATCCGCGCGGCCGTGTACGGCGGTGCCGTACTGGGCGGAGGCGGCGGCGGCTTCGTCGAGCGGGGTCTGCGCACCGCCGAACTCGCCCTCGACATCGGCGTGCCGGAGCTGTGGACGGCCGAGGAGTTCGCAGCCGACGACCTGACCGCGACGGTGGCCCTGGTCGGCGCCCCCGCAGCGCCCGACCCGCAGGTACTGCCCAAGCACCTGCTGCGCGCCCTGGAGCTGCTCCGCCGTGACCTGCCGCGCCCGCTCGTCGCGATCCACACGAATGAGAACGGCGCCGAGACCACCATCAACGGCTGGTTCCACTCCGCGATGACCGGCCTGCCCGTCATCGACCTGGCCTGCAACGGCCGCGCGCACCCCTCCAGTGTGATGGGCGCGATGGGCCTGCACCAGGAGGACGGCTATCTCTCCTCCCAGGGCTACGCGGGCGGCAAGCCGTACGCGTACGTCGAGGGCTCGGTCTCCGGCGGCCTGGAGGCCACGTCGAACGTGGTCCGGCGCGCCTCCGTCGAGGCGGGCGGCTGGGTGGGCGTAGCCCGCAACCCCGTCGAGGTCGGCTACGCGGTGCGCAACGGCGCGCCGGGCGCGATCGGTTTCGCCATCGACCTGGGCCGTCGCTTCCTGGCGGGCGGCGTGCTCGGCGCCGCCCAGCATCTCGGCGGCGAGATCGCCGTGACCGGCACGGTGCGCGAGTACAGCTGCGAGCAGCGGGAGGGCCTGGACGTCGGCGTCGCGGTCCTGGACGACGCGGCGCGCACCACCCTGTACATCGTCAACGAGTACATGGCGCTCGACGTCGCCGGTGCCCGCCGGGCGTCGTTCCCCGATTTGATCACGACGTTCGACGAGGCCGGTCAGCCGCTCGCATCGGCGGACGTCGAGGTCGGCAAGCAGGTCAGCGTCCTGGTCGCCCCGGCCGGGAACCTCCTGCTCTCCCGGACGATGTACATGCCCGAGGTGTACGCGCCGGTGGAGGACCTGCTCGGCATCAGCTTCGCCCCGGCCGCGAAGGTCCTCGCCGATGCCTGAGCAGGTTCCGTCCGGTGTCGCCGACGCCGGCCCCGTACGGGACTTCTGTGACGCCCAGTGGGAGACGGAGGTACTCCCCCTCATCCAGCGGCACATCCGCGTCCCGGCGGTCAGCCCCGCGTACGACCCGGACTGGGAGGCTCACGGACACCTCGACCGGGCCGTCGACGAGGCGGCCACGTGGCTGCGGGACGTACCGCTGCCCGGGCTGCGGGTGGAGGTCCTGCGCGCGGCCGGACGTACGCCGCTGATCTTCTTCGAGGTCCCCGGCGAGGGCACGCGGGCACAGGAGACCGTCCTGTTCTACGGCCATCTCGACAAGCAGCCCGAGGGCGACGGATGGACCGAGGGCCGCACGGCGTGGGAACCGTCATTCGATCACCCCCGGCTGTACGGCCGCGGCGGCGCCGACGACGGGTACGCACTGCCCGCGTCGGTGACCGCGGTGCGGGCGCTGGCCGAACAGGGCGCGGCCCGGCCGCGCTGCGTCGGCGTGTTCGAGGCCGGCGAGGAATCGGGCAGCCCCGACCTCGACCACTGGTTCGCCCAGCTCGCGCCGCGCATCGGCGAGGTGGGCATGGTGGTCTGCCTGGACTCCGGCGCGGGCGACTACGAACGGCTTTGGCTGGTCACGTCGTTGCGCGGGGCCTGTGGCGGGACGCTCGACGTGCGGGTCCTCGGCGACGGCGCCCACTCCGGGGACGCGGGCGGCGTGGTGCCCTCGTCGTTCCGGGTGCTGCGGCAGTTGCTGGACCGGCTGGAGGATGGCGCGACGGGTTCGCTGCGCCCGGAAGCGGTGCACTGCGAGGTGCCGGAGGAGCGCCGTGTCCAGACCCGTGACGCGGCGGCGCTCCTGGGCGAGCACGTCTGGGGCCGCTTCGACTGGTACGGGAACGCGTCCCCGGCGACGTGCGATCCCGAGGAGTTGCTCCTCAACCGGGCCTGGCGCCCGAGCCTGGAGGTCACCGGCGCGGACGGGATCCCTCCGGTCGCCTCGGCTGGCAACGTGCTGCGCCCGCGCACACGGGTGAAGGTCTCGCTGCGGCTGCCCCCGACGGTGGACAGCGCGGCGGCCCTCGCGGAGGTCGGCCGAATCCTCGAGGCGGACCCGCCGTACGGCACCTCGGTCCGGTTCACGCCCGACCGGGTGCTCGCCGACGGCTGGCACGCGCCCGCCGAACAGCCGTGGCTCACGGCTGCGCTGTCGGCGGCGAGCCGGGCCTGTTTCGACGGGGCGGACGTCGCCCGGATCGGTCAGGGCGGCACGATTCCCCTGATGGGGAAGCTGACCCGGCAGTTCCCCGAGGCGCAGTTCCTGGCCTGCGGAGTTCTGGGCCCGGGCGCGAACGCCCACGGCCCGAACGAGTCCCTCCACGTCCCCTACGCGCGACGCCTCACGTCGAGCCTGTCGCTCGTCCTGAACGATTACGCGCTGCGGGCCTGCCCTGTCTGAACGACTCGCAGGTGCCGAAGGGCCCGCCCCGGAGTGCTTCCGGAGCGGGCCCGAGTCAGCTGACGCGCGTACCGAATCAGCTCGTCAGATCAGGGCGCTGCGTCACCCGGATCGAGTTGACCAACGTCGTGCCGGTGACCGACTTGAAGGCCACGTTCAGCTGCCCGTCGGTGACCTTGACCGTGAACGTCCTGGACAGCGCGGTCCGGGCGCCGCCCGACTCCAGGCGGATGTCCACGTTCGGGACCTTCTCCATGCCTTCGGCCGTCACGTCGAAGACACGCTTGCCCGGCTTCCCCCGCCGGCTCGGCGAAGCCCAGCTCCATCTGGTAGACGCCGTTCGGAACGGCACCGAAGCGGTACTCGCCGACGCCCTCCCGGCCGGAGCGCAGCAGTTGCTGCTCCTGGGAACTGCCGGCGCCCGCGATGTCCTTGCGGGTGTAGGTGAGGGACGTACCGTCACCCAGGTATCCGAACGCCCCCTCCGCATACGGCCGATCCTGGGTCCAGGCGTCACCGCGTGCGTCCACGGACGCGGTGTCCGCACCGACGTCGACACCCCGCTGGTAGGCGGGGACGACCAGCTTCAGCGGCAGGAGAGCGTCGGCGTGCGGGCGCTCTCCGATGTCAGCACGAGGGTTCCCGTGTAGACGGTGCCGGGCTTGGCGGCCGCCGTGTCGAACGTCAGCGTGACCTGCTGTCGCGCGCCCGCGCCGAGGGTGCCGGGCGCCGGGGCGACCTTCAGCCAGGAGGCACCGGACTTCTCCGCGACGGTGTACGGGGCCGAGGATCCGTCGTTGGTGAGGGCCAGGGTGAGTTCGCGCCGCTCCCTCACCGGTACGACCAACTGCCAGCCGGCCGCGTTGTCCGCCCGAACGGCGCCGGTGGTGAGGGCGGTCTCGGTCCGCACCGTGGACAGGCTCCGCAGTTCGGCGGTGCGGGTCGCGGTGGTGTAGTGGGGCGCCGCGACCGTGACCTTGTGATCGCCGGCAGAGGCCGCCGGCACCTGGGTCAGGTACGCCCTGTCGGCCCGGGTGGTGGCGGTGGCGACGGTTGTGCCGTCGCGGGTGACGGTGACGGTGGCACCGGCGACCGGCTTGCCGTCGTTGGCGTCGTTGGCGTCGGTCACCGTGCCGGACACGGCCGCGTGGCCCTCGGGCCGGAACCGGATCGCCATCCCGTCGCGGATGGAGAGCTGGTTGTACGAGTACTGCAGGGCGTCGGTGCCGTCGTGGTTCTCGGCGCCGATGGTGGCGCCGGTGGCCTGCTCGAATCCCTTCTCGCGCAGGTCGATGTCCTTGTAGTGGAAGGGGTACGTGCCGTCCTCGCCGATCACGGCGGCGAAGCCGATGCGCTGCGTGGTGTCCCGGGCGAGAAGCATGTCGCGCCACTCGACGACGTACTCACGGTGCGGGGCGGTGCCGCGCACCGCTGTGTAGACGCCGGAGGAGGCGTCCATGGCGAGCTGGTCCCAGAACGGGGAGAGCGCGCCGTTGGAGGGCGCCTTGTTCGGCAGCGGGCTGTTGTCCAGCACCGAGAGGTAGCCGAAGACCGGCTGGCCGTCGCGGGAGACCCAGCCCTTGTCATACGTGTGGCCGTACAGCGCGACCGGGAACGGCGGAGTGACGACCGCGTACGCATCGGACGGCTTCACGAGGTCGACTTTCGTCTCGCCGATGGGAGAGTCCGCGGAGACCAGTCGGCAGGTGGTGCCGAAGGCGTCCGTGCGCGTGGCGAGGGCGACGTCCCTGGTGGCGGTGCCCGTGGCCACGTCGGCCACGATGCCGACGGTGGCCGCGCAGTGGTTGAGCGGGGTCAGGCTGATCCGGTACCCGCCGACGGGCAGGGTCAGCTTGTACGTGCCGTCGTCGCGCGCACCGGGGTGCCCTGCACCTTGATAGCGACGTCGGCCTCGGTACCGGAGTCGCTGCGCACGGTGCCGGTCACAGTGCCGGTGGGGGCGGTGGCGAGCGCCGTGTCGTGGAGCGCGGAGCCGCCGTCGGTGACGGTGAGCGTGGCCGTGTCCGTGTCCGTGTCCGTGAGGTAGCCGAACTTGGTCACGGTGACCGTGTACGCGCCGGAGACCAGGCGCGGGAAGGCGTAGGTGCCGTCCTTCTTCGTGGTCAGGGTCGCGTGCGTGGGACCGACCACGGAGACCTGGACGTCGGCGGCCCGGTCGCCACCGATGGTGACGGTGCCGGTGAGGGCGCCGACGTGGTCGCGCGGGGCCGCGTTGACGGCGGCGTACGCGTCGAGCCGGCCTTCGCCGTACACGTTGTTGAACGCCGCGTGCCGCCGCAGGTGGTGTCGTCGACGTCGGTCGCCGACTTGTTCAGCACCGCCTCGGTGGCGGTGACGTCACCGCGCAGCGCCGGAGCCGCCGACCAGAGCAGAGCGACGGTGGCCGCGGTGTGCGGTGAGGCCATCGACGTACCGGACTTGGCCGTGTAGCCGCCGCCTGGGGCGGCCGAACGGATGTTCACACCGGGTGCGGCGATGTTCGGCTTGACCGTGCCGTCGACTCCGGGGCCGCGTGAGGAGAAGGAGGCGATCTTGTCGTTGTAGTCGAAGGCGCCCGAAGCATACGTGTTGACGTAGGCGCCCGGGGATCCGGCCGTGTCGCAGCCCGGGCCGACGTTGCCGTTGGAGAAGGCCGGGAAGATACCGTCGTCCCGCCAGGAGTGGACCATCGCCTGGTACCAGGTGTCCCGGATGTCCGAGCCCCCACGTACTACACGGAGCACGGCACCCATGTCGCCGGCATCATCGCCGGCCAGGGCGCCGACGCGAAGGCGCGGGCCGCGCACGGCGTCGCCCCCGGCGCCTCCGTCCACGCCTACCGCGTCCTCGGCCCCTACGGCAGCGGCAGCACCAGCACCAGCATCGCCGCCATGGACAAGGCGGCCGACGACGGCATGGACGTCGTCAACATGTCGCTGGGCGCCGCCATCAACGACCCGCTCAGCCCGCAGTCCATAGCCGCCGACAACCTCGTCCTCGCGGGCCTCACCACCGTCATCGCCGCCGGCAACAGCGGCCCGAAGCCCGGCATGAGGCCGCCCAGCAGTACGTCATCGGGCGTCAGGTGGAACAAAGTGCGCGCGGCCATCTCGCAGTTGCGGCCGAGGTTTTCGTGGGTCAGCTCCGCTCCCTTGGGCAGACCCGTCGTTCCGGAGGTGTAAGAAAATACGGCCCGGAATCGCTGCGGAAGTAGGCCCAGGGGGCAACCGCTGTGCCGCCCCGTACGGGTGGGCAGCGGCGTCGGCGGTCGGGCGCCAGGGCCTGTCTCCCGAATGACCTGGCCGGTCAGGGTGTGGCAGCGGAGGCGTCGGCGAGGTTCGCGCCAGCGTCGGTAGCCCCCTCTACGTGGCCAACCCCGCGCCAGTCCAGGCACATGACGGTCGCGTCGTCCTGCAGGTGGCCCTCGTTGGCGTCGACGACCGCCGCGATGAGGGTGCCGGCGGCCTGGCGAGGTGGTGAAGGTGGAGGCAGTACACGGCGACGCAGGGCAGGGAGCGGGGTCTCGGAATTCCGGCACGCTCCGCTACATGACAGGTAACGGGCAGCTTCCCAAGTGCCAGGCGGCCCATATGCTGCCGCCTCCACCTGGCCCTATATTCCGTTTCCTTCACTTTGCACTCTTCTTCAGGCCTGCGCGGGCGGGCCAGCGCTCGAACTGCGAACACGTGACTGCTGACCGTCCCCGCTCCCGAGGACGGGCTTGTTGCGGTGCATCAGGTACCCGAGGGTAGCTTCTGACAAAAGGATGCTCTTCAGGCTCTGTGGAGACCACGGCCGACCTCCTGCCGACTTGCCGTACATCACAGCCGGGTGATCTGCCGGTGACAGCTCCCCGGCACGGTTGAGACGCGCGGCCTCACTGCTGCAGGTGACATTGTCTGGATCGGCCAGGATGCGACGGGCGACCTCTCGCAGCACTTCGGAGGCATGCGGATGCAGTTCGACCTGATCGATCTTCCCTCCCATCGCCTTCCGCACGTAATGGAAGTCGTACGATGGCTTGCCCTTCGGACGGCCGGCGGCACGGGTTTTGACGGTGGCGTCACGGTTCCTGCGCTGGATCGCACGCAGTTCCATCTGCGCGCCCCAGGCTTCCATGGTGAAGCGGTTCTCGTCAGCGGAGTCGTCGAGATCCCAGGCTCCGCCATGCCCGTACGTGACGAGCATCTTCTTCTCGTCCCGCATCTTGTAGCCAGTGTTCAGGCAGTCGACGACATTGCGGCCCAGCCGGTCCACCGCTGCCGCGACCAAGCCGTCGTACGGGCCCCTCTCGTCACGGAGCCACGGGCCCAGGCTCGGGCGGGTCACGGGATTAGTGGCGCCGGAGACCTCCCAGTCGTCCGCCCAGCCGATGATGTGCGCCCCGATGGAGGCGGCGGCAGTGAGCCCGTTCTCGCGCTGCCACTCAGGCGAAGACGTCGCCAGTTTCACGCGCGACAGTCGCCGCACGCCAAGCAGGCATTTACCGCATCCGTCGTAGGGACGCTCGATCGCATGTGGGGTCGTACCGTGCAAGATTCTCTCCGTACGCGCACGCATGGTACGGAGAATCGGCGGCACGACCCCTGGGAGCGATCTTGATCAGCCCAGGAAGCTCAGACGAACCTCACGGTTGTCTTTAGCAATGTTCGTGTCCACGAGGCACACCGACTGCCACGTCCCCAGCTCCAACTGCCCCCCGATCACCGGCAGCGTGGCATGTGGCGGCACCAGGGCGGGGAGCACATGGTCGCGGCCGTGGCCGGGGGTACCGTGACGGTGGTGCCAGCGGTCGTCGGCGGGGAGCAGGGTCTGCAGGGCGGCGAGGAGGTCCTCGTCGCTGCCCGCCCCGGTTTCCAGGATCGCGATCCCGGCCGTCGCGTGCGGCACGAAGATGTTGAGCAGGCCGTCTCTGCCATCGGCGGTGCGGGCGAGGAACCGCGCGCAGTCCTCGGTCAGGTCCATGACCGTTTCGGTCCGTCCCGTGGTGACGCTCAGCAGGTGCGTGGCAAAGGTGTCGGGCATGGCTCCATTCTCTCGCCGTCCGGGCGCATCGCGCCCAGGGAAGATCCAGGGCCCCCGCAGGGTTGGTAGAAACGTGAACGACTTTGGGACGCGCGAACTGGACGTGGTGGTCATCGGCGCCGGGCAGGCGGGCCTGTCCGCCGCCTATCACCTGCGGCGCGCCGGTCTCGTGCCCGACCAGGACTTCGTGGTGCTGGACCACGCGCCCCGGCCTGGTGGCGCCTGGCAGTTCCGCTGGCCCTCGCTCACGTACGGCAAGGTGCACGGCATGCACTCCCTGCCCGGCATGGAGCTGACGGGCGCCGACGACAGCCGCCCCTCGTCCGAGGTGATCGGTGCGTATTTCGACGCGTACGAGAACCGCTTCGGCCTGCGCGTGCACCGCCCGGTCGAGGTGAGCTCCGTGCGCGAGGGCGAAAGCGGGCGGCTGCTGGTCGGGACCTCCGAGGGCTCGTACGCCACGCGGGCGCTGATCAATGCCACGGGCACCTGGGACCGGCCGTTCTGGCCGCGCTATCCGGGCCAGGAGACGTTCCGTGGACGGCAGTTGCACACGGCGAACTATCCGGGGCCGGCAGAGTTCGCCGGCCTCCGCGTGATCGTGGTCGGCGGCGGCGCGTCGGGTACCCAGCATCTGATGGAGATCGCCGGGACGGCTGCCGAGACCTATTGGGTGACACGGCGGCCCCCGGTGTTCCGGGAGGGGCCGTTCGGCGAGGAGCAGGGACGCGCCGCCGTGGCCATGGTCGAGGAGCGTGTACGTCTCGGGCTTCCGCCGCAGAGCGTGGTGAGCGTGACGGGGCTCCCGCTCAACGACGCCGTCCGACGCGCTCGCGAACAGGGGGTCCTCGACCGGCTGCCGATGTTCGAGCGGATCACCCCGGCAGGGGTGGCCTGGCCCGACGGCCGGACGGTCGAGGCCGACGTGATCCTGTGGGCGACCGGATTCCGGGCCGCTGTCGATCATCTGGCGCCGCTGCGACTCCGCGAGCCGGGCGGCGGCATCCGCGTCGAGGGCACCCGGGCGGTGCGGGACGCGCGCGTGCACCTCGTCGGGTACGGCCCGTCCGCGAGCACCATCGGCGCCAACCGGGCCGGCCGGGCGGCGGTCCGTTCGGTCACCCGGCTGCTGGACCGTGTGCCGGCCTGATCGTTGACGTCGGCCATGGCACCGGGGCACAGGTAAAGGATCACGCGTACGGAGGATCGGGATCGGATGTTCGCCCGCGCCTGATCGTCCCGGCATGTTCGCTCAGTTGTCGCGCCGCGGCGAATGATTGTCGAGCGCACACGACGGGCCACGGGTGGCGGTCAGCCGACCCCGGACACCGCCACGGGGCGACGCCTCAGGTGGCGACGGGAGCCGGGTGGCTGTCGCCGCGGATCAGGGCGGCGTAGCGTCCGTCCTGGGCGAGCAGTTCCTCGTGCGTGCCACGCTCGGCCGCACGGCCGTCGTCCAGGACGACGATCTGGTCCGCGTCCCGGACGGTGGAGAGCCGGTGCGCGATGGTGAGAGTGGTGCGGCCCTTCGACAGCGCGTCGATGGCCTGCTGCACGGCGTGTTCCGTGCGAGTGTCCAGGGCGCTGGTCGCCTCGTCGAGGATCAGCACCGGCGGGTCCCGGAGAATCGTCCTGGCGATCGCCAGCCTCTGCTTCTCCCCGCCCGAGAAGCGGTACCCGCGCTCGCCTACGAGGGTGTCGTAGCCGTCGGGCAGCCCGGAGATGTGGTCGTGGATCTGGGCGGTGCGGGCCGCTGTCTCGATCTCCTCGTCGGTGGCGTCCGGTTTGGCGAAGCGGAGGTTCTCGGCGACGGAGGCGTGGAAGAGGTAGGTCTCCTGGGAGACCACGCCGACGGCCCGGGCGAGCGTGTCGAAGTCCAGGTCGCGGACATCGACTCCGTCGATCGTGACCCGGCCCGCCGAGACGTCGTAGAGCCGCGGAACCAGGTAGCTGAGCGTGGACTTGCCCGATCCGGTCGGGCCGACGACGGCCAGGCTGTTCCCTGCGGGCACCTTCACGTCGATGCCGCTCAGGGTCGGTCCGCTCTTCGTGTCGTAGCTGAAGGTGACGTCCTCGAAGGCGAGGTCGCCACGGATCTTCTCCAGGCGGACGGGTGTCTCGGGCTCGGTGATGTCCACGTCGAGGTCGAGGTATTCGAAGATGCGCGCGAACAGGGCGAGGGACGTCTGCATCTGCACGCCGGTGGAGAGCAGGCTCACGGCCGGACGGAAGAGGCCCTGCTGGAGGGAGACGAAGGCGACCAGTGTGCCGATGGAGACGGCTGTGACACCCGACTGGAGGGTGAGACCCGCCGCCCAGTAGATGACCGCCGGCATGGCGGCCATCACGATTCCGATGGTCGACATCCGCCACCGCCCGGCCATGCTGGAGCGCACCTCGAGGTCGACCAGGCGCTCGGACTCCTCGGAGAAGGCCTTGGTGAGGGAGTCGGAGCGGCCCATGGTCCGGCCGAGAAGGATTCCGCTGACCGAGAGCGATTCGGTGACCGTGGCCGCCATCGCGGCCATCTGCTTCTGGCGCTGGGTGGTGATCTTCTTGCGCTCCCGCCCGACGCGACGGCTGATCCAGACGAAGACCGGCAGCAGGAGCAGCGAGACGACGGTGAGCCGCCAGTCCAGAGCGAGCATCGCTACCACGGTGGCGACGACGGAGGTGAGGTTGGAGACCAGGGAGGTCGCCGTGGAGGTGACCGTCGCCTGCATGCCGCCGATGTCGTTGGCGATACGGGACTGGACCTCGCCGGTGCGGGTCCGGGTGAAGAAGGCGAGCGGCATCCGCTGCAGCTGGGTGTAGACAGCTGTGCGCAGGTCGTGCATGACGCGCTGGCCGACCGTCGTGGAGATCAGGGTCTGCAGGACGCCGAAGACGCTGTTCATCACGGCGGTGAGGATCATGCCGAGCGCGAGCAGCGTGAGCAGCCCCGTACGCCCCTGGGGGATCGCGGTGTCCAGGACTTCGCGGAGCAGGAACGGCGAGGCGACCGACACGAGTGAGGAGGCGCCGACCAGCAGCCCCACCACGGTGAGTCTGGCGCGGTAGGGACGGAAGAGCCGGAAGATGCGGCGCAGCTCGGCGGGCGGCTGCCCATTGTCTGCGGCTGGAGGCGTCCAGGCGGGTTCGTCGGGTTTCATGGGCTCCTTCGAGAGCGTGCGGCGGAAGGGGGTGGGGCGGGCGGGCGGTTCTCGCGGCTGACAGACCTCGGAGACCGACACGCGAGCCCGACGGTTGGGAGCTTAGCTCATTGTTACCACTATTCACAATGAACGAGGTCCTGATATTGTTCCCGTATGGACTCCCCCGACTCCGACGGCATGCTCGCCGAGCAGCTGCTGCGGCTCACCCGCCGGCTCCAGCGCATCCAGAGCCGGCAGCTGGAGCCGATCGGCATCACCCCGGCCCAGTTCCGCCTCCTGCGCACGACCGCTCACTACGACGGTCCGCCCCGGATGGCCGATCTCGCCGAGCGCCTGGACGTCGTCCCACGCGCGGTGACCACGCTCGTCGACGGCCTGGAGGCGAGCGGCAGGGTGCGGCGCGCCCCGGATCCGACCAATCGCCGGGTGGTCCGTATCGAGATCACGGAGGAGG
The DNA here is from genome assembly GCF_042667905.1 of Streptomyces sp. NPDC057287. NCBI lineage: Bacteria > Bacillati > Actinomycetota > Actinomycetes > Kitasatosporales > Streptomycetaceae > Streptomyces > Streptomyces sp. NPDC057287. The sequence continues at coordinate 183,600 of NZ_JBHUYV010000011.1, read as the reverse complement.
GCCGGGCTGTGCTCCGTTCGATGCGCGACGCGCGGAAGGCCGCCGCGGAGGAGATCCTGGCTCCATTGACCGCCGAACAGCGTGAGGTGCTCGGCGGGCTGCTCACCGCTCTGGTGGACGGGATGCCGGAGCGCCGCCGCTGCTGAGGCATGCGGTGCGGCCACCGCACCGCGCCGCCGAGGGGACCCTGACATGCCGCTGCTGGAGCCGAAGCCGGAATCCCTGCGCCCCCGTGCGCCCCGCACGCCGTCCCCCGATCGGGTGCCCGGCTGGAAGGCGTCGGGGACCCCGGCGGAGCTGCGGGCCGGTCTGACGGCCCTGCTCGGTCCGGAGAAGGTGCTGTGGAAGGTCTCCGACCTCGTGCGGTACGCCTCCGACGCGAGCCCCTACCGCTTCCTGCCGCAGGTCGTGCTGGTCCCGGAGGACCTCGACGACATCTCCGCGATCCTCTCCTACGCGCACGGCAACGGCCGGGGCGTCGTCTTCCGGGCTGCGGGCACCAGCCTCAACGGGCAGGCGCAGGGTGAGGACATCCTCGTCGACGTACGCAGGCACTGGACGGGGATCGAGGTCCTGGACGACGGCGCACGGGCGCGGATCCGGCCCGGGACCACCGTCATGCGGGCCAATGCCGCCCTCGCCAGGCACGGCCGGATCCTGGGGCCCGATCCTGCCAGCGCCATCGCCTGCACCATCGGCGGGGTAGTGGCGAACAACGCCTCAGGGATGACCGCGGGGATCACCAGGAACTCGTACCGTACGGTCTCCTCGCTGACCTTCGTCCTGCCGAGCGGCACGGTGGTCGACACGGGCGAGCCGGACGCGGACGAGCTGCTGCGTCACGCGGAACCGCAACTGTGCGACGAGCTGCTGGCCCTCAAGGCGGAGATCGAGGCCGACGAGCGGCTCACCGCACGGATCCGGGCCAAGTACGAGATCAAGAACACCAACGGCTACCGCCTCGACGCGTTCCTCGACGGATCGACCCCCGTGGAGATCCTGCGGGGCCTGATGGTCGGCTCCGAGGGCACCTTCGGCTTCATCTCCGAGGTCGTCTTCGACACCCTCCCCCTGGAGCGCCAGGTCTCCTCCGCGCTGCTGTTCTTCCGCTCGCTCACCGCGGCAGCGGCAGCGGTGCCGCGGTTCAACGACGCGGGAGCGACGGCTGTCGAGCTGATGGACGGCAACACCCTGCGCGCCTCGGTCCGGGTCGAGGGCGTTCCCTCCGACTGGGCAGGGCTCCCGCAGGGGACGACGGCGCTCCTGGTGGAGTTCCGCGCCCCGGACGAGAGTGCGCTGGCCGCCTGCGAACGGGCGGCTGCCTCGGTCCTCGCGGACCTCGACCTCGTCGCTCCCGTCGTCTCCGTCACCAACGAGTTCACCCGGGACGCCGCCACCGTCTCCGGGTACTGGAAGGCGCGCAAGGCGTTCGTCACCGCCGTCGGCGGCTCCCGCCCCTCGGGCACGACACTGATCACCGAGGACTTCGCCGTCCCGCCGTCCCGGCTCTCCGAAGCCTGCGAGGCACTGCTCGCCCTCCAGGCCGTCCACGGCTTCGACGCGGCCGTCGCAGGTCACGCGGCGCACGGAAATCTGCACTTCCTGCTCGCCTTCGACGCCGCGCAACCGTCCGACGTCGACCGGTACGCCGCGTTCATGGACGAATTCTGCACACTCGTCGTCGAGCGGTTCGACGGTTCACTGAAGGCGGAGCACGCCACCGGCCGCAACATCGCACCGTTCCTGGAGCGGGAATGGGGCCCCTCCGCGACGGAGCTGATGTGGCGTACGAAGCAGGCCATCGATCCCGACGGGGTCCTGGCACCCCGGATCGTGCTCGACCGGGATCCGAAGGCGCACCTGCGCGGGCTCAAGACCATTCCCAAGGTGGAGCCGGTGGCCGACCCGTGCATCGAGTGCGGCTTCTGCGAACCGACCTGCCCCAGTGAGGACCTCACCACGACACCGCGTCAACGGATCGTGCTGCGCCGGGAGATGATGCGGCAGGCGGCCGGCTCTCCGGTGGAGGCAGGACTCCTGGACGCCTACGGCTACGACGCGGTCGACACCTGCGCGGGTGACTCCACGTGCAAGCTCGCGTGCCCGGTCGGAATCGACACAGGGGCGATGATGAAGGACTTCCGCCACCATCGGCACTCCCCTCGTGAAGAGCGCGTGGCGGCTCTGACGGCGCAGCACTTCAAGGTCGTCGAGGCCTCGGCGCGGGTCGCCCTGGGCGTGGCCGGTCTCGTGACGCGCCATGCCGGCGACCGGCTGCTGGAGGCCGTGACGCGGATCGCCCGCAAGGCCGTGGACCCGGACCTGGTGCCGGAATGGCTGCCCGAGATCCCCGGAGCCGCTTCCCGCTCCATGCCACCGACATCCCGGGCGGGGGCGAGCGCCGTCTACTACCCGGCCTGTGTGAACCGTATCTTCGCCGGCCCGGCGGACCCCGGGGCGCTGTCGCTCGCCGAGTCCGTCGTCTCCCTGTCCTCGCGGGCCGGCAGGCCCGTGTGGATCCCGGAGGACGTGGCCGGGACCTGCTGCGCGACGATCTGGCACTCCAAGGGGTACGACGCCGCCAACGCGGTCATGGCCAACCGCGTCGTGGAGGCCGCCTGGGGCTGGACCGCCGGCGGTTCCCTGCCTCTGGTCGTCGACGCGTCGTCGTGCACGCTGGGCCTGGCGCACGAGGTCGTGCCCTACCTCACCGAGGACAATCGCGCGCTGCACAGGGAGCTGAAGATCGTCGACTCGCTGGTCTGGGCCGCCGATGAGCTGCTCCCTTCGCTGACCGTGTTCCGCAGGACGGGTTCCGCGGTCCTGCACCCCACGTGCTCGATGGAGCATCTGGGCGACGTGGCTCAGCTGCGTACGGTGGCGGAGGCGTGTGCCGAGGAGGTCGTCGTGCCGGACGACGCGGGCTGCTGCGGGTTCGCCGGTGACCGGGGCATGCTGCACAAGGAGCTGCCCGACTCGGCGACCGCCAAGGAGGCGGCGGAGGTCAACACCCGGGAATACGACGCCTATCTGTCGGCGAACCGGACGTGCGAGATCGGGATGGACCGGGCGACCGGCCACCGCTACCACTCGGCGCTCATCGAACTCGAGCGCGCGACCCGCCCCGTCCTCTGACCGCGAGGGCGCGGACGGCCCACGCGGCCGCAAAGGCACGGACGGCCCACGCGCCGACAGCACCCCATCGGGCTCAGGGGGGGGCAGGGCAGCACCGCAGCACCGTATCGGGCTCAGGGGGCAGCAGGGCCGTCGGCCCGGCGTGCCGTTGCCGCGAGTCGACGAACGTCCCGTGGAGCGGCGGTGATTCCGAGGGCCGGAAATAATCGGTTGCCCCGGGCAGGGGCAGGAAGCGAACCTTGCACGGTTTGGTCCCCCCACTGTTCCACGAGGTCCGCCACGGACCTCCGCTTCCGATCCTTGGGACGTCATGCAGATTCGCGATCTTCCGTATTCGGATCCCGGCGATCCCGACGTACGCTCCGGCCCCCGTTTCCTGTTCTGGCTCGGGCGACGTCAGCTCACCGGCCAGCTCAAGTCCCTTTCCTGGGGGCTGCTCCACCACTGCGCGATCGCGGGCCTCCCGCTCGCCGTCGGCCTGGCGGTGCAGGCCGTCATCGACGACTCCGGCCGGGACCTCGCGACCGCCGGCGTCCTTCTCGTCGTCCTCGGCATCCTCATCGCCCTGGGCGACACCATGCTCCACCGGACGGCGGTCACCAACTGGATCACCGCCGCGGCCAGGGTGCAGCAACTCCTGGCCCGCAGGACGGCCGAGCTGGGCTCCGCCCTGACCCGGAGGGTGGCGGCCGGCGAAGTGGTCGCCGTCTCCACCGGCGACGTCGAGAAGATCGGCTGGTTCGTCGAGGCGCTGTCGCGCTTCCTGGCCGCCGCGACGGCGCTCGTTCTGATCTGCGTCGGGCTGGTCCTCTACCTGCCCTCGCTCGGTGTGCTGGTCGCGATCGCCACCCCCGTCCTGGCACTGGCCGTCCTGCCCCTGCTCCCCCGGGCCACCCGCCGGGCGGACCTGCAGCGGGAGAAGGCGGGCAAGGCCACGGAGCTGGCCTCCGACACGGTGGCCGGGCTGCGGGTGCTGCGCGGCATCGGCGGTGAGGAGCTGTTCCTCGGCCGCTACCGTCGCGCCTCCCAGGAGGTCCGCAAGGCCGCCGTGCGCAGTGCGCGGATGTGGGCGCTCATCTCGGCGATCCAGGTGTTCCTGCCGGGCGTTCTGCTGATCTCTCTGGTCTGGTACGGCGCCACGCTGGCCCGGGACGGACGGATCGACGTCGGCCAGCTGGTCACCGTGTACAGCGCGGCGACCCTGATGCTGTTCCCCCTGCGCAACGTGGAGGAGATCGCCATGGCGTACTCCTTCTCGCGGCCGTCCGCCCAGCGTGCTGTCCGGGTGCTGTCCCTGCGCCGTACGTCCCGGCCCCCGACGGCCGGTGCCGCGGCTCCCCGGGGCGATCTGTACGACCCGGTGACCGGACTGATGGCACCGCAGGGACTGTTCACCGCCGTGGTCTGCGGCGATCCCGACGAGGCCGGACGGCTGGCGGAGCGGCTCGGTGGCCACGCCGAACCGGACGACACGTCCGGGCCGGTGCCCTCGGTGCTGCTCGGCGGTGTGCCGCTCGACGAGCTGCCGCTCGACTCGGCACGGACCGCGGTGCTGGTTCAGGACAAGGACCCGGTGCTGCTCTCCGGGACGCTCCGGGAGCTCCTGGACGTCCCGTCCTCCGGCGGCGTGACGGCCGAGGACGCGCTCGACGCGGCCCGGTGCGGTGATGTGCTGGACGCGCTGGCGCAGGCGTCCGCCGACGCGGACGGCGACCCGATGAACACCCGTATCACCGAGCGGGGCAGGTCGCTGTCCGGCGGTCAGCGACAGCGGCTCGCGCTGGCCCGTTCGCTCGTCACGGACCCCGAGGTGCTCGTGCTCGACGAGCCGACGTCCGCCGTCGACTCCCACACGGAGGCCAGGGTCGCCGCCGGCATCGAGCAGTTGCGCCGGGGCCGCACGACGGTGGCGTTCGCCTCGTCCCCGCTGCTGCTGGACCTGGCGGACCGTGTCGTGCTCCTCCACGGGGACACGGTCGTGGCGGCGGGCACGCATCGCGAACTGCTGCGGGACGAGCCGCGGTACCGGGCGGTGGTGACCCGTGAGACCGGGGACGAGACCGCGGCACCGGTCCCCGAGGAGGGGCTCGCCGCGATCGACGGCCTCCGGCCGGTCCCGGCGGTCGAGGAGATGGCCCGTGCGGCCGAGGAAATCGAGGAGAGAGCATGATCGGCCTGGCTCCACCGGCGTACGACCCGGCCGCACCGGAGTCGGCGACGACTCTGCCGGTCGGTACGCCTACGACCGTACAGACGTATGTGCGCGCCCTGCTGCGGCGTCACCGGGCGCCCTTCGCGGCGCTCATCGCGGTCAACGCGGTCGCGGTGATCGCTTCGATCACCGGGCCGTATCTGCTGGGCGGACTGGTCGAGGACCTCTCGAACGGGGTCACCGACCTCCATCTGGAGCGCACCGCGGCGGTGTTCGCGCTGGCCCTGGTCGTGCAGACCGTGTTCACGCGGACCATGCGGCTGCGCGGGGCGATGCTCGGTGAGGAGATGCTCGCCGATCTGCGCGAGGACTTCCTCGTACGGTCGGTAGGACTGCCGCCCGGCGTCCTGGAGCGGGCCGGCACCGGGGATCTGCTGTCCAGGATCACCACGGACATCGACCGGCTGGCCAACGCGATGCGTGAGGCCGTGCCGCAGCTCGCGATCGGCGTGGTCTGGGCCGGGCTGCTGCTCGGCGCGCTGACCGTCACCGCCCCGCCGCTGGCACTCGCGGTGCTGATCGCACTTCCGGTGCTGGTCGTCGGCTGCCGCTGGTACTTCCGGCGGGCGCCTTCCGCGTACCGCTCGGAGGCGGCCGGCTACGCGGCGGTCGCAGCCGTGCTGGCCGAGACCGTGGACGCGGGGCGGACCGTCGAGTCCCACCGCCTGGGGGCCCGCAGGATCGCGCTGTCGGACCGCCGGGTCGAGGAGTGGACGGCCTGGGAGCGGTACACCCTGTTCCTGCGCTCAGTGCTCTTCCCGGTCATCAACACCACGTACGTGACCATTCTCGGCGCGGTGCTGATGCTCGGCGGCTGGTTCGTGATGGAGGACTGGCTCACCGTCGGGCAGCTGACGACGGGGGCGCTCCTGGCGCAGATGATGGTGGACCCGATCGGTCTGATCCTGCGCTGGTACGACGAGCTGCAGGTCGCCCAGGTGTCGCTGGCCAGGCTCGTCGGCGTACGGGAGATCGAACCCGAGGCGGGTGACGAGGGCATCGGTCCCGACGGCCGGGAGGTTCGGGCCGACACCGTGCGCTTCGGCTACCGCGCGGGCGTCGACGTCCTGCACGAGGTGTCGCTGGACGTCGCGCCGGGCACGCGGATGGCACTGGTCGGGCCGTCCGGTGCGGGCAAGTCCACGCTGGGAAGGCTGCTGGCCGGGATCTACGCCCCCCGGGCGGGCTCGGTCTCGCTGGGCGGCGCCGAGCTGTCCCGGATGACGGCGGAGCGCGTACGGACCCATGTGGCTCTGGTCAACCAGGAGCACCACGTGTTCGTGGGCTCGCTCCGGGACAACCTCCTGCTCGCACGTACGGACGCCGGGGACGCGGAGCTGTGGGCCTCGCTCGCTGCGGTGGACGCGGACGGCTGGGCGAAGGCGCTCGACCAAGGGCTGGCCACGGAGGTCGGGTCGGGCGGCCTGGCCCTCACCCCGGCGCAGGCGCAGCAGATCGCCCTGGCGCGCCTCGTGCTGGCGGACCCGCACACCCTGGTGCTGGACGAGGCGACCTCACTGCTCGACCCACGGGCCGCTCGTCATCTGGAGCGCTCGCTGGCACGGGTGCTGGAGGGACGGACGGTCATCGCGATCGCGCACCGTCTGCACACGGCGCACGACGCGGACGTGATCGCGGTGGTCGAGGACGGCCGGATCAGCGAACTGGGCAGCCATGACGAGCTGGTGGCCGCGGGCGGCGCGTACGCCGCTCTGTGGCGCTCCTGGCACGGCTGAGCGTCGCCCGGGGGCCGAGGGCGGTTCCTCCTTGCCGCCCACCGGGCCGGGGTGAGCGGGCGCGGGCCTCTCACCTGCGCCGGGTCCGGGAGCGCACAGGTGCGGTGTTGACGGCGGACGGGTGGTTCCGAGGCCGGTGCCCGCCGTGGCCGCCGGTCACACCCCCGCACCCGCACCCCGCCCCGCGGAGGGCGGAGCGGGGTGCCGACGCGGTCTACCGGCTGCCGTGGGCCGCCCACCGCACCGGGGCGAATCCGTCGCCCTCCCGCCGGATCTCCACGGCGCCCCCGCCGCCGAAGTGCGCGGGGACGAGAAGCTCTCCTTCCGTCGCGGCCCGTTCGAGGATCCGTCGGCGGCTCTTCGAAGCCTGCTCCGGGTCCAGGCAGAAGCAGCTGCTGCAGGAGGGGGTGAGGATCTGCACCGGGCTGTGCAGAAGGTCGCCGACGAAGACCGCCCTGTCGCTCCCGGAGGCGAGCCGCAGTACGGACGAGCCGGGTGTGTGACCCGGCGCGGACTCCAGTGTGAGGTTCTCGTCCACGCGATGGGTTCCCTCCCAGAGCACGGCCTGCCCGGCCCGGTGGACGGGAGCGATGCTGTCCTCGTAGACGAACCGGTCGTCCTCCTGGCGGCCGCCTCCGTACGCGTTGTCCGGACCGAAGTGGAAGTCGTCCGCGGCCGGGATGAGGTACTGGGCGTTGGGGAATGCCGGCTCCCACCCTCCGTCCGCACCGACGGTGTTCCAGCCGACGTGATCGGCGTGGACGTGGGTGTTGACGACAATGTCGACGTCCTCCGGCCGGACCCCCGCCCGCGCGAGCCGTCCCAGGAAATCGCCCTGGCTGTGGTGGAAGTGGGGGGAGCCGGGCCGCTCACGCCCGTTACCCACACCTGTGTCGACCAGGACGGTCCGTCCGCCGCTGCGCAGCACCCAGCTCTGGAGGGCCACCACGGCCCTGTCGCTGTCCGGCTCCCAGTGGTCCGGCGCCAGCCAGGCCTCGTTGGTCTTCCATACGTCGGCGCCGGACTCCGGAATCAGGCCGCGTGCGGGCGCAAACGCCGCTTGCCACTCGACGACCCGGATGACCTCGACGTCTCCGAGCACGATGTTCTGTCCGCTCTCGCTCTTCATGCCCTTGACGCTACGGAGAGCCGCGCGCGCCGCTCAATGCCTGTTCCACTCATCCGCATACGCGTCCGTCTCACCGTTGATGCTGCGGGTACCGTGGCGTCATGGATGTCGTGAGCGACGCGGTGTCGGCGATACGCGTCGGACGCCCTTCGTCGAACAAGGTACGGGTGAGCGGGAGTTGGTGCTCGCGGCTCGCCCCCTACGACGGGGCGGGCTTCCACGTGGTGCTGGAGGGCAGTTGCTGGCTACTGCCCGACGGTGGCGCCCCGGTCTCGCTCGGCGCGGGTGACGTGGTGCTGTTGCCGCACGGCACGGGCCACGTGATCGCGGACTCCCCCGCCGATGCGGCAGCGGTGGATCGGGCGACGCCGTTCGAGAACTGGCTCACCGGGCACACGCCGCGTCGGTCCGCGGACTCTCCCGGCACGGTGGAAATGCTGTGCGGCAAGTACCGGCTCGACCGGGTACACATGCACCCGCTCATGGCGGACATGCCGGCGGTCGTCCATCTGCCGAACCGTGTGGGCGCCCGTGCCGAGCTGCGTGCCGCCGTCGACCTGCTCGGCCACGAGCTCAGCACTCAAGGACCCGGCGCCTGCCTCGCCGTCCCCGGCCTGCTCGACCTGCTCCTCGTCTACATGATCCGCTCCTGGGCGGCCGAGGGGCACGGCACCTGGCCGTCCGTGCTGGGCGACCATGTCGCGTCGGCCGCTCTTCGCGCACTGCACTCGGACGTGGCCGCCCCCTGGACCATCGACCTGCTGGCCGCCGAAGCGGGCGTGTCCCGCGCCACCCTGGCGCGCCGCTTCACCGCACTGGTGGGCCGCCCGCCGATGGCCTACCTCACCTGGTGGCGCCTGACGTTCGCCGCCACCCTGCTCCGCGACACCCCGGACCCCCTGGCCGCCATCGCACGTCGCGTCGGCTACGGCACCCCGTACGCCTTCTCCCACGCCTTCAGCCGGGAGTTCGGTACGACTCCGGGGCAGTACCGGACGTCGGGACCCGGACGACCGGATCTCGCGAGGGGGGCCGCGGGGGATCACCGCCCCCTGCGTCCCACGGCCGAAGTCCGGCGACGGCACGTCGAAGGGACCGCGCGGTCACAAGAGGCGGACTCCGTCCCCTCCGGTGAGGATGAGGGAGTGACTGGCCCCGGATCCGGGGCAGGCGAGCGATGACCGCGTAAGCCCGAGAAGGGACGCACACCGTGGCACGACCCAGGATTCTCGTTGTCGGCGCCGGCTTTGCCGGGGTCGAGTGCGTGCGCCGGCTGGAGCGCAGCCTCGCGCCCGGCGAGGCGGACATCGCTCTCGTCACCCCGTTCTCGTACCAGCTCTACCTGCCACTTCTTCCGCAGGTCGCCTCCGGGGTGCTCACCCCTCAGTCGGTCGCCGTCTCCCTGCGCCGCAGCCGGCGCCACCGCACCCGGATCGTGCCGGGCGGGGCCATCGGCGTAGACACGAAGGCCAAGGTCTGCGTGGTCCGCAACATCACGGACGAGATCGTGTACGAGCCGTACGACTACATCGTGCTGGCCGCCGGCAGCGTCACCCGGACCTTCGACATCCCGGGGCTGGTGGACAACGCCCGGGGCATGAAGACGCTGGCCGAGGCCGCCTACATCCGGGACCACGTCATCTCCCAGCTCGACCTGGCCGACGCCAGTCACGACGAGGAGGAGCGGGCGTCCCGGCTGCAGTTCGTGGTGGTGGGCGGCGGGTACGCCGGCACGGAGACGGCGGCGTGCCTGCAGCTGCTGACCACCAACGCCTTGAAGCACTACCCCCGGCTGGACCCCAAGCTGATCAAGTGGCACCTCATCGACATCGCGCCCAAGCTCATGCCCGAACTGGGCGACAAGCTCGGGCGCAGCGCCCTGGAGATCCTGCGCAAGCGCGGCATCGAGGTCTCCCTGGGTGTCTCCGTGGCCGAGGCCGGACCGGACAAGGTGACGTTCACGGACGGCCGGGTGCTGCCCTGCCGCACGCTGATCTGGACCGCCGGGGTCGCGGCGAGTCCGCTCGTCGCCACCCTCGACAGCGAGACGGTACGCGGCCGTCTCGCCGTGACCCCGGAGATGACCGTGCCCGGCATCGACGGGGTGTTCGCGCTCGGCGACGCGGCGGCGGTACCGGACCTGGCCAAGGGCGACGGGGCGATCTGCCCGCCCACCGCTCAGCACGCCATGCGCCAGGGCCGCAAGCTGGCGGACAACATCATCGCGTCCCTCCGCGGCCGCGCGCTGCAGCCGTACGTCCACAAGGACCTCGGTCTCGTCGTGGACCTCGGTGGACGTGACGCGGTGTCGAAGCCGCTCGGCATCGAGCTGAAGGGCCTGCCCGCCCAGGCCGCCGCGCGCGGCTACCACTGGGCGGCGCTGCGGACGAACGTCGCCAAGACCCGGGTCATGACCAACTGGCTGCTCAACGCGATCGCCGGTGACGACTTCGTCCGTACCGGGTTCCAGGCCCGCAAGCAGGCCACCCTGCGCGACTTCGAGTACACCGACGCCTACCTCACGCCGGAGGAGATCCGCGCGCACACCGCCGAGGCGGGCATCCGCGGCTGATCCGCCCGGCCCGGCCCCCTCCCCCGGCTTCCGCCGCGCGGGCGGGGGCCGGGGTCATGTCCGGCGGGAGAGCACCGTCGCGACCGTGTCCGCGTCCTGGGGCCCCTTGTCCTCCCGGTAGCGCAGGACGCGGGCGAACCGCAGCGTGACTCCCGCCGGATAGCGGGTGGAGCTCTGGAGCCCGTCGTAGGCGATCTCCACGACGAGCTCCGGACGCACCGTCACCACGTGACCGTCGTCGCCGGTGGACAGCGCCCGCAGGTGTTCGGTCTGCCAGGCGAGCATGGTGTCCGTGAGCCCTTTGAAGGTCTTGCCCAGCATCGCGAAGGTGCCGTCGTCCCGGCGCGCCCCCAGGTGGAGGTTGGAGAGCTTCCCGGTCCGCCGGCCGTGGCCCCACTCGGCGGCCAGGACCACGAGGTCCAGGGTGTGCACGGGCTTCACCTTCAGCCAGGAGGCGCCCCGCCGGCCCGCGCTGTACGCCGCAGCGGTGCCCTTGACCACGACGCCCTCGTGTCCGCGGGCCAGCGTGGCCTCGGAGAACGCCACCGCGGCCTCGCGCTGCGACGCGTCCGCGGGGTCCTCCACGACGACACGCCGTACGCGCATCGGTTCGGGGACGAGCTCGGCCAGCTCCCGGTGGCGCCCGGCGAAGGGGAGGTCGAGGAGTTCGCGTCCGTCCACGGACAGGGCGTCGAAGAAGACGGGGACCACCGGGACGGCGCCGGCCGCGGTGGCGACGTCGCGGCGGGAGCCCACCCGGCCTGCGGTCTCCTGGAACGGCCGGGGCCTCCCGTCGTCCCCGAGCGCGATCACCTCGCCGTCGAGGATGAACCGGCCGGCGGGAAAGCCGGTCACCGCCGCGGCGACTTCGGGGACCCGGTCGCTGATGTCGTCGAGCGTTCGGGTGTAGACGCGCACCTGCGGCCCGTCCCGGTGCACCTGGACGCGGATTCCGTCCAGCTTCTCCTCGACCGCGCAGGGCCCCAGCCGGTCGATCGCCTCGGTGACCGAGCGGGCGGTGTGCGCGAGCATCGGCTGGACCGGCCGGCCGACGGTGAGCCGGAAGGACGCGAGGGCTCCGGGCCCCTCCGCGAGCAGCGCACGCGCGACGGGACCCAAGGCGCCGGCGAGCATGACGGCGCGCCGCACCTCGATGGGCGGTGCTCCGGCGGCGCCGGCCAGGGCGTCGACGGCGACGGCGTCCAGCGCTCCCTGGCGCACTTCTCCGGTGAGCAGCCCGCGCAGGAAGTACTGTTCGTCCGCGGTGGCGGCTCCGAGCAGTCGCACCAGCCGTTCCCGGCGGGCGGACTGCGAGCCGGGGCCGGTCAGGGCGCCGATCTCCGTCAGTTCCGCGTCCGTCTCCACCACGGTCAGCGTGGGTGCCTCGGCGGGGGTCACCGGAACGCGCAGAGTGCTCCAGCCGATCCCGAGCCGCCCCTGTGGGAGGCGGCCGGCGAGATAAGGGATGACGACCGGGACGTCGTCAGGCCCCGCCTCCCGGAAGAGCTCGGCCAGCAGGGCCGTCTTCCGGGTCCGGGCCGAGGTCGCGGCGACCTCCAGGGACACATGGGCGAGCCTGGCGAGCAGCATGCGGCCATGGTCCTACGCCGACGGGCCGTCCGCTCCCGGAGCGGCGGCCCGGACGTCAGATGATGTTGAGCGCGGCCGCCGCGCCCACTCCCCCGAGGACCATGAACGCGGGCATCAGCACCTTGATCTCCACCCAGCTGCCGGCCCGGAAGCGCATGAACTTCGGGGGGCCGAGCGGGTACCACCGCTTGCGCCCCAGCGGGATCGGCCACAGGATCGGGCAGCCCGAGACGGTGAGCGCATCGCCGATGCAGTGGACGAGCGCCCCGAGGACGATCGGCAGCCCCAGCCACATGTACTCCTGGCCGGGCTCGGTGAACAGCCAGGCCGAACCCTGGCCCGGCTTGTCGAGCACACCCGCCAGGATCCAGGCGCTGGTCGCGCCGAGCAGCCACACGAGGACGTCGCTGGACACCCGGGCCGCCCGCCACAGGAGTCCTTCGACGGCGAGGACGAGGTGGACGAAGAGGATCGCCAGGACCGCCCACCGGCCACCGGTGATCGCCGCGACGGAGGCTGCCGTGCCTGTCAGGACCGCCCACAGCCAGGTGTGGGTGAGTGTGCGGTGTCCGCCGGTCCTGCGCGGGTCGCCGGCACCCTTGGTGGCCTTGTAGACCGCGTACGAGAGTTTGTCGACGATCTCGCAGAGGCCCTTGGAGACGGGGCCGAAGGCGCGGGAGATGGTGGCCGACTTGTGGTCGAGGTCGGGGGCGAGCGCGGCACCCGCGGTGATCAGCGCCCCGACGACCAGGACGGGCCAGGGCATGGTGTGGCCCGCGGCGGCCGCCGCGGCACCCACCCCCAGCCAGGCCGCTGCCCCTGACAGAGAGTGTGCCGGTCCCATCATGGCTGTTTCCCGCCCCCATAGTGATTCGGCCGTGCGTCCAGGCCGGGCCGCCATGGCCTGTTCCGGGCAGCCGAGTTGAGTGGGAAGCGTATCGTCCGTGATCTTCGCCGCGTCCGCCGGTTCCCTCATCCGGGCAGGAGGCAGGCAAGATGGGGGCGTGACCCTTATCGATCAGCTCCCCCCGACCGCCGACCCGGACGCCCTCTTCGAGTCCTTCTCGTCATGGACCGAATCGCAGGGCATCACCCTCTATCCGGCTCAGGAGGAGGCGCTGATCGAGGTGGTCTCCGGGGCGAACGTGATCCTTTCCACCCCCACGGGATCCGGGAAGAGCCTGGTCGCGGCGGGTGCGCACTTCACGGCGCTGGCCCAGGACAAGGTCACGTTCTACACCGCGCCGATCAAGGCGCTGGTCTCGGAGAAGTTCTTCGACCTGTGCAAGCTCTTCGGCACGGAGAACGTCGGCATGCTGACCGGCGACGCCTCGGTCAACGCCGACGCCCCGGTCATCTGCTGCACCGCCGAGGTGCTCGCCTCGATCGCGCTGCGTGACGGCAAGTACGCCGACATCGGCCAGGTCGTGATGGACGAGTTCCACTTCTACGCGGAGCCCGACCGCGGCTGGGCCTGGCAGATCCCGATCCTGGAGCTGCCGCAGGCCCAGTTCGTCCTGATGTCGGCGACGCTCGGTGACGTCAAGATGTTCGAGGAGGATCTGACCCGCCGCACCGGCCGTCCCACCTCCGTCGTGCGCTCGGCGACGCGTCCGGTCCCGCTCAGTTACGAGTACCGGCTGACGCCGATCACGGAGACGCTCACCGAGCTCCTGGACACCCGGCAGTCGCCCGTCTACATCGTGCACTTCACGCAGGCCGCGGCGGTGGAGCGGGCCCAGTCGCTGATGAGCATCAACATGTGCTCGAAGGAGGAGAAGGAGAAGATCGCCGACCTGATCGGCAGCTTCCGCTTCACCACCAAGTTCGGCCAGAACCTCTCCCGCTACGTGCGGCACGGGATCGGGGTGCACCACGCCGGCATGCTCCCGAAGTACCGCCGTCTCGTCGAGAAGCTCGCCCAGGCGGGCCTCCTGAAGGTGATCTGCGGTACGGACACCCTCGGCGTAGGCGTCAACGTCCCCATCCGCACCGTGCTGTTCACCGCGCTCACCAAGTACGACGGCACCCGGGTGCGCACCCTGCGCGCGCGTGAGTTCCACCAGATCGCCGGCCGCGCCGGCCGGGCGGGTTTCGACACGGCGGGCTTCGTCGTCGCACAGGCCCCCGAGCACGTCATCGAGAACGAGAAGGCCGTCAAGAAGGCGGGCGACGACCCCAAGAAGAAGCGCAAGGTGGTCCGCAAGAAGGCCCCCGAGGGCTTCGTCGCCTGGTCGGAGACCACCTTCGACAAGCTGATCACCTCGGAGCCGGAGCCTCTGACCTCGCGTTTCCGGGTCACGCACACGATGCTGCTCTCGGTGATCGCCCGGCCGGGCAACGCCTTCGACGCGATGCGGCACCTGCTCGAGGACAACCACGAGCCGCGCCGTGCCCAGCTCCGGCACATCCGCCGCGCCATCGCGATCTACCGCTCGCTGCTCGACGGCGGTGTGGTGGAGCAGCTCGACACGCCCGACGCCGAGGGGCGGATCGTACGGCTCACGGTCGATCTCCAGCAGAACTTCGCGCTCAACCAGCCGCTGTCCACGTTCGCGCTGGCCGCCTTCGACCTGCTGGACGTCGAATCCCCGTCGTACGCCCTGGACATGGTGTCCGTCGTCGAGTCGACGCTCGACGACCCGCGTCAGATCCTGGCCGCCCAGCAGAACAAGGCGCGGGGCGAGGCCGTCGGGCAGATGAAGGCGGACGGCGTCGAGTACGAGGAGCGCATGGAGCGGCTCCAGGAGGTCACGTATCCGAAGCCGCTCAGCGAGCTGCTCTGGCACGCCTACGACGTGTACCGGACCAGCCACCCGTGGGTCGGCGACCACCCGGTGTCGCCGAAGTCCGTGATCCGCGACATGTACGAACGGGCCATGACCTTCACGGAGTTCACCTCGAACTACGAGCTGGCCCGCACCGAGGGCATCGTGCTGCGCTATCTGGCGAGCGCGTACAAGGCGTTCGAGCACACCATCCCGGACGACCTGAAGTCCGAGGATCTGGAGGACCTGATCGCCTGGCTGGGCGAGATGGTGCGCCAGGTGGACTCCAGTCTGCTGGACGAGTGGGAGCAGCTGGCCAACCCCGAGGTGGAGACCGCCGAGCAGGCACAGGAGCGGGCCGACGAGGTCAAGCCGGTGACGGCCAACGCCCGCGCCTTCCGTGTCCTGGTGCGCAACGCGATGTTCCGGCGGGTGGAGCTGGCCGCCCTGGACCGGGTCCGCGATCTGGGCGAGCTGGACGGCGACGCGGGCTGGGACGAGGACGCCTGGGGCGAGGCGATGGATGCCTACTGGGACGCGCACGAGGACCTTGGCACGGGCCCGGACGCGCGGGGCCCGAAGCTGCTGAAGATCGACGAGGACCCCGAGCACGGTCTGTGGCGGGTCTGGCAGGCCTTCGCCGACCCCGCGGGGGACCACGACTGGGGAATTCGTGCGGAGGTCGATCTCGCGGCCTCCGACGAGGAGGGCCGGGCGGTCGTCCGGGTCACGGCCGTGGGCCAGCTGTGACGGCGCGCCGGCCAGGAGAGTGGAGAAGAACCGCATGACGAACCCCGCCGACAGCCTGGTCGACTTGCTCGACCTGGAGCGGATCGAGGTCAACATCTTCCGCGGCCGCAGCCCCGAGGAGTCCCTGCAACGGGTCTTCGGAGGGCAGGTCGCGGGCCAGGCACTGGTCGCGGCCGGCCGCACCACGGACGGGGACCGTCCCGTGCACTCGCTGCACGCGTACTTCCTGCGTCCGGGCCGTCCGGGCGTGCCGATCGTGTACGACGTGGAGCGGGTGAGGGACGGCCGGTCCTTCACCACGCGCCGGGTCACGGCCGTGCAGCAGGGCCGGACCATCTTCAACCTGACGGCGTCCTTCCACCGTCCGGAGGAGGCCGGCTTCGAGCACCAGCTGCCGCCGGCCCGTGTCGTGCCGGATCCGGAGGAGCTGCCGACCGTCGCCGACGAGGTGCGTGAGCACCTGGGCGGCCTGCCGGAGGCGCTGGAGCGGATGGCCCGGCGCCAGCCCTTCGACATCCGCTACGTCGACCGGCTGCGCTGGACGAAGGAGGAGATCAAGGACGCGGACCCGCGGAGCGCGGTGTGGATGCGCGCGGTCGGCCCGCTGGGCGACGACCCGCTCGTCCACACGTGCGCGCTGACGTACGCGAGTGACATGACGCTGCTGGACGCGGTACGGATCCCGGTCGAGCCGCTGTGGGGGCCGCGGGGCTTCGACATGGCCTCGCTGGACCACGCGATGTGGTTCCACCGGCCGTTCCGCGCGGACGAGTGGTTCCTCTACGACCAGGAGTCGCCGATCGCCACGGGCGGCCGCGGGCTGGCCCGGGGGCGGATCTACGACCGCCAGGGGCAGTTGCTCGTGTCCGTGGTGCAGGAGGGGCTGTTCCGCCGGCTCGGCGGCGCGTAGCCGCCGACGGGTCAGGTGCCCGGGAGCGGGTCCTGGTCCACCTCGTGGCGGCGGCTCCGGATGTCCGGCCCCGGCGGATGCAGTTTCGCGTCGCAGGCGGGGCCGAGTCCGGCACGGCGTGACTCCGAGCCGGTGAGGGGGCGCCCGCACAGCGCGCAGCGCACCGGACGACGGCCGGAGGGCGGGACCGGCTCGGCCGGCGGTCCGGGGAATTCTGGGAAGGGCTCGGGGGACTCCACGCATGGATCCTCTCAAGCGGGTACGGCGATGACGAAGGAGACCTGCGGTTGAGCACCGTGCTGAGGATGGAACCCGCGCCCCGGGGCCAGGGGCCGGCTCCGGTCGCCCGCCTGGTGCGGTGCGCGGACGGCCCGGAGCCCGGCCCCGTGACGGCGTACGTGGAACGAGAGCTGCCTCCGGGCGGGATATCCGCCTACCGTGCGGCGCGGGGCGGCGGCGCGCGCTCCTTCGTCCTGTGGGCGGACGAGCACCGGCGGGAGCGGCTGGCCACCCTGGTGACCGTGTCGGCCGCGGGCGGTGTCGCGACATACCAGGTGCTCGGGGCGCACGGCGAGCTCATCGGCACGGTCGTCCGGGAGAAGGCGTTCTGGGGCAGGGGGCTGCGGACCCGCTGGACGGTGACGCCGGCGGGCGGCCGGGAGGCGGTGGGCCTCAAGGGGCGGATCCTCTGGTGGGGTGTGTGGTGGCTGCTCGTTCCCCTGCAGACGCTGATCGTCGTGCTGAGCCTGCTCGGCGGTGACGGTGACGCGGCGCGCGGGCCCCGACGCATCGTGTGGCGTGCCGGCAGGGAGGCGCCGCTGGAGTTCAGGTCGAAGGACGACGCCCTGCTCGTGCACGCGCAGGGGTACGACCGGCGGCTGGCCGCGGCGCTCCTGGCCGTGGTGCGTACGTTCGACAGCCCGCTGCTCGGTACGGAGTGGGACGACACGAAGGACTGACGGTCAGTCCCGCTGCCGGTCGAGTGCCTCGTCGAGGGTCCGGGCCGCGGTGATGAGGGACAGGTGTGTGAACGCCTGGGGGAAGTTGCCGAGTTGCTCCCCGCTGGGGCCGATCTCCTCGGCGAAGAGGCCGACGTGGTTGGCGTACGTGAGCATCTTCTCGAACATGTACCGGGCCGGCCTCAGGCGCCCGGCGCGGGCCAGGGCGTCGACGTAGAGGAACGTGCAGAGGCTGAACGTGCCCTCCGAGCCGCGCAGGCCGTCCGGGGACGCCGCGGGGTCGTAGCGGTAGACGAGGCTGTCGGAGACGAGGGTCCTGTCGATCGCGTCCAGGGTGGACAGCCAGCCCGGGTCCTTGGGCGCCAGGAAGCCCACCCGGGGCATCAGCAGGAGCGACGCGTCCAGGACATGGCCTCCGTAGTGCTGGACGTACGCCTGTTCCCGGTCGCTCCAGCCGCGTTCCATGACCTGTTCCAGGATGGTGTCCCTGGCCCGGGTCCAGCGCGCCGTGTCGGCAGGCCTGCTGAAGGCGGAGGCGAGGCGCAGCCCGCGGTCGAAGGCCGCCCAGCACATCACCCGGCTGTACGTGAAGTCCTTGCGCCCGCCGCGGGTCTCCCAGATGCCCTCGTCCGGGCGGTCCCAGGAGTCCGCGAGCCAGTCCAGCACCCGGGAGACCTTCTTCCATCCCCGGTAACCGGCCTGCACGCCGACCTCGCGCCCTTCCGACAGCGCGTACATGGCCTCACCGTAGATGTCGAGCTGGAGCTGACCGGAGGCGGCGTTGCCGAGCCGTACGGGGTGCGATCCCCGGTAGCCCTCCAGGTGCCCGAGGAGCTCCTCCGTCAGCAGGGGCTCCCCGTCGACGCGGTACATGATCTGCAGGGCCTCGCCGTCGATGTCCAGGTCCCCGAGGCGGGCACCGAGCCAGTGGGTGAACGCGGTGGCCTCCTCCACGAAGCCCAGGTCAAGCAGGGCCCGCACCGACAGGGCTCCGTCCCGGACCCAGGTGTAGCGGTAGTCCCAGTTGCGCTCGCCTCCCACCTGCTCGGGCAGCCCCATGGTCGCAGCGGCGACCGGCGCACCGGTGGGGTGGTAGGTGAGGAGCTTGAGGGTGATGGCGGAGCGGTTGACCATGTCCGACCACCGCCCCCGGTACCGGGAGGTGCGCAGCCACTTCTGCCAGAAGTCGGCGGCCTCCCAGAGCTGTTCGGTGACGCCGTCGACCGTGGGGGGCGCCGGCGCGGGCTCGTCCGCGCCGCAGGCGGTGAACACGGCTGCCGCGACCTCGCCCGACTTCAGCGTGACCGCTCCCCGTACGTCGTCGCCCTCACGCTCCAGGGGGAAGCTGGCGCTGAGGTGGCCGGTGGCACCTGCCGACCGGAACGAGGCTCCCCGCTGGTGGAGTTCGAGTGCGTGGGACGCACGGCCGTAGTCGAAGCGCGGCCTGCACTCCATCGAGAACCGCACGGTGCCCCGTACCACGCGCACGGCCCGGAACAGCGTGTGGCTGCCCGCCGCCGCGCCCGATGTGACCGGGCCCATCCAGTCGAGCACCTCGCCGACCCCGTCGGGCGACATGAAACGCGTGACGAGCACGGCGGTGTCGGGGTAGTAGAGCTGTCTCCGGGAACAGTCGGGATCGTCGGACGACAGCCGGAAGAAGCCTCCGCGATCGTGATCGAGCAGCGCGGCGAAGATGCTCGGGGAGTCGAACCGGGGCGCGGTGAACCAGTCGACGACCCCCTCCGCCGAAACCAGCGCACCCGTCTGCAGGTCGCCCACCAGACCGTGCGCCGCTATGGGAGGGTATCGGTCCATGACCGTCCAATCTCCGGCATATCCCCAAGAAGGCCACTATCCGGCAAACACCCCTCTGCCGCTCCCCCAGCCTCGGGGAGGTGCCGCGTGGACATGATCCACGTCCGCGCCGTCAGCCCGCCGGACCTCACCGAGCGGGTCGAGGAGCTCCTCTCCGGCAGCCCGTACGCCCTGAACCTGATCGTGCAGCGGGGGGCCGCACGCCGTCCCGACGGTGACTCCGTCTCGTGCGACGTGCCGACGGGGGCCGCCAACGAGCTCCTGCGCGGCCTGCGGGAGTTGGGGGTCGACCGTCGCGGATCCCTCGCCATCGACCAGGTCGGCATGGCGTTCTCGGGGCGCGCCTCGCAGGAGGCGACGCGCAGACTCGGGGCACTGGCCGGCGCGCCGGTCTGGGAGCAGGTGGAGGCACGCATCCGCTCGGAGGGGCGGTACGCGCCGAGCTTCTACCTCTACCTGGTCATCGCGGGTCTCATCGGTTCCGTCGGCATCGTCACCAATTCCCAGATCCTGATCGTCGGGGCGATGGTCGTCGGCCCCGAGTACGGGGCGATCGTCGCCGTCGCCCTGGGCATCGACAGGGGGGACCGGACCATGATCCGCACAGGGCTGTCCGCCCTGTGCGCGGGCCTGCTGCTGACGATCGCGGTCACCTTCCTGTTCAGCCTGCTCATCCGCGGGTTCGGCCTCCAGTCGGAGGCGTTCGAGCGCGGGCTGCGACCGGTCTCCGACCTGATCAACACCCCGAACTTCTTCTCCTTCGCCGTCGCGGCCCTGGCCGCCGTCGTCGGCATCGTGTCGCTCACCGAGGCCCGCACGAGCGCTCTGCTCGGGGTGTTCATCTCCGTCACGACCATCCCGGCGGCCGCGGCCATCAGCGTCTCCACGGCCTTCGCCAGCTGGTCCGAGGCATGGGGGTCCCTCATCCAGCTCCTCGTCAACATCACGGTCCTCATCGTGGTGGGCGCGGGCGCGCTCAGGTGCCAGCGGGCGATCTGGCGGCGCGCGGGCCTCCGCGGGGCGCGGGACGGCGGGGCCTGAGCCCACCCGGCCCGTGTGGCCGCCGGGGGCGGGCCGAGCGGCCGGAAACGGCCCTGCCCGGGATGATGGGAGGGAGGCCGCTCAGGCCGCCTCCCACGCAGCTTGGAGGGCCGACATGCCCCAGGAACGCACCTCACCGCTCCGCGCCGTGCCGGACGCGACACCGCAGGAGCGGGCCGCGCTCGGCAAGGCGGCGCGCAAACAGGCCTCCCGGTCCAGCCATGAGGCGTACGCCCCGTCGGCGGACCGTCCCGATCCGCTGGCGCTCCTGGAGACCCAGTCGGCGGCCAGGCTGCCGGAGCTCGTCCCGATCCGGTACGGACGCATGACGGAGTCCCCGTTCCGCTTCTACCGCGGCGCTGCGGCGATCATGGCCTCCGACCTGGCGGGCACGCCGCACTCCGGTATCAGGGCCCAGCTGTGCGGGGACGCCCATCTGATGAACTTCAGGCTGCTCGCCTCGCCCGAGCGCAACCTGCTGTTCGACATCAACGACTTCGACGAGACCCTGCCGGGCCCCTGGGAGTGGGACGTCAAGCGGCTGGCCGCCAGTCTCGTCATCGCGGGGCGCGCCAACGACTTCACGGACAAGGAGCGGGCCCGCATCGTGCGGGCGACCGTGCGGTCGTACCGGGAGTCGATGATCCGGTTCGCGGGCATGCGCAATCTCGACGTCTGGTACACCAAGACCGATGCGGACCGCCTCCGGACCGTGGCCACCGACCGGCTCGCCGCCCGGGGCCGCAGGCAGGTGGCCAGGGTGACGGCGAAGGCCCGTACCAGGGACAGCCTGCAGGCGTTCGGCAAGCTGACCGAGGTGGCCGGTGGCCGGCTCCGGATCGCGGCGGATCCTCCGTTGGTCGTGCCGATCGCGGACCTGCTGCCCGATGCGGAACGCCTGGCGACGGAGGGGCGGCTGCGGAGGCTTCTGCACCGCTACGGACGCAGCCTCCCCACGGACCGCAGGGACCTGCTCGCCGACTTCCGGCCCGTGGACATGGCCCGCAAGGTGGTCGGCGTGGGAAGCGTCGGGACGCGCTGCTGGATCATCCTGCTGCTGGGCAGGGACGGCGAGGACCCCCTCTTCCTCCAGGCCAAGGAGGCGGACACCTCGGTCCTGGCACCGCACGCGGGGCCGAGCACCTACCGGAACCAGGGCCGGCGGGTGGTGGCAGGCCAGCGCCTGATGCAGGCGGCCGGCGACATCTTCCTGGGCTGGGAGCGGGTGGACGGCTTCGACGGGAAGCGCCGGGACTTCTACGTGCGGCAGCTGCGCGACTGGAAGGGTGTCGTCGAGCCGGAGCTGATGGTGCCGCGGGGCATGGCGGCCTTCGGAGAGCTGTGCGGGTCGACACTGGCCCGCGCGCACGCCCGGTCCGGTGACCGCATCGCCATCGCGGCGTATCTGGGCCGGAGCGACGTGTTCGACCGGGCGCTGGGGACGTTCGCCGAGCGCTACGCGGACCAGAACGAGAGGGACCACCGGGCGCTCGTCGACGCGGTGGCCGCGGGCCGGCTTCCGGCGGCCGAAGAGGTGCGGAAGTAGCCCGGACCTGATTCACCACTCCTCGACAGCGGGTACATCACAGACATAACCGGGCATCGTGGTATCACCGTGAGGACCCCGGCGGGGCGGTACGACCCGGCCGGGACCCGACACCGAGGAGACCATGACCATGTCGGCCGAACCGGTCGGTACACCCGGCACGGAGTCGCCGGATCCGCTCACGGTGATCCGGACCCGGGGGTACGCGGTGCTTCTGATCATGGTCGCGATCCTCGGAGTCCCCATCTCCGCCGCGGCGTTCGGCTTCCTGGCGCTCGTCCACGAGATCCAGGAACTGACCTACGAGGACCTCCCCCGCGCGCTGGGCTTCCACGGCACACCCTCGTGGTGGCCGGTCCCGCTGCTGGCCGTGGCCGGCCTGCTGACCGGCCTGGCCATCCGTCACCTCCCCGGAACGGGCGGGCACAGGCCGGCCGAGGGGTTCGTGAACACGGGGGCACCCACGGCCGCGGAGCTTCCCGGGGTCGCGCTCGCCGCCCTGGCGTCCCTCGGGCTCGGCGCGGTCCTCGGCCCCGAAGCCCCCCTCATCGCCCTGGGCGGCGGACTCGCCGTGTACGCGGCGCGGCTGATGAAGCCCGGCATCGCGCCGAGCGCGGGTGCCCTGGTGGCCGCGGCGGGCAGCTTCGCCGCGGTGAGCGCGCTGCTGGGGTCACCGCTCCTCGGCGCCTTCCTGCTCATGGAGGCGTCCGGAGTCGCCGGGATGACGCTGGGTCTCGTCCTCGTACCGGGGCTGCTCGCCTCCGGCATCGGGTCGCTCATCTTCGTCGGCCTGGGGTCGTGGACCGGACTGGGGACGTACTCCCTGACCCTCCCCCACGTGCCGCACACCCCCGAGCCCACGTTCGGCGAGTTCGGCTGGGCGATCGCACTGGGGGTGGCGGCGGCTCTCGCGGGCACCGGTATCAAGCGGCTGTCCCTGTCGCTGCAGGCGCAGGTGGAGCAGCGGCGGCTGACGACGACGGTGGCGATGGGCCTGACCGTCGGCGTGCTCGCGCTCCTCTACGCCGAGAGCACGGGGAGGAACGCGTCCGAGGTGCTGTATTCGGGCCAGGACGACCTGGGCGGCCTGCTCGCACAGGACGCCACGTACACGGTCGCCACGCTCCTCGTGCTGATCGTCTGCAAGGCGCTCGCGTACTCCGCGTCCCTTGGCGCCTTCAGGGGTGGCCCGATCTTCCCGTCGATGTTCCTCGGAGCGGCGGCCGGGCTGGTGCTGTCGCACCTGCCCGGCCTGAACGCGACCTCGGGTTTCGCGATGGGCATCGGCGCCATGTGCGTGGCGATGCTCAGGCTGCCCATGACGTCGGCCCTGCTGGCCACGCTGCTCCTGGGATCCGAGGGCATCACCGTCATGCCGCTCGTGATCGTCTCCGTGGTGGTCTCCTACGTCCTGGTGCTCAGACTCGAGCGTCCCGGTGCGACCCCGAGCACAGCGCCCAGATGACGAAGACGTTGATCGCGATGAGGACGATGGACCAGAGGGGGTAGTACGGGAGCCACAGGAAGTTGGCGAGTGCGAGGAGTCCGGCGAGCACGACACCGACGCCGCGAGCCCAGAGCGCGCCGGTGAACACTGCGCAGCCGGCGACCAGGACGACGATGCCCAGAATGAGGTGTACCCAGCCCCAGCCGGTCAGGCTGAACTGGAAGACGTAGTTGCTGGTCGTGACGAACAGGTCGTCCTTGGCGATGGCGGAGATCCCCTCGAAGATCGCCATGGCGCCACCGAAGATCATCATCACACCGGCGAAGACGGTCCAGCCGGACGGAGCGGCTTTGCGCTCCCCGGCCCCGGCGGAGTCGCGGTCCGTCCGCATCCCACTCGTGCTTCCAGCCATGTCGGCCTCCTCGGTCACAGTGCAATACAAGCCGCAATACGACTCATATCTCACCCATCAGCCTGACACGTCATCACCCGATCGGCATGCGGACCACCTTGGCCGTCCTCTCAGAAATGGGATAGCATCCCGAATATGAGAGAAGAGGGAGTGTCGGACACCGTCGACGGCCGCCTGGCGGCGCGGCTGGCCGCGCTCCGCACCGAGCGCGGCTGGTCACTGGACGAGCTGTCACGCCGCACCGGCGTGAGCCGCTCGACCCTGTCCAGGCTGGAGCGGGGCGAGTTGAGCCCCACCACCGCCGCGCTCGGGCACCTGTGCACGGTGTACGGGCGGACGATGTCCCGGCTGCTGATGGAGGTGGAGGCGGAACCCCCACAGCTGGTCCCCGCCGCGCGTCAGCCGGTGTGGCGGGACGACCGCGTCGGCTTCGTGCGCCGCTCCGTGTCACCGCCGCACGCCGGGCTGCGCGCCGAGGTCATCGAGGGCACGCTCGACCCGGGCGCGGACATCGCGTACGAGGACGCGCCGGTGCCCGGCGTGGAGCAGCACATCTGGGTGCTCGAAGGCACCGTCGAGATCACCGTCGACAGCACCGTGCACACCCTGCACGAGGGCGACTGCCTGCGCTTCCGGCTGCGCGGGCCCTCCCACTTCCGCTGCCCGGGCCCGCTACGGGTCCGCTACGCACTGATGATCGTCCTGCCGTGAACGTGAAAGGACCCCGCTCCATGACCGAGATCGTCCCCTTGTCCGGCCCCGAGCTGGTCACGTACGCCGATGAGCTCGCCGCCTTGTTGGTCGAGGCCGTGGAGGGCGGGTCCTCCGTGGGTTTTCTCGCCTCCCTGGACCGGGCCGCGGCCGCGGACTGGTGGCGGGGACGGGCCGCCGCGGTCGAGACGGGGAGCCAGCAGATCTGGATCGCCCGGGACGACGAACGGGTGGCGGGCACGATCGCCCTGGTCAGGACGGCTCTGCCGAACGCCCGCCACCGCGCGGAGGTCGCCAAGCTGATGGTCAGGCCATCGGCCCGCGGGCGGGGAGTCGGCCGCGCGCTGCTCACGGCGGTGGAGGAGTTCGCGGCTGCCGAGGGGCTGACCCTGCTGGTCCTGGACACCGAGACGGGAAGCGACGCCGAGAGGCTGTACCGCTCCGCGGGCTGGACTCCTTGCGGCTCCGTCCCGAGCTACGCGGCGGACCCGTACGGCACGCTCAGGGCGACGACCTTCTACTACCGGGCGCTCGCCCCTCGGGCGGGGCAGTCACAATGAGCACGACGCCACGCTACCGAGGAGACACCCCATGACGCTGCACGACATCCCGCTCCGCACGCTCACCGGCGAGCCGACCACGCTGGGAGCCTACGAGGGCTCGGCGGTCCTGCTGGTGAACGTCGCGTCCAAGTGCGGGCTCACCCCGCAGTACGCCGGCCTGGAGAGGCTCCAGAAGGAGTACGGGGACCGCGGGTTCACCGTCCTCGGAGTGCCCTGCAACCAGTTCGCGGGCCAGGAGCCGGGTACCGCCGAGGAGATCCAGACCTTCTGCTCCACGACGTACGGCGTCAGCTTCCCGCTCCTGGAGAAGATCGACGTCAACGGCGAGAACCGGCACCCGCTGTACACGGAGCTGACGAAGCTCGACGACGCCGAGGGCGCGGCCGGTGACGTCCAGTGGAACTTCGAGAAGTTCCTGGTCTCCCCCGCCGGCGAGCCGGTCGCCCGGATCCGCCCCCGCACCGAGCCGGACGCCCCCGAGGTCGTCGCGCTGATCGAGGCCAACCTGCCCCGGAACTAGGGCCGACGGCGCGCGGGACCGGACCAGGCGCACGGTCCGGCCCCGCGGCACGGTCAGCGGATCGGCATCCCCGACAGGGTGCGCGCGATCACCAGGCGCTGGATCTCGCTCGTGCCCTCGAAGATGGTGTAGATCGCGGCGTCCCGGTGCATGCGCTCGACCGGGTACTCACGCGTGAAGCCGTTGCCGCCGAGGATCTGGACGGCCTGGGCGGTGACCGTCTTCGCGGTCTCGCTCGCGTACAGCTTGGACATCGAGCCCTCGGCCGCGGTGAACGGCTTGCCGGCACTGGCCATCCAGGAGGCGCGCCAGACGAGCAGCCGCGCGGCGTCGATCTGCGTCCGCATGTCGGCCAGCTGGAAGGCGATGCCCTGGTTGTCGATGATCGGACGGCCGAACTGCGTCCGGGTCTTCGCGTAGTCGAGCGCGACCTCGTAGGCGGCGCGGGCGGTGCCGACCGCCATGGCCCCGACGGCGGGACGCGACGCCTCGAAGGTGGCCATCGCCGCGTTCTTGACGCGCTCACCACCGGTCCTGGCCCGCTCTCGGGCCCGTGCCAGGCGCTCGTCGAGCTTCTCCTTGCCGCCGAGCAGGCAGTGCCCGGGGATGCGGACGTCCTCGAGGACGACCTCGGCCGTGTGCGAGGCACGGATGCCGTGCTTCTTGAACTTCTGGCCCTGCGAGAGACCGGGGGTGGCGGGCGGGACGATGAAGGAGGCGTGCCCCTTCGAGCCCAGCTCCGGGTCGACGACGGCGACGACGACGTGGACGTTGGCGATGCCGCCGTTGGTCGCCCACGTCTTGGTGCCGTTGAGCACCCACTCGTCCTTCGCCTCGTCGTACACCGCGCGGGTGCGCATGGAGGCCACGTCCGAACCGGCGTCCGGCTCGGACGAGCAGAAGGCCGCGACCTTCACGTCGTCGGCGTCCCCGTACATCTGGGGGATCCAGGTGCCGATCTGCTCCTCGGTGCCGTTGGCCAGGACACCGACGGCCGCCAGGCCCGTACCGACGATCGACAGCGCGATCCCAGCGTCGCCCCAGAAGAGCTCCTCCATGGCCATGGGGATGCCCAGGCCCGTAGGGTCGAAGAACTGCTGGGCGTAGAAGTCGAGGGAGTAGATGCCTACCTTGGCCGCCTCCTGGATGACCGGCCAGGGCGTTTCCTCACGCTCGTCCCACTCCGAAGCGGCCGGCCGGATCACCTCGGCGGCGAATCCGTGCAGCCAGTCACGGACCTGCTTCTGGTCGTCGTTGAGCTCGAGCGTGAACTCGGCCATGGTTTCCTCCATGCACTTCCGGATAAACCCGTTACTAGCGGTAACAACAGTCTGTTACCAGCAAGTAGCTTCTGTCAACCGCCCGGCGACGGATCCGCGTGCGACAGAGCAGGGTGTTACGTTGCCGGGGCGTGACCAGATCGCAGGACAGCTGGGTGGGGCGGGAGATAAACGACATGGAGACCACAAGAGGGGCCGAACGGCAGCGGACAGCGGCCGAGCGCCGCCGTCGCGAGCTGCTCGAGGCCGCGGACCGGGTGGTGCTCAGGGACGGCCCGCAGGCCTCGATGAACGCGATCGCCGCGGAGGCCGGGATCACCAAGCCCATCCTCTACCGGCACTTCGGGGACAAGGGCGGCCTCTACCGCGCGCTCGCGAAACGCCACACAGACGCCCTGCTGAGCGCCCTGCGGGCCGCCCTCGACGCGCCCTCCGAGCGGCGCGAGCGCGTCGAGGCGACCCTCGACACCTACCTGGCCGCGATCGAGGCGCGCCCGCAGGTCTACCGCTTCCTGATGCACCCGTCCGACGACGCCGCCCCCTCGCCGGAGCAGGGTTTCGACGTCGGCAGGCACTCGGCCCCGCTGCTGCGCCGCCTGGGCGAAGAGCTGGGCAAGGTGATCGCGGAGCGGGTCGATCTCGGTCCGGACAGCGAGCAGATGGCCCGCATCTGGGGTCACGGCATCGTCGGCATGATGCACGCGGCGGGCGACTGGTGGCTGGGTGACCGTCCGTGCTCACGCGAGCAGCTGGTGCGCAGCCTCGCGGACCTGCTCTGGGGCAGGCTGGCCGAGGCGGGCGACAGGCCCGGCGGCCAGGGGTTCTGAGACGCCTCGCCCGCCGGACCGCGGTTCAGGCGGTGTCCCCGCGCCCCCAGGGCGCCCGCCGGGCCGCGCGCAGCGCCCTGGCCCGGCGCAGGCCCGTCAGCCGGTCCGTGTAGATGCTGCCGTCGAGATGGTCGCACTCGTGCTGAAGGCAGCGGGCGAACCATCCGGTGCCGGTGACCCGAACCGGCTCCCCCGTCACCGTCCGGCCCTCGACCACCGCGTGGTCGAAGCGCGGGGTACCCGCCTCGAGCCCCGGAAGCGAGAGACAGCCCTCCGGTCCGCGTACGGTGATGCCGTCGGCCTCGACGAGCACCGGATTGACGAGATGGCCCAGGTGCCGGACCTCGTCGTCGTCCGGGCAGTCGTATACGAACACCTTGAGCGGGACGCCGATCTGGTTCGCGGCGAGCCCGACACCGTTCGCGGCGTACATGGTGGCGAAGAGGTCCTCCACCAGCCGGGCGAGCGACGGGCCGAAATCGGTGACGTCGTCGCACGGGCTGTGGAGCACCGGGGCGCCGAACAGACTCATGGCACGAACGCGTCCGGAACTGCCGGGGATCGGGCGGTTTCGCATGGGGAGAAGCGTACGTTCCACGTGACCTCCACGTTCCCCGTGGTGCCGAGGTGCGGGCGGCGGGCCGGACATCGATAGGCTGGGTGCGGACTTACGCAAGGAGGATCTAGGACGATGGCAGGCAACACGGAACCGTTGTCGCCGCGGGCCAAGCTCGCCGTGACGGCGGGCAAGGCCGCGGCGGCGGTGTCGCGCGCTGCGGGGCGCGGCAGCGGATCGGTGATCGGCGGCCGGGTGGCGCTCAAGCTCGACCCCGACCTGCTCGGGCGGCTGGCGCAGCACCTGGACGTGATCCTCGTGTCGGCGACGAACGGCAAGACGACGACGACCCGGCTGATCGCCGAGGCGCTGCGGGCCGCCGGGCCCGTCGTGTCCAACGCACTCGGAGCCAACATGCCCGCGGGGATCACCTCCGCGCTGGCGGGCGGCTCCGACGCGCGGTACGGCGTGATCGAGGTCGACGAGAAGTACCTCGCCGGCGTGGCACGCGACACGACGCCGAAGGTGATCGCGCTTCTCAACCTCTCCCGCGACCAGCTGGACCGCGCGGCGGAGACCCGGATGCTGGCCGAGAAGTGGCGTGAGGGCCTGTCGGGCTCCAAGGCCGTGATCGTGGCCAACGCCGACGACCCGCTGATCGTGTGGGCCGCCTCGTCCTCCCCCAATGTGGTGTGGGTCGCGGCGGGACAGGCGTGGAAGGACGACGCCTGGTCGTGCCCGTCCTGCGGCGGTGTGATGCAGCGCCCGGGTGACGACTGGTTCTGCGGCGAGTGCGGCTTCCGCCGCCCCGCCCCCAGCTGGGCACTGAACGGCGACTACGTCCTGGACCCGCACGGTTCGGCGTGGCCGATCCACCTGCAGCTGCCGGGCCGGGCCAACAAGGCCAACGCCACGAGCTCGGCCGCCGTGGCCGCCGTCTTCGGCGTGCCGCCGCAGGTCGCCCTGGAGCGCATGTACCAGGTGCAGGCCGTGGCGGGCCGCTACGACGTCGTCACCTTCCTGGGCCGCGAGCTCCGGCTCCTGCTGGCGAAGAACCCGGCGGGCTGGCTGGAGACGTTCTCCCTGATCGACCCGCCGCCCACTCCGGTGATCCTCTCGGTGAACGCCCGCGGCGCGGACGGCACGGACACCTCCTGGCTGTGGGACGTCGACTACACCCAGCTCTACGGTCACCCGATCTTCGTGCTCGGCGACCGCAAGCTGGACCTGGCGGTCCGGCTCGAGGTGGCCGGACTCGACTTCCGTGTCTGCGAGACCCTGGACGAGGCCGTCCAGATGGCTCCGCCGGGCCGTATCGAGGTCATCGCCAACTACACCGCCTTCCAGGATCTGCGCCGTCGTGTCGGCAACTGACCCCCGCGCGGGCTCCCCCCGGAGAGGACGAAGCATGAGCAACAACAGCCTGCGGCTGGTGTGGGTCTACCCCGACCTCCTCAGCACCTACGGCGACCAGGGCAACGCCCTGGTGGTGGAGCGCCGGGCACGCCAGCGCGGTCTCGACGTGTCGCGCGTGGACGTGCGCAGCGACCAGCCCGTCCCGACGTCGGGCGACATCTATCTGATCGGCGGCGGTGAGGACCGGCCGCAGCGTCTCGCCGCGGAGCGGCTGCGCCGTGACGGCGGACTGAGCAGGGCCGCGGCGAACGGCGCGATCATCTTCTCGGTCTGCGCCGGCTACCAGATCCTCGGCCACGAGTTCGTCAACGACCTCGGCGAGCGCGAGCCCGGCCTCGGGCTGCTCGACGTCGTCTCGACCCGCGGCGAGGGCGCCCGGTGCGTCGGCGACGTGCTCGGGGACATCGACCCGAACCTGGGCCTGCCGCCGCTGACCGGTTTCGAGAACCACCAGGGCGTCACCCATCTCGGCCCGTCGGCGCGCCCGCTCGCCCGGGTGCGGCTGGGGCGTGGCAACGGCACGGGGGACGGCACGGAAGGCGCGTACAACGACACCGTCTTCGGCACCTACATGCACGGGCCGGTCCTGGCACGCAACCCGCTGATCGCGGACCTGCTGCTGAAGCTGGCCCTGGACGTGAACGCGCTGCCGCCGAGCGACGACCGGTGGTACGAGGCACTGCGCGCCGAGCGGATCGCCGCGGCGACCCAGCCGGCCTGACGCATTCCGGACGGACCGGCCCCCTCCCGGGGGCCGGTCCGTGCGCGTCGGGGCCGGTGTACATCCGGTGGCCGTCCAGCAGTCGGACAGTGGGTTCGGTCCGGCCACCCCGCGCCGGTAGGGTGGCGGGGTTCCAACCGGACGACGTGGTCCGGCGTCGGCCCACGTTGCAAAGGTTTCCCGGGCAATGCGAATTGGTGTGCTCACCTCCGGCGGCGACTGCCCCGGCCTCAACGCCGTCATCCGTTCCGTCGTGCACCGCGCGGTGGTCGACCACGGCGACGAGGTCATCGGCTTCCACGACGGCTGGAGGGGCCTCCTCGAGTGCGACTACCGCAAGCTCGACCTCGACGCGGTCGGCGGCATCCTCGCCCGCGGCGGCACGATCCTCGGCTCCTCCCGCGTCCAGCCCGCACATCTGCGTGACGGCGTGGAGCGCGCGAAGGGCCATGTCGCCGATCTCGGCCTGGACGCGATCATCCCGATCGGCGGCGAGGGCACGCTGAAGGCGGCCAACCTGCTCTCCGACGCGGGGCTGCCCATCGTCGGTGTCCCCAAGACCATCGACAACGACATCGCCTCCACCGATGTGACCTTCGGCTTCGACACGGCCGTCGGGGTCGCGACCGAGGCGCTCGACCGGCTGAAGACGACGGCGGAGTCGCACCAGCGGGTCCTGATCGTCGAGGTCATGGGGCGGCACACGGGCTGGATCGCGCTGCACTCGGGCATGGCTGCCGGCGCACACGCCATCGTCGTTCCCGAGCGGCCCTTCGACATCGACGAGCTGACCGAACTGGTCGGTCGGCGCTTCTCGGACGGCAAGAAGTTCGCGATCGTCGTCGTGGCGGAGGGCGCCAAGCCCCGCGAGGGCTCCATGGACTTCAACCAGGGCAAGACGGACATCTACGGTCACGAGCGCTTCGCCGGTGTGGCGACGCAGCTCTCCGGTGAGCTGGAGCACCGCCTCGGCAAGGAGGCCCGCCCGGTCATCCTCGGCCATGTACAGCGGGGCGGGACCCCGACCGCGTACGACCGCGTCCTGGCCACGCGCTTCGGCTGGCACGCGGTGGAGGCGGCGCACCGCGGTGAGTTCGGCATGATGACGGCGCTGCGCGGCACGGACATCACGATGGTTCCGCTGGCCGCGGCCGTGGAGACCCTCAAGACGGTCCCGGCCGAGCGCTACGCCGAGGCCCAGGTCGTGCTCTGACCGTCACGACGCCCCGAGAACCGCCCCCGGCCGCACCCGCGGCCGGGGGCGGTTCTAGTCTGGACCGGACAACCGGCACGAAACGGGGACGTCCCCAGCGGGAGTGAACAGATGGATCACAGCGGGCACGGCATGAACATGGATCTGCCGCCGTTCACGCTGGGACGTGGGCTCGAGTTCTCCGCGGACCCGTTCTTCCTGATCGGCTGCGTCGTCGCCCTCGCCCTGTACGGCTACGGGGTCCTGCGACTGCGCGCGCGGGGCGACGGCTGGCCGGTCAACCGGACCGTGTTCTTCGTCCTCGGTGTGCTGTCCATCGCCCTGGTGATGTGCACGGGTCTCAACGACTACGGCATGGTCATGTTCAGCGTGCACATGGTGCAGCACATGGTGATCAGCATGGTGTCGCCGATCCTGCTGCTGCTGGGCGCCCCGGTGACCCTGGCGCTCCGGGCGCTGCCGGTGGCGGGGCGGGACCGCACGGGCCCGCGCGAACTGCTGCTCAAGCTGCTCCACAGCCGCTACATGAAGATCGTCACGCACCCGGCGTTCACGATCCCGCTCTTCATCGCGAGCCTGTACGGGCTGTACTTCACCCCGCTGTTCGACTTCCTGATGGAGTCGAAGACGGGCCACATCGCGATGATGGTGCACTTCCTCGCCGTCGGCCTGGTGTTCTTCTGGCCGATCATGGGCGTGGACCCAGGCCCGCACAGGCCCGGATACGTGATGCGGATGCTGGAGCTGTTCGCGGGCATGCCGTTCCACGCGTTCTTCGGGATCGCGCTGATGATGGCGACCCAGCCGATGGTGAAGGCGTACGAGGATCCGCCCGCCTCGCTCGGTATCGACGCGCTGGGCGACCAGTCCGCTGCGGGCGGGATCGCCTGGGCGTTCAGCGAGATCCCGTCCGTGCTGGTGCTGATCGCCCTGGTCTTCCAGTGGTACCGCTCCGAGCAGCGGACGGCCAAGCGCTCCGACCGGGCCGCCGACCGGGACGGCGACCAGGAGCTGAAGGCGTACAACGCCTATCTCGCCTCATTGCAGGCACGCGGACAGTAGCGGTGGGCACGCCCGAGGGGTGACCATGGCTTCAACGGCCGTGCGGCCGATGAGGAGCGTGCGCTCATGCCTGGATCCACGAAAACCATGGGAGTGCTCACGGTCGGCGCGCTGGTCGCGGTGACGGCGTACACGGTGGCGCTGGGGAGCAACGGCTGGCTCTGGTTCGGCTGGGTGGTGCTGGGGCTGGCCACCCTGGGGATGGTCGCCACCCGCGACACCTGAGGCGTGAGCCTCCCGGTCCTCGGCACTGCCGGGGACCGGACCGCCCGGGCGGCGTACGGCTGCGTGCGGGGGCGATCCGGCGGTGCCAGCATGGTGGCGAGGTGTGGCGCGTGGCCCGCCGGCTCCGGCCGGTCCGGTCTGTCGCGTGTCGTCGTCGTCGGCGGGAAGTGGGTGCTTCGCATGGACAGGTCCGGGCTGATCGAGGCGATCGGGCGCAAGACGGCGGGCGGCGGCGGGCTGCCGGACGACGAGATCGGCCGGGTCGTCGACGCCCTGTTCGGCACGGTGGCGGAGCCGGGTGTGATCGCGGAGGCGCTCAGAGCGGGCAGGGCGGTCACCCTGGTGGGTTTCGGCAGTTTCCACGACGTGGGCGGCGAGGCCTCGCTGCGGCCGGGCAAGGCGCTCAACGAGTTCGTCCACGACCGGGCCGGGTGAACGGGGCACCGGTCCGATGGCCGTCCTGACCTTGCGGGCCGAAGGCGCCGCGCCCCCCGAGGAGGTCTGGCTGCGCTACGTCACCCCTGCCTGCTGGCCGTCCTGGTCGCCGCAGATCAGGGGGGTACGCGTGGACGGGGAACGCATCGCGGCGGGCACACGGGGAGAGGTCGTCTCGCTGTTCGGTGTCACCGCGGCATTCGTCGTCGAGTCCGTGGACGACGAGCGGTGGCGGTGGGCGTGGAGGGTCCGGCTCGGCCCGGTGCGCCTGCGGCTGTGCCATGAGGTCCGGCGCCTGCCGGGCGGATCGGCCACGGTCCTCCGGATCGAGGGCCCGGCCGCCGCTCTCGCCGCCTACGCCGGTCCGGCACGGTGGGCACTGGGGCGCCTGGTCCGGGGGTGACTGCCGGCGGCTGCCCGGTGCGGCACGTGCGGACCGCGTGTCCGGATGTGACAGGAAGCCGTCATTGCGGCCCCGGGACCGGGACGGCGAGGATGAGGACATGCCCCTCACCCACCGTGTCGTGATCGCGGTCTTCCCGGGCGTCGACCTCCTCGACGTCACCGGCCCGGCCGAGGTCTTCGCGCTGGCCAACCGGGAGACCGAAGGCCGCGGCCCCTACCAGGTCCTGCTCGCGGGCCAGGTCGCCGGAGCGGTGCGGACGTCGGCGGGCGTACGGCTGCTGACCGATCTCGCCTTCGACGAGGTCGGCGACCGGGCGGACACACTGGTCGTGCCCGGCGCCGCCGACATGACGGACGAAGGCCCCACCGCACGCGTCGACCCCGAGGTCGTGGCGTGGGTGAAGGCGACCGCCCCGCACGTAGGAAGGGTCGCCTCGGTGTGTGTGGGCGCCCATGTACTGGCGGCGGCCGGTCTGCTGGACGGGAAGACGGCGACGACCCACTGGTCGACGGCCGCTCAGCTCGCGGCGGACCACCCGGCCGTGACCGTCGATCCGGACCCGATCTTCGTCCGGGCCGATCACGGCCGGCTGTGGACGGGTGCCGGCATCAGCGCCTGCCTGGACCTCGCGCTCGCCCTGGTGGCCGAGGACCTCGGGGAGGAGGTCGCGCTGGCCGTCGCACGCCAGCTGGTGATGTTCCTCAAGCGGCAGGGCGGGCAGAGCCAGTTCTCCGTACCCCTGAGCCGCCCCGCGGCCTCCCGTCGCGACATCGACGAGCTGCGGTCGTGGATCGCCGGTCATCTGGACGCGGATCTGTCCGCCCGGGCGCTGTCGGCCCGTATGCGTCTGAGCGAGCGGCACTTCGCCCGTGTCTTCACCAAGGAGACCGGGGCAGGTCCGGCCGCCTACGTCGAAGCGGCCAGGATCGAAGCGGCCCGACGTCTCCTGGAGAGCACCGACCACACACTCGGCCAGGTCGCGGCAGCAGCCGGGCTCGGCTCGACGGAGACCCTGCACCGGGCGTTCAGGCGGCAGCTCGCCACCACGCCCTCCGCCTACCGCCGCCGGTTCAGGACCGGGGCGGCCTGAGTTCCACCCCCGATGAGACCGGCCCCGGTGCACAGGCACCGGGGCTCGCACAGCCATGCCGTTCACCCAGGGAAGGACCCCCGATGACCCCGAACCAGCCCTCCACACCTCTGCGCGCTCTCCTCGGGCTGGACGACCAGCCGCCGCGCCTGGACGAGTCCGCGCTGATCATGATCGATTTCCAGAACACCTACCGGGACGGCGTGATGGCCCTGGAAGGCGCCGAGCAGGCCCTCGCGGCCGGTGCGCGTCTCCTCGGGCGGGCGCGCGCGGCGGGTTCGCCCGTCGTCCACGTCGTCCACGACGGCGGCGAGAACTCACCGTACGACCTCGGTGCCCATGTCGGTGCCATCAGCGACGAGGTCGCCCCGGTGGAGGGTGAAGCGGTCGTGGTCAAGGAGCACCCCGACGCCTTCCACGCCACCGAACTGGAGAAGACACTGTCCGGGCTCGGCTTCGGGGCGGGCAGCGGCCGGAACCTCGTACTGGCCGGCTTCATGACCCACATGTGTGTCAACTACACGGCGCAGGAGGCCTTCAACCTCGGGTACCGGCCCACCGTCGTCGCCGAGGCCACCGCGACCCGGGCGCTCACGGCCCCGGACGGCACCGTCGTGCCCGCGGCCACGCTCAAGACCGCCGCGCTGACCATGCTCACCGACGTGTTCGCGACGGTGGTCCCGACCTCGGACGCCCTGCCGGGCTGACCGGGGGCCGGCCCGGCCGTCACCGGGTCGGCCGTCACGCCGGACCGGGCGTCGCACAGGCGGCGTTCCTCATCGGTGACTCGGCGACGCAGATGACCACACCGCTCCGGCACAGCCCCGGAGGGCCGCTTCCGCGCGAGGTGCCGGGTCGCGAGGGCCGGGGTCCGTGCCGAGCGGCTTCAGCGCGCCAGGACTTCGTATGCACTGGAAACAAAGCTACGATCGATCACCGACGAGCAGACGGGTCGTACAGGCTATCGACTGATGCCACATCAGATGAGACGACGAGGAGCGGGTACCCGTCCGAGGAGGGCCGGGCCGCGGTCGACCGCACGATCGGGTCGGCCGGGAGACGACACCACGCGTGACCTGACAGAACGCGGCCACCGGCCCGGTCCGGAAGGCCAGGAGGGAAGCTGTGTTCTATTACGTCCTGAAGTACGTCGTGCTGGGCCCTCTGCTGCGGCTGGCGTTCCGGCCACGCATCGAAGGCCTGGAACACATCCCCGACGACGGCGCGGCCATCGTGGCGGGCAACCACCTCTCGTTCTCCGACCACTTCCTGATGCCGGCGATCCTCAAACGCCGCATCACGTTCCTCGCGAAGGCCGAGTACTTCACCGGCCCTGGCATCAAGGGCAAGCTGACCGCGGCGTTCTTCCACAGCATCGGGCAGATCCCCGTGGACCGCTCCGGCAAGGAGGCGGGACAGGCCGCCATCCGTGAAGGGCTGGGGGTGCTGAGCAAGGGTGAACTGCTGGGCATCTACCCGGAGGGCACCCGCTCGCACGACGGACGGCTGTACAAGGGAAAGGTCGGGGTCGCCGTGATGGCGATCAAGGCAGGAGTACCGGTCATCCCCTGCGCGATGGTCGGCACCTTCGAGATCCAGCCGCCCGGACAGAAGGTGCCCAGGATCAAGCGGGTCAAGATCCGCTTCGGGGAACCGCTGGACTTCTCGCGCTACGCCGGCCTGGAGGACCAGAAGGCGGCGATCCGCGCCGTGACGGACGAGATCATGTACGCCATTCTCGGGCTCTCCGGCCAGGAGTACGTCGACGAGTACGCGGTCAAGGCGAAGGCGGCGCAGGGCGAGGAGTCCAGGAAGTTCCCCCGTCGGCCACGCTGAGCGGGGAATCTGCTGAGGGCCGATTTCCCTGGCCCGACCGCCGAAGCGACCGTAGCGTCTTCCGTATGAGCAGAGGACGAGCGTTCGTGCTGGGCGCGACGGGACAGATCGGCCGGGCCGCTGTGAGGGCTCTCGCCGAGGACGGCTGGGACGTGACCGCGGCATCCCGCAGGGGCGGCAGGGACGATGCCTGGGGCGACGACGTCCGCGCGCTCGCACTCGACCGCGAGGAGGAGGGGGCTCTCGCCTCCGCTCTCGGCGACGGGTGCGACGTCCTGGTCGACATGGTCGCCTTCGGCCCGTCCCACGCCGCGGAGTTGACGGGTCTCGCGGACCGGGCCGGATCCGCGGTCGTCATCTCCAGCGGCGCGGTGTACGAGGACGGGCGGGGGCGCAGTTTCGACACACAGGGCGATCCGGACGGTTTCCCGGAGTATCCGGTGCCCATCCCGGAGACGCAGCGCACGGTCGCCCCCGGGGACGCGACGTACGGGACACGGAAGGTCGCCCTGGAGCGCGAACTGCTGGCGGCCGGGGAGGCATTGCCGGTGACGCTGCTCCGGGCGGGCGCGATACACGGGGCCCACTGCCGTACGCCGCGCGAGCTGTACTTCGTCAAGCGCGCGCTGGACGGGCGCGGGCGGCGGGTGCTCGCGTACGACGGGGCGAGCCGCTTCCACCCGGTCCATGTGTCCAACCTCGCCGAGCTGATACGGCTGGCCGCGCTGCGGCCGGCTTCACGGGTGCTCAACGCGGGCGACCCGCAGGCACCCACCGTCGCCGAGATCGGCACAGCCGTCGACGGCGTGCTCGGCACGGAGAGCGAGACGGTGCTGGTGGCGGGCGCGCCGCCCCGGGACCATGTCGGCGACACACCGTGGTCCGGTGCGCATCCCGTCGTCTACGACATGGCGGCCGCCGAACGGGAGCTGGGCTACCGCCCGGTGACGGGGTACGAGGAGTCCCTGCCGGAGACCGTCGGCTGGCTCGCCGCGCAGCTCCACGCACGCGACTGGAGAGAGGCCTTCCCGAAGATGGTCCGGGCCTACGGCGAGACGCTCTTCGACTACGCGGCGGAGGACGCCTGGCTGGAGCGGTTCGACCGGCGCGGGTGAGAGCACGGCACCGGGACGGGGTGGCCCCGCACCGGGAGGGGTGAACGGGCGGCCGCCGGGAATCATCGGCCGCCCGCTCACGTTCAGGTGGTGATCACGGCATCGGCGTGGCGTGCGGGGTGCACGTCACATCGCGCCGGTCGGTCTCGCCCGTGAGCAGGTAGGTGTCCACCCGCTCGTTGATGCAGGGGTTGACCAGCCCGGTGACGCCGTGCGAGCCGGCACCCTTCTCGGTGATGAGACGGGAACCCTTGAAGCGCTTGTGCAGCTCGACGGCGCCCTCGTACGGAGTGGCGGCGTCACGCGTGGACTGCACGATCAGTACCGGAGGCAGCCCCTTGCCCGTACGGACGTCCAGGGGTGTCTGCTGCTTGGACGGCCAGGTCGCACAGGGCAGGTTCATCCAGGCGTTGGCCCAGGTCATGAACGGGTGGTCCTTGTGCAGCCGGGTGTTGTCGCGGTCCCACTTCTTCCAGCTGGTGGGCCACTGGGCATCCGCGCACTCGACCGCCGTGTAGACGGCGTTGCCGTTCTCCGAGCTGATGTTGCCCGCGGTGTCCGACAGGTCGGGTCCCGCGGCGTCGATCAGGGTCTGGGTGTCGCCGCCGAGATAGTCGCTCCAGATCTGGGCGGTGGGCGCCCAGGCGGAGTCGTAGTACGGCGCGCTCTGGAAGAATCCGATGAGCTCGGCGGGGCCGACGACGCCGCCGATCGGGTTCTTCTTCGCCGCCGCGCGCAGCGTCAGCCACGCCTGCTCGACCTTCTCGGGCGTGTCACCGATGTGGTAGGCCGCGTCGTTCTTCGCGACCCACGCCTTCCAGTCGTTCCAGCGGGTCTGGAAGGCGATGTCCTGGTTGAGGTTGGCCTCGTACCAGATGTTGTCCTTCGCGGGGTCGACCACGCTGTCGACGATCATGCGGCGTACGTGCGACGGGAAGAGCGTGCCGTAGACCGCGCCCAGGTAGGTGCCGTAGGAGACGCCCAGGAAGTTGAGCTTCTTCTCACCGAGCGCGGCGCGGATGACATCCAGGTCGCGTGCGGTGTTGGGCGTGGTCATGTGCGGCAGCATGTCGCCGCTGCGCTCGGCGCAGCCGTCGGCGTACTCGGCCGCGAGCTTGCGCTGGGCCCGCTTGTCGGCCTCGCTGTCCGGGACCGGATCGGCCTTCGGGGCCTTCACGAACTCCTGGGGGTCGATGCAGGAGATCGGCGCCGAGTGGCCCACCCCGCGCGGGTCGAAGCCGACGAAGTCGTACGCCTTCGCGGCCTTCGTCCAGAGCGGGTTCTTGGTGACGATGCGCTTCGGGAAGGCCATTCCCGAGCCGCCGGGGCCACCGGGGTTGTAGACGAGTGCGCCCTGGCGCTCGTCCTTCGTGCCCGTGCTGACGTGCCGGTCGACCGCGAGCTTGATCTGCTTGCCGTTCGGCTTGCTGTAGTCGAGCGGGACGCTCACCCATCCGCACTGGATGGGTGCGGCGATCGCCCAGTCGGCCGGACAGTCCGTCCAGTCGATACCGGTCCGCGCGGCCCGGGCGGCCGCGGTCTGGACGCCGCGTGCCTCCTGGTCCCCGTGGTGCCGGCCGGCTGCGCCGGCGGCAGGTGCGGCTATCGCCCCCGCTATGAGCGTGCCCGCGA
Source organism: Streptomyces sp. NPDC057287 (assembly GCF_042667905.1). Lineage (NCBI taxonomy): Bacteria > Bacillati > Actinomycetota > Actinomycetes > Kitasatosporales > Streptomycetaceae > Streptomyces > Streptomyces sp. NPDC057287. The sequence continues at coordinate 143,967 of NZ_JBHUYV010000011.1, read as the reverse complement.
TCAGAGTGCCGGCCGAGCCGAGCACCGCTGTGCGCTTCAAGTGGAACCTCCCCCTGTGTGATGCGCCGCCCGCAGCGGCGCGTTGGTTCATGTGTCCAGGCGAAACCTTTCGTCTGTGAGGTTGCTGAGAACAAGGCGTACGCATGTTTCTTTACCGAACCAATAACCGGTGCCCGGTGCCCGCTGAGCGAACTCAGCTCCTCGGCACGGCCCTTGGCTCCTTCAGAAGCCCCTGCAGCGCTTCGTCCAGCACCGCGCGCAGCAGCCTCGCGTCTGCGGCGAGCGCCGTCACGAGGACGGCGGGGCCCGCCAGCGGGGTGAGGGCCGCGGTGGGCCCGAGCAGCCTCGGCGCGGGAAGGCCGTCCTCGAACGCGGGGTCGACGAGGAGCAGCTGCCCCACGGCCCGGTGGCCGCCCAGCACGGCGGCTCCGTCCCACCCGCCGGGCGCTCCGGGCCCGTACGCCAGCTGCTGGTCGAGCAGCGGCCGTCCGGCCCTGCGAACCGTCAGGCGGGTCGAGAGCCGGCCGGTGCTCTCGCCGTGGCGGCCGAGGATCAGCTCCTCGCGGAGCACCAGGCGTGAGGTGCGGGCGAGTTCGGCCCGGGTGGTCATGTCGAGGGCGCTGCCGCACGCGGAGACGAGCTGTTCGGGGAGCCAGTGGAGCTCGGCCTCCTCCCCCACGCTCAGCCGCACGTCGTACGCCGCGGGGCCGGTGTCCGGGCCGGCGCCCGGGAGCGCCACGGTGGCGGCGGCGGAATCCACCGTCATCCGAGCGCCCTCATCGGCCCTGACCTCGACCGCGAGCCGGTCCCCGCCCAGGGGTGCGCTCATGGCGCCGACCACGGTGACGCGCGCGCGGGCGGTGTCCGGAGATCTGGTGCGGCGCAGGGCGAGCGGCCCGTCGCTCTCCAGCACCGGAAGTGACGTGGATCCCCGTCCGTCGGCGACCGCTGTGATCCGCGCGGTGGCCGTGACGCTCATGCGGCCCAGTCCGCGAGCCGCGCCCGCACCCAGTCCGCGACGGGTGCGACGCCGTCGGGACCGGTCAGCGAGGTGAACACCACGGGCAGCTCCCCGCGCTGCGCGGCGGCGTCGCGGGCCATCCGGTCCAGGTCGGATCCGACGTAGGGGGCGAGGTCGGTCTTGTTGATGACGAGGAGGTCGGCGGTGGTCACACCGGGGCCGCCCTTGCGCGGGATGTCGTCGCCACCTGCGACGTCGATGACGAAGACCTGCGCGTCGACGAGTCCTTTGGAGAAGGTGGCGGTGAGGTTGTCGCCGCCGGACTCGACGAGGATCAGGTCGAGGGGGCCCACGGCGTCCTCCAGGTCCTCGACGGCTTCGAGGTTGGCGGAGATGTCGTCGCGGATCGCGGTGTGCGGGCAGGCGCCCGTCTCCACGGCCTGGATCCGCTCGGGCGGCAGTACGGCGTTGCGGAGCAGGAAGGCGGCGTCCTCGCGGGTGTAGATGTCGTTGGTGACGACGGCGATGGAGATCCGGTCACGCAGAGCACGGCAGAGGGCGGCGACGGTGGCCGTCTTCCCCGAGCCGACCGGTCCTCCGAGGCCGATGCGCAGGGCGCGGCGCGTGCCGTCGGGGCGTGCCGCGTCCGCGCTGACTGCCGCGGGGCCGTTGTGTGCGTGGTCGAGGTGCATGGGTGCGACTCCTGATGCTGACGGGTGGGGTGAGGTAGGCGGGTTCAGGACGCGAACAGGCGGACCGGCCAGGCCGCGTGGGCCTCGGCCGAGATGTCGAGCAGCGGCGCGGAGGCGGCGGGCAGCGCGTCGATCCCCTGCAGTGCCGCCTCGGCCGCCTGCTCGGCGACCCGGTCGAGGGCGGGCGCGAGCCCGGCCAGCACCGCCGTCGCTTCGAAGGGGTCCAGGGAGAGCAGGCGGACCACGGCGGTGGCCGGGCCGCTGACCGCTTCGTACGCGACGCAGTGCGCGGCGTCCGCGGGGCCCAGGCCCGCCGCTCGTGCCGTCAGGCCGAGGACGACGGGCTGGTGGGCACCGCGAGGCCGGGCTTCGGCGAGCGCGGCCAGCTCGGGGCTGGGCCAGGTGGCCCGCGCCGCCCTCATCAGCTGCCGGCCGAGCTTGCGCGCGACGTTCCTGAGCGCGGGTGAGGGAGTCCGGGCGTCGGCGGCCTCGTCGAGCGCGAGCGGGTCGAGGCCGTGGGCCGCCGCCGCGGCGAGTGCGGCGGAGGTGAGTCCGGTGGTGTGGAGCCTGCCCAGGCAGAACTCCGACAGGTCCTGGGCGTTGCGGATGTGTCCTGCCTTGACGGCCGGTTCGGCGCCACCGGAGTGGGCGTGGCCACCGGCGGGGAACCGGCCGTCGGCGAGGACGAGCAGGGCTGCGCGCGTCGTCATGAAGTGCTGTCCTGTCCTCAGAAGAGGAAGTAGCGCTGAGCCATGGGAAGTTCAGCGGCGGGGGCGGGTTCGACCGGATCGCCGTCGATGGTGACGGCGAAGCTGTCGGGGTCGACCTCGACACGGGGCAGGGCGTCGTTCTCCCGCATGTCCGCCTTGGTGACGCCCCGGGTGCTGGTGATCGGCACGAACGCCTTGCCGAGCCCCAGGCGTCCGGGCAGGCCGGCCTCGATGGCGGCCGAGGACACGAAGTTGATGGAGTTGGACGCGGGGGCCCGGCCCACGGCACCGAACATCGGCCGGGGCATGACCGGCTGCGGGGTGGGGATCGAGGCGTTGGCGTCACCCATCTGCGCGTACGCGATCTGTCCGCCCTTGATCACCGTCTGCGGCTTGACACCGAAGAAGGCCGGGTCCCACAGCACGAGGTCGGCGAGCTTGCCGGTCTCGACGGAGCCGATCTCCTTGTCCAGCCCCTGGGCCACCGCGGGGTTGATGGTGTATTTGGCGACATAGCGACGTGCCCGGTGGTTGTCCGCGGCACCGTCGCCCGGCAGGGCGCCCCGTCGTCGCTTCATCACGTGGGCGGTCTGCCAGGTACGGAGGATGACCTCGCCGATGCGGCCCATCGCCTGGGAGTCCGAGGAGATGATCGAGATGGCCCCCAGGTCGTGGAGGATGTCCTCGGCCGCGATGGTGGAGGGCCGGATGCGGGACTCGGCGAAGGCGAGGTCCTCCGGCACCGTCGGGTTCAGGTGGTGACAGACCATCAGCATGTCGAGGTGTTCCTCGATCGTGTTGACGGTGTGCGGCCGGGTCGGATTGGTGGAGCTCGGCAGGACGTAGGGCTCCGAGACGACACTGATGATGTCGGGAGCGTGCCCGCCGCCCGCCCCCTCGGTGTGGTACGCGTGGATCGAGCGTCCCGCGATGGCGGCCAGGGTGTCCGCGACGAATCCCGCCTCGTTGAGCGTGTCCGTGTGGATGGCGAGCTGGGCGCCGGTCTCCTCGCAGACGCTCAGGCAGGCGTCGATGACGGCGGGGGTCGCACCCCAGTCCTCGTGGATCTTGAACCCCAGCGCTCCGGCGCGCAGTTGGGAGTGCATCGCCTCGCGGGACATCGTGTTGCCCTTGCCGAGCAGACCGATGTTGACCGGGTAGCCCTCCAGCGCCTCGAACATCCGGGCGAGATGCCAGGGCCCCGGGGTGATCGTCGTGGCCTTGGTGCCTTCCGCCGGGCCCGTGCCGCCACCGACGAGGGTGGTGATCCCGGAGGACAGCGCCTGGTCGACCAGGGTCGGCGAGATGAAGTGGACGTGCGCGTCGATGGCTCCGGCCGTGACGAACTTGCCGTTGCCCGCGATGATCTCGGTCTCCGGTCCGATCACCAGATCGGGGTGCACGCCGTCCATCGTGTCCGGGTTCCCGGCCTTGCCGATGCCGGTGATCCTCCCGTCCCGGATGCCGATGTCCGCCTTGACGATGCCCCAGTGGTCGATGATGACGGCGCCGGTGATGACCGTGTCGGGGGCCCCTTCGGCGCGGGTGGTGCGCGCCTGGCCCATCGATTCACGGATCACCTTCCCACCGCCGAACACGGCTTCGTCCCCGGCACGTCCGGGGCCGCCGGAACGGTCCTCCTCGATCTCGACGAGGAGATCGGTGTCGGCGAGCCGGATGCGGTCACCCGTGGTGGGCCCGAACAGGTCTGCGTACACGGGGCGGCTGAGCTCAGGCATCGAGGGGACCTCCGGTGTCGCCGCGCAGTCCGGGGACGATGCGCAGGCCTGCGAGCGGGACGAGTTCGACGTCGAGGGGGATACCGGGCTCGAAACGCACCGCGGTGCCGGCGGCGATGTTGAGCCGCAGCCCGCGGGCCGCGGGGCGGTCGAAGTCCAGGCCGGTGTTGGCCTCGGCGAAGTGGTAGTGCGACCCCACCTGGACGGGCCGGTCCGCGGCGTTGAGGACGGTGAGGCGGGTGACGGGGCGTCCCTCGTTGAGCGGCACCGTGCCCTCCGCGTACAGGATCTCTCCGGGAATCATCTGCTGCTCCCCCGTCAGACGATCGGATCGTGGACGGTGACCAGCTTGGTGCCGTCCGGGAAGGTGGCCTCGACCTGGACGTCGTGGATCATCTCCGGGATGCCGTCCATGACGTCGTCGCGGGTGAGGACCTTCCGGCCGGAGGCCATCAGTTCAGCCACGGTCCGGCCGTCGCGGGCGCCTTCCAGAAGGTGCGAGGTGATCAGAGCGATCGCCTCGGGGTGATTCAGCCGCAGTCCGCGCGCCCTGCGCTTCTCTGCGACATCGGCCGCCACATGGATGAGCAGGCGTTCCTGTTCGTGCGGAGTCAGTTGCACGCTTCCACCCTCTTCTCTTCCGCCCGGTACCTGCCCCGGGCGCAGCGGGACCCTATCCCGCCTTCAACACTCTGTTGAACGATGAAGAGGATTCCGCGGTCAGGTATTGCACGTTAGGGCGGAAGTTTTTCCGGCGCGTTAACTGATCTTTTGCGGATCCGTGGATATCGGGCCGCGCAACCGGTTCCCCGGGACCTCGGCTGCGTCGCGGCCGAACAGCACCTCCTGCGCGACGAAGCTCCGGGCGGTGGCGTTCCTCGTGCGGGCTGCATCGCCGCCGGGCACATCGGAGTGCGTGACACCGGCCGACCGGTGGTGGCCGTCCCGCTTCCACGCGAGTTCACGCTCCGGCTCTTCTCCCTGCCGACGGACAGGGCGCGCCGGGCGGCCGGCCCGCGGGCATCGCAGACGCGGCTCCGGCCTCCGATCAGCTGCGGAAACGGTCCGTACGCCGCGGGGGAGCCATCGAGATCACCGGCACGAGGACGCGCCCCGCAGCACGCACCGCGATCGATGACGGGGTCGTATACGGCGCGTCACGGGCCGTAGGCCGTACCTACCCGAAGCTCGCCTCGGGCGGCACCGGGCCCGGCGTCCTTGAGCGTGCACCGGGCCTCAGCGGCCGGACGGCTCGTCACGGTCGTGACCGCGGTGCTCCGCCGCGATGCCGAACCGGCTCCGTTCGCCCGCAGTGGAAGGCACCGAGTGGATCGAGGACACCGAGCGGATCACCTGCTCCTCCGATGCCGGCTCCTCGTTCTCGAGTCGCTGCAGATCAGCAGCCGACACCAGCGCCACGAGCGGCTTGCCGTGGCGGGTGACGACCACCCTCTCCCCGCCGTAGACAACGCGGTTGATGAGCTCGGCGAGCTCTGCGCGGGCTTGCGTCACCGGAATCTCGTAGGCCATGGTCCCCATCATAACCTTCTGTACGTCCTGTACATTTTTTACGTACGAGTCGCACCGGTTCGCTCCTGCTGAGGATTCCGAGGAAAGGCATCGTCATGTTCCGACCCGCCGCCCGCCACGTCCTGCCCGAGTTCACCGAGCGCACCGCATACGGATCCCGGAGCACGGACCCGTACTCGAAGCTGCTGTCCGAACGGATCGTCTTCCTCGGCACACCGGTCGACGACACCGCGGCGACCGATCTGATCGCACAGTTCATGTACCTGGAGCACGCGGACCCCGACCGGTCCCTCTCCCTCTACATCAACTCGCCGGGCGGCTCCTTCGGCGCGATGACGGCGATCTACGACACCATGCGCTTCCTCGCCTGCGAGGTGGAGACGTTCTGTCTCGGCCAGGCCGGTTCCAGCGCAGCGGTACTGCTCGCGGCCGGCGCTCCGGGACACCGACATGCCCTGCCGGGCGCCCGGGTAGTCATTCAGCAACCCGCCCTGGACGAGCCGGTGCAGGGGCAGCCCTCCGATCTTGAGATCAGGGCCCGTGAGTTGACGCGCGAGCGCGAGCTGCTCACGGACATGCTGGCCCGTCACACGGGTCGCTCCACGAGGGAGATCAGCGCCGACATCGAACGGGACACCATCCTCGACGCCCCGGCCGCCCTGGCGTTCGGACTGGTGGACCACGTCGTGGAGAACCGCACGCCGTCCCAGCCGCCGCATCCCGCGAGGTGAACGCCAGATGCTCCCACCCCAGCTCCCGCCGCTTCCCGCACTGACCCGCGCGGAGGCCGAGTTCATCGACTGCTACCTGGAAGTGCTCGACCAGCTCGGCCGCATCAATCCCGCCCGGAGCAGCGACACGTACGGAGCGCTCCGGGCGGCTCAGGCCCTCGCGTCCCGGGCCACCGCCCTCCGCGACGCGCTCGTACTGATGCACGACCGGGGTGAGTCACAGATCCACGCGGACACCCTGGCCAGGGCGCTGCGACTGCTGGACGGCGAGCGCCGCGCGGGGCGCGTCGCCGTGCCTCCCGCCTCGACGGGCTGAGCGGTCCAGCCGTCCGGCTCGGCAAGGGACCGCTCCTTCGGCGCTCCTTTCCGACACGCCCGGCGGGCCGATGAGTTTTTCTCGCTCGTTCGGCGTAGAAGCTCCCCCGCCCGAGGGACAGCCCAACTTGCGCAACGGACGCGGACGCTGAACGGAATGCATCGTTCCGCTGCTGGTACGCGGCTGGTCGGACCCGGCCGTCACGGCTCGCGGCCGGGTGCGTCCACCCGATCGGATCAGTCGTGACGACTCTCACATATCGCTACTTCAACCAGGAAATCCGGCAGTGCGTGCGTAAAGATCCCTGGGACGACAAGCCCCCGCCACCGCGGCGGGGCGGTCCGGGCGGACGCCGAGTCCTGCCGCTGTCCGGATGCCTGGTCGACAGAAGTGGATCGGCAGGAGTGGAGGACCCGAGCACAACGGGCCGACCGGAGATCCGGGCGGCCCTCGGGGTGAAGCCGCTTCGCGCGGCCGGGCAACTTCGCCAGCCCGAACCCGACAGGTCATCCTTCACAGGCGGCTGACGAAGGGTTGCGCATGACTGCGCAGGTTCATGTCCCGTCTCTGTTCGCCCGGGTCGGCACGGCCTCGGCTCTGACATTCGCCGTAGGCACCACCGTGCTGGCCCCCGGTTTCGTGAGCGACGCCGAGGCCGCCACCCGATCGGCGACGGCACTCAAGGTCGCCGCTTCGAAGAAGGGGGCGCCCTACAGATGGGGTGCCACAGGCCCTCACCGGTTCGACTGCTCCGGCCTCACGCTCTACTCGTTCAAGAAAGCGGGCAAGAAACTACCCCGCACGGCCCAGCAGCAGTACAACAAGACCCGCCATATCTCCAGGTCGCAGCGGAAACGCGGCGACCTGGTCTTTTTCCACGCGGGCCGCAGTGTGTACCACGTCGGCATCTACGCCGGCAGCGGGAAGATCTGGCACTCACCGAAGACCGGGGCCGTGGTCCGGCTGGAGAAGATCTGGTCCGGCAGCGTCTGGTACGGGAGGGTCCGCTGACCCTCCCTCCCGCCAGGTTCAGCGCAGCAGGGGCCCTGCCACCAGCACGAGTCCCAGTGCGGTGAGCGCCGTGCCGCTGCCGCCCTCGATCGCACGGGCGGCACGCGGCCGGCGCAGCCACCGGCCCAGGCGGTCCACCAGGAGGGCCACGGCCGGGAACCAGACGAGCGCGAGCAGCACGACCACCGAAGCGAGCAGCAGGGTTCTGGGCAAGGGCGGCTGTCCGTCGGGAACGAACTGGGGCAGCAGGCTCAGGAAGAGGACGGGCGCCTTCGGGTTCAGGGCGTTGGTCAGGAAGCCCTGGCGCAGCGAACGCCGGAGCCCCGGCCGCGCTCCGCCCCCGTCCTCCACTTCGGCACCCGGGCCGGCGGCGGCCCGCCGCCGCATCGCGAACAGGCCGCTGAGGCCCAGGTAGAGCACGTACGCGCCGCCGAGCAGCTGAACGGTACGGAAGAGGACGGGCATCGTCACGAGCACGGCGGCGAGTCCGGCGACGGCCAGGGCGGTGTGCACCACGAGTCCTCCGGCGACTCCGACCGCGGTGGCCAGCCCGGACCGGCGGGATACGAGCGCGTTGCGTACGACCACGGTGAAGTCGGCGCCGGGCAGCGCCACCATTCCCGCGGCCACGGCGACGAAGGCGAGCAGTTGTGCGTCCATGGGGTACACCCTGACCGCACGAGCCCTTTAGCGTGTACTTGCAATCTTCTTGGTCTGCCAAAAGGAACGCTTAATGTACGACCCGACACGGCTGGCCGCACTGGTGGCGGTGGCCGAGGCAGGCTCCATCACGCGGGCCGCCGCCCGGCTCGGTTACACCGCGCCCGCACTCTCGCAGCAGCTGGCCAAGCTCGAACGGGAAGCGGGGGCAGCTCTCCTCGTCCGTCACCACCGGGGGGCGCGGCTGACGGCCGCCGGTGAGCTGCTGGCGGGGCGGGCGCGCCGTGTTCTGGACGAGATGGACCAGGCACGGCACGAGCTGGCCCGGCTCGCGGGGCTGTCGGGCGGCCGGTTGCGGGTCGGCACGTTCGTGACGGCCGGGATCCACCTGCTTCCGCCGGTGCTCACCGCGTTCCGACGCGCCCACCCCGACGTGGAGCTGACCGTCACCGACTACGAGCCTCCCGCAGGGGTCGCCGCCGTGGCGGCGGGTGACGTGGACCTGGCGCTGACGCATGCGTACGAGCCGGCGGCAGCCGCGCCGATGCCGGCGGGGCTGTCCGCCGAGCCACTGCTCGTCGAGGAGCTGGTGCTGGTCACCGCGCCCGGGCAGATGCTGTCCGAGGGCAGCGGGCCGCTGCCCGTCGCCGAACTGGCGGGCCGCCCGCTGATCAGCAGCGCGCCGGAGCACCCGCCGCGGCGCGGGGTGGAGCGTGCGCTGGCAGAAGCGGGGGCCACCCCCGCCGTGGTGTGCGAGTCACCCGGCTACGCCCTGGTGTGCGCCCTGGTCAGCGCGGGCCTCGGCGTGGCGGTGGTGCCGGAGATGGTGGCAGCGATGTCGCCGGCCCCGCTGGCGGTGCGGCGCCTGGAGCCGGCCGCTTTCCGGCGGACGATCTCCGTGGTGCACCGGGGGGACAGGAACACCCCGGCGGCGCAGACGCTGATGGCGCTGATGCGCAGCGGCTTCGGGCGGGCCTCTGCTCCGTAGGGACCTCGCCGGGCAGCATCAGGCCTGTGCGGGAACCGGCCAGGGAAGCGCGATCGACACGGTCTTGCCCCCGTCCGGGGTGGGGCTGACGCCGAGGCGGCCGCCGTACTCCTTCGCGAGCGCCCGGATGATCACCATGCCCCGGCCGTTGTCCTGCCGGACGGCGGCGGGAAGCCGCTGGGGCCAGCGCGGGTGGCTGTCCGTCACCCCGAGGAAGAACTCCACGTCCCGGTCGAGGCGGAGGTCGACGGTGAAGGTGGGCGACAGGCCGAAGGTGTGCTGGACGGCGTTGGTCGCGAGCTCCGAGACGATCAGCCGGATGGTGTCGGCCGTGTCGCCGCCCTCGGCCAGGCCCCATTCGGTGGTTACGCGGGCCACGAATCTGCGGGCCGCGGAGACCGAGGCCGGATCGCTCGGCAGAGTGACGGTTGCTTCCTGATGGTCTGCCATGGCGACGCCGTCCCTTTCCCGCCCTGACCGGCCCACGGCCGGCCTGGATTGTGCTTCGCGCCAGACTGCCACCGATGCCGCCCTCCATGACGGCGATCCACCAAGATATGCATATATCTATCGCTCATTACGGTGAACTCCGCCCCCCGACCCGCATACCGGCGCAACACTGGCCCCTTTCCGAGCCGGACCCGCCTGGGCGGCTCTCCGTACAACGGGAGGAGTCCGCGATGCGGAACGGCCCTGTGGTTCGCCGTCGCAAGCTCGGCGAGGAGTTGCGCAGCCTGCGCCACACCTCGGGACTCACGAGCCGGGACGTCGCCGGGGTGCTGGGCTGGCACCAGTCGAAGGTGAGCCGGATCGAGACCGGGGCCAGCGGGGTCACGCCCGGTGATGTGACGCGCCTGCTGGACGCCTACGGCGTGGACGACAGGCAGCTGCGGTCGCTGCTCCAGGCGCTCGCCGGTTCCGCGGGCGGCGGTGGAAGCGGCTGGTGGCACGCCTATCGCGGGCTGATCCCGCCCCAGTACCGCGACTTCATCAGTCTGGAGTCCCAGGCGGATGCCGCCCGCACCCTCGAGACGTCGGTGGTGCCGGGGCTGCTGCAGACCGCCGACTACGCGCGAGCGGTGACCCGGTCCTCGCTGGACGGGTTGCCACCCGCACAGCTCGATTCCCTGGTCGAGGTCAGGCTCGCGCGGCAGAGCGTCCTTCAGTCTCCCCGTCCGCTGCGGCTCAGCGTCGTGCTCGACGAGGCCGTACTGCGGCGGGAGGTCGGCGGCGCCCGGGTCATGGAGCAGCAGCTGCACCATCTGGCCCAGGCCGCTCAACTCCCTCACGTGACACTCCAGTTACTGCCGTTCAAGGCGGGCAGTTACATCGGCCTCACCGGACCTTTCGTAATCTTCTCTTTTCCGAGCACTTCTGATCTGGATGTGGTCGTTCTTGACCATTTGACGAGTAGTCTCTATCTGGAGCGGAGAGAAGACCTTGAGGCGTACAGCTCGGCCTTCCGCACGATGCAGGCCCACGCGCTGTCGCCGGAGCGTTCGCTGGACCTCATCGCCGCACTGGGACGCGGCGGTCAGGCGGAGCCTTCAGACTGCCCGAGGGGGGCACGATGTCCGACCGTCTCGCACAGCCCGCACCCAGGTGGCGGCGCAGCAGCCGCAGCACCGGGATGAACAACTGCGTGGAGACCGCGCCGCTCGGCGGTGATCAGCTCGCCGTACGGGACTCCAAGGACACGGGCCTGCCGCCGCTCCGTTTCTCGGCGCCGGCATGGACGTCCTTCGTCGCGGGACTCCACGGCCTCCCGGTCGGCTGACCTCCTGGGCCGACCTCCTCGGCCGACCGGGAGGGGCGCCGCCTTTCCCGGTCGGAGGAGGCGGTCAGCCGACCGGGAGGGGCGCCGTCGCGACGAGCGTTCCCACGGCGCTCCCGATCTGCCCTTGCGTCAGGTCGGCCCGGGCGGTCAGCCTCAGCCTGGAGATCCCGTCCGGCACCGACGGCGGCCGGAAGCACCCGACCGCGAGACCTGCCGTCCGGCAGTCCGCCGCCCAGCGGACCGCGGACTCCGCCGAGGGCGCGCGGACCGATACGACGGCGGCGTCGGGACGTACGGCGGTCAGACCGGCCGCGGTCAGCCGGCCGTGCAGTTCGACGGCGACCGCCCCGGCCCTGGCCGCGAGCCCGGGATCGCGGCGCAGCAGCCGCAGAGCCCCCAGCGCCGCGCCGGCGGCCGCAGGCGCCAGGCCGGTGTCGAAGATGAACGTACGGGCCGTGTTGACCAGATGGCTGATGACCCGGGCGGGCCCGAGCACCGCTCCGCCCTGGCTGCCGAGCGACTTGGAGAGCGTGAGCGTGGCGACGATGCCCTCCTCACCCGCGAGTCCGGCGGCCGCGAGCGCGCCGCGCCCGCCTTCGCCCAGGACCCCGAGTCCGTGTGCGTCGTCCACCAGGAGGGCGGCACCCGCGTCTCGGCAGGCTCCGGCGAGTCCGGCCAGCGGGGCGGCGTCGCCGTCCACCGAGAAGACGGAGTCGGTCACGGCCAGCGCCCGCCCGCCGTGCGTGTGGAGCGCCTTGCGCACCGCCTCGGGGTCCGCATGCGGCACGACGGCGGTGGCGGCCCTGGAGAGCCGGCAGCCGTCGACGATCGAGGCGTGGTTGCCGGCGTCGGACACGATCAGCGAGTCGTGTCCGGTGAGCGCGGTGAGCGCGGCGAGGTTGGCCGCGTACCCGGAGGAGAAGACCAGGGCGGCTTCGAATCCGCAGAAGTCGGCGAGTTCGCGTTCGAGCTCGGCGTGCAGCGCGGTGGATCCGGTGACCAGCCGCGAGCCGGTGGCACCCGCGCCCCACGTCCGTGCCGCCTCGGCCGCCGCCGCTGTGACCTCGGGGTTCCTGCTCAGGCCCAGGTAGTCGTTGCTCGCGAGGTCCAGCAGTTCGGTCTCGGCGGGGCGGGGGCGCAGCGTCCGGACGAGTCCGGCCTCGGCACGGCGCCGGGCCTCGTCGTCGATCCAGTCGAACGGGGCGTAGGACATGGGCGGGTCCCTTTTTGTAGGCAGCTCACAGACCCTAACCGGGTGCGCAACAGGCCAGGGTGTGGCAATACACACAGCATCGACCGGTCCTACTGTCCGGTTCCTCCTTGGCCGATGGTGGTGCGGTACGTCAGGATCAACGCCATGGACCTGCTGAATACGCTGGTGGAAAAGGGGCTGCGGCGCGAACTGCCGACCCGTGACGAAGCGCTCGCCGTGCTGGCGACCTCCGACGACGAACTGCTCGACGTGGTGGCCGCAGCCGGAAAGGTGCGCCGCCAGTGGTTCGGGCGGCGCGTCAAACTCAACTATCTGGTGAACCTGAAGTCCGGGCTCTGCCCCGAGGACTGCTCGTACTGCTCGCAGCGCCTCGGCTCCAAGGCCGAGATCCTCAAGTACACCTGGCTGAAGCCGGACGAGGCGAAGAAGGCCGCTGCCGCGGGGGTGGCGGGCGGTGCGAAGCGGGTGTGCCTGGTGGCCAGCGGGCGCGGCCCGACCGACCGGGACGTCGACCGGGTGTCGCAGACGATCGAAGCCATCAAGGAGCAGCACGAGGGCGTCGAGGTGTGCGCCTGCCTCGGGCTGCTGTCGGAGGGCCAGGCCGACCGTCTGAGGTCCGCGGGCGCCGACGCGTACAACCACAACCTCAACACGTCGGAGGGGACGTACGGGGACATCACGACCACGCACACGTACGCGGACCGGGTGGACACCGTGCAGCAGGCCCAGGCCGCCGGGCTCTCGGCGTGCTCCGGTCTGATCGCGGGCATGGGCGAGACCGACGCCGACCTGGTGGACGTCGTCTTCTCGCTGCGGGACCTGGATCCCGACTCGGTGCCGGTGAACTTCCTGATCCCCATGGAAGGGACTCCGCTGGCGAAGGACTGGCACCTCACGCCACAGCGATGCCTGCGCATCCTCGCGATGGTCAGGTTCGTGTGCCCGGACGTCGAGGTGCGCCTCGCGGGCGGCCGTGAGGTCCATCTGCGTTCGATGCAGCCGCTAGCCCTGAACCTGGTCAACTCCATCTTCCTGGGCGACTACCTGACCAGCGAGGGGCAGTCCGGGCAGACCGACCTCGACATGATCGCGGACGCCGGTTTCGAGGTGGAGGGAGCGGCCACCACGACGCTCCCCGAGCACCGCGCGCCCACGGCCGGGGGCTGCGGGTCGCACGAGGGCGGTTGCGCTCCCTGCGGCGAGACCGCCGAGACCGTACCGGAGCCGTCCGAGGTGTCGGCGGCGCGTACCGATCTGGTGGCGGTCCGCCGTCGCGGCGCCGGGACGGATCTCGCACCCAATGCCTGATCCGCTCACCCCTGCGGAACTCCGCGCCCTGGACCGGGCCCACGTCTGGCACCCCTACGGCCCCATGCCGGGCAGGCAGGAACCCCTGGTCGTGGAGTCCGCGTCCGGGGTGCGGCTCCGTCTCGCCGAACCCGTTCACGGGCGGAGCGAGTTGGTGGACGGCATGTCGTCCTGGTGGTCCGCGGTCCACGGTTACAACCACCCGGTGCTCAACGAGGCCGCCCGCGGCCAGCTGGACCGGATGAGCCATGTGATGTTCGGCGGGCTCACGCACGAGCCCGCCGTCCGGCTGGCGACCCGGCTGGTGGAGATCACTCCGGAGCCTCTGCAGCACGTCTTCCTCGCCGATTCGGGGTCGGTCTCCGTCGAGGTCGCGGTGAAGATGTGCCTTCAGTACTGGCGTTCGGCGGGGCGGCCTGCCAAACACCGGCTGCTGACCTGGCGCGGCGGGTACCACGGGGACACCTGGCAGCCGATGTCGGTGTGCGACCCCGAAGGCGGGATGCACGAGCTCTGGTCGGGGTCCCTCCCCAGGCAGATCTTCGCGGACGCCCCTCCGGACGGCTTCGACGCCGAACCGGACGCGGCGTACGCGGAGCATCTGCGCGAGCTGGTCGCCGCCCATGCCGATGAGCTGGCGGCGGTGATCGTGGAACCCGTGGTGCAGGGCGCGGGCGGGATGCGCTTCCACTCCCCCGCCTATCTGCGGGTGCTCCGCGAGGCCTGCGACGCCAATGACGTACTGCTGGTGTTCGACGAGATCGCGACGGGTTTCGGCCGGACCGGGCAGTTGTTCGCAGCCGGGCATGCCGGGGTGTCACCGGACGTCATGTGTGTCGGCAAGGCGCTGACCGGCGGCTACCTCACACTGGCAGCGACCCTGTGCACCTCTCGGGTGGCGGAGGGCATTTCGAGCGGGGACGTCCCCGTGCTGGCGCACGGGCCGACGTTCATGGGCAATCCGCTCGCCTCGGCGGTGGCCTGCGCGTCCGTCGACCTGCTGCTGGGCCAGGACTGGGAGCTGGAGGTGAAGCGGATCGGCACGGGGCTGCGGGCCGGTCTGGCCGAGGCCGCCGGTGTGCCGGGCGTCCAGGACGTCCGGGTGCTGGGCGCGATCGGGGTCGTGCAGCTCGACCACGAGGTGGACATGGCGGCCGCTACGCGTGCGGCGGTCCGCGAGGGCGTGTGGCTGCGCCCGTTCCGCGACCTCGTGTACACGATGCCGCCCTACGTGACCGGTGACGACGATGTGGCACGGATCTGCCGCGCCGTGTGCGCGGCGGCAAGGGAAGGCTGAGATGAAGATCCTGGTGGTGACCGGTACGGGCACCGAGATCGGCAAGACGATCGTGACCGCGGCGGTGGCTGCCGCCTTCCGCGACCTCCGTGTCGCGGTTCTCAAGCCGGCGCAGACAGGTCTCGCCCCGGGGGAGCCGGGAGACGCCGCAGAGGTGGCCAGGCTGGCCGGCGCCCATGTGACGGCGGTCGAACTGGCCCGCTTCCCGGAGCCGTTGGCACCCGAGACCGCGGCCCGCCGAGCCGGCCTCGCGCCCGTACGTCCGTACGAGATCGCCGACGCCGCTCAGAAACTGGCGACCGAGCACGACCTCGTGCTGGTCGAGGGCGCGGGCGGGCTGCTCGTGCGCTACGACGGACAAGGGGCCACACTCGCGGACGCCTCGCGGCTGATGGCGGCGCCCGTGCTGGTGGTGGCGCCTGCGGGCCTGGGGACCCTGAACGCGACCGCGCTGACGACGGAGGCGCTCCGGGCGCGTGGACTCACCTGTCCCGGCGTGGTGGTCGGAAGCATGCCCGCCGACCCCGACCTGGCGTCCCGGTGCAACATCGAGGACCTCCCGGTCTCCGCGGGAGTCCCGCTGCTCGGCGCGGTGCCGGCCGGGGCGGGTGCCCTGTCCCCGGCCGACTTCCGAGCGCGGGCGGCGAGTTGGCTCCTGCCGGAGCTCGGCGGGAATCGTCAGGCCGGATGAGCGGCTGAGCGGGCCCGTACGGGGGAGAATCGAGGTAGAGCCGTATCCACGTGCCCTCCGAGGAGGTCCGATCATGCGACGGCGCAGCACACCTGTCCCCCGTGACACGGTGCAACATCCGGTATTCGCCCGTTTCTACGCCCGTATGAGCGTGACGGCCGATCTCAAGGGGGGTGTTGCTGCGCATCGCGACGAGCTCCTCGCAGGTCTCTCGGGTCGGGTCATCGAGATCGGCGCGGGGAACGGCCTCAACTTCGCGCACTATCCGGGGGCCGTGTCCGAAGTGGTCGCCATCGAGCCCGAGCGCAGCCTGCGGCAGCTGGCGGCCGGTGCCGGCCTGCGCGCTGAGGTGCCGGTCGACGTGGTGCCGGGCACGGCCGAGGCGCTGCCCGTCAAGAGCGAGGCGTTCGACGCGGCGGTGGCCTCGCTGGTGCTGTGCACCGTACGGGACCTGCCCCGGGCCCTGGCGGAGATCAAGCGGGTGCTGAGGCCGGGCGGCGAGCTGCGCTTCTTCGAGCACACGCTGGCCCCCGGCG
Source organism: Streptomyces sp. NPDC057287 (assembly GCF_042667905.1). Classification (NCBI taxonomy): domain Bacteria; kingdom Bacillati; phylum Actinomycetota; class Actinomycetes; order Kitasatosporales; family Streptomycetaceae; genus Streptomyces; species Streptomyces sp. NPDC057287. The sequence continues at coordinate 127,807 of NZ_JBHUYV010000011.1, read as the reverse complement.
GGGCTCTGGCGTCGGCACAGCGGGCGGTGGACCGCACATTCTGGCCGACGCTCTTCGGGGGCTGTCATACGGCGCGGGACACGGTCGCCGCGATCGAGAGTGCGGGCTTCGAGCTGGGGGTGTGCCGCAGATTCCGTATTCCGGAAAGGGGCGTGCAGGTGCCGAGCTCCCCGTGTGTCATCGGCGTCGCCCGCCGGTCCGTCGTGGTGGACGGCCCGGCGGGAGCGGGCTGAGGAACCGCGGTCAGATGCTCCACCGGCGCAGCTCGTCGGCGATGGACCGGACGTCGGCCTTGCCCTCCTTCACCAGTCGGGCCAGGTCCCGCACCTGCTCCGGAGAGGTGATGACCTTCAGCCCCGAGGCGACGAGGTAGCCGTAGGCGACGGCGGAGGCGAACATCGCGTTGGAGTGCTCGAGCGCCGGCACGTGCAGGAGGAGCTGGAGCATGGCGGCCGCGCGGGAATGCGGGTCGCTGTAGACGGGGCTGCCGAAGATCTCCGCCTCGTGCCGGCTGACGGCGGCCACGAGCGCGCCCCAGTCGACGACCTGTGGATCACCGGGCGTCTTGTGCTCGGCGACCATGAGCAGCCAGGAAAGGTCGATCTGCAGGTTCAACGGGTGCCTTTGCGCTCCGTGCCGAACTCCTCGGCGAACACCGACTCGTACTGCTTCATGAAGTCGGCCGCGGCCTCGACGAAGGTGTGTCCCACCTCGCCCGCATCCTGTTTGACGAGCTCCTCTATGTAGCGGTTCACGCTCATCCCCCGCTGCAGGGCGCGCTGTCGCGCCGCCTCGGCGGTGGCCTCGTCCACTCGAACGTTCAGCTGAGTCTTGGGCACGCCATCACGCTAGCGCGTGTGCGCTAGCACTCGCAAGGGGAGCGGCACGGCATGCCGTACTGCCACGGGCGGGAGGCGTACGGCAGGCGGCGCGCGGCATGAGGCATGCGGCTGCGGCTGCGGCTGGCCATTGCAGCGGGCCACCGGCGCCTGCGGCACGTGCGTGACGCGCGGCGTGGCGGAAAATCGCGCCCTTGCGCCTGGGCTCTCTGGTTGGCTCGCACCATGACTGATCTTGAGATCCGCTGCGCCGCCCTGCCGGACATCGATGCCGTACTGCGGTTCTGGCGCGAGGCGGCGGAAGGCACCAGCATCACCGACGACCACGACGGCGTCTCCCGGCTGATCTCGCGGGACCCGGAGGCGCTCCTCCTCGCGGAACGCGACGGCCGGATCACCGGGACGGTCATAGCCGGCTTCGACGGGTGGCGGTGCTCCGCATACCGGCTCGCCGTGCACCCCGACTGCCGTCGGCAAGGCATCGCCACCGCGCTGCAGGACGCCGCTGAGCGGCGGTTCGCGGCCCTCGGCGGTCGACGTATCGACGCGATGGTGCTGGAGTCCAACACCCGGGCACACCGCACATGGGGCGCGGCTGGCTACCATCGCGAGGACCACTGGAGGCGCTGGGTCAAGTCCTTCTGAGCGCCACGCGGCCGCCACCAAGGGCCTCCGACAGCCGCAAGCCCTCCACCGACCATGCAATTTTGCCGATCCTTTACTATGGATCCCCAACCGTCCGATCCTTTCGAAAGGTGTGAGCGTCCGCCCATGGGCGAGCCCCCCAGTAGTCGACTGCGCCGGTATCACGCGATCCGTCCCTCCCTGCCCGACCACGGGGCGGAGGTGAACCGATGACCGAAGTGCTCCTGCTCCTCGTGGCGGTGCTGCTCTCCCTCGCCTGCGGCGCGTTCGTGGCGGCCGAGTTCTCTCTGACCACCGTGGAGCGCGGCGAGCTCGAACGGTCCGTCGAGCGAGGGGACCGTGGTGCGGCGGGAGCGCTCAAGGCCGTACGCAGCCTCACCTACCAGCTCTCCGGCGCGCAGCTCGGCATCACCGTCACCAACCTGGTCGTCGGCATGCTCTCCGAGCCGTCCATCTCCAAGCTGATCCGCGGGCCGGTGGAGGCGACCGGGCTGTCGCCCGCCGTGTCGTCCTCCGTCGCGCTGGTGATCGGTACCGCGCTGTCCACCGTCGTCCTGATGGTGGTCGGTGAGCTCGTCCCGAAGAACTGGGCGATCTCCTCCCCGCTGGCGGTCGCGAGGGCGGTCGCGGCACCGCAGCGCGCCTTCACCGCGGTCTTCAAGCCTTTCATCAGCCACCTCAACAACACCGCCAACCGGATCCTGCGGCGCTTCGGCCTCGAGCCGGCCGAGGAGCTGGCCTCGGCGCGCAGCCCGCAGGAGCTGGTGGCCCTGGCGCGCCACTCCGCCAAGGAAGGCGCTCTCGAGGCGGACACCGCCGAACTCTTCGTGCGCACCCTCAACCTGTCCGAGCTGACCGCGGAGAACGTGATGACGCCCCGCGTCCAGGTCACCGCCCTCGAGGTCCAGGCGACCGCCGAGGACGTGGCGAACGCCACCCGTGCCACCGGCCTCTCCCGGTTCCCCGTCTACCGGGGCAGCCTGGACACGGTCGTGGGCGTCGCTCACATCAAGGACGTCCTGGCCATTCCCGCGGACCAACGGCCCCGCAAACGGGTGTCGGACATGCTGCGCGAACCGCTGCTCGTACCGGAGACCCTCACCGTGGACCGCTTGCTGGACCGGCTGTCCGGAAAGCTGGCCATGGCCGTCGTCATCGACGAGTACGGCGGCACGGCGGGAGTCGTGACGCTGGAGGACATCGTGGAGGAAGTCGTCGGGGAGGTGCGGGACGAGCACGATCCGCACGAGACCCCGGATCTGGCGGCCGCGGGTGAGGACGCGGACGGACGCACCCTGTGGTCCGCCGACGGAGCGGCCCGTACGGACCAGCTCCGCACCATCGGGCTCCGGGTGCCGGACGGCCCCTACGAGACGCTGGCCGGGCTGATCGCAACGGAGGTCGGCCGCATTCCGGTCGTCGGCGACACGGTGGAGCTCACCGGCTGGCGGATCGACGTGGTGGACGCCTCCGGGCACCGCGCCGCGCGGGCGCTGCTGCATGCGCCGCTGCCCGGCAGCGACGAGCCTGCGGAGGACGAACGATGATCGCCGTCCAGCTCTTCATCGGCTTGCTGACCCTGGTCGTCAACGCCTTCTTCGTCGGGGCGGAGTTCGCGCTGATCTCCGTACGCCGCAGTCAGATCGAGCCTGAGGCCGAGGCCGGTAACCGGCGTGCGCGCAGCGTCATCTGGGGGCTCGAGCACGTGTCGGCGCTCCTCGCGGCGGCACAGTTGGGCATCACGCTCTGCACGCTGGTGCTGGGCATCGTCGCCGAACCCGCCATCGCCCACCTGCTGGAGCCGGCCTTCGACGCGGTGGGGGTGCCGCACGGCCTCGTGCACCCGATCTCGTTCGTCATCGCCCTGACCGTGGCGACGTACCTGCACATGCTGCTGGGCGAGATGGTGCCGAAGAACATCGCTCTGGCCGAGCCCGCCCGCACGGCGCTGTTGCTCGGCCCTCCCCTGGTGACACTCGCCAGGGCACTGAAGCCGGTGATCTTCGCGATCAACGCCTTCGCGAACGCGCTGCTCAAGCTGTTGCGGGTGGAGACCAAGGACGAGGTCTCGGCCACCTTCTCCGACGACGAACTGGCACGCCTCGTCAAGGACGCCGAGGACTCCGGGCTCGTCGACGACCGTTCGGCGGAACGTCTCCGCCACGCGCTGGAACTGGGCCGACGTCCGGTCCAGGACGTGCTCCTCCCGGTCGACCGGGTCCTGTACACCAGGGTCGGGACGACACCGGAGGAGCTGGAGCGGCTCTCGCACGAGTCGGGGTTCTCGCGATTCCCGGTGATGGACAGCGAGCAGCGCATCATCGGCTACCTCCACGTGAAGGACGCTCTGGACGCCGCGCCGCGCGACGTGCCCTTCCCGGTGACGGCTCTGCGGCCGATCGCCAGGGTGCGGGCGGCGACCCCGCTGGACGACGTGCTGACCGCCCTGAGGCGGAGCCGCACGCATCTGGCGGCCGTGCTCGACGAGGACGGCCGGCTGGCCGGCATGATCACGATGGAGGACGTCCTGCGTGAGCTGGTGGGCAGGCCCCAGACCCGCTGACCCGGGCGCGGACTGAGAGCAGGAGGGGCGCGGCCACGGTCGCGCCCCTCCTCCGTGCTCCGAGGCCACCGTCCCGGCCGTTCCTCCCGCCCGCGACGCCCCTCCGGCGTCCTCCTTCGCGGTACGATCGGCGACGTCATGGAATTGAATGCCTCCTACACCAGTTTTGTCGCGGTCGGCGACTCGTTCACCGAGGGCATGTCGGATCTGCTGCCCGACGGTTCCTACCGCGGCTGGGCCGACGTCCTCGCAGGGCGCCTCGCGGCCCGCACGCCGGATTTCCGGTACGCCAACCTCGCCGTACGCGGGAAGCTCATCGGCCAGATCGTGGACGAGCAGGTAGCCGTCGCCGCCGCGCTGCAGCCGGATGTGATCACGCTCGTCGGCGGACTCAACGACACCCTGCGGCCGAAGTGCGACATGGGCATGGTGCGCGGCCGGCTCGAGGAGGCGGTGGAGCGTCTCGCGCCGTCCTGCAAGACCCTGGTCCTGATGCGCAGCCCCGGCCGGAACGGTCCGGTGATGGAACGCTTCCGGCCACGCATGGAGGAGCTGTTCTCGCTGGTCGGCGACTTGGCCGAACGCCATGGCGCCCTGGTGACCGACCTGTACGGCGCACCGTCGCTGGCCGATCCCCGGATGTGGGACGTCGACCGGCTGCATCTCACGGCCGAGGGACATCGCCGGGTCGCGGAGGCGGTCTGGCAGACGCTGGGGCTGCCCGCGGAGAGCGACTGGCAGACCGAGATGGCCGCGTCCGCGCCCGCACGGTGGGCGCAGCGGCGGATGGACGACGCCCGGTTCGCCCGTCAGCACCTGATGCCCTGGATCGGGCGGCGCCTGACCGGGCGCTCGTCCGGCGACGGCCGGGCCGGCGCACACTTCGACGCCGGTCTGGGAAAGGCCTTCTGGATCACTCCCGAGGACGTGGCCGCCCCCGGACCGGTGACCGGCTGGCGTCGGCTGGACGGCTGACCGTCCTACCGGGCCCCCGAGGTCTTTCCGCCAGGTTGGCGCAGTTGCCACTGTTGCGTGTGTGCCTGGTGAGTCAGCATGGATCTTCACCGCGCAGGAGCATCCTGGGCACCGGACGGGGACGGCCCATGAGCGACGAGCAGCAGATCCCGGTGGACCGGATCGACACGAGCACGCCCCACTCGGCGCGGGTCTGGAACTACTGGCTGGGCGGCAAGGACCACTACGAGGTCGACCGCCGGCTGGGCGCGACGATGGCCGAGCTCTACCCACAGATCATCGACATCGCTCGTGCCTCCCGTCGCTTCCAGGCCAGGGCAGTGCGTCATCTGGCCGTCGAGGCCGGGATACGGCAGTTCCTCGACCTCGGGACCGGTCTGCCGACCGCGAACGCGACACACGAGGTCGCGCAGGCGGTGGCCCCCGACGCCCGTGTCGTGTACGTGGACCACGACCCGATCGTGCTGGCCCACGCCCGGGCACTGCTCACCAGTACCCCCGAGGGCGCCACGGACTACGTGCACGCGGACCTGCGGGATGCCGGGACGGTTCTTCGGGAGGCAGCCAGAACTCTCGATCTTCAGCGACCGGTCGCGCTGATGGTGCTCTCCACCCTCGGACACGTCGCGGACTCGGGTGAGGCGGCCGAGCTGCTGCGCACCTACCTCGACGCCGTTCCCGCCGGTAGCTTCCTGATGCTGTGCGACACCATCGAGACGGACGAGACCCGGGCGGCATCCGACGAGTACGCCGACGGCGGCGCCATGCCGTACATCTCGCGGCCGCGCGAGACCGTGCGTTCCTTCGCGGACGGTCTCGATCTCGTCGAGCCCGGATTCGGGTCGATCAGCCTGTGGCGACCGGAAGAGGCCGAGGCCGGAGTGCCGGTCGACCAGTGGGGGTTCGTGGGCGCGAAGCAGTAGGGGCCGGACCGGCATGGTTTCGTAGGAATCCACATACCGGCCCTCGGCGCGGACCTGCAGAAACCGCCAGTAGAATCGGTACACGTGACTGCTGTGTCTGCGAAGCCTCGCATCCCCAATGTCCTGGCCGGCCGCTATGCCTCTACGGAGCTGGCCGTCCTCTGGTCCCCCGAGCAGAAGGTGAAGCTGGAACGTCAGCTGTGGCTGGCGGTGCTGCGCGCTCAGAAGGACCTCGGGATCGAGGTGCCCGACGCGGCGCTGACCGACTACGAGCGTGTGATCGACCAGGTCGACCTCGCCTCGATCGCCGAGCGCGAGAAGGTCACCCGGCACGACGTGAAGGCCCGGATCGAGGAGTTCAACGCTCTCGCCGGCCATGAGCAGGTCCACAAGGGCATGACCTCCCGGGACCTGACCGAGAACGTCGAGCAGCTGCAGATCCGGCTCTCGCTGGAGCTGATGCGCGACCGGACCGTGGCGGTTCTGGCGCGACTGGGCAAGCTCGCGGCCGAGTACGGCGAGCTGGTCATCGCGGGCCGTTCGCACAACGTCGCCGCGCAGGCGACGACTCTCGGCAAGCGCTTCGCCAGTGCCGCCGACGAACTGCTGGTGGCCTACGGGCGGCTGGAGGACCTGCTGGGCCGTTACCCGCTGCGCGGCATCAAGGGCCCTGTCGGCACGGCTCAGGACATGCTGGACCTGCTCGGCGGCGACGCAAGCAAGCTCGCCGACCTGGAACAGCGCATCGCCGGTCACCTCGGCTTCGCGCACGCCTTCACCTCCGTCGGCCAGGTCTATCCCCGTTCCCTCGACTACGACGTGGTGACCGCGCTTGTGCAGCTTGCGGCCGCCCCCTCGTCGGTCGCCAAGACCGTCCGGCTGATGGCTGGCCACGAGCTGGTGACCGAGGGCTTCAAGCCTGGGCAGGTCGGCTCGTCGGCGATGCCGCACAAGATGAACACCCGCTCCTGCGAGCGCGTGAACGGCCTGATGGTGATCCTGCGCGGCTACGCGTCGATGACGGGTGAACTGTCGGGTGACCAGTGGAACGAGGGCGACGTGTCCTGTTCCGTGGTCCGCCGGGTCGCGCTGCCGGACGCCTTCTTCGCGTTCGACGGCCTGCTGGAGACCTTCCTCACCGTGCTCGACGAGTTCGGTGCCTTCCCCGCGGTCGTGGCGCGTGAGCTGGACCGCTACCTCCCCTTCCTCGCCACGACCAAGGTGCTGATGGGCGCGGTGCGTGCCGGTGTCGGCCGCGAGGTCGCCCACGAGGCCATCAAGGAGAACGCGGTCGCCTCGGCTCTGGCCATGCGGGAGCAGGGTGCGGAGCGCAACGAGCTGCTGGACAAGCTGGCTGCCGACGAGCGGATCCCGCTCGACCGCGGTCAGCTGGATGCCCTGATGGCGGACAAACTCTCCTTCACCGGTGCCGCGGGCGATCAGGTCGCCGCGCTGGTGTCCAGGATCGAGGAGATCGCCAAGCAGCACCCCGAGGCTGCCGCGTACACCCCCGGCTCGATCCTCTGACGGCCGGCTCCGCTGCCGGATGACTCCCGAAGAAGTCCGGGCCGCCCGCGACCGCCTCGTCCCCGACGTGGTCGCGGGCGGCTTGCATGTGCTGTTCTGCGGCATCAATCCAAGCCTCATGACGGCTGCAACGGGTCATCACTTCGCCCATCCGGGGAATCGGTTCTGGCCGGTCCTGCATCTGTCGGGCTTCACGCCCAGGCAGCTGAAGCCTTCGGAACAGGGCCTGCTTCCGGGATACGGCCTGGGCATCACCAATGTGGTCGCCAGGGCCACGGCGCGGGCGGACGAGCTGGGACGGGAGGAATTCCGTGAGGGCGGAAGAGTGCTGTCGGCCAAGGTGGCGGAGCTGAGCCCGGTGTGGTTGGCCGTCGTCGGCGTCACCGCCTATCGCACGGCCTTCGGTGAACGCGGTGCCCGGATCGGCCCCCAGGAACGGACGATCGGCGGGGCCCGCGTCTGGACGCTGCCCAACCCGAGCGGCCTGAACGCCCACTGGACCGTGAGCACCATGGCGGAGGAGTACGCGCGACTCCTGGCCGCGGTCCGTCACGACACCTCCGAGCAGTCCCGGCAGTAGGTCCGTCCGGAAGCCGCGTTCCGGAGCCGCGGCGCCGACACGGCATCGGATGGTTCCGGGGCGTTCGAGCAGCACCCTGGATCGCTCAGGGCGGGTCGACCACGGTGACCAGGACACCCAACTCGCAGCCCGGTCCGTCGTCCTCCAGATGGAGGACGACGGCAATCCACCGGTCGTCCGCCCTCCACAGCGGAAGATGCTCGCAGCTGGCGACGGGATCGGCCCAGGGTTCGGCTATCACCTCCCCTGCCGTCATCCTTTCCTGCGCGCTCCACAGGCTGACCGTCTGCGGCTCGCCCCAGCGCAAGGTCAGGAGGGCGAGCAGCGCGTCGTGTTCAGCCATGCATTGCGCCCGGTGTTCGAGAGGGTCCGCTCCGTCCCCGTAGTCGTACTCGCCGCGGAGGAGCGTCGTGTGATAGCCCGGTCCGCTGATTCCCGAGCCCGACGGAACGCGCTCCCGGGGGAAGTCCCTGGTGCGCATCCCGTCGATGAGGCGGAGGTGATGTGCGGTGGTCATACCGTCAGTAAAGCGCCTCGCACTGACACATGGCCTCCGACGGAGCCTCCCCGGCCTTGCCCCTCGCACTCGAGACTCTGGGCCCGAGAGGCCAGGCCCTGAGCCCGAGGCCCGTGCCACGGCGTGCCGTTGACCGAACCCTGCGACTTCACATCCTGCCGTGCGTGTCAGGCGTCTCTCCTCCAGATGCTCCACCAGCCCGCGCAGAGTGCCGTCCCGGCCCATGCGGCAGTCACCGCCAGTCCTGTCCAGGCGCCGAGGTCACCTCCTGGATTCTGGTGCAGCACCAGCTGCCCTGCTTGTGAGGGCAGATACTGGGCAGCGTCTCCCGCGATGTCTCCGAGCACGAAGGAGACGATGAGGATGAAGGGAATCAACACGGCGAGCACCGCGACGGCGCTGCGCAGCACCGCCGTGAGCCCTGCGGCGAGCAGCGCCATCAGCATGAGATAGACGCTGCCCCCGACCGCGGCGCGGACCGCACCGGGTTCCCCCAGCCCTATCGCGTACTCGCCCATGAGGGCCTGCCCCACGAGAAAGGTGGCGAAGGTGGTGATCAGCCCCACGGCGAGCGCGACTCCGCCGATGACCGACATCTTGGCACCGTAGAGAAGGCCTCGTCGCGGGACGGCCGAGAACGATATGCGCAACGCCCCGTTCAGGAACTCCGAGGACACAGCGGTCGCCCCGAAGCTGATCGCCGCGATCTGCCCGAAGTTCAGTGCGTAGAAGGCGGAGAACAGCGGTTCGTAATCCGCGCTGTCCGCCTCTGCCTGCCCCACGGTGGCGAACACGAGCATCGTGACAGCGAGTGTGGCGGCGAAGACCGCCACCAGCGATCCCGCGACGGACCGCACCGATTTGATCTTGATCCATTCGGAGCGCATCACCGAAGCGATGGACATGTTCATGGTGTTCACTCCTCTCGTCGTGTCGTGGCGACCGCCGCGGCGGCGAACTCCGACTCCTGAGCGGTGAGGTCCAGATAGGCCTGCTCCAAGGTCGGCTGCAGGTCGGTGAGTTCGAGCAGGGGAATGGCTTCACCTGCGGCCACCAGGCCGACTTCCCCTGCCCGTGCCCCGTCGACCGTCCAGCATCCGTCGTCCCCCCGCACGGGCATGTATCCCTCGCGGATCAGGGCGTCGCGAAATCGGCCTTCCTCGGTGGTACGGACTCTGACGCAGGGGCGGCTGCGGGAGTCGAGGAATTCCTTCATGGGAAGGTCCGCGAGGAGCCGGCCTCTGCCGAGGACGATCAGATGGTCGGCGAAGGAGGAGGTCTCGTTCATCAAGTGGCTGGAGACCAGGACGGTGCGGCCCTCGCGTGCCATGCCGCGCATCAGTTCACGGATCCAGACGATGCCTTCCGGATCCAGTCCGTTCGACGGTTCGTCCAGCATCACCGCATCCGGCTCACCCAGCAGTGCCGCCGCGATACCGAGCCGTTGCCGCATTCCGAGCGAGAACGTCCTGATCCGCCGGCGCCCGACCGCTGCCAGCCCGGTCTCCTCCAACACCTTCCCGACCCTGCTGCCGGCTATGCCGTTACTCGTGGCGAGAGCGAGCAGGTGACTGCGCGCGGTGCGTGAGCCGTGCGCCGCCTGGGCGTCGAGGAGAACGCCCACCTTGCGCAGCGGGTTTCCGAGCGCGGCGTAGGGCCGTCCGTCGAAGGTGGCGGTGCCGGCGGTCGGACGGTCAAGCCCGAGAGCGAGCCGCAGGGTGGTGGACTTGCCCGCGCCGTTGGGACCGAGAAACCCCGTCACACGGCCAGGTCTCACACTGAACGTGAGCTGGTCCACAGCTCGTGTGGACCCGTAGTCCTTCGTGAGTTCGTGCACGTCGATGCTGGTCATGAGAGAAGCCTGGCTGGCGGGCCCCGGCCACGGCCTCCCCCGCCGGGGTGGACCATCTCCCTCGCTCGGGGGAGCCGCCCCGAGCCCGGCGCTGACACGATGACGACATGCGCCACCTTCTCGGACCGCTGGCCGCTCCCGTCACATACAGCCGCTGGCTCCATCTGCTGATTCCGTCCGCAGCCGTCAGCATATGGATGTTCATCTCCATCGACACCCCGTGGATGCCCTGCGTCTTCGCTGTCCCGGTCGGGCTGCTGCCCGCCATCCGGCTCGCCGAAGGGGTGCAGGCACAGCTTCTCCTCACGCCCGCGGAGCGTGGCCGGGCGGACGCGTCGATCGCCGCCGCACCGGCGGCCACATGGGCGGACCGGTGGCGCACCGTCGCCTGGCTCGAGGTCAGGCTGTTGCTCGCGGCGGCGGCAGGCTCCTCCACCGTCTGGCTGTTGGCGACGACCTTCGACCTGGTCAGCGTCTCGGTCGGTGCGAGGCCGAGCATGGACTGGCTGACGGGCTTTCTCGAAGTGCGGTGGCTCTGTGCGCTGCTCGCCCCGCTGCCGATCCTGGTACTCCTCGGGCTTGTCGTCCTGTGCGGTGAAGTGGCCACGGCAGCCGCCCGCGGTCTGCTGCCACCGTCACCGACCGAGCGGATGACCGCTCTGGAGGAGCGCACCGAGCAGTTGCTGGAGCGCAACCGGATCGCGCGCGAACTCCACGATTCGATCGGTCACGCGCTGACGGTCGCGGTGATCCAGGCCGGCGCCGCCAGGACTGCCGGCAGCGCGGAGTTCACCGCGCGGGCACTCGCCGCCATCGAGGAGACCGGACGTAACGCACTGGACGATCTGGAGCGTGTCCTGCGGGTGCTCCGGGAGTCGGACCGGCCCGTCAGCGCACGTCCGACCATGGTCGAAGCCGATCGGCTGCTGGAATCGGCCCGCGGCTCCGGGGCGAGGATCGACGTGGAGACGACCGGGCCTCTGGAGCTGGTCCCCGGCCCGGTGTCCCGCGAGGGCTACCGGATTCTGCAGGAGTCGCTCACCAACGTGCTGCGTCACGCCGGCACCGTCCCCGTACGGGTGAGGATCGCGGTGGCCGAGGAACAGCTGGAGCTGGAGGTGACCAACCCGCTCCCGGCGTCGCCGTACGGCCCCGGCAGCGGTAGCGGGCTGAGGGGCATACGGGAGCGGGCCGCCCTTCTGGGCGGCAGGGCGAGGACCGGTCCGCACGGAGGCGAGTGGAGAGTGCACGCGAGCCTCCCGCTGGACCGCATACGCTGACCGGATGCCGGTTACCGTTCTTCTGGTCGACGACGAACCCCTGGTACGCGCCGGACTCCGTGCGGTCCTGGAGGCTCAGCCCGATATCGAGGTGGTGGGTGAGGCGGCCGACGGCGCCGCGGTGATCCCGCTGGTACGTCAACTGCGCCCGGATGTCGTCGCCATGGATGTGCGGATGCCGCTGATGGACGGGATCGAGGCAACGCGCGTGGTGCTGCGCACCGTCACGGATCCACCGAAGATCCTCGTGGTGACCACGTTCGAGAACGACGAGTATGTCTACGAGGCGCTGCGGGCCGGGGCGGACGGATTCCTGCTCAAGCGTGCCCGGCCGGCCGAGATCGTGCACGCGGTGCGGCTGGTGGCGGAGGGCGAATCACTGCTGTTCCCCGCCGCGGTCCGGCACCTCGCCGCGGAGTACGGCACGAGCGAGGCGCGGGAGGCCATGGGCCGGGCCGCGCTCACGGACCGCGAAGCAGCGGTGCTCCGGCTGATGGCACGAGGCTTGTCCAACGCGGAGATCGCGGCCGATCTCGTCGTCGGAGTGGAGACCGTGAAGACACATGTCAGCTCCGTTCTCGCCAAGTTGGGCGCCAGGGACCGCACGCAAGCGGTGATCGCCGCCTACGAGTCCGGATTCGTGTCTCCGCGCTGACCGGGTCCACGTCCGGCCGGTGCCACTCCGGCGCCCGCTCCGGCAGGGGTTCACTTCGGCCCCTGCAGGGGTTCCGGTTACCTGTCCCCGGGTGCTGGTCGCCGCGGCCGGGGTCAGCGAGTACGATCCGCAGACATGCGCGCGACCTGGGAGGACACACGGTGGGCCGGCTGACCGGTGGGGACCCGTCTCTGCTGCGGAGGATCAACTCCGCAGTGGTGCTGCACGCGCTGCGAGGGGCGGATTCGCCCACGCTCACGGACCTCACCCGGATCACAGGTCTGTCGCGTCCTACGGTCGAAGGCGTCGTCGAAGGGCTCTTCGGAGCCGGGCTCGTGACGGAGGCGCTGCCGGACGAGAGCGGGACCAGGCGCCAGGGCCGCCCCGCCAGACGGTTCCGGTTCCGCGCCGAGGCCGGATACCTGCTGGGGGTCGAGATCGGCTCGCACCGCGTCTCCGCCCTTCTGTCCGGCCTGGACGGCCGTATCGTCGGCGCAGGCTCACGCGATGTCTCCGAGAGCCTGAGCGCGGACGACCGGATCGACCAGGTCAGAGCCGTGATCGCCGATGTGCTGAGGCGTACGGGGGTAGCCAGGAGCAGTCTCCGTGCCGTCGGGGTCGGCAGTCCGGGCATCGTCGAGGCCGACGGCACCGTGCGGCTGGGCACGGCGCTGCCGGACTGGACGGGGCTCGCGCTCGGCGAGAGGCTGCGGCGTTCGTTCAGATGCCCCGTTCTGGTGGAGAACGACGCCAATGCCGCCGCGGTGGCCGAACACTGGAAGGGCGCGGCCACAGAGTCGGACGACATCGTCTTCGTCCTGGCGGGCTTGAGCCCGGGCGCGGGTTCCTTGATCGGCGGGCGGCTGCACCGCGGCTTCGGTGGCGCCGCCGGGGAGATCGGCGCACTGCATCTACTGGGTCGCGATGTCACACCGGAGCACCTGCTCTCCACCACGGACACCCCTCTGGACCCGTTGGACGAGCACGCCGTCGCCGCCGTCTTCGCCAAGGCCAAGGACGGTGACGCCGGCGCGCAGGCCGCCGTCGCACGGTTCATCCAGCGACTGGTGCACGATGTCGCGGCTCTGGTTCTGGCGCTCGATCCGGAGCTCGTGGTGATCGGCGGGTGGGCGGCCGGCCTGGACGGTGTCCTCGATCCGCTCCGGGACGAGCTCGCCCGCTACTGTCTACGGCCGCCGCGGGTCGCCCTCTCCCTCCTCGGGGAGGCGGCCGTGGCCACCGGTGCGCTGCGCCTGGCCCTCGACCACGTGGAGGAGCAGCTCTTCGCCGTGGAGGGTACGGTGACGGCCCGCCGCTGAGAGCGACGGGCCGTACGGTGGACCGCCCCGGAGCTTCGCGCCGGCCGGGGCAGGAAGCCCGGCCGCGGAGCAGGTCGAGGGGGCCGGCGAGCACGTCAGGAGGCTTTGCGCTCCTGCTCGTCGTGGCTGATCTCCAGCGCTCCGGCATCACCGAAGGTCAGCCGGCACGTGTCGGCCCGGTAGGTGGCGACGGAGACGGCAGCCGTACCGACGGCGGTGAAGTACCGGGTCGTGACCACGAGGACCGGAGCACCCGGGAGCCGGTCCAACTCCTTGGCGTCGTCCGCGCGCGCGGACCCGAGCTCGACCGAACGGTCCTGGCCGTCGAGCCCGACGCGGTGCAGTTCCCTCAGGACGCTCCGCGCCCGGGCGGGCCCGGACGGCGCCTCGATGGCGGAGAGTTCGGGGACGGACGACGACGGGATGTACAGAAGCTCCGCTGCCACCGCCTGCCCGTGGGCGACACGGATACGGCGCACCACATTCACGGCCTCTTCGGCGTCAGCGTCGAGCATGACGGCGACGGCGGCGGGAGCGGCCGCGGTGGTGCACTCGATGGGCTGCCATGCCTCGTCCGTGTCACCGCCGGCCCAGCCGTGCTGAGCGGTGGCGACGGCCACACCGAGTCGGGGCGGGGCCACGGTCGTGCCCACACCGCGACGCCGCTGGAGCCTTCCTTCGAGTTCGAGCTGCTCCAGCGCCTGGCGGAGCGTGGCCCTGGCGACGCCGAAGCGGGCAGCGAGGTCCCGCTCGTTGGGCAGAACCTCTCCCACCGCGAAGTCCGAGTCGAGCGCCTCACTGAGCACGGTCTTGAGGTGCCAGTACTTCGGCTCCTGCACCGATTCCAGCTGCGTGGTCCCCACCCTGTCCTCCGCATCCGCCCGGTGGCATTTTCCGCGACGTTATTTATTAAAGGTTCCTGCCTTATCGTTCAGACCTTAGGGCGGCGAACCACCTTGGTCAAGACCAATCCTCGCCCCGTGACACAGCGGAACAGCCCGCTGGCGCAGAGCGTTCACGGGACGTTCGCACGACCGGAAGCCCGGGCAGCAGGAAGCCCCACGGCGGGTACCTTCCGTGGGGCCTGCCCGCAGGGCCTCCTCAAGGCCTGACTGATCGGCCGACGAGCGCGCGAGGTCGGGGGTCGCAAGGTGGCGGAGCCGCGGACTGGCGGAGTGGCGAGGGTTCACCGTTGCGGAACTGCCGGGTTGCGGAACCGCCGGGTTGCGGAACGCCTCGAGCACCAGGGGCGCGTGTAGATCGCTGGACCGGACCGGACTACCGCCCCGCCGCTAACCCAGCAACACTCCAGCCAGTTTGTCCGGGTTACGAATGACGTAGACGCATCGGATGACCCCGCCGCTCACGTCCGCCTGGAAGACCGTGTCCACGGTCCCGTCCAAGCTGAACACCAGGGCGGGCCCTCCGTTGAGCTCCAGGACCGTCACCTCCGTGGCGGAGGGCACCTCGCGCCCCACGGCCATGAGGAAGCGGCCCACCTTGTCCGCGGTCTCGATGATCCGGCGCGGCGCCTTCGCCTTGCCCCCGCTGTCACTGACGAGGCGCACGTCGGGAGCCAGCAGGACGAGCATGCGCTCCAGGTCCCCGCCCGCAGCGGCCGCCAGGAAGCGTTCGGTGAGATCGCGCCGGACGGCCGGATCCACGTCGTACCGCGGCTTGCGCTCCTCCACATGGCGCTTGGCCCGGCCGGCGAGCTGACGCACCGCCGCCTCGGACCGGTCGAGGGTGGCGCCGATCTCCGCGTAGGGGAAACCGAAGGCTTCACGCAGGACGAAGACCGCGCGCTCCAGCGGGGAGAGGGATTCCAGCACGACGAGCACGGCGAGGGAGACGGAGTCGGCCAGCACCGCGCGCTCCGCGGAGTCGGGGACGGCCGGACCGAATCGCGTGACCACGGGTTCGGGCAGCCAGGGGCCCACGTACGCCTCGTGGCGGGACCGCAGATGGCGGAGCCGGTCGATGGCCAGGCGGGTGGTGATCCGTACGAGAAAGGCCCGCGGTTCCCTCACTTCCCCGCGCTCGGCCGAGGACCAGCGCAGCCAGGCGTCCTGCACGACGTCCTCGGCGTCGGCGACGCGGCCGAGCATGCGGTAGGCGACCCCGGTGAGGAAGGGCCTGTGTTCTTCGAAGAGGTCGGTCACGGCGTCCGCTGTCACCCGCCCATCCCAGCCGACCGGCCCGAGGGTGTCCAGCAGGACAGCGACCTGCCCGCCCATCGAACCCCAGGCCGCTCGCACTCCGAGCCCCTCGACCCTTGAACTGCAAGCTACTCGACGGTAATTATTGTTGACGAGGCGTCTCATTACCCACCGCCCAGACCCAAAGGTCCGTCCCGAGGAGCAGCATGGCCACCACGGTCTCGTTCGCAGTCGACTCCCCCGCCGGCAGCAGGACGGTCGAAGTAGCGTACGAACGAACCGGCGGTGGCGCTCCGTTGGTGCTGCTGCACGGCATCGGGCATCACCGCCAGGCCTGGGACCCGGTTCTGCGCATCCTGGCGGCGGAACGGGACGTCATCGCCGTCGACCTGCCCGGATTCGGCGCCTCACCCGCGCTTCCGGACGGGTTCACGTACGACGTCGGGACGATGGTCCCGGTGCTCGGCTCCCTCTTCGAGACGCTCGGCGTGGTGCGCCCGCACGTGGCCGGGAATTCCCTGGGAGGCCTGTTGGCCCTGGAGCTGGGCCGCGAGAAGCTGGTGCGTTCCGTGACGGCGCTGTCCCCCGCGGGCTTCTGGACACCGAGCGAGCGCCGCTACGCCTTCGGAGTGCTGCGGGCGATGCGCGCAGCCGCACGCTCGATGCCGATGCCACTGATCGAGAAGCTCTCGGAGAGTTCACCCGGCCGCACCGCGCTGACCAGCACCATCTACGCTCGCCCCGGCCGCCGTTCGCCCGGCGCGGTCGTGGCCGAGACCGTCGCCCTGCGCGAGGCCACCGGCTTCCGCCAGACTCTCGAGGCAGGCCTGACCGTCGCGTTCACCGACGACGTGCCGGACGTCCCCGTCACCGTCGCGTGGGGCGTCAAGGACCGTCTTCTCCTGCGCCGGCAGGGTGTCAGGGCCAAGCAGGCGATCCCTGGTGCCAGGCTCGTCCGCCTTCCGGGCTGCGGCCACGTCCCGATGAACGACGACCCCGCCGCCGTGGCGCGGGTCGTCCTCGACACGAGCCGCTGACGCCCCGGTACCGCCACGGTTCAGAAGACCCGAGCCCAGCACCACGCCCAGACCCACCAGGAGGCTCCCCGCTCCCTGCCCCACGCCGTACGTCCCCGTTCCGGCCAGTGGCGCGGTCAGCGCCGCGGACACGGGGATGAGCCCGGAGAAGAGCGTGGCGCGCTCGGCACCGATGCGCCGCATGCCGCTGTACCAGCACACGAAGCCGATGACGGTGACCACCACCGCCTGCCAGAGCAGTGCGAGCGTCTCCACCGGAGTGGGCACCCGCAGGAAACCTCCCCCGTCGAGGAGGACGCCGAGCAGCACGGACTCCGCGGCCGCGGCGCCGCAGACGGCTGCCGACAGCCGCTTCGGCCCCAGGCGGCGCAGCAGCGGCACGGCGAGGACCGCGAAGCCGACCTCCCCGCCGAGCGCACCGACCGAGTAGAGGACTCCCGCAAGGTCGGTCCGGCCCCAACCCTGGACGGTGAACGCCCCGACGGCCACGAGGCCCGCCGAGTACAGGACCGCCCGGGTGGGACGGCGCCCCTCCAGGGCCGGGACGAGAACGCCGACCACGATGGGCGCACAGCCGACGAGCACCCCCGGGACCGCGGGTTCCGCCGTGCGTTCCGCTGCCAGGACAGCCAGGTTGAAGCCGACCATGCCGATGGCGGCGAGGGCCCCGAGCCGCCCCCACTCCCGCCGGGTGAGCATCGTCGGTGCGACGGCGGGGCCCGGGCCGCGCCCCGGGCGCAGGAGCGGCAGGAGCAACAGGGCGGCGAGACCGTACCGCAGTGCCTGGCCGCCTGCGTACGGGTAGTCGCCGAGGACGCTGTTGGCCGTGAAGGAGGCGCCGACGAGGGAACAGGCGAAGGCCGCGAGCAGGGCTCCGCGCAAAGGAGTTGCGTTCATGAGGACGACGCTAGGTTTCGCCGCGGTCCGGTTTAAGGTCCACTTCCATGACGTCATCGGGGACCAGTTCAGCGCCAGGGCCTGCCTCTGAGGAAGGGCGCCCGAGCGCCTCCGCGGCTTGGGAGCTGCTGCTTCCCGCCGCCTCCGCCCCCGCACGCGGGCGGGGGCGCGCCCTGCAGTCGGCCCTGCGCGACGCCGTCCGTTCGGGCCGTCTGGCGGCCGGGACCCGGCTGCCGGCCAGCCGCGAGCTCGCCGCCGATCTCGGGGTCTCCCGCGGTCTCGTGACCGAGGCGTACGAGCAGCTGACGGCGGAGAGTTATCTCCGCTCGGGCCGGGGCGCGGGCACCTGGGTGAGCGCGGCGGTGCGGCCCGCCGTCCGGGCGGTGCGGGATCTGTCACCCCGTGCGCCCGGCGCACACGTGGACTTCCGTCCGGGCACCCCGGATCTCTCGCTCTTCCCGCGGAGCGCCTGGGCCGCGGTTCATCGCACGGTCCTGGACCGGATGCCGCACAGCGCCCTCGGCTACCCGGATCCCCGCGGCCTGCCCGAGCTGCGGGTGGCGCTGGCCTCCCTGCTCACGCGGCGGCGCGGCGTGGTGGCCGATCCGGAGCAGGTGGTGGTGTGCTCGGGCGTGGCGCAGGCGACGGCCCTGCTCGGGTTGGTCCTGCGCGGGCGCGGGGCGACGACGGTGGGCGCCGAGGATCCCGGAAGCCCTGAGCACGCCTCGCTGTTCGCCTCAGCAGGCCTGACGACGGTTCCCCTGCCGCTCGACGACGAGGGTCTGGCCCTGGAGCCGCTGCAGCGCTCAGGCGTACGCGCCGTCGTCACGACCCCGGCCCATCAGTTCCCCACCGGCATCGCGTACACCGCCGATCGGCGCGGGGCCCTGCTCGACTGGGCCCGCGCCACCGCCGGGGTGATCCTGGAGGACGACTACGACGGCGATTTCCGCTACGACCGGGCACCGGTCGGGGCTCTGCAAGGGCTGGACCCGGAACACGTCGTCTACACCGGTTCGGTCAGCAAGTCCCTGGCGCCCGGTCTGCGGCTCGGCTGGCTGATCGCTCCGGCGTCGATGACCGACGAGATCATCGCCCGTAAACGCACCATGGACCTCGGCAATCCGTCGGTCGACCAGGCGGTCCTGGCGGACTTCGTCACCGGCGGCGGCTACGACCGGCAGCTGCGCCGCTGCCAACGCGCCTACAGGGAGCGCAGGGACTCCATGACGGGCGCTCTGGCCGCGCACTTCCCCGGGGCGGAGGTCAGCGGCATCTCCGCGGGCCTGCACATCATCGCCCGGCTGCCCGACCGGTTCGGCCCTCAGGACGAGCTGCTGCGGCGTGCGACCGCCGCGGGCATCGCGCTGCGCCCGCTCAGCAGTTGCACGGCGGACGGCGCGGACGACGGCACAATCCGACTGGTTCTCGGCTACGCGCATCTGGCACCGACGGCGATCGAGGACGGCATCCGCCTCCTGGCCGAGGCGGTCGGGAAGGGCCGCACCGCCCGGACGTAGACCCCACCTGGCCAAGCCCCTCCGGGAAGCCGCGCCGGGGACGTAGGGCCCCACCTGGCCAAGACCGTCCGGAAAGCCGCGCCGCGGACGTAGACCCCACCTGGCCGAGGCGGCCCGGAGAGCCGGCGCCTCCCGGGCGTCGGCGTCGGCGGACCCGGTTGTTCATCCGCGGTTGGGGTGCGCGCCGCTGCCGGGGACTAGGTATGGGGTCCGCAACCTGCCTGCCCGGACTCGCTGTTCCGGCAGCCCCGCTCGCACTGGAGGCGCATCGATGCCGAACCGTCCCCTCGTCCCGGCCCCGGGACGCCGCTCCGTCCTGCGCGGCTCACTCCTCGCCTCGGCCGCGGCCGCGGTACCCGCGGCGTTCGCCACAGCGCCCGCGTTCGCCCTGTCGGGCCGCCCGAGCGCGTCCTGGGGAGTCCAGGCCGGTGATGTGACGGCTTCGTCCGCCCTCGTGTGGGTGCGCTCGGACCGCCCCGCCCGGATGGTGGTCGAGACGTCCGCGACAGAGTCCTTCCGCCGTGCCCGGACCTGGCACGGTCCGCTCATCGAGGCCGGCACGGACTTCACCGGGGCGACCCCGTTGCACGGGCTGCCCGCCGGTCAGCAGGTGCACTACCGCGTCACACTCGCCGACCCGTACGACCCCCGGCGCACGGGCAAGCCGGTCCACGGCACCTTCCGCACGGCTCCCGCAGGCCGCCGTGACGGGGTACGGTTCCTCTGGTCGGGCGACATCGCGGGGCAGGGCTGGGGCATCAACCCCGACATCGGCGGCTACCGGGTGTACGACGAGATGCGCCGCCTGGATCCGGACTTCTTCCTGTGCAGCGGGGACAACATCTACGCGGACGGAGTGCTCGAGCCCAGCGTGACGCTGCCCGACGGCAGGGTCTGGCGCAACATCACGACCCCGGAGAAGTCGAAGGTCGCCGAGACCCTGGACGAGTACCGGGGGAACTTCCGCTACAACCTGCTCGACGACAATCTGCGGGGGTTCAACGCCCAGGTGCCCTCCATCGTCCAGTGGGACGACCACGAGGTGCGCAACAACTGGTACCCGGGACAGATCCTCGACGACGTGCGCTACACCGAGAAGAACGTGGATCTGCTCGCCGCGCGCTCGATGCGGGCGTTCCGCGAGTACTTCCCCGTACCCACCCTGCGGGCGGCGCCGGACGAGCGGCGCATGCACCGCGTCGTGCGCCACGGCCCGCTGCTCGACGTGTTCGTGCTCGACATGCGGTCGTACCGCGACGCCAACTCCCCCGGCCGGCAGCCCGACGACACCACCGGCATCCTCGGCGCCGAGCAGCTGGGGTGGCTCAAGCGCGAACTGTCGCAGTCGCGTGCGGTGTGGAAGGTGATCGCCGCGGACATGCCGCTGGGGCTCGTGGTCCCGGACGGAGCCACGGACTTCGAGGCGGTCGCGCAGGGCGACCCGGGGGCGCCGCTGGGCCGGGAGCTGCAGATCGCCGAGTTGCTGCGCCACATCAAGCACCGGCGTATCACCGGCACCGTCTGGCTGACGGCCGATGTGCACTACACCTCTGCCCAGCACTACTCCCCCGAGCGTGCCGCCTTCCAGGACTTCGCACCGTTCTGGGAGTTCGTCTCGGGGCCGCTCGCGGCAGGTGGCTTCCCCGCCAACGCGCTGGACGCCACGTTCGGCCCGGAGCGGGTCTTCGTGCGGGCACCGGACCGGGCGAACGTGTCCCCCATGGAGTCCCCGCAGTTCTTCGGGGAGGTCGACATCGACGGCGGGAGCGGGGAGCTGACCGTACGGCTCCGGGCACAGGGGGGCACGGTCCTCTTCAGCAAGGTGCTGCAGCCCGGACGCACCGGCCAGTGAGCGGACCCGGGTCCCCTGACCACCCGGCAGCGACGGAAAGCGGTTCCGGACCGCCGGAAGGCGACGGGACAGGGGCGTCGGCGGCAGGCCCGCGCGAGGGCAGGGAAAAGGTGCTGAAGACGACCAGATCCACACGTAACCCATCAGTCACAATGCGTTCGCGATCAGGCAACACCGTTCGGTCACAGTGAGGGCATGACTGATGTGACATCCGCGAAGAGTGCCCGCCGTCCGCACCACTGGCGGCGGGACCTGATCGAGCTGGCCGCCCTCTTCACCGCCGTCGCCGTGGCCGACGCGATCGCCAACCTGATCGGACACCAGCCCGACGGCCCCTATCTGCTCATCGCCTCGGCCGTGGCCCTCGTCGCCACGGCCGCGTTCCACACCTGGTGGGCTCGACGGCACAGCCACGCGCCGCCCCCGGGCACCGATACCGGCGCCGGCCCGGCACTCCCTCCGGCCGACGCCGACCAGACCGTCGAAACGGTGCTGTGGCGGATGCGGACGACCGTGCGGGACGCCCCCGGGACCCTGGCCGCCCTCTGCACCGCCCTCGCCCGTCACCGCGTGGACATCCTCACCCTCCAGACCCACCCGCTGGCCGAAGGCACCGTCGACGAGTTCCTGCTGCGTGCTCCCGCGTCGCTGTCGGCCCAGGAGCTCACCCGGGAGATCTCCGCCGCCGGCGGGTCCTCCACCTGGATCGAACGCGCGGACGCGCACGACCTGGTGGACGCGCCCACCCGGATCCTCGGCCTCGCGACGCGCACCGCTCTGGACACCGCCGAACTCCCCCTGGCGCTGCGCCAGCTCCTGGGCCGGTGCACCATCCACTCGCTGCCCGCCCTGTCGGTCAACGGCCGCCCGACCGGGGAGAGCGCGCCGGTGGAAGGCGTCCTGGAGGACACCGTGATGAGGCTGCGCGATCCGTCGGGCGGTGTCATCACCGTCGAGCGCCCCTATCTCCCCTTCACCCCGACCGAGTTCGCCCGCGCACGGGCCCTGGTCGAGCTCGACGCCCGGCTCGGCCCGCGTGTACCGCGCAGCGAGGACGTCCTCACCCTGCCCGAGGGCAACGAGATCACCGTGCGCCGGGCGGACCGGGACGACCTCGCCGCGGCCCTCGCCATGCACGGCCGCTGCTCCGAGCGCACCCTCGGCCTGCGCTACCACGGCCCGGTACGTGACGCCGACCGGTATCTGGACCACCTGCTGAGCCCGCGCTTCGGCCGCACGCTCGCCGTTCAGACCGCCTCCGGACGAATGGTGGCCCTCGGCCATCTCCTCTGGGACGGGGACGAGACCGAGGTGGCGCTCCTCGTCGAGGACGACTGGCAGCGCCGCGGGATCGGCTCCGAACTCCTCGGCCGGCTGGTGGCCCTGGCGGTCGAAGCGGGCTGCGAGAGCGTGTACGCGGTGACGCAGGCCCACAACACGGGGATGGTGGCCGCAATGCGGGCGCTCTCCCTGCCCCTCGACTACCAGATCGAGGAGGGCACCCTGGTCATCACGGCCCGGCTGTCCGCGACTCCCGCCCAGCAGTCCGACCTGCCGGCTACGGAACCGGCGACCCGGTCGGGGGCGCCGTCGGCGTCCCGGTCGCTGCCCCTGACCGGGCCGGCGGAACAGCCCTCCGGTCGCTGAGCGCCTGACAGAGATCGGCCCAGAGGTCCTCGACGTCCTCGAGACCGACCGACATGCGCAGCAGACGGTCGCCGACACCCGCGGCCCTCCGGTCTCCCTCACCCACGATGCGGTGGCTGATGGAGGCCGGATGCTGGATGAGGGTGTCCACGCTCCCGAGGCTCACCGCGGGGGTGATCAGCCGGACTCCGGCGATGATCCGGTGGGGGTCCCCGTACACCTCGAAGGACACCATCGCGCCCCCGATCTCCGGGTAGTGCACCCGGGCGACCCGGGGGTCCGCCGAGAGCCTGCGGGCCAGTTCCGCCGCGGCGCCGGACGCGGCCCTGATCCGTACCGGCAGCGTGGACAGCCCGCGCAGCAGCAGGTATCCGGCCATCGGGTGCAGCACGCCCCCGGTGGCGAACCGCACCTGCCGCAGGGTCGCGGCGAACTCCTCGTCACAGGCGACGACCCCGCCCATCACATCGCCGTGACCGCCCAGGTACTTGGTGGCGCTGTGCAGCACGATGCGGGCGCCGTGTTCGAGCGGCCGCTGCAGCACGGGCGTCGCGAAGGTGTTGTCGACGAGGAGCGGCACCGAGCCGCAGGAGTGGGCCACGGCCCGGATGTCCAGCTCTGCCAGCGTCGGGTTGGCGGGTGTCTCCACCATCACCAGGCCGGTGTCCGGGCGGATCGCGTCGGCGATGCCCGCGGGATCCGTCCACGTCACCTCGGTGCCCAGCAGGCCGGCGCCCAGGAGGTGGTCGCTGCAGCCGTAGAGCGGGCGTACCGCGACCACGTGGCGCAGCCCCAGGCTCGCGCGGGCCAGCAGGACCGCGGTGAGTGCCGCCATTCCGCTGGCGAAGGCCACGGCGCTCGCGGCGCCCTCCAGCCGGGCCAGTGCCGTTTCGAAGCGGGCCGTCGTCGGGTTGTCCAGCCGTGCGTACACGGGCGGTCCGTCGGGCCTGGCTCCGGTGGCGGCGAAGGCGTCGATGCGCGCGGCCTCGCCCCGGGAGTCGTACGAGGGGTAGGTGGTGGACAGATCGATCGGTGCGGCGTGCAGACCGAGAGAGGCGAGATCGTCGCGTCCGGCGTGCACGGCTTCGGTGGCGAGGGCCCTGGACCGGAAGGAGGGCTGGGATGTCAGCGAGGAGGCTTCGGTGTCCATGTCACCAGACTGAACAGCGACCGGGTAGAGGTGGCCGGATGCCGTGCTACGTTCGCCGGATGTCTGAATCCGTCGCACTGGATCCGGTCGATCTGCACATTCTGCGTCTCCTGCAGAACGATGCCCGGACGACGTACCGGGAGCTGGCCGCCGAAGTCGGAGTGGCTCCGTCCACCTGCCTGGACCGCGTGGCACGGCTGCGCCGCTCGGGCGTGATCCTCGGGCACCGGCTGCGGCTCGACCCGGCACGGCTCGGCCGCGGCCTGGAGGCGCTGCTGCTGGTGCAGGTCCGCCCGCACCGCAGGGAGCTCATCGGCCCGTTCGTCGAACGGATCAGGGCGCTGCCGGAATCCCGGGCGTTCTTCCATCTCACGGGGCCCGACGACTATCTGGTGCATGTGGCCGTCGCGGACCCGACGGACCTGCAGCGTCTGGTGCTCGACGAGTTCACCTCGTGCCGCGAGGTGGCGCGCGTGGAGACCCGGCTCATCTTCCAGCAGTGGGAGTGCGGCCCGCTGATGCCGGCCACGAAGGGCGCGCGGCATTCCGCAGACCCCGCGGACGCGTGACCCGGATCGACCGCTCCGTAAGGGGTCTTCCCGGGACGAAGTCCTGTTCCCCGTGACGTGAGGGCCTCCGCCGTACGAGGATGTCCACATGTCAGACACATCGAGCAGCGCACTGCCGCGCCAGGTCGCCGACGCATACGTCGACGCATACATCGAACTCGACCCGATCACCGGTACCTATCTCGGTGTCGCGGAAAGCTCCCGCCGGCTGCCCGATTTCTCGCCGGCCGGCCATGACGCCATGGCCGGGCTCATCCGCAGGACGCTCGTGGAACTCGACGCCGCGGAGCAGGTGCCGGGCGCGGACACCGACGAGGAGAGGCGTTGCGCCCGACTGCTGCGGGAACGCCTGACGGCCGAACTCGCCGTCAACGAGGCCGAGGAGGGGCTGCGGGCCGTCTCCAACATCCACTCCCCAGCGCACAGCCTCCGCGATGTGTTCTCGGCGACGCCGACGGCGACCGACGAGGACTGGGCCGCCGTCGTGGACCGTCTGCGTGCGGTGCCGGCCGCACTGGAGGGGTACCGCGACTCACTCGCGCTCGGCCTGGAGCGCAAGCTGTACGGCGGTCCCCGCCCCACCGCGACGTTCATCGGGCAGCTGGGGGCCTGGGCGGGAGAGGGTGACGGCCCGGGGTTCTTCCAGGGCTTCGCGGCCGACGGACCCGAAGCGCTGCGGGCGGAGCTCGACGAGGCAGCCGCGCAGGCAGCTTCGGCCCTGGTCGCGCTGAGGGACTGGATGAGGGACGTGTACGCCCCCGCGATCGAGGGCGCCCCGGACACCGTGGGCCGGGAGCGTTACGCCCGCTGGGCACGGCACTTCAACGGCACGGATCTGGACCTCGACGAGGCGTACGCCTACGGCTGGTCCGAATTCCACCGGCTGCTCGGCGAGATGAAGACCGAGGCGGACAAGATCGTTCCCGGTGCGGGCCCTTGGGAGGCGCTCGCCCATCTCGACGTGCACGGCAAGCACATCGAGGGCGTGGACGAGGTCCGGGTCTGGCTGCAGAGCCTGATGGACGAGGCCATCGAGGCGCTCGACGGCACCCACTTCGAACTCGCCGAGCGGGTACGGAAGGTGGAGTCCCGGATCGCTCCGGCGGGGGGTGCCGCAGCTCCGTACTACACCGGGCCCTCCGAGGACTTCTCCCGGCCGGGCCGCACCTGGCTCCCCACCATGGGCGAGACCCGTTTCCCCGTCTACGACCTGGTGTCCACCTGGTACCACGAGGGTGTGCCCGGCCACCACCTGCAGATCGCGCAGTGGACGCATGTAGCGGACAGCCTCTCGCGCTACCAGGCGTCGGTCGGCCAGGTCAGCGCCAACGCCGAGGGCTGGGCCCTGTACGCCGAGCGGCTCATGGACGAGCTGGGCTATCTGCCCGACGCCGAGCGCCGCCTCGGTTATCTGGACGCGCAGATGATGCGTGCCTGCCGGGTGATCGTCGACATCGGCATGCACCTGGGACTGGAGATCCCCGCGGACTCGCCTTTCCACCCGGGCGAGCGGTGGACACCGGATCTGGCGCAGGAGTTCTTCGGCAGCCACAGCGGCCGGCCCGCGGACTTCGTGGAGAGCGAGCTGACCCGCTACCTGTCCATGCCGGGGCAGGCGATCGGCTACAAGCTGGGTGAGCGTGCCTGGCTGCTGGGCCGGGAGAACGCCCGGAAGGCCCACGGCGACGCGTTCGACCTCAAGGCCTGGCACATGGCTGCCCTTTCGCAGGGGTCGCTCGGTCTGGACGACCTGGTGGACGAGCTGTCCAGGCTCTGATGCCGTCGGTGCCGGGGCGGGGGGGGACCCACCCCCCCGCCCCACCCCCCCGCGCCGCCCCCCCCCCCCAGGACCAAACCCCCCATGCAACGCCCCGGGGACAGTT
>NZ_JBHUYV010000011.1:0-101408 GCF_042667905.1 Streptomyces sp. NPDC057287 | reverse complement strand
GGCCTCGGGTGGTCACCCCCGGGATGGTGATAGGCGGCCGGGGGGGGCGGCTGTGGGGCGGGCGGGCCGCGGGGGGGGGGGGGGGGGCCGCCCCCCCCCCCCCCGGCCACCACGCCGCCTCTCCTCCGACCGCCCGAAGGACGAACCCCGCATGACTCCGCCCGGCTTCCTGTTCTGCCGCGACCCGCTGCGGCCGCGGCACCCGGATCCCCTGTTCGCCGAGGAGGCGGCCGCTGCCCGGCGCGCCGGTGCGCGGATCGTCCTGGTCGACCACGACGCGTTGCTCGCCGGGGACGCCGGGACCGCCGTCAGCCGGGCCGGGCGGGACTCGGGGGCGTACTGGTACCGGGGCTGGATGATCCCGTCCGCCCGCTACGAGGACCTGGAGCACGCCCTCCTCGCCCGCGGCTGCTCGCTGCTCACCGACGCCTCGGCCTACCGCACCGCCCATGAACTGCCCGGTTGGTACGAGGCGTTCGCCGGCCTCACCCCGCGCAGCGTCTGGCGGGCGCTGCCGGCAGCTGAGGCGCTCCCGGATCCCGCGGCCTGGTCCGGCCTCGCCGGCGCTCTCGGCCCGGGCCCCGGCATCGTCAAGGACTTCGTCAAGTCCCGTAAGCACGAGTGGCATGAGGCGTGCTTCGTGCCGGAGCTGACGGACACGGGCCGACTCGCCGCCGTCGTCGGCCGGTTCGTCGGCCTGCAGGGGGACTTCCTGGCCGGCGGAGTGGTGCTGCGCGCGTACGAGCCGTTCGTGCCGGGCGGTGAGGCCCGGGTGTGGTGGGTGGACGGTGAGGCCGTGCGGGTGACAGCGCACCCGGACACCCCCGGCCGGCTGCCGGCGCCCGGGCTCGACGCCGTCGGCGCGGCCGTGCGCGCGCTCGGCTGCCGGTGGGTGACCACGGACATGGCGCTGCGGGAGGACGGGGTGTGGCGGGTGGTGGAGGTCGGTGACGGCCAGGTCAGCGGCCTGCCCGCGGGCGACGACGGCGAGGATCTCTTCGCCGCGCTGCTCGCTGCCCGATCCTGATCACCACTACGCGGGCGGACCCTGGTCCACCTCACCGCGCTCCCCGGGCCTGACCCCGGTCCGGGCGCGGGGAGAGATCGGTTCAGCAGCCGCAGTCGTCGGCGTCCACGGGCGCCGTGAGCGGGTCGGCGGTACGCCGCTCGGGCCCCTCCCAGGTCTCGAAGACGAGTCCCTCGCGCGCCCAGTACTCGAATCCGCCGAGCATCTCCTTGACCTGGTAGCCGAGTTCGGCGAGCGCCAGAGCGGCCCGGGTCGCTCCGTTGCAGCCCGGCCCCCAGCAGTAGGTGACCACGGGCACGGCCGGGTCGAGGAGTCCGGCCGCCTGCTCGGCGACGAGGGCGGTCGGCAGGTGCACCGCGCCGGGGACGTGCCCCTGGTCCCAGGAAGCGGTGGACCTGGAGTCCACGACGACGAAGCCGGGGTCGCCGTCGCCCTCCAGGGCAGCTGCGACATCGGACACGTCGGCGTGGAAAGCGAGTGAGGCACCGAAATACGCCGCGGCGACGGCCGGGGAGGCGGGTGGCACCCGGAGGACGGGGTTGCCGGCGGTGATGGTCTGTGAGGTCATGACCAGAAATCTACGGTCGCCCGACCCCGGCCGGAAGCAGTGATCCCCGGCACATCTCTTGATCCGCAGGGGCTTCCCCTGTTGTCTGACGTCATGACCGAGTATTCCCCGGACGCCACGGACTGGCGCATCCTCGACGTCCTCCAGCGTGACGGACGCGCGACCTTCGCCGAGCTGGCCCGCGCCGTGGCGATGTCCCCGAGCGCCGTCACCGAGCGGGTACGCCGCCTCGAGGAGGCGGGGGTGATCAGCGGTTACGCCGCGGTGGTGGACCCGGAGCGGCTGGGACTGCCGATCCTCGCCCTCGTACGGCTGCGCTATCCGAACGGCAACTACAAGCCGTTCCACGACCTGACGGACACGACCCCCGAGATCGTGGAGGCCCACCATGTGACCGGTGACGACTGCTTCGTCCTGAAGGTGACCGCCCGTTCGATGCGTCATCTGGAGGAGGTCACGGGGAGGATCGGCGCCCTCGGTTCCGTGACCACCAGCGTCGTCTACTCCTCGCCCCTCCCCCGTCGGGCGATCAGCCGCTGAGCATGCCGGCCGACCGGTGGACCACCGCCGATCCGTGCCGTTCCTTCACGACCTCCAGCTGGGCGGGGATGCGCCTGCGCAGATCTGCCACGTGGCTGACGATGCCGACGCTACGGTCGCGTTCGCGCAGCGAGTCGAGGACGTCGAGCACCTCGTCCAGCGTCTGGTCGTCCAGGCTGCCGAAGCCCTCGTCGATGAAGAGCGTGTCCAGACGTACGCCGCCCGCCTCGTCCGTCACCACGTCGGCCAGACCGAGGGCCAGGGCGAGAGAGGCGAAGAAGGTCTCGCCGCCGGACAGCGTGGCCGTGTCGCGCTCCCGGCCCGTCCAGGAGTCGACGACGTGCAGGCCGAGCCCCGCCCTGCGGCCTCCGCTGCGTTCGTCGGAGTGGACCAGGGTGTAGCGGCCCGACGACATCCGCTGGAGACGGGCCGTCGCCGCGGCCGCCACCTGTTCGAGGCGGGCCGCCAGTACGTACGCCTCCAGCCGCATCTTGCGCTCGTTGTCCGCCGAGGTGCCCGCGGTCAGCCCGGCGAGACGGGCCACCCTCTCGTACTCCTGGCGACGTGGCCCCAGGGCGCGCACCTCGTCCTCTGCACGGCGCGAGAGCCGGCCGAGCTCCGCACCTCGCTCCTGCGCGGCGGCGTGCGCGGCGGCGCTGTCCCTCAGCTGCCTCGCGGACAGGTCGTACGCCGCCTGCGCCGCGTCCGGAGTCGCTGCCGGGCGGTCGGCGGCAGCCCGGGCGTCCTCCTCGGCGAGCCGGTCGGCGACCGCCGCGGCCTCCGTCTGCCAGGCGTCGACGCGGTGCTGGAGCTCCCGCTGCGCGGTGTCGTCGAGGAGCTTCGCGGCAGCGGCCCGCGGGGTGTCGAATCCGGCCCGGAAGGCGGCGTCGGCGAGCCTGCCGTCCGCCTCCTTGAGCCGTTCCGCCGCGTCCTGCTCGGTGCGGAGCGCCTGGGCGGCGCCGGCGAGCAGACCGGCGCGGCGTTCGAGCAGCGCGGCGTGCTCGGCAACGGAGCCGCAGGCGCCGCGGGCCGTGACCAGCTCCGCCTCCAGCGCCGTCTGTTCACGGTCGAGCGCTTCCCGCTGCGAGGTTCGGGCGGCAGCGCGCCGTTCGGCCCGCTGCCGGTCGTCGAGCCGGCCGAGGTGCTCGCGCTCGGCAGCGGCGAGGGCCTCCCTCGCCGCGTGCGTTCCCGCCGCCAGGCGGTGCGCGTCCTCGTGCTCCCGGGTCAGGCGGTCGACGGCCTCATGAAGCCGGGCGACGGAAGCGGGGGCCGGGTCGCCCGGTCCGGACGGGCCGGTGGCGTCCGCCGGGTCCACCGACTCCGCCCGCGCCGCCGTGAGCCGTTCCCGCAGGAGCCCGAGCTCGCTCTCCGCAGCGCCACGGGCCCGGTCGGCACGCTGGTGCGCGGCAAGCGCCGCCTCCTCCGTGGCCCGGTCCACATGGCCGGCCTCCGCGCGGGCCGGCTCCGGGTGCTCGGCCGATCCGCACACGGTGCAGGCGGTGCCGTCGACGAGCCGGCCGGCCAGTTCCGCCGCGATGCCGCGCAGCCGCTGCTCCCGCAGCGCCAGCCACTTCTCGTGCGCGGCCACGGCACGCTCACGCGCCGCGGTCAGGGCCGTGCCCGCCACCTCCTCCTGGACGGCGAGAGCGTCACGCCGACGGGCCGCCTCCAGCCTCCTGCGCGCGGGGGCGAGCCGGCCGGCCAGCTGTTCCGCGCGGGTCGCCGCGTCCTGCCCCGCCTCGACGTCCGCCCTGAGGCCCCGGTGGGTGGTGTCCCATCCGGCGAGCCAGTCCGCCGTCTCCTGGATCAGTTCGTCGTCGGAGCGGGACTGCCTCTCCAGCCCGGCCCGCTCGGCGTCGATCTCCACGCTGCGCCGTTCGGCGCGGCGCGCCGCGCCGAGTCCGCCCAGTTCCGCCCGGAGCGCCCGTTCCCTGGCGGCCAGCTGTTCGAAGCTCGCTCCGGCCAGTTCGGGCGGCAGTCCGGCGCAGGCCCGCTCGCGCTCCCCGGCAGCCGCGCGGTGGGCCCGCTCGGCCCCGTCGCGCAGGTCGAGCGCCGGGGCGACCAGGTCCGCCTTGCGCGCGCGGGCCAGCTGTTCGTGGCAGCGGTCGCGTTCGGCGCGGCGGTCCTCGAGCCCGGCGGCTCGGCGCCGGGTCTCCTCGTACCGCTGCTGGAGCCGGGCGAGTTCGCGCTCGCCCTCGAGCGCAAGGCGGGCGGCGGTGTTCCGTTCCTCCGCCCCGGCGAGGACGCACCGGGCGATGTCGAGCCGCTCAAGGGCCCCGCTCCGCGCGACGGCCGCCCATCGCAGGACGCCCTCCGCGAGACCGGGCTCCCCGGGCCGTTCCTCGGGAAGGGCCGCCTCGTCCGCCGCCGGGCCGGCTGCCTGCGCGATGCGCTGGGCCAGGGCGAGGATCTGCTCGTCCCCGGCCCTGACCCTGGCTTCGGCCGCCCGTCGCTGTTCGGCGAGGCGCTCCTCGACGGCGGCGAAACGACGGGTGTCGAAGAGCCTGCCGAGCAGCCTCCCCCGTGCCTCCGCGTCGGCACGGAGGAACCGCGCGAAGTCGCCCTGCGGCAGCAGCACCACCTGGCAGAACTGCTCCCGGCTCATCCCGATGAGGCCGCCGATCTCCTCGCCGATCTCCTGGTGGGAGCGGCTGAGCGGCTTCCAGCCGTGCTCGGGGTCGTACTCACGGAGGCGGCTCTGCGCCTTCTCGGTCGTGAAGCCGCCGCCCCTCTTCTTGGGCCGGGGCTGGGCGGGCAGCCGGGTCACTTCCAGGCGGCGCCCCCCGACGGTCAGCTCCAGGCGCACCTCGGTCGGCCTGTCCGCCGGGGCGTGGTCGCTGCGCAGCGAGGTCCCGGGGCTCTGCCGGGCGCCGGGCACCGCCCCGTACAGGGCGTAGCAGACGGCGTCGAGAACGGAGGTCTTGCCCGCCCCGGTCGGACCGTGGAGCAGGAAGATCCCGGCCGAGGACAGTGCGTCGAAGTCGACTTCCTGCGTGGCGCCGAAGGGTCCGAACGCGGTCAGGGTGAGTGTGTGCAGCCTCAACGGGACACCTCGTCGATTCCGTCGCCGACCCGCACGTCGTCGAAGGCGGCGCGCAGCACCGTCCGCTCCTGTGCGCTGGGCCCGCTTCCGCCGCGTACGTGGGCGACGAAGTCCTCGGCCACCTGCTGGTCGTCACGCCCCTTGAGCCGCTGGGCGTACGACGCGAGGGGGTCCTGGGGTGCGCGATCGGGTTCGAAGACCAGGCTGAGGGTGTGCGGGAACCGCTCGAGCAGGCGGGCCATCGGCTCCTCCGGCCGCGCGGGGTCGGTGAGGGTGGCCTCCACCCAGGACTCACGGTGCCGTTCGAGCGCGGGGTCCTCGAGCAGTTCGCCGAGGCGTCCGCGGAGCCGTGCGAGCGGGCGTGGAACCGGGCAGTCGACGCGTTCCGCACGGAGGTCCCCGTCGGCGCCGAGGTCGATCAGCCACATCGTCTTGCGGTGCGCGTGTTCCGAGAAGGAGTACGCGAGCGGCGAGCCCGAGTAGCGCACGCGTTCCGTGACCGTCTGGCAGCCGTGCAGATGGCCGAGGGCCACGTAGTCGACGCCGGCGAACACTCCGGCGGGGACGGCCGCGACGCCGCCGACGGTGATGTCGCGTTCGCTGTCGCTGGGTTCGCCGCCCGCCACGAAGGCATGGGAGAGGACCACGGAGCGGGTGCCGTCCGGCCGTGAGGCGAGATCGGCCCGCACCCGGTCCATGGCCGCCGTGAGGACCGCTTCGTGCCCCGCCTTCGATGCGCCCAGGCTGTCCTTGACGAGGGCGGGTTCGAGGTAGGGAAGCCCGTAGAACGCCACGTCGCCGTGTGCGTCGTGCAGCACGACCGGGGTGGCGCAGTCCGCCGGGTCGGTCCGGAGGTGGATGCCCGCGCGCGCGATCAGCCCGGCGCCGACGCCGAGCCTGCGGGCGGAGTCGTGGTTCCCGGAGATCATGACGGTCGGCACACCGGCCTCGGCGAGCCGGTGCAGCGCGTCGTCGAACAGCTGGACGGCGGAGAGCGGCGGCACGGCCCTGTCGTAGACGTCGCCCGCCACGACGACGACATCGACCTCGTGTTCCCGAACCGTCTCCACCAGGTGGTCGAGATGAGCGCTCTGGGCATCGAGCATCGAGACGCGGTGGAACGACCGGCCCAGATGCCAGTCCGAGGTGTGCAGAATCCTCACGACACCACTCCGACGGTTCCGACCTGCATGTTCCACTTCCTCCGCCCCCAGGACCTGACCGGTCCGCCACTCCGTCGCAGGACCCAGCCGGTCCGCCACCGTGCCGGCGCACATTCCGCGACCGGCACGGCCACGCTAGTGCCGGGCGGCCCCGGAACCCTCATCCGGCCCGGACGTCCCCGTACGCCTCGCCACCCAGTTCGAGCGTGGCGGAACCTGCCGTGGCGTCCGCCAGCCATGCCCGGAAGCCGTCCACGTCGGCGTCCGGCAGCCCGATCGCGATGGTCACCGACTCCGCGTAGGTCACGTCGTGGACGGCGGTTCCGGTGGCGCGCAGATCGTTCTCCAGCTTGCCCGCCCGCTGGTGGTCCACGGTGACGGTGGCGAGCCGGAACCGTCGGCGGGTGGTCGTACCCAGCGCGTCCAGCGCCTCTCCGACCGCTCCTCCGTACGCCCGGATCAGCCCGCCCGCGCCGAGCTTGACCCCGCCGAAGTAGCGGGTGACGACGGCGACGGCGTACCGCACCTCCCGGCGCATGAGCATCTGGAGCATGGGCACGCCCGCCGTCCCGCCGGGCTCCCCGTCGTCGCTCGCCTTCTGCACCGAGGCGTCGGCACCGATCACGTAGGCGAAGCAGTTGTGGTTGGCGGTGGGGTGCTGCTTGCGGACGCGCGCGACGAAGTCCTGCGCCTCCTGCTCGGTGGCGGCGGGGGCGAGAGCGCAGAGGAAGCGCGATCGGCTGACCTCGGTCTCGTGCACGCCCGCGCTTGCGACTGTCCGGTACTGCTCCTGCATCGGTCCACCTTATGTGCCGGTACGACCGGCGCGTTCACCCTCCCGTGGGGAATGGCGGACCGGCCCCGTCCGTTGTCGGGGCATGTACGCAGACGATGAGACGGTGCGCAGGATCCTGCAGGACACGGGCGACACCTGGGCGGTGGTCGGCCTGTCGAACAACCGGTCCCGGGCGGCCTACGGGGTGGCGGAGGTCCTCAAGCGCTTCGGCAAGAAGGTGGTGCCCGTCCACCCCAAGGCAGAGCCGGTCCACGGCGAACAGGGGTACGCCTCGCTGGCGGACATACCCTTCCCCGTCGATGTGGTGGATGTCTTCGTCAACAGCGAGCTGGCGGGCGGTGTGGCCGACGAGGCGGTGGCGGCCGGGGCGAAGGCAGTCTGGTTCCAGCTCGGAGTGGTCGACGAGGAGGCGTACGGGCGCACGCGCGCGGCGGGCCTCTCCATGGTCATGGACCGCTGCCCGGCGATCGAGATACCCCGCCTGAACCCCCTCCGCTGAATTCCGCCGCGAAGGCGTGGTGTCGCGGACGACCCCGGACGGGGAGAATGTCCGCCGTGACCCAGCACCTCCTGCTCCGCGGCGAACATGCCGCCACCCAGTTGCACGAGCTCGGCGTGCGGCGGGGTGGTGTCCTGCTGGTGCACGCCTCGATGCGTGCCGTGGGTGGGGCCGCCGGAGACATGGTGCACGCGCTGCGCCGGGCCCTGGGACCGGAAGGGACGCTGGTCGTCCCCTCCTTCACCCCGGAGAACTCCGACACCTCCCGCGCCTATCTGGACAGGGTCAGGGGCCTCAGCGAGGCGGCCGGGGCGACCGTGCGCGCGTCCATGCCCGCGTTCGACCCGGCTGTGTCTCCCGCCCCCACGATGGGCGCTCTCGCCGAGCTGGTGCGGCTGGCGCCGGGCGCGCGGCGCAGCAGCCACCCGCAGACCTCGTTCGCCGGGCTGGGCCCGGCGGCCGCCCAGCTGCTCGATGGCCACCGCCCGGACTGCCACCTGGGCGAGGGCTCCCCCCTCGCCCGGCTGTACGAGGCCGACGCGCAGGTCCTGCTCCTGGGCACCGGCTTCGACAGCTGCACCGCCTTCCACCTCGCGGAGTACCGCCGCCCGGCCCCGCCCCGCCGCCTGTACCGCTGCGTGGTGGCGTCGGGCAGGGGACGCCACTGGTGGGAGTACGAGGACATCGCTCTGGACGACAGCGACTTCGCCCGCCTCGGCGGCGACTTCGTGCGCGCCCGGCCAGGAGCGGTCAGCACCGGCCGGGTGGGGGCGGCGAGTCGGTTGTTCTCCCTCCGCGCGGCCGTGGAATTCGCCGTGGGCTGGTTCACGGAGCACCGGGCCGCCGGCGCCTGAGGTGCGGCTGACGGGCCGCGTGGGCGACGTGCATGAACGCACGATCAGCATGCTCAAGGGGGCCGATCGCGCTCCCTTGCGCCCTGGCCCTCTCCTGACCTGACATGCGGCGTCAGACTCCGAGGCCCTCCAGCAGGACCGCTCCCGGCAGCGCCGCCAGCGCCTTGCCGGGGACGATGAGCTTGCCTCGACGGCTGCCGCTGCCGATCAGGACCCACTCCGTGTCCGCCACCGCCGGGTCGACGAGGAGGGGCCAGGCCGCAGGCAGACCGATCGGGGTGATCCCGCCGTACTCCATGCCGGTCTCACCGACCGCCACGTCCATCGGGGCGAAGGACGCCTTGCGGGTCCCGAGGTGCTTGCGCACCACCCCGTTCACGTCGACGCGGGTGCGCGACAACACCAGGCACGCGGCCAGGCTGGTGTCGCCACCCCGCTTGCCGGCCACCACCACGCAGTTGGCCGACGCGTCCAGCAGTTCGATGCCGTAGTGCTCGACGAACACAGCCGTGTCCGCGATCTCCGGGTCGGTGTCGACGTGGACGACCGACCCGGCGGGGACGCCGCCCCATCCGGCCGCGATCGCCGCGGCGACGGGCGGCGTCAGCAGGTCCAGCCGGTCGACGGCGGGAGAGGCATCGTCGAATGTACCCAGGGGTGCGCGCATGCAGCTCACGCCAACAGCCGGCGTGAGCTGCCCTTTGCGCTGCTCACCTGCCCTCTCGGCGGACCGGCGGGATCGTCACCGCCATGGTCAGGTCCGCGGGCTCGGAGCCGTCGTTGCGGTAGCTGTGCGGCACGTGCGCCTCGAAGGTCGCGGAGGTGCCGGCGGGGACGACGTGGGCCTCACCGTCGACGACGAGCGTCAGTTCACCCGCCGTGACGTGGAGCAGCTCCACCGTCCCTTCGGGGTGCGGGTCGGAGGCACTGCCCTCGCCCGGCATCAGATGCCAGGACCAGAGCTCGATCGGCCCCCTGGCGTCCGCGCCCACCAGCAGGACGGTCGAGCTGCCGGCCTCCGTCGACCACAGGCGCACCGCCTGACTCGCCGGCACCAGACGCACTTGGGTGCCCTGCTCGTAGTCGAGCAGCGTGGTGATGCTGACGCCCAGCGCGTCGGCGAGCTTGACGGTGGTGCCCACACTCGGATTCGTCCGCGCCTGCTCGATCTGGATGATCATGCCCCGGCTGACCCCTGATCGGGCCGCGAGGGCGTCCAGGGTGAAGCCGCGCTCGCCCCTCCAGCGCTTGAGGTTACGGGCGAGCGACTGGGTCAGCTGATCGAGGTCAGACACGTTCCGTCCAATATTTTGGATGACAGGGTCGAAAATACTGCACTACGGTGTGGTGCACCCACCCGACCACCGCACTGTACTGCGAGGCCCCCTGATGACCGCACTGTTCGCCCTTGCCACGAGCCTGCTGTGGGGGCTGGCCGATTTCGGTGGCGGGCTGCTCACCCGGCGCACGCCCGCCCTCACGGTGGTCGTCGTGTCGCAGGGCATCGCGGCCGTGGTCCTCGGCGCCGTCGTGATGGCGACCGGCGGCTGGAGCGAGGCCGGAAGCCTGCTCTGGTTCGCGGTCGCGGCGGGCGTCGTCGGCCCGGTCGCGATGCTCAGCTTCTACAAGGCGCTGGCCCTGGGGCCGATGGGCGTGGTCTCGCCCCTCGGCTCCCTGGGAGTAGCGGTGCCCGTGGGAGTGGGCCTGCTCGTCGGTGAGCGGCCGGGCCTGCTGCAGTTCGCCGGGGTGGCGGTCGCCGTCCTGGGGGTCGTCCTGGCCGGAGGGCCGCAGCTGCGCGGTGCGCCGGTGCAGCGCCGGGCGGTCGTGCTGACCCTGCTGGCCGCCTTCGGCTTCGGCGCGGTGATGACACTGATCGCGGAGGCGTCGACGACGGTGACCGGACTCTTCCTCGCTCTCTTCGTCCAGCGCGTCACCAACATCGCGGTCGGTGGAACAGCCCTGTACGTCTCCGTGCGCCGCGGCGGCCGGGCGCTGCCCGAGGAGGGCGGGCTCGGCGTCGTTCGGGCCGCACTGCCGGCCCTGGCCTTCGTCGGGCTCGCCGACGTCGCGGCCAACGGCACCTATTCGATCGCCGCCCAGCACGGGCCGGTCACCGTGGCCGCCGTCCTGGCCTCGCTGTATCCGGTGGTGACGGCGCTGGCGGCGCGAGGCGTGCTGGGTGAGCGGCTGCGCGGGCTCCAGGCTGCCGGCGCGGGACTGGCCCTGATCGGGACAGTTCTGCTGGCGACGGGCTGAAGCCCTCCGCGCACGAGCCGGTCCCGACGACGCTCACACTCCTTCGACAGGTTCCTCCGGCAGCAGCGCGACCGCCGCCAGCTGCTCGGACGTCACCCCGTCCGGGATCGGCACCGGTGCGGGTGTGCGCAGGGGCGGCTGCCAGCCCTTCTCGGGATCCCAGCTGCGCACCACACGGGCCGGCGCCCCCGCCACCACCGCGTGGTCGGCGACCTCCCCACGGACGACGGCACCCGCGGCGACCACCACGTTGCGGCCGAGCCTGGCCCCCGGGAGGATGACCGCTCCGGTGCCGATCCAGCACCCGGGGCCGATCACGACCGGCTCCATGCGCGGCCACTGCCTGCCGACCGGCTCGTGGGGATCGTCGTAACTGTGGTTGGTCGAGGTGATGTAGACGTACGGGCCGCAGTAGGTGTCCGAGCCGATCGACACCGACGTGTCGGCGATGACATGGCTTCCCCGGCCCAGCACCACGCCGTCGCCCAGGGTCAGGATGGGCTCGGACCCGAGGTCCAGATCAGGCATCAGGCCGGCGGTGAGCGTCACCTGTTCGCCGATGATGCAGTGGTCGCCCAGCTCGATCCACGGCTCCCCGAAGACCGTCCCCTGCGGGAAGGCGAGCCGGGTGCCCGCACCGATCCGGCCGAAGCGGAGCCGGCCGGGATGCTGCGCGGTGACGGCTCCGGTCTCCTGCACCCAGGCCCAGGCGCGATGGACGGCGTGGGACATGACACCACGCCGCCGGCGGGCCAGGGAGGAGAGGAACTTCCGGTTCGTCGGCACCCGCTCACGGTAGTCGGCCGGCCCGGAGCGGTCCGTGCTCCGGGCTGTGATGTTCACCCCACCCGTCCGGACGGGCTGGAGCGTCCATTACGGTTCGTGCGGAGCAGAGGGGTGCCGTGCGCACCACACCCCCACCGGAGGAGCAGGCGATGGCAGAGCAGGCATTGGTCACCGGAATCGGCGGCAGGGAGCCGGACATCGATCCGGACGCCTTCCTCGCACCGACCTCCGTCGTCATCGGCGAGGTGTCGATGGCCGCGGGCTCCAGCGTCTGGTACCAGGCCGTGCTGCGCGCCGACTGCGGCCCGATCGCCCTCGGCCCCGACAGCAACATCCAGGACAACTGCAGCGTGCACACCGACCCCGGCTTTCCGCTGACGGTGGGCGCCAGGGTCTCGGTCGGCCACAACGCCGTGCTGCACGGCTGTGTCATCGAGGACGACGTCCTGGTGGGCATGGGCGCCACCGTGCTCAACGGCGCGCACATCGGAGCGGGTTCGCTGATCGCGGCGCAGGCTCTCGTACCGCAGGGGATGCGGGTGCCGCCGGGCTCCCTCGTCGCCGGCGTGCCCGCCAAGGTCAAGCGTGAACTGACCGCCGAGGAGCGCGAGGGCATCGCCTTCAACGCGGCCGGCTACGTCGAGCTGGCGAAGGCGCACCGCGCGGCCCACCAGGAGGGCTGACAGCCGCAGGGGCCCACGGTGCAGGCCGTCCCACGCTGCCGTGGCCGTACGGGGGTCAGTCGGCTGCGGGCACCGTGTCCGGCTCGGACACCGGCACGGAGCTCTCGGCCTGCTCCGCGGCCTTCTTGGCCCGGTTCTTCAGCACCAGCATCGAGACCACACCGATCAGCACGGCCGCCAGCAGGCCCAGCCACGAGAAGCGCTTGAGCCACGCCTCGGCGACGACTCCGACGGTGTAGATGACGGCGGTGGTGCCGCCCGCCCAGACGATCCCGCCGAGCACGTTGGCGATCAGGAACTTCCAGTACGGCATGCGCAGCACCCCGGCCAGAGGTCCCGCGAAGATACGCAGCAGGGCGACGAAACGGCCGAAGAAGACCGCCCACATGCCCCACTTCTCGAACGACCGCTCCGCCAGGGCGATCTGGGGCGCCCCGAAGTGCTTGGGGAACCTGCCGCCGAGCCAGGCGAGCAGCGGTCGTCCACCCCTGCGGCCGATGGCGTAACCGATCGAGTCACCGATGATCGCTCCGGCGGACGCGCAGGCACCGAGCACCACGGGGTCGACCTCGCCGTGCTGGGAGGCGAGGAGCGCCGAACTCACGAGGATGATCTCGCCGGGCAGCGGGATGCCCAGGCTCTCGAGCCCGATGACGACCCCCACCAGGAGGTAAATGCTGACCGCCGGTACGGTCTCGAGCCACTCCTGGACGTGCATCGCCGGTCCTCCCGTAAGAAATCTGCCGCCGCGCACCACGGGTGGTGCACGGCGGGCAGCCTACCGGGCCGGACGGGCGGAGCGGCCGCCGCGGCCCCGGGGCCGGGGCGCGCGGGGCCGGTCGGCGCTCAGCGGTTCGGACGCAGGGTCCAGACGACGCTCATCTCGCTGGTGACGGCACCGTCGGCGCGACGGATCTCGACGCTGACGGGAAACTCCGGGCGCTTGCCCTCGTCCAGTTCGGCGATGACCTCGGCCGCCGGGCGGCCCAGCACCGCGGTCGCGGTGAGCCCTCCCATGGCCACCTTCTTGAAGGCCATCTCCGTGGTGACGGGCAGGGGGACGGCCCGGGACATCTGGTCACCGAACGCGGCGACGACTATCGCGCCGCTCGCCGACTCGGCGAGCGTGAACATCGCTCCGGCGTGGGGTCCGCCGAGGTGGTTGTGGTACTCGGCCCGGTCCGGGAGCGTGAGGACAGCGCGCTCCGCGGTCGTCTCCAGGTATTCGATGCCGAGGGTCCGGACCATCGGGACGCTCGCGGACAGGATGTCGCCGACTGTCATCTCTTCAGTGCTCATGACGGCGATGTTACTAGTGAGTAGCAGTCTTTGACCATCCCCTCACAGGGGCGCCCGTAGCAGCGGACGCCCGGCCCCTCTATGGTTACTGGCCATGTGGCCAGGACAGCAGCCGCCCGGGGGCGAGCAGAACCCGCAGGACCAGAATCAGAACCCGTACCAGCAGCCGGGGTACCAACAGCCCAATCCGTACCAGCAGCCGGGATACCCGCAGCAGGGTCAGCCGGGGCAACAGCCGGGCTACCCGCAGCCCAACCCGTACCAGCAGCCCAC
Organism: Streptomyces sp. NPDC057287; assembly: GCF_042667905.1. Classification (NCBI taxonomy): domain Bacteria; kingdom Bacillati; phylum Actinomycetota; class Actinomycetes; order Kitasatosporales; family Streptomycetaceae; genus Streptomyces; species Streptomyces sp. NPDC057287. The sequence continues at coordinate 87,621 of NZ_JBHUYV010000011.1, read as the reverse complement.
CGTGCCGCAGTACGCCGTACCGGGCGGACCGGGCGGACCGGGCGGACCGCCGCCGGACGACAGGAGGAGGACGACGATCGTCGCCGTCCTCGCGGCCACCGCGGTGGTCGTCGCAGCGGTCGTCACCGGTGTCGTCGTGATGAACAAGGACGACAAGGGCGGCTCGGACGTGGCCGACGGCAAGGCGTCCTCGTCCCCGTCGGCGAAGCCGTCCGACACCGCGTCCTCTCCTGCGGCGAACCCGCGGGGCGGCGAGGACGCCGCGCCCACGATCCCGGGCTGGAAGGTCGTGACCAACCCCAAGTGGGGCACCCAGTTCGACGTGCCCGGCGACTGGGAGATCTCGGGCACCGGTGTCATCTCGGGCTTCGAGGACGTGAAGGACCCCACCGGGCCTCCGGCGGTCGGCTTCTCCGCTCCCGCGTACTACAAGAGCAAGTGGTGCAGCGACGACACGGACAAGGACGGCAAGAAGGAGGACACCGGCCTGGCCGGTGTAGGCACCAAGGGGGCCCAGGGCGCCAAGAGCACGGACGAGGCAGCCACGAACGAGGCCTCGAACTGGGTCTGGGCCGCCTACGCGCAGGAGGACCCCAAGGAGAAGGTCAAGACCGGCAAGCCCGAGCCGTACACGACCAAGTCGGGCCTCTCGGGCAGCGTCGTCAAGGCCACCGCCACGGGGCTGGCCAACAAGGACAAGTGCGACACCGACGGCAAGTCGATCGCGTTCACCTTCAAGAACGCCAAGGACGAGTACTCGTCCTGGATCCTCTACGCCAACGCCGGTGTCGACGACGAGCTCCCGGACGCCACCATCCAGAAGATCCTGAGCACGGTGCGCCTGGCGGAGGGCGCGGAGACCTCTTCCTGAGCCCGCGCCGCACACGGCCGGGACCGCGCATTTGGCGGGAGGGGGCCGGGACGGGGATAGTCCCTTGGTGACCTCCGCCTCCTCCTCCCCCACCCCCGCGCCGCGCTCCCTGCCGGCGGGCCGCAACTTCGGTCTCCTGACCGCCGCCGCGATCATCACGAGCCTGGGCAGCAACGGCGCGCTGATCGCGGCGGCGTTCGCGGTTCTGGAGTCGGGGGGTGACGGCGGCGACGTAGGCCTCGTCGCCGCCGCCCGCACCGCCCCGCTGGTCCTCTTCCTGCTGATCGGCGGCGCGGTCGCGGACCGGCTGCCGCGGCACCGGGTGATGGTCGCCGCGAACACGCTCAACTTCCTCTCCCAGGCCGCTTTCGCCTGGCTCGTCCTGACCGGCGGGGCACAGCTGTGGCACATGATGGTGCTGACGGGGCTCTGCGGCGTCGGGCAGGCCTTCTTCGGGCCGGCGTCCGAAGGCATGCTGATGTCCAGCGTCAGCGGGGAGCAGGCTGCCCGCGCCTTCGCCTTCTTCCGCATGTCCATGCACGGCGCGGCCATCGGCGGCGCGGCGCTCGGCGGCGCCATGATCGCCGCGATGAACCCCGGCTGGGTGCTGGCGGTGGACGCGGCTGCCTTCGCCGTCGCGGGTGCGCTCCGGGCCTTCCTCGACGTGGGCCACATCCCGGCGCGCCTTCCTGGCGGCGGCCTGCTCGCCGATCTCCGGGACGGCTGGCAGGAGGTCGTGGGGCGTCCCTGGCTCTGGGCCGTCGTGCTGCAGTTCTCCGTCGTGGTGGCCGTGGTCGGTGCCGCCGAGGCGGTGTACGGGCCGCTGGTCGCGCAGGACGAGCTCGGAGGCGCCCGCCCCTGGGGCTTCGCCCTGGCGGCGTTCGGGGTCGGTACCCTGGGCGGGGCGCTGCTGATGATGCGCTGGAAGCCCCGGCGGCTGCTGCTGGCCGGGACGCTCTGCGTGTTCCCGCTGGCCCTGCCGTCCGCGGGACTCGCGATCCCGCTGCCGGTCGCCGGTCTCTGCGCGGTGATGTTCGTGACGGGGGTCGCCATCGAGGTCTTCGGGGTCTCCTGGATGACCGCCCTTCACCAGGAGATCCCCGAGGAGAAGCTGTCCCGGGTCGCGGCCTACGACTGGTTCGGCTCGGTCGCCATGGTGCCGCTGGCCACGGCGGCGGCCGGCCCGGTGGAGACCCTCGTCGGCCGCAGCGCGGCCCTGTGGGGCTGTGCGGCTCTGATCGTGCTGGTCACGGCGGGGGTGCTGTGCGTCCCCGACGTACGCAATCTGACGCGCCGCAGCTCGGTGAAGAAGATCAGCGTCCCGGGCCCTACGCGGGAGTCAGCCGATGCTGAAGGCGCCGTCGGGGGGCTCGGGTGAGGCCACGGCCTCGCTGTCCCGTACAGGTCTCGCACCGCCGATGAGCCGGGTGAGCGCCGCACCGTGCTCGACCCTGGCGGGGAAGGCGTCGGCGGCGCACGACCTGGCGAGCGGCGCGATGTCCAGCGGCATGCGGGAGGCGAGCAGTACGGCGTTGCCGAAGCGCCGCCCGCGCAGGACGGCAGGCTCGGCGATGAGGGCGAGCTCGCCGAACACCTCGGCGAAGTTGGCCAGTTGCGACCGCAGGAAGGTGAAGGGCGCGCTGTCGGCCAGATTGGCCGCGTAGATGCCGCCCGTCCGCAGGACCCGTCCCGCGGACCGCGCGTACTCGACGGAGGTCAGGTGCGCCGGCACCCGTGCGCCGCCGAAGACATCGGCGATCAGGAGGTCGGCGGAGTCCTCCGGCGCCTCTTCGAGCCACTCCCGGGCATCGGTGCCGTGCACGGTGATCCCGGCCATGTCCGGCCACGGCAGATGCTCGCCGACCAGCTCGGCGAGCCCCCGGTCCGCCTCCGCCACGTCCTGCCGCGAGCCGGGGCGGGTCGCGGCGACGTAACGCGGCAGCGTGAGCGCGCCTCCGCCGAGGTGCACCGCGTCCAGCGGCGCCCCCTGAGCTCCGGCCAGGTCCACCACGTGGCCGAGCCGCCGCACGTACTCGAACTCGAGGTGTTCCGGCTCGTCGAGATCGACGTACGACTGCGGGGCGCCGTCGACCGTGAGCAGCCAGGCCCGGTCCCGGTCGACGTCGGGCAGCAGCCTGGCGGTACCGCAGTCGGTGTCGCGGATGACGGGTATCGGCTCGTTCACTCCCCCATTGTGAGGGGCGTCCGGCGCTCTTCCCGCCGGATCAGCCGTTCCACACCGCGGCGACCGCTTCGGTGTGCGCGGCGGACTGGGCGAGGCCCGCCCTGGCCGCCGCGGCCCGTCGTGCGAGGTCCAGGGAGTTGCGGCCGACGGCCTTCCTGCTGGCGGCGTCCGGGGTGATGACCTCGACGCGGGCACCTGCGGCCTCCAGTCCGGCAGCCTGCGCACGGGGCGAGACGATCACCCTGCTGCCACTGGCGGTGGGTGCGATCACGACCACACGTCCGTAGCCGGAGGCGAGTTGGGCGTTGGCCGGGGAGTGCACTCCGCCGTCGATCCAGTTCCGGCCCCCGGCGCTGACCACGGGCCACACCACGGGGATCGCACAACTGGCGGTGACGGCGTCGGCGAGCGCGACCGTGCCCGTCCTGTCGAAGGTGTGCAGCGCGCCGGTGGCGGCGTCCACGGCGGTGACCAGCAGGTTCCGTTCCGGCCATTCGGACGACGGCAGCAGGCTCGCGATCATCTCCCGCCGTTCGGCCGCGGCCGCCGCGGGCCGGCTGTCGCGGGCCAGGGCCCCGAGCTTGCGGCCGTACTCGTCCGGCGTACGGGAGGAGAGCAACGCCCGCGCGTAGCGCAGGACGGTGACGGGGCCGAGACGGCCCGACACCGCCTCCCCGTTCTCAGGCGCGGCGAGCTGCCGTTCGTAGAGGTCGTCGACGCCGGCAGGTCCGAATGCGAGCTGCGCCCCGACGATCGCACCCGCCGAGGTCCCTACGATCAGATCCGCGGTGGAGAGGTCGACACCCGCCTTGGCGAGCCCGTGCAGGATGCCGCTTTCCCAGGCGGTGCCGGTGACTCCACCGGCACCCAGTACGAGAGCTGTGTCTGCCATGGCGCTCAGTCTGCCGCAGGAGGCGCGGCCCGCCTCCACTGGGTCGGGGAGGCGGGCAGCGCCCGGGCCCTTCAGAGCAGACCGGTGACCGTGCCGGCGCCCACCGTGCGTCCGCCCTCGCGGATCGCGAAGCCGAGGCCGGACTCGAGCGGCACGTCACGGCCGAGCTCGACGGTCATGGTGACCGTGTCGCCGGGCCGGGCCACCGCCGCCTCGCCGAGGTCCACGTCCCCGACGACGTCCGCCGTGCGGATGTAGAACTGCGGCCGGTATCCCGTGGTGACCGGCGTGGTCCTTCCCCCCTCCCGGCCCGACAGGACGTACACCTGCGCGGTGAAGCGCCGGCTCGGGGTGACGCTGCCGGGCGCGGCCACCACGTGGCCTCGCCGGACCCGGTCACGCTCGACCCCGCGCAGCAGCAGCGCGACGTTGTCGCCCGCCTCCGCGGACTCCATCGGCTTGCCGAACGTCTCCAGGCCGGTGACGACCGTCTCGATGTCCGCGCCGAGCACCGACACACGGTCCCCGACCCGCACCGTGCCGCGCTCCACGGCTCCGGTGACGACGGTGCCGCGGCCGGTGATGGTCAGCACGTTCTCCACGGACAGGAGGAAGGGCGCGTCGGTGTAGCGCACCGGCATCGGTACGTACGTGTCGACGGCGTCCAGCAGCCCCTCGACGGACGCGGTCCAGCGTGGGTCGCCCTGGAGCGCGCCGAGCCCCGACACCCGCACGACGGGCACGGTGTCGCCGCCGTAGCCGTGCGCGGTGAGCAGCTCGCGGACCTCCAGCTCGACCAGGTCGGTGAGCTCGGGGTCACCCGCGTCGGCCTTGTTGAGGGCGACGACGATGTGGTCGACACCGACCTGACGGGCCAGCAGGACGTGCTCCGCGGTCTGCGGCATGATGCCGTCGAGCGCGGACACGACGAGGATCGCCCCGTCGAGCTGCGCCGCTCCGGTGACCATGTTCTTGATGTAGTCCGCGTGTCCGGGCATGTCGACGTGCGCGTAGTGCCGGGTGTCGGTCTCGTACTCGACGTGCGCGATGTTGATGGTGATGCCGCGCTGGGCCTCCTCGGGGGCCCGGTCGATCCGGTCGAACGGCACGAAGGTGCCGGTCCCGCGGTCGCTGAGCACCTTGGTGATGGCGGCGGTCAGGGTGGTCTTGCCGTGGTCGACGTGGCCCATGGTGCCGATGTTCAGGTGCGGCTTGGTGCGCACGTATGCCGTCTTGGGCATGGCTCGTTCCTTGGTGTTCGAAGCTGAGAGAGAAGACCCCAGGGCCCCGCCGACCCTCCCCTTACGGGGTCCGCCGGACTGTCGGGGGAGGGTCAGCTTCGGGCGCCGCCGAAGGGCGCCGCCGCAGCGGTGAACGCTGCGTCAGCAGCTGCTGCGCATGCACTCGCAGGCTCCACGGCAGCCTTCGGCGTGTCCGCGACTGCGGACTGCGCTGCGAGGAAGGCGTACCGGAACATGCCCCGATCATGGCGGAGCGGTGCGACGGCGTCGAATGGTTTTCGGCGCGGGAAGAACCCACCGCCGCACAGATGGGTTCAGCGGGACAGGAGCTACGCAGCCGCAGAGCCGGAGGGCGGTCCGTCGCCTGAGAGCAGTTCGGTGGCGCTGAAGGCCGTGCGGTCGGCGTCGTCCGGGAGGAAGCGGCTCGCACGACCGTTCCAGGTCACGACGAGTTCATCTCGGGCGCGGGTCGCGGCCACGAACACCAGCGAGCGGGCTCGTTGCTGTTCCTGGCGGTAGCGGTCGGGGCTGGCCATCCGGTATGCCTCGGAGCGCTGGTCGGGGATCTGTCCCTCGCTGACGCTGGTGAGGAAGACCCGCTGGAACTCCAGGCCCTTGAAGCGGTGCATCGTGCCCACCCGTACGCCCTCGCTGTTGCGGGGCCCCTCCCTGCCGAGTTCGGTGGCCGGGATGAGAAACGGCTCCTGGCTCAGCGTGTAGGCCATCTGGGTCGCCGCCGCACCGTTGGGCACGCTGATCGCCATGGCGGAGTACGGAGTGCCGTACCGGTCGTGGCGCTCCCTCACGAGCGTGGCGACCGCCCGCATCTCGGTCCGCCAGTCGGGGGCGCGCCAGAACTGGGGGGCCAGACCTGAGAGGACGGAGCGGTAACCGTCCAGGGAGTCGGTCCCCTCGTCGAGGTCGTCGAACCTCTCGTGTGCGACGAGCCCGCGGGCGCTCCCCAGGATCTGGCGGGTCGTGCGGTAGTTGAGGGTCAGACGGCGTGAGGCGCGTCCACGGGTCTCGATGCCGAGTCGGCCGAGCACGACCAGGTGGGCGTAGATCCGCTGGTGGGCGTCGCCGACGAGGAAGATGTCGTTACGCCCCTTGGGGACCATGGCCCGCAGCATGCGCCAGTGGGAAGCGGAGAGGTCCTGGGCCTCGTCGACCACGACGTGCCGGTAGCGATGCTTGAGCCACATGCCGCTGCCGGCCTCACGGTGGATGAGGTCGAGCCCGCCGTGCTCGGCCTTGTAGCGTCGCTGTTCCTCGACGCGGGCCATGCGGTGCTCTTCGATCCGGGCCGCCCGGTCGGCGATCAGCGCGTACGTGGTCTGCCGAGGGGCGGCGTCCAGGTGGGCGCGATACGCCTCGACAAGTCCCCACAGGGCGTTTCGCTGGGGACGCTGGAACGGTCCGCGGCCGGGCCGGGAGACACGCCGGTAGGCCGCCAGGGTGCCGATCCCCTGGGCGAGGATGACGTGCTTGAACTCCGAGTCCAGGAAGTCCGCGTCGAAGTCGAACACGCCGGCCTCGGTGCAGACGTTGTGCCACAGGTTCATCGCGGCCTCGTCGCCGAGCGGGATACCGACGTCCTCCCCGGGCTGCTGCTCGATCACCTCGCGGGCGAGCAGGTCGACGCTCTTGATGTCGACGCGTCGTACGAGGTCGTCGCCGCCGAGTTGGTGCAGGCGGTGCTTGAGGTCGGCGGCGAGGTTGGTGTTGTACGTGGTCAGGAGTACGGGTCGGTCGTACCCCGGCGGCAGTTGCTGGACGAGATGACGGACCCGGTGCAGGGCAACCACCGTCTTGCCGGTGCCGGGGCCGCCGGTGACCTTGGCGGAACCTTTGAAGTCGATGGTCGTCAGGCGCCGTTGCTCCGGGTGGAGGAAGAGCCGCCAGGTCTCGAACCCTTCGCCGAGCGCGTCCAGGACGGCGGAGTCGTCGGTGCTGACCTGGGAGACGGGGCGGCGGGCGGCCTCGACCCAGTCGTGGGGGTCGACGTCCGCGGTCTTCCACTGGCTGGTGATCTGGCGGCGGACCTCGTCCGGGTCCATGCCGGTGTACAGCCCGAGCAGGACGTCCTTGGTGAGCTCGGGCAGGTTGCGTTCGAGCAGTGCCTCCAGCTGACGTTCCTCGGTGATGCGCCGAAGGACGGGAAGGAGAGCTGGTACGACACCGAGGCCGGTCAGCGTCGCGTCGTCGTGGCGTCCGAAGATCGGCGGACGCAGCACACGCGGCGGGGTCGCTTCGTCCTGGGGGGTCTCCCCACCGCCGGGCGCGGGGACAGCGGACTCGGAATCGCCGGCCGGGGACGGTCCGGGCTCGACGCGTTCCGGCAACGCCACCACAGTGGCGTCGGCCTCGGACCGGTCGATGAGCTCGACACCGCCGGACACCTCGTTGATCCCGACGGTGAGCCGTGCCAGTTCCTCGTGCGCGTGGACGCCCTCCCGCAAGGCGAGGACCGTGAAGCGGTTCTCCTCGGTCTCCAGCAGGAGGGCCATGCGATCGCCCTGGAGAGTGGCCAGTGACAGTCGCCCGTTGTTTCCGGCCGCACGAAGCGGGGTGAGGCGCAGGGCGCGGTTGGTCCGGTCGGCGCGCAGCCGCCGCGCGAAGTCGCCGAGGCTCGCCTTCGCCGCGGGGCCGAGTCGCCTGATGTCCTCGTGGGCCTGCGGGGAGACCGTGACCTGTGTTCTGACCCTGCTCACCGGCTGTCCCCCTCCACGGACTCGTCCCGCAGCAGTGCGGCGAGTTCTTCGGCTGTCCACGCACCGGCGGACCGGACGTCCCACCCCAGGGCGGCACACTGCGACAAGTAGGAAGCGTCGCCCGCGTCTTCGGACAGCGCAATGCCGATCTTACGGTGCGGCCAGGCGAGTTCGATGGGGTGCGAGACACCGTCGAGGTCGAGTCCGACGGTCGCCGCGCGGACGTCACGGCGGCCGGCGAGCTCTCGGGCAAGTGCTTCGAGCTCTGGATCCTCCGCTTCCGCGATCTCGTCCAGCAGGGCTTCCCAGAGCGCTTGCTCGACAGCGGTCGCAGAGCTCGCCGCAGGCGTGTCCGCGGCGTCCGTTCCGAGCCTGTCGTCCACCCCCTGGTCCCCGGCCTCGGGAGCAATTTGCGGCGCGGGCCCCCGCAGACCGGTGCCCGGCAGTTCTTCGCGCAGGGCGGGAAGCAGTCCGGTGCTCGCGGAGGACATGGCGGCCAGCAGCCGCGCGTCGAAGCCGTCGAGCGCGGTTCGGGCCAGCTGAAGGCCGTCGGCGCGGCCCGCACCGGTGGGGTCCAGGAACTGCAGGATGTTGCCCCAGCACAGCCAGGCCTTCCACCTGCGCCGGTGGTCCGGCCGGTCACCGTGCACCGCCTCCTGCCGGTCGTCGAGCACGGCGAGAGCGCTCCACCGCGGTCCGCCCTCGTGCTGCCGGTCGGCGATCAGGACCAAGGGCAGACCCGAGGCGTCGCGGGTGGAGATCAGCTTGAGCCCCTGCCCGGTGACGGCGGGCGGATGCTCCCCGCGCAGCACTGCTGCCGCCCAGCCGACGGCTGCGGCCGGGGCGGAGTCGATGACGTCCTCCTTGCGCAGGACGGGTAGGAACGCTCCGACGCTCAGTGTGGCGAGTGCCTGCCAGCGCTTCAGGTCGGGGTTGCGCAGGAAGCCCAGCAGGGAGGGGATGGCTCCGGCGTACAGCAGAGTGTCGATCTCCGCCGGGTCCTGCCGCCGCTTCTCCCAGTTGGCCCGTGCCCTGCCTCCGGGAGAGTCCTGCCCGGCCACCGGGTAGGGGGGCCAGGCAGCATCAGTGGCAGCACCCGCGATCACCCCCGCGAGCGGACTGACAGGGGCCTCCTGGTCCAAGGCTTCCTGGGACTTCTTCGGCGTGGCGTCGAGGAACGCCTCCCACGCCATCACGTCGTCCCAGGTGATCTGCCACACCAGGACACCGTCCGCACGCAGCCGTGCCCGCTTGGCCGCGTCGTCGGCGATGCGGTTGGTGCGTGAGGAGGCGTGCCAGCGGTAGCCGTCGAGGTAGACGGCGACGGGCAGGGGCGGGGCGCCGTCGGTCGTGGTGTCTCCGGCCACGGGGCGCAGCAGCAGATCGGGGCGGGTGCCGTGCTCCGTCACGTACTTCTGGGCGACGATCTCCCAGCGGACAGGCGTGCCGTCGGGCCGGCGCAGGGTGACCTGGTTGCCCAGCCGCCCGGTCGGTGTCTCGCCGTATCCGTATCGGGCGTGGTTCCCGGGGTCTGCAAGCCATCGGTGCAGGCAGTCGATGAATCGGCGCTCCAGGTCGCTCTCCGCCTGCTCGGCGAAGCGCAGGTGGTTCCCGGACTTCTCCTCGCGCACCTCCCATCCGGAGCTGCCGTCCTCGCCGAGGAGCCCGTCGAGCATCCAGAGGGCTTCCTGCCGGTCGATGCGCGGGTATTCGCGCTGGGGGGCGTAGCCCAGCAGGCACAGGTGGCAGGCACGGCGCTGCCCGTCCTTGCACGGGCAGGCGCGCAGTGCCCCCTGTGCGGCGGCGAGTACGGCGCGCAGTTCGGCGCCGTTGCCCTCCGCGAGCCGCTGGAGGTAGCCGGTACCGCCGGGCAGCGAGTCGTAGAGCACGAGGTAGTGACGGGTGAGATCGGTGTCCCGGTCGGGTTCGGTGCTCGGCGTGGACCGGATGTGCGCCGGATCGCCGCCGTAACGCGCGGCAAGCCCCAGGTGCAGGGCGGCGGAGAAGGAGGCGAGACGCTCTTCGACGAGGAGCGTCGCCGCGGGCAGCAGGATGCGCAGCGCCTCCGTGCGGTGCTCGGTGGCGGTGATGATCCGCAGGTCCTGTGGCTGGGCGGGCCGGGCGCGGCTTCTGGTCGGGCACCAGGGGCGGTGGTGGGCCAGGTCGGCCCGCCCGGCGAGGGATTCGCTGATCGCCTCCTGCTGGGGTGCGTGGCCCTGTTCGCGTTCGGTCGCGCCGCCGCACTCCGGGCAGAGGGTGAATCCGGACAGCGCGACGGGGGTCCCCGCGAAGGAGGTGTCCGCGCGGCGCCCGTGTTTGATTGGACCGAGGTTGAACCGGCGGATGACGGCCTTGCGTACGTGGTCGACGCCGAAGGTGGCCCGGGTGTGCCGCCAGGTCTGCCTGATGTCGTGCGGGTCGATGTCGACCGCCGTGGCCACGGTGTACGAGCCGGGGCTCCGGTTCTCGTGGTCGTCGATGATCCGGGCGTCGTCGCGTTTGTCCCGTGCGGTGACCTTGCGGGGCACGATGACCTGGTGGAGGGCCGACCGTCCACCGATGCCCCTGCCACCGCAGCGTGGACAGGCGGAGGTGTCGCTCTCGGCCCTGTGCGTGCGGACGTGTCCGCATTCCTCGCACACCCGCCAGCTCTGCACGGCCGCGGGGTGGTTGCTGTCCCCGCTCTTCTCGCGTGGTCCGAGGTCGAAGCCGTCGACGACGTGCCGGTAGCCTCGCACGTAGTACGCGTTACCGGGGGCGAGTTCGGTCAGCGCCGACTCCGCGGGTCGCTCGTAGACCCGCGGTTCGGTACGCCAGCGGGACAGCGGGGCGTCGTCCGTTCGGTCGCGGTTCTGACGCACGGGCTCCTTGAAGGTGAGCATCGCCTCCAGCCGCACGCCGTCCTCGACGAGGCTGTAGTTCGGCAGCAGCCCGTATTCGACGAGGAAACCCTGGGCGTCCGACTGCCCCATCTCCTGCAACCGCTTGCTGACGCCTACGGCTTCACGTGTCAGGTTGCGCTTCTCGCGGGCCTCGTCCTGAAGGCTGTCCTGGAGTTCGTCGGCCGCGGCGTTGATGAGGTTGCGGCGCTCGGCGAGCTCTGCCCGCTCGGCTTCCCAGGCCTGTTCGGCCTTGTGCAGCTTTCGGGCGAGCCCTCCCTGGGCGAATTCCATCAGCGCTCGGCGGGCATCGTCCGTGACGCCGGAGTCCGGGACTCCCTCGATCTGCGGGAACAGGCGCAGGAAGTCCTTGACGAGGTCGGTCCGGCCGGTCGTGTGGCGGCCCAGCGCGGTGAGCCAGCCGGACCGGCCGAAGAGCGCGGTCACCCGGTCCGGGAGCGGCGTCACACCGTCGAGCCGTCCGCGGGCGGCCAGGTCGACGAGGTGCGCGGTGAACTGACGGCGCAGGAGTTCACCGGCGGAGAGGAAGCAGCCGGGCGGATGGATCGGACCGGCGATCAGGTAGCGGGGTTCGGCGAGGTGGTAGAGCGCACGGGGGCTGGTGTCCGCCAGGGACACCATGAGGGCGTTACCGGTGGAGCGGCCGGCCCGGCCGACCCGCTGGACGTACCCGGCGGTGGACGGTGGCAGCGATGCGAGGATGACCGCTTCCAGCTGGCCGATGTCGATGCCCAGTTCGAGCGTGGGTGTGCAGGAGAGAACGTTGGGGTCGGTGTGGCGCGTCCCCTGCCGGAAGCCCTTCTCGACCTCTTCGCGCTCCTTGCGGTCCAGCACGCCGGTGTGCTCGGCGGCGACCACGCTGTACGGCCCGGAATCGCGGTACAGACGGCGGTAGTAGTCCTGGCGGAAGTCGCGGCGCGCGCGGCCGTCGGCCGTTGCCGAGGGCACGGTCAGCGCGCCCCCGCACCGCTTCAGCGGGCAGGGCAGCCCCTGCCATACGGGCAGCCGCTCGGGCGGCACGGTCTGTGTCCAGCCGCATTCCGGGCAGGTCAGCGCCGCGTGCGCGGTCTGCTCGTCGGCCAGCGGGCGCACCCGGACGTGGCCGGGGGTGAGGCCGTAGACGCCGTGTGCGCGCTGGTTGCCCTGCCGGGCTTCCCCGGTGGGGCGGTGGGCCAGCGCCCCGATGTCCTTGTCGGCGAGCAGTGGGACGAGCCGGGCCAGGTAGGGCGCGGCGACGGCGGGGTCCAGGCCGAGGCAGCGGTAGGCGAAGTCGACGTACCAGCTCTCGCGGGTGTCCACCCGCTCGAAGTCCGTACGACCGGGGCGGGCGCCGACGAGCATGAAGGCGGGCGCCTCCGAATTCCGGCCGAACGACGGCATCCCCTCGGGGCGCCGGTGGGAGATCAGATAGCGGTTGCGGCCCTCGTCGTCGATGAAGCTGTCCAGCCAGGAGTGGTGCAGCCCTCCGCTCTGGCGCACATGTTCCAGCAGGCCGCGGACGAAGCCCTCGAACCGCCGCAGCCGGTCGGGGCCGTCGGCCGGCAGGCGGCCGGGGGTGCCGGCGTCCGCGCCGTCGTCGGCCTCGGCGGGGTCATCGGCCGTTGCGAGGGGGAGTTGCCGTCGCCGGTGCTCGTCGAGCACCGTGTCGTGGAGCGCCGCGGCGGCCTGGGCCACCCTGGCCGGATCGTCCAGATGGACCTCGGCGGCGACCGTGCGGGTCAGTTCGAGGGTCCGGCCGAACCGGGAACGGAGGCCGAACTCCATCAGGGTGTTGAACGCCAGCCGCTCACCGACAAGCTTCCAGGTGCTCCTCGGGATGCGCTTCCTGCCGTCGAGGAGCCGCTTGACGGGGTCCAGGTCGTGCAGGTCCGGCGGTACGACTGCGGCCAGCGGTGAGTCGTCGGACGGTGCGGCGGCGCTGCTGATCACCAGGGAGGCGATCAGGTCGTTGAGCGGCACCCCGTTCTCACCGTGGCCCGGATCGTTGTCGCCCCGCCGGAGCAGTTCCTGGTGGATCAGGGAGCGCAGCGAGAACTTCCAGGCCCGGCTGCCGACGAATCCCGCCCGGTGGGCGGCGTCCTGAACCGAGTCGTTGAAGATCAGCGTCCGCCGCCGGTCGCGCCCCTGCTCGTCCTTCTTCGGCAGTTCCCCGCCGGTGAACAGCTGGGTGACGACGACCGAGGCGAGCGGGGCCACACCGGCGCCGAGGAAGCGGATGCCCTGCGCCTGGCCGCAGGCGGGGCAGCGGTCCTGGCGTGCGTAGGCGTCCGCTTCGGCGTTGTCGTACCAGGCGGTGACATAGACGCCGTTGTCCGGTGCTCCGGCGATGCCTCCGTCGTCCAGCAGGACCTCGTCGGGGTCTATGGGCCGCAGGGCTTCGCCGTTGTTCTCCAGGACCATCACGGTCGCGTCGTGGATCGCGGCACGCCGCCCCCGCCGCCTGCGCTGCCCGAGGACGGCTCGGGCCTGCTCGGCCGCCTCGGCGGGGGTCGCCGCGATCAGCGCCCGGACCCTGCCCTTACCGGCGCCCCCGGCCGCACTGCGGCGGTAGATCTCCTCGGGTGCGTGGCCGAGTGCCCTCGGGTTTCGTTCGGGGCATATGGCGCTCCAGCCCGAGCGCCCGCAGTGCCTGCAGTAGACGGACGGCAAGCGCCCTGTACCTGCGGCCTGGCTGCGGCGCTCCTCCCTCGCGGCCAGGGCCACGGCTCGGAGCCCGTCGGCCTGCGAGCCTGTCGCGGTCGGCCCCGTGGCTGCCTGATCGGCGTCGGACCAGGAGAACACCGGGCTCGGCGAGACGAAGCGCAGCACCCGGGACAGCGAGCGCATCCACAGGTGTGTCTCGATCAGCAGCAAGGGCCGGTCCACGCCGGCGGGGGCCTCGGGATCGCGCGCCACCGAGATGAGGGCGATGAACCGGGCGAGCGCGGACGCCGCCGTCTCGGGGTCCTGGGCGGCGGTGACGCGCCACACGGACGCCGGGTCGAAGGAGGCCAGCGCCTCCACGGCCGTCAGCGGCCGATCCACCTCCGCCCGCAGCAGGGCGCGCGTCAACGGGTGCGCCTGCAGCCGTCTGCCCATCTCCCGGGGGTCGGATGTGTCGCAGCCGAGCGTGGCCCGGGCGACCGGGTCGAGCCCGCCGGGCCCCGGGGTTCGCGCCGGGTCCGGCAGGGCGGTCAGCTCGGCGGGCGAGGGCAGGGGGAGGGACAGGTCGACCCCGGAGAGCAGCGCGTCGAGGTCCAGCCGGTCCTCCCCCACGACTGCGTCGTCGGGGAACCGGACCCCGAACACCTGGGACGCCACATCCAGCATGGGCCTCGGACCGCGGTCCGGGGCCTCGCCGGTCCTGTCTGCCCCACCGCCCTGAGCGGCACCCAGCGTCGCCGAGGTCGCCACCGGGCAGATCGACCCCAGCGGCCTGCCCGGCTCGTCGGCACCCACAGCGGCGGCGAGCCGGCGCAGCAGCATCGCCACGTCGGTGCCCTGGGCACCGTCATACGTGTGGAACTCGTCGATGACGATGTAGGTGAGGTCCGCGTCCCGCCACAGGGGGGCGTCGTGCTGCCTCTGCAACAGCATGTCGAGCATCTTGTAGTTGGTGATCAGGATGTCCGGCGGGTTACGGCGCATCTCGGCGCGCTCCACCATGACGCGGCCGTACGGGGAGGCGGCCCGCCCGGAGGCGGCCCCGCCGATGTAGAGGCCCGCCGTCACGTCCGCGAGCCTCGGATCGTCGAGGAGCGTGCCGAGCCGGTCCGCCTGGTCGCCCGCGAGGGCGTTCATCGGGTACAGAAGGATCGCCTTCACGCCTTGGCGCCCGGCCGCCTTCGCCCGTCGGCAGTGGTCGAGGACGGGAACCAGGAACGACTCCGTCTTGCCGGAGCCGGTGCCGGTCGTCACCAGCGTCGGCTGCGGGGTGTGCCCGTCCTTCGTGGTCAGGCGGGCAAAGGCCTCGGCCTGGTGCGCGTAGGGCCAGGGCGTCGGCTGCCACCAGTCGAGGTGCTGCTGCCACCCGTCCGCCGCGGCTCGGAAGGGGCGGCGGATCCGCAGGTACGGGCCACGGAACAGCCCGTCGACCGGATCGGTGAGGAAGTCGGTGAGCGCGCCCTGTGTATCGGGCTCCGCCAGCGCGAACGTCGTGGTCAGGTATTCGATGGTGGTGTCGCGCAGCGCCTGCGCGGCCAGTGTGGGTCTCATGGCGCTGCCCGCCCCCGTGTCGTTCGGTGAAGCTTTCGCGGTCTTCATCGGTCCAGCCCTTGGTGACCGGTGATCGATTCCACCCTACTGGCGGCATCCGACAACGGACCGCCTGTTCCCGGATCCGCACGCTCGACGGGCTCGTGCAGGACAGCCACACGTCAGACACTCGGCAGCGGGCTTTTGGCCAGGCACCAGCTGTCGTCCGAGCATTGCCGTTCCGTATGTTTATCGGGAACGATCACACTGACGGGGGGGGGCCATGGCCTGGGACGAGTGGAAGCAGATCAAGGACGATGTGGCCGCCCAGCGCACGGACTCGATGCGACTGAACCAGCTCGCCCCGACGGCAGGGGGCGGCGGCGCCCCGGATCTCGCCTCGAGCCCGGAGAAGAAGCAGGCGGCGGCGAAGGCCATCAACGATGATCTGGAACCCGACGTCGAGAGGGACGGCAAGCACGCCGCCGAGAGCGTGAAAGCGGTGGTCAAGGAGCTCGGTGCCAGGGACGGATACGGCTGGGACACGTCGGCTGCGTTGAAGAAGGCGCACCGGACGTGGGAGCAGCAGGTCAAGGCGCTGCTGGGTCGACTGGCGTCGGAGAAGCACGCCCTGAGCAAGACGGGCATCGACTTCCGGAACGACGACATCGGCATCGGCTCGCAACTGGGTCCGCCGTCCCCGATCGACGACTACTGACCAGCCGACCGACCGCCCCGGGGGATGCGTGCCGACCTATCACGAAGTGATGAGCAGCGACCTGTCCAAACTCACCGACGCCGCCGACAAGTGGGGTGAGATGGCAGGCAAGTTCAAGACGATCGAGGAGCAGTACGAACGGGATGTCCATGGCGTCTCAATCGGACCGTCATGGGTCGGCCAGAGCGCCGATGCCGCGCACTACAGGTTCACCGTGACACTCAAGGAGCTACAGGGGGCTCAGGAGGAGGCCAAGGCGATTGCGTCCATCCTGCGGGATTCTCACACCCAGCTCGCCGCCCTCCGGGGCAGGGTGAACACCGTGCGCACCGACGCGATCAAGGACGGCATGCGCGTCTCCGACCAGGGCGTCGTTTCGTTCGATACCGAACAGCTCAGTCAGAGTGCACGCAGTGCGTACGTGCATGATCCCGGCTACCAGGAAAGCGTGCGCGCACAGGTGACCCGGTGGGGCGATCTCCTCGACCAAGCGGTCCAGGCGGTCACTGACGCCGACGACGGCATCAGGCTCGCCCTCGCAGCCGCCGTGGTCGACTCCGACGTCATGGACGGGACCATGAACGGCTTCAACAGAAGCCCTGTGAAGA
Source organism: Streptomyces sp. NPDC057287 (assembly GCF_042667905.1). Classification (NCBI taxonomy): domain Bacteria; kingdom Bacillati; phylum Actinomycetota; class Actinomycetes; order Kitasatosporales; family Streptomycetaceae; genus Streptomyces; species Streptomyces sp. NPDC057287. Next base: position 71,322 of record NZ_JBHUYV010000011.1, on the reverse strand, counting down.
GCCCTTATCCCTCCCTGGAGGAGGCCGGCAAGGCCGCCGACATGCCGAAGGGGAGGGCCGCCGTGGCGGAGTGGTGGCGTGATCTCGATCCGGTGACCCGCGGCATCCTGCTGCGGGAGCGTGGCGACGACCTTCGGGAAGCAGGCATCATGGCCCCGCTGTACGAGTGGAGACCGGCCGACGCCGGCTCGGGAGCATTCGACACGGAGGATCCCACCGCTCACGACCTCTGGGTCCTGACGCAGGCTCAAGCGATCGCCGCAGGCGGCGATGTGACAGGAGAGGTCGCGGCATCCCGCAACATGCAGCATTACCTCAGCGGCACCGGCGAGCCGCTCGACCTCGACGTCGACCGCATCCTGCACGACGATTCCGGGTTCCGGACCGACGTCGGCACGCTTCACATCACCGAGAACCAGGAAGCATGGCGTCAGAAGGCCCTCGATGAGTTCGAGAAGGCCGGCGGCGACAGGACGGTCGTCGTTCCCGTGGAGAGCCAGGCGATCGGGCGGACCTTCGGGGAGGACGAATGGTTCCACGCGGTCGGGTCGCACCAGCAGAACGTCTCGGGCATGGTCACCGTCAGTCCGGGCGACGGCGGCAAGCCACAGGTCTCGCTCGACTACCAGGTCAACGTGTGGGACCGGTACAACTGGGACTCCGGAAAATCGACGACGTTCCCCGGTGGTGTCACCATTCCCGACGACGACATGGGGCGCCTGCACAAAGTGGGCTTCGCCCAGGAATTCGACATGCGCGGTAGCAGCAGCACCTACACCCAGGATCTGAACAGTGGCTCAGCCCCCGGGGTGACACCGGCGGACCCTGGGCGCGAAGGGTCCCGCGGGGACGTCTCGCGCGGCGACGAGGAGAACCGGTGAACGACCGATCTGCCCTGCGGCCACGGCTGTTCGCGGCCCTCGGGGCCGCCCTGCTGCTCACCTCCTGTTCGAGTGCCGGCGGGGATGAACACCGGACGACGGACGAGCGCGCCTCGCACTGGGGAAAGGACATGGGCGCCCCGGAGGCATCGGCGTTCATGAAGGTGGCGGTGCCCGAGAGCGCGACAGAGGTAGAGGGCGCCGTGCAGATCAATCCGCAGGAGGACATCTACCTGCTCTCCTTCGTGACCGACGAGAAGACCGCCGTACGAGTGGCGGAGGATCTGCGTCCCGAGAAGCCCCTGCGCGCCAGGAACCAGGATCTCCCGTCCCCCACCGAACTCTTCGGACACCTCGGACTCGCCGAGCCCCAGAGCGAGAAGGGCGCCCGCTGGGCCGGGGTCTGCCCGCCCTGCGTCGGGGACAGCCGCCGGAGCGAGGTCCAGTGGATCGAGATCCACGTGCTTGAACTGGACGCGGACAGGACCCGGGTGTATGTGCAGGCGTTCTGAGCGCCCGTGAGATGCGTGTGTCGCCTCGGAGCTCGAAGCCCGGCACCTGAGCTTCGAGGTCCGGCACCGGGCGGTTCACTCTTTCGCGGGTACGCCGATGAGGTGCGGTCCCGACGCTTGAGCTTCGGGATGCAGGCGTCGGGATGCGGGCTCCGGGATTCGAGCGATACAGGTATCCGGTAGGGAAAAGAAGGATGGTTGGGAAAACCTTCCCCACCTCCCCACACTGTCACGGCCAGCAAGTATGACTAATCGTGAGCAAGTTGCGGCGCAGCGCGACGACTGCTTACGGTGCCCACAACGAAACGACCCCGACGCGGTGTTACCAGCACCGGCCGGGGTCTCACCCCAAGATCGAAAAGAGCGATCTCGTGGCTACCGAGAACCTTAGCTCCGCCCTGCGCACACCCGCATCGTCCCGCCCGTACGACAGGGCCCAGCGCGGCTACGGCAAGCGTTCGGCCCCGGACCAGCGCACCTCCCGCGCGGACGACTTCGCACTCCTGCCGGAGCGGGAACGGTACATCGCCGGATACGTCGACCGACTACCCGAAGGCGGCGCCATGGACGTCAAGTCCTTGGCCAAGGCCCTTCCCCTGTACGGGCAGATGGCCGTCGGCACCGCCTTGAGGGCCCTGGGTGTGGCCGGTCATCTGCGGCGCGTGCGCTGCCAGGTCGTCGGCAGCGGCCAGAGCCGCTGGGTCACCCGCACCTTCTGGTCCCGTACCGCACGGGACAGCGAGTGGTGGGACGCCTTCACACGAGCCGAGGAGCGCTTGGCCACCCAGGCCGCCGAGTGCGCGTCGACCACTCCCCCGCCGCCCGCCGTGACCGAGGCTCCCGAGAGGCCCGTCGAGACCGAATCCCCGGCACCGGTCTCGCCCGCAGCCGTGGTTCCCCAGCAGCGGAGCCCTGAGCCGACTCCGGCCGGTTCCTCTCCCGCGTATCTCGCCCTCGCCCGACTCGGCCGCGTCGAGCCGCGCCTGGCCCTGTCCGCCGCCGACTGCGCCGTGTTGGAGGAGCTGGCTGCTGCCTGGCTGGACCGGGGTGTGAACACGGACTACCTCACCCAGGCTCTCGTCTCCGGACTCCCCGCCCAGGTCGGCTCGCCCGTGGGCATCGTGCGACGTCGCCTCACCGACAAGATCCCGCCCCGCCTGCCCACCACCCCGGCACCGGCTGCCCCGGGCGCACCGGCCCGCCGCGTGTTGATGGAGTGCACCGAATGCGGCGCCCCCGGAGAGCCGCAAGCACTCCCCGACGGCCTCTGCCGCCGCTGCCGCACGCAGGCGGAGGAACCATCCTCGGGCGCCCCTGCCGAGGCGTCGGTGGAACGTGACATCCACGCCCTGGTAGGCGGACTCCGGGACCTGCTGAAAGCCCCTTGATCTGCGGGGAGCCGGTCCGATTCAGGGCACCGACACGGCGGTTCCTGTACGCGTCCGGGTCCCATCTGTACACGGTGTCCGACGTGACGGGGCAGTCCGCCCGTGCGTTGATCGGAAAGGCGGTGACCAGTGGAACGGAACCTACGGGGCGTGACGATGGACGCGGACATGGGTACGGGCGAGACGGCAGGGATGCAGCCGGAGGACGAGCCGGGCACGGGGATGGTCGCGGCGTTCGGCCGGCTACTGAAGCGGGTGCGCAAGACAGCGGGCATGGAGCGGGCAGAGCTGGGAGCCAGGCTGGGTTACGCGGCCTCGACCATCGCCTCGTACGAACTCGGCCGACGCATCCCCCCGCCGCACTTCATCGACCAGGCCGACGAGGTGCTGGGAGCCCAGGGAGTCCTGAAGGAGCTCAAGGAGGACGTGGCGAGGGCCCAGTACCCGGCGTTCTTCCGGGACGCGGCGAAGCTGGAGGCGGAGGCGGTGGAGCTTCATGTGTACGACACGCACGTGATCAACGGGCTCTTGCAGACAGAGGCGTACGCGCGAGCCGTCTTCACGATGCGGCGTCCGCTGCTGAGCGAGGAAACAGTCGATCAACGGGTAGCAACACGCATGACGCGTCAGGATGTCTTCGCCCGCATGAACCTGCCCACACTCAGCTTTGTCATCGAGGAGTCGGCAGTACGACGCCCCATCGGTGGGAATGTCGTCAGGCGCGGGCAGCTCGAACAGTTGCTGATGTACGGCCGACGGCGGAACGTCGAGATCCAGGTCATGCCCACCGAACGCGAGGAACACTGCGGCTTGGCAGGCCCCTTTACCTTGATCGAGACGCGCACCGGGCAGCGGATCGCATACGTTGAAGTGCAGAGGGACAGCCGCCTGTATACCGAACGGGCGACGGTGAGAGAGATCGCGGGGCAGTACAGCATCCTCCGGGCGCAGGCACTGACCCCGCGTGAGTCGCTGAGCTTTATCGAGAGGCTTCTGGGAGAGAAATGACCGTTCAGCATGCGGAGCTGACCGTGCCGGACTCGGCTTGGTTCAAGAGCAGCTACAGCAGCGGCGAAGGTGGGCAGTGCGTGGAGGTCGCGCCTGGCGTAGGAATTGTGCACATCAGGGACTCCAAGCAGGTCGCGGGCCCGATCCTCTCCGTTCCTGCCGGAGGATGGGCGCAGTTCATCAGCCTTGCTAGGGGTCGAGCTGTCTGAGCTGCCGGTGCACGCGAGAGCCCTGCCGCTGTGATGCGGCAGGGCTCTCGCATGCTACTGCGATGCTAAGCCTGCGCAGTCGGCGGCTCCGAGTCACCCGGCTCCCAGCCCGCCGCCCGCAGACGCCGAGTGAACTCCTCATGCGCGGAGCGCATTTCCCGCTTGCGGTCGGCACGATAGAGCGGGCCGGTGTAGCCGTCGGGCACGGTCGCCGACAGGGGGAAGTCATCGTGCGAACTGAGCTGCTTCCAGGCGTCCTTGGACTGACCGTAGCCATGTACCTGATGAGCATTGGTGATACGGCGACCGGTGGCGTCGAACCACATGTTCTCCTCGTACTGCTGAAGTACGGGGAAGCGGGCCTGATACATGGCGATCAGTTCGTCTGCGCTGATGCCAAGCCAGACGGCTACCAGGGCGTCAATTTCGACGAGTGCGGCGCGGCGTTCGAACTCCGTGCGGAGGGGTGTGGTGGGGTACCACGTCTGTGTGACTCCCTCTGCAAGCTCAGACGTGTGGTGCGACCGGGCCAACCCAGCAGCCCATACGTCTGCGGACCAAGTCACGTCGTACAGCTCGCGCCAGAGAGAAGCGTAGGCGTCTGTTTGGCAGTTCAGACGCAGAACCCGGAGCAGCAACTGGCCAGCGAGGGGATGCCCGATGGTCGGCGCCAGGAGCGCCTTGGCTTCACCAGTGCGCAGGTCACCTCTACCTGTGATTCTCAGATAGTAATCCAAAGGCAGTGCAGACATGAACCCTGCGGCAAGAACCGTACTACGCGCATCGGACAGGGCCATCGAATTGACCAGATCGACATGGGCAGGCCCTGGCGGGACAATCGCAGCAAAGAGGCTGCGCTCGGTATTCGTCGCGATCTGCCGTCGCCATGCCACGCGGATAAACTCCGCATATGGGCGCGTGCTCGCATTTCGGAGCAGTGATTCTGCGGCTTGTTGCCGGTCGCCCGGATGGAGGTCGGGCTGAGCTGTATCCACCTCGCCTTCCGCCGCTGCTACCGCCGCCGGATCCGCCTTCAGCTGGGCAAGACGCTCATAGTCCACCCAGCGGTCCTGTGCGCCAACGTAGCGGGACCGCGATCCGGCCGGACGATAGTTGGTGCGCGGCACCTCGTTCTCCGCGAGCCCAGCAGAGTTCCACGGCTCCATCTGGAGCGAGGTTCGCGCCCCCTCCACGGGACGCTTCGCGAATGGTGTGGCAATGCCGAAGAACGGCCCTTGGAGGATCACATCGTTCCAGCTACCAGCCGGACCTGACTCCCAGGTGAAGTAGCCGTTTGTCCGGTCGGTTTTCTCGTTGAAGCCAGAGGTGACGCGAGGTCCAAGCCCACCTAGCCGCTGGGACCATCCGGCCAGCGCAACAATGGCCGATTCCTCCGACTTCGTTACCGGAAACAGCAGCTTGGTTTCCTCGACCGGGGGTGGTTCCTCTTCAGCAGCAAGCTTCCGCCAGTTCGACAGGGTCGAGTGCGTAACCGTAATGACCCGCTCTCGGTGAGGACGAAGATCCCACACGAATTTGTTGGTCTGATCATCCAGATGCTTGATGCCAGGAGCATCGCCCACGGAACCACCGGGCCGAAGCGAACGGGTGAGCACCTGCGGATGTAGCAGCCAACTGAGGTGCTGAAAGTGGATGTCCTGCTCATGGCCGTAGACGTTGACACTGAAGTGGGTGCTGTGATCGACGGGCTTCGCGAACAAGTACAACTCATTAACGAAGTCCGCGTGCAGCCGCAAGTGCCGATACGCCGCCTTCCGCAGCACTCCCTCCTTCGACCCCGTCAGGTGCGTGGAAGGGTGGATCAGCCCCGCAACGCCCCGTTCCCCCGTGGCCCGCCACGCAAGGAGCATGAACGCCCGATACATGTCAGGGCGTGTGCCGACCAGCTCCGGATAGGTGTCCGGCGATGACAGGAAACCGGAGACTCCGGCCACAGTCTCCAGTTCGCTGAGGTAGAACGACAGGTGGGACGGTTGCCGCATGAGCTGCGCGACGTGCTCCGCGTGCTCGGCCTCCGCCTCCTTCCCGCCCAGCACGAACCACGGTTCGATCTCCGCGAGGACTCCGTTCTCGTCCCACTCCTGCCGGACCCAGGGCGGGTTCCCCACCATTAGGTCGAAGCCACCCGCCGTGAAGACGTGGGCGTAGTCGAGCTCCCAGTGCAGGAAACCCTTCTTCTCCGCGATCTCCTGAACCTTGTCGAACCACGGGAAGTCATCACCCAGGTCGAGTGCCTCGGCCCAGGCCGAGATGTCGACCATGGTCGAGTCCAAGTTCCTCTCGAACCTGTCCAGATCCTCCAGCCGCTTGGCCTTCGGCACCTCGTAGAGCGACGCGGCGTCCGCGTCCACCCGGCCGACGACCGCCTCAGCGAACTCCAGCCAGTCGTCCAGCGAGGTGAGCGCGACCTTGCGGCGGTGGTCGTCCTGGACACCGCGCTTGAGCTGCGTCAGGTCCTTGTCGCCGACGAAGTACGCCGCGCGGTCCGAGCCGTTCAGCAGGCCGACGTCTTCCAGCGGCCAGAACCACAGGGCGCACCAGGCGTCCATGATCTGCTTCAGCCGCCAGTAAGGGGTCCCGGGCAGACGCAGCGCCTCAAGGACGGCGTCCCGGTCCATGACCGGACCCTCGTGGCGCTCGGCCAGGTCCTCCGGGTCCGCGCCCCAGACGTCGATGCTGCGGGAGATCTCCTTCTCCGACAGCTTCAGACGCAGGACGACCATGTCCCACAGGTACTCGACCCGCAGGGCCAGCGCCCTCAGCCGGCCGGTCTGGTAGGAGGCCTCGGCCTCCTCCTGGGCGCTCTCGCGGCCGGCTTCACGCCGGGCCGCGCTGAGTCCACGGCTCTTCTTCTGCGAAACGACCGCCAGCTTCGGCTGCTTCCAGATCGTCAGGCCGAGGTCCAGCGCGCCCTGACCCGACTCCTCTTCCTCCTCCACGTCCAGCGGCAACAGTTCGGCCGCCTGCGCCAGGGGCTGGGGCTGGGCCTCCGCCGCCTTCTTCCTCGCCTTCGGGTCGCCCTTCGGCGCACGCCGCATCACCGAACGCCACTTCTTCATGGCCTCGACGAGCTCCGGCTCCAGCCAGTCGGCGACGGTCCCGGCCACCACGCTCTTCGGCGTCTGGTCCTCGGCGCCCTTCTTCGGCTTGCGGAGGGAGACCTCCTCCAGGACCGAGCCCCAGCCCAGGGCGGGCAGCAGGAACTGGTGGACCGACTGGTGCCCCGCGCTCCCCGGCAGCTTCTCCCCGAGCGGCACGTGCCGGGGCCGCTGCTGGTTCTTGGACGTGAGCCAGCCGCCCTCGATCAAGGACTGGCCGCCGTACACCTTGCGCGAGGCGCCGATCAGGGAGTTGCCGCGGTGCAGATGGAGGCCGTACCAGGGGGCCTTCATCCCCGGGTACATGGTGTTGAGCCAGAGCGAGATCTCGGCCAGCTCGACGGCGGTGTCGTTCAGGTCGACCCCGTACGCGTTGTGCAGGGCGATGTACGCCTTCGCCTTCTGCAGTTCACGCTGATAGGCCTCGGGGTCGATCCGGTCCTGGCGGTCGCGCTCGGCGAGGCGCAGATAGAGCGCGGCCAGTTGGTTGACGGCCTCGTTGAGGAACGCGCCGGAGCCCAGGGCCGGTTCGCAGACCCGCCAGTGCAGGACGTCCGTCGCCTTGACGGCCGCGCCTTCGGGCTTCTTCGGGTCGATGGCGCCCTTGTCGTCGAGGCGGAAGCGCAACGCCTGCTCGACCGTGGCCTGCGTCAGCGACTCGGGCGTGTAGTACGAGGCGCTGGTCTGCCGGTCGCGCCCGGACATCCGGTAGACGTAACTGCCGACGGGGTGGATCAGCGACTCCCGCTCGCCGGTCCTGCGGTCGGTCTCGTCCTTGACGAAGACGCTGTTGCCCGGTTCGTCCGGGTAGCGCTGGGAGGCGACCTGGTCGGTGTCGATCAGCCAGGAACCGCCGCTCGGGTCGCCGCCCTTCGCGACCTCGTAGAGCGGCTTCTTGGCGATGAAGCCGGTGTACGACATCAGCCCCTCGTACACCGCTCCGAGGTGGTTGATGCTCAGGTTCGCGTAGCTGATGAAACCGCCCCGGTAGCCCGCCCTCCCCTCCTTGAGGGTGAGGTGGCGCAGCACCTGGTGCAGGACCTCGTTGCGCAGGCGCAGGTCGAGCGGCTCGGGTGCGGGGGCTTCCGGGGTGGCACGGCGGGCGTCGGGGTGGGTGACGCACTGGCCCACGAGCTTTATCGAGGCCGGGTCGAAGAGGCGTGAGCGCAGGGCTTCGATGCGCAGGCCGTCGTTGCCGTCGTCGGGGAGCAGTTCGGGTTCCTGCTGCGCCCGCGCCCGTTCGGCCGCGTCCCGGGTGGTGAGTGTGTCGGCGGTCGGATGCCCGTGGAAGACCTTGTCGAAGAGCAGGGCCAGCGACTCGTGGAAGTGGTAACCGAGCTTCGCGCGGCTGCCGAGCTTCTCCTGGACGACCAGTTCACGCAGACGGGCGATGCTGTAGCCGGTGGCGTAGGCGTCGCTCTTCACCGGGAGGATCTCCAGCTCGGGGCGGGCCTCGGCATAGAGCAGGAAGAGGATGCGGTAGAGGTAGCGCAGCGCCTCCTTGGTCAGGAGTTCGGGCAGCTTGTCGGCGTCCTTGAGGGTTTCCGGCAGCCACTCCTGGAGGTCTTCCGGGTGGACGTTCCGCTCCTTGCGTGCCCGGCCGAGGACCTCGTTGGCGATGAGCTGCACTGATTTCTGCAGCCCTACGCGCAGTTCCGCGGTGACGCCCACCGAGTGGTCGCGGGACTCGGCGACGAGCCGCGCGATGTCGTCCTCCGCCCCGTCCTCGCCGGGACGCAGCGACGGGGCGCCGAAGACCGCGGCGATGAGGTCGATCTCGCCCGCGGTGGCCCCCTTGGCGGCCTTGCGGGGCAGGGCGGTGCCGAGGTCGACCGCGAGGTAGCGGCCCTGGGCGAAGTTGTCCCGGTCACCGAGGACGATCACTCCGCCGAACAGGAGCAGTACGTAGCCCGGTGCGTCGTCCGCCGTCAGCAGCCAGGCGGCCAGATCCGTGACGGTGTGCAGCGTCTTACCGGGGGCGACGCGCACGGGTGCGGGCAACCGGTTGGCGTGGCCGCCGGCCCGGGTGGCGTCGAGGTCCTCCGCGAAACCGCCGGTCAGGACCGCGATGCCGGGTTCGCTGTGGGCGACGGGCACGGCCACCGGGCCGGTGGGGGTGCGCAGGGTGAGGTGGCCGGGTGACGGCGTGAAGCCGAGGGCACGCAGCACCGTGCGGTGCCAGTCGGCGAGGCCGGCCCGCCACTCGTCCTCCGGTGCCGCCAAGTCGTCGGGAGCCGTTCGGTCCCCGGAGGCCGCGGACGTCTCCGCGCCCGTCGTGCGGGGCGCGGCCGGCTGAAAGGCCGGGGGCTCCCCGTCGGGGTCCGTGTCCTTGAGGGCGGTGGTGGCAGCCTCCAGCGCGGCGGCCGCGCGGGCGTCCGGGACGGCCTGGTACTTCTCCGAGTCCGGGGCGAGCCGGGAGCGCACGTCGAAGTAGGGGCGGGCCAGATCGCGCAGGCCCTGGCGTGGAGTGTGCTGTCCTTGCCGCTCCTGGGAGGCCCACTCCTTGAGCGGGCCGTTCCTGAGTTCCTTGGGCAGGATCTCGTCCAGATAGAAGGACGGGAAGTACTCGCCCTCGTTGACCAGGGAGTCGAACGTCACGCCTGCTGCTCCTGACCGCGTGTGCTGCTCGTGTTGCCGGGGACGTCGTGGTGCGGGATCGGGGTGCGGATCATGAGCAGGGCTCCAGTACGGCCAGGATCCGGACCATCGGATCGCCCGAGGTCCGCAGTCGGCGTGCTGCCTCGCTCAGTCGTTCCGCCGCCGCGTCGCGTGCGCTGCGGCCACCCGCGAAGCCAGGGAGGGACAACTGCCGCTGCCAGACGCCCACTTCCTCCTCGTAGGCGCGCAGAGGTCCGTCGACGTGGTCGTCGGCGATCTTCCGCAGCGCACCCAGCCGGATGCGGGTCGCCGCGACGGCGGCGGGCACCAGGGGCTGGAGGTCCTCCGTGTCGCCGGGTGTGAAGTAGTCCGGCATGTCGGGGCCGACACCGAGCTCCGCGAGGAGCTCGGGGGTCAGCTCCCGCTGTCTCGGCTCGTCGGTGGCCAGACGGTCCAGCGCCAGCCAGGCGACCACCGTCGGGCGGCCCTCCGCGTTGGACCACACCCCCTGGGTGAGGACCACCGGCTCGGGCACCGCCTCGCCCTTCGCGACCTGGAGGACGGGAGCGGACTGACGGCCGATCTCCACGAGCGCCTTGTCGGTGATCCACTCCACGACGGGGTGCAGTTCGCCGACGTAGTGGGCGTCCGGCCAGAGCGACGAGGAGGCCGCGTCCTCTCGGGCCCGTCGCAGGGATTCGGCCGCGTGCTCCCGGCTGAACGTCAGCTTCATGCGGCGCGTGATGCCCTGTTCCCGGAGATAGCCCGGGGGCAGGACGTCGAGGCGGTCCTTGAGGTCCTGCGGGGTGTTGAAGCTGAGGTCGGCGCCGTCGAGGACCGTCTCCAGCCTGAAGGGCTCCAGGTCGGACAGCTCCCCGAGGCCGGCCAGGACGTAGGCGCGGCGGTCGGCGAAGAGCCGCAGTTCGGCGACGGTCTCCAGCGGGGGAAGTGCGGTGCGCCCCGGTTCCGTACCGGAGGTTCCCAGGTCCCTCCCCAGGTCCCCGGCTTCCGGCGGGACGAGGGCTCCGATCTCGTCGAAGCCGTCCTCCCCGCCGAAGTCGCCGAAGTCGTCGAAGTCGCTGAGGTCGTCCGATCCGGGGGCCTCTTCGTGTGTTCCGAAGTCGCCCATGGTCTGCAGCTCGACCGGCCGGGGGCCGGGGGCCGTCGCCTCGGACAGCGGCACGGCCTCCAGGCCGCTCACGGCCTCGTCCGGGGTGGCGCCCTTCAGCAGTGCCTCCATCACCCGGATCTCCTCCCGGTCCCCGTCGTTCTCCCGCGTGGCCGCCTCGACGGCGCCGAGCACCTCATGCACCTTCGCCTCGCGGGCCAGGACCTTCTCCGCGATGTCCCGGTCGTCGAGGGCGCCGGTCACCGAGGAGGTGAGGACCATGGCGCGGAACTCGGGGGGCTCGGTCTGGCCGTAACGGTCGATGCGGCCGTTACGCTGCTCGACCCGGATCAGGCTCCACGGCAGATCCCAGTGGACGAGGTGGTGGCACTGCCGGTGCAGGTTGACGCCCTCCGAGGCTCCGTCGCCCGTGAGCAGCAGGCGTACATCGCCGCCACGCCGTGCGAACTCGTCGACGTAATCCATCTGCGCGGTGTCCTGGACATTGCTGTGGAGGACCTTCACGGCCGCCTCGCCATCGGCCTTCCTTCCCCACCCCAGCAGAGGAGGGAGGACCGCACCGAGCCAGTCGAGCGTCTCGCGGCGCTCGGAGAACACCACGGCCCGGGTGTCGCTGCCGGCACCCACGCCGATCCGCCGCAGTTCGGCGACGAGCCCGGCCAGTTTGGACACCGACCCCAGTCCGTCGGCCCGGGGCGACGGACCCAGGTCCTGCTCGACGGCGCGGGCGAGATCGGCCAACCGGAGCAGGGAGGCGACCTCGGGAGGAGCGGAACCCGTCCCCAAGGCGTCGGCCGGCGGTTCGGTGACCCGGTCGTTGCCCTTGGGAAGCTTGTGCCCCAGCTCGCTGAGCCGCTTGCGGACAGTGGCGAACAGGGCCCGGTGCGAGGAGAGGAACGACTTCAGCAGTACATAGGGGAAGAGATGGTCCTTGCTGACCCTGCCGCCGCCGGCCGCCGCGTCATCTGCGGGCTTGCGCAGCCAGTTCTCCGTCAGTTCCTCGAAGATCCGCTCCTCGATCTCCCCCGCCGGGCACGCGACCGGGCGTGATTCGCCCCGGGAGGCCCATGCCCCCTCGCCGAGCGCGGCCTTGACCTCGGTGCTCGCCTTCGTGCGCCGCAGCAGGAGGTCATGCAGTTCCTCCGCCTTCGGCTGCTTCGGGTCCTTGACCGCCATGGGGTCCAGCAGACGGATCAGACCGGTGAAGGAGGCCATGTCACCGTTGTGAGGCGTGGCGCTGGCCAGGATCAGGGCGTCCGTGTGGTCCGCGAGGAGATTCGCCAGCGCGCGTCGTGCACTGCCCTGGTTGATCAGGTTGTGCGACTCGTCGATGATGACGGCATCCCAGTGGATCTTCTCCAGCCAGGGCCGGTAGCGCCCCGGGTTCTTCAGCGTGTCCATGGAGACGATCACGCGCTTGTAGTAGGTGAACGGGTTGCGTCCGGCCGGGATGCGCCGCTCGATGCGCGCGATGCCGGCGCTGTCGAGACGGACGAGCGGCAGGGAGAAACGGGTCCACATCTCGTGCTGGAACTGTTCGAGGACCGGTGCCGGAGTCACGACGAGAATGCGCTCGCCCCGCCCCCGTCGAATCAGCTCGCCGAGCAGGACACCGATCTCAAGGGTCTTGCCGAGGCCGACGACGTCCCCGATGAGCAGGCGGGGACGCAGCGTGTGGCGCAGCGCCTTGGCGGCCGGGCGCAGCTGGTAGTCCATGCGGTCCAGGAGGAAGCCGTCCGTCAGCGCGAGACGGCGCTCGATCTGGGGCAGCGGGGTCTTGCGCAGCACCGCCTCCAGGAAGAGACGCCCCCGTCGGAACTCCTTGGACTCGTCCACGAAGAGGCGGGTGTCCTCGGGAAGCAGCACACGGGGGTCGTCGAGGGAGGTCAGAAACCGGGCCGAGTGGCCCCGTACGAGGTCCGAGGCGCCCGTGGCCTCGATGACGTACTCGCCCGCCCGGGCCTGACCACTGCTGCGGACCACCCACTCCTCGTCCCGCACCTCGATCACCGTACCCGCCGGGGGCGGCCCGGCCAGGACCCGTGTCGCGGGCACGGGTGCGACTTCGGTGGGGCCGGATGGTGCGTCGGGCATGGAGGACGGTCCTCTCGTACTTACTGCGAAGGGTGGTCAAACGGTCGTGCGGGTGCTGGGCAGCACGGAAGCCGTCCTGCCGGGTGCCGGGCTACAGACGGGCGCTGTGGGCGTAGGCCCTGCGCAGCTCCTCCGCGGCCTTGCGCGCGGCGGGGGGCAGGCTTTCCGCTCGGCCGGTATCGGCGACCGGGCCGCTCTCGTCCACCGCGACCGGCGGGGCCAGCGGGTAGCTGGTGGTCACATCGGCGGGATCCGGTGAAGGGTCCAGCACCGTCGGAGTGTATCCGTCCGCGTTCGCCGGGGAGGGTCCGGCGGGCTCGGGCCCGTCCAGGCCGTCATGCCGCCCGGGGGCGTGATCGGCGGGCTCCGGATCCGGGGCGAAGAGCTGATCGAAGAGATCGGCACCACCCGTCCAGGGGCTGTCCGGTGCGTCGCCGTTGTCGACGGCCTTCTGCGCGGCGTCCCTGATGACGGGATCGACCTGGCCGGAACGGACGCGCGCGGGAAGCTCGGGAATCAGCCCCGACTCCTGCACCAGGTGGTGCAGGAGTCCGGCGGCGGTCTCCGGGTCCGACCCGTGCTGGACCAGCAGTCCGAGGAGGCTCTCCTGGACCGCGTCGAGGGTCGGTCGCTTCTCGGCGAGCGGTACGAGGATCTGTGCCAGCAGCGGGATGCGGTCCGGATCGATGTCGCCCCAGACCGGAGGCCCGGCCATGGGCCCCGAAGGGTAGGGAGGCCGTCCTGTCGCAGCGAAGAACAGGGTCGCTCCCAGCCCGAAGACGTCGGCGGGTTCCTTCACGTGCTTGGCGTCCAGGTGCTGTTCCATCGGCATATAGGGAGCAGATCCCATGTGGACATGGGCGAGGGTGATGGCCTGGGCCGAGCCCAGCTCGACGAGTTTGGCGAGACCGAAGTCCAGGACCACCGGACCGGTCGGGCCGAGAGCGACGTTGCCCGGCTTCAGGTCCCGGTGCAGGAGCTTCGCACCGTGGATGGCCCGCAGGGCGTCCACCAGGGCGAGCCCGAGCGCCGCGTACGCCTCCACCGGCAGACGCCCGGTGCCGGACACGAGGGTGTGGAGGGTGGGTCCGTGTACGTAGTCGATGGCGAGCCACGGCAGATCCGCCACCGCGTCCGCGGCAAGCAGCGCGGGCACCCGGTCGCTGACGACCGCTCGTACGGCGTCGGCCTCCACGGCGAACCTGGCCCGGGCTTCTGTCTCACTCATCCCCGAGTCGCCGGTGAGCAGCGACGGCCGGATCACCTTGACCACCGCGAGCCGACCGTCGGCCGCGTCGGAAGGACGCGCGAGATGATAGGCGGCCTCCCACTCGGGACTCAGGTGCTCCAGCGGCAGAGGGCGGGCGAGGTAGGCCCTGCCCATGCCGCCCTGCCCCAGAACTGCGAGCAGTTCGAAGGGGCCCAGAGCCCCCGGGTCCTTCTCTGCGTCCAGCGGCTTCATCGGCGCCCCCAATTCCCCACCCGCGCCGAGCAGCGGTTTCCCTGACCGGTGCTCAGTCCTTCTCGATCAGTCTATGGGCGCCGCTCGGGCAGATCAGCCGTGATCCGGAACAACTTCCCGGCCCCACGGGGCTCGGCACCGACCAGCGCAACAGGCTCCCACCGCTCCGGCGCGCGGTGAACAGCCGCCTGCCGTAAGCCCACCCGCCGCCGGGACATTACGGCGATCACACACCTGTTTCGGTTAGGCTCCCCAGATGTTCGACCCCGTCTCCGCAACACGGCCCTCCGGTGGCCTCGCAGTGCGCTGTACGAGGGCGCTGCTGTCCCCCTGGTCCCGGTTCTCCCTGCTCGTGGTGGTCCTGCTGGCCGCCGCCGTCACCATGCTGCTGTTCGAACCACAACGGCTCCTCGCCTCCGGCTGGCCGTCCCAACTCACGGGTTCCGGCGCGGCGATGCTGTTCGGGCTCGCGTACGGCGTGTGCACCGTGGCCTTCGTGCCACGCCCGCTGCTCAATCTGGCGGCCGGTGCGCTGTTCGGCGCCCAGGCCGGTCTCGCGGCGGCGCTGGCCGGCACCGTCCTCGGTGCCGGTGTCTCCTTCCTGCTCGGCAGAGTGCTGGGGCAGGACGCGCTCCGGACGCTGCTGCGCGGCAAGTACCTGAAGGCGGCGGACGGACTGCTGAGCCGGCACGGCTTCAGGTCCATGCTGGCGCTGAGGCTCTTCCCCGGGGTGCCGTTCGCCGCGGCCAACTACTGTGCGGCGACCTCCCGCATGGGCTATCCGCCGTTCCTCCTTGCCACCGGGCTCGGCTCGATCCCGAACACGGCCGCGTACGTCATCGCGGGCAGCTCGGCCTCCTCACCGACCTCGCCCGTCTTCCTGGCGGCGATGGGCTTCATCGTGCTGTCCGGCGCGGGCGCGGCCCTGGTGGCCTGGCGGAGGCGGCACCGGCTGGGCGCGGCCGGCGGCGCGGCGTCGCCGGAGGCGGGCGGCGCGGCGTCGCCGGAGGCGGGCGGCGCGGCCTAGCCAGGGGCGGGCGGCGCGGCGAAGCCAGGGGCAGGCGGGAGTCTGTTCACCTCCAGGCGATACGCTGCCCGCAACCGACAGAGGTTGTCCGGGGCCGTGGCGTCCCGTCCCCCTTTCTGACCGCATCCGCACGCTGCCGACGGCCTTCACGTCCGTCGGCCGTTGCATGAGTACCTCCGGGATGGCCTAAGCCCCATGAGCTGGTTCGAATCATTCGTCCTGGGCCTCGTTCAGGGACTGACCGAGTTCCTGCCGATCTCCTCCAGCGCGCATCTGCGGCTGACCGCGGCTTTCGCGGGCTGGCACGACCCGGGCGCGGCGTTCACCGCGATCACACAGATCGGCACGGAGGCCGCGGTCCTCATCTACTTCCGCAAGGACATCGCCCGGATCGTCTCGGCCTGGTTCCGGTCGCTGACCAATTCCTCGATGCGCAGTGACCACGACGCCCAGATGGGCTGGCTGGTCATCATCGGTTCGATTCCCATCGGCGTTCTCGGTGTGACCTTCAAGGACCAGATCGAGGGTCCTTTCCGCGACCTCCGTCTGATCGCCACGACCCTGATCGTCATGGGCATCGTCCTCGGCATCGCGGACCGGCTCGCTGCCCGCGACGAGACCGGCGGCAAGCACCGGGCGATCAAGGAGCGCAAGTCGCTGAAGGAGCTGGGGGTCAGGGACGGTCTGATCTTCGGCTTCTGCCAGGCGATGGCCCTGATCCCGGGTGTCTCCCGCTCGGGTGCCACGATCAGCGGTGGTCTGCTCATGGGCTACACCCGTGAGGCGGCGGCCCGCTACTCCTTCCTGCTCGCGATCCCCGCGGTGCTGGCCTCGGGTGTGTTCGAGCTGAAGGACGCGGGCGAGGGACACGTCTCCTGGGGCCCGACGATCTTCGCCACCGTCATCGCGTTCGCGGTGGGCTACGCGGTCATCGCGTGGTTCATGAAGTTCATCACGACGAAGAGCTTCATGCCGTTCGTCATCTACCGCGTGCTCCTGGGCATCCTGCTGTTCGTCCTGATCGGCGCGGGTGCGCTGAGCCCCCACGCGGGCGAGTCCGCCGGCTGAGAAGGACCGCTGCCACCCCTGACTCCCGGACCGTCCTGGTCCGGGAGTCAGTCATTTCGCCGATGACGTGGGGGCGTGGGAGCGGGAGGTTGGGCGTCGTCCACGGCCGCCGGTCCCACTCGGCGGCCGTGGACCGGCCGCCTCTCCCTCCCACCTCACGGAGAACCCCATGTCCCTGCCCCGTACAGCCGGTGCCGCGGTACTGGCCCTCGCCCTCGCCTCGGTCGCCGTCCCCGCGTCCGCCTCCTCGACCGCGGTGGCCGAGGTGCACTACGTGGCCCTCGGTGACTCGTACGCCTCCGGCACCGGCGCCGGCAGCTACTCCGACGTCGCGTGCACGCGGAGCCGCAACGCCTATCCCGCGCTCTGGGCCGATGCCCACGACCCGGCCTCGTTCGCCTTCGCCGCCTGCGGCGGGGCGAAGATCCCCGATGTGCTGAGCGGCCAGGTGGGGGAACTGGGTGAGGACACCACCCTGGTGAGCCTGAGCATCGGGGGCAACGACTCCGGGTTCGCCGCGACCATGCTCAGCTGTCAGTACTCCACGCAGTCAGCCTGCGAGCGGGCCCTGAAGACGGCCGGGGAGTACGTGGTGAACGAGCTGCCGGGCGAGCTGGACGGCCTCTACGCTTCCGTACGCGCCCGCGCGCCGCACGCCGAGGTCGTGATCGTCGGCTACCCGCACCTCTACAAGGAGGGCGGCCTCTGCCTGGGCGGTCTCAGCTCCGCCAGGCGCTCGGCGGTCAACGACGGCTCGGACCTGCTGAACGAGACCATCGCGGACCGTGCCCGGGCGGCCGGATTCGCCTTCGCGGACGGGCGGCCGGCCTTCGCCGGGCACGAGATCTGCACGAGTGACGCGTGGATCAGCAGCTCGAACGTCCATCCGACGGCCGAGGGGCACGAGTCCGCCTATCTCCCGGCCTTCGACGCGGCCGTCTCCGGGAGCTGATCTCAGTACACGTCGCGTACGTACCGTTTGTCCGCGGCGAGCTGCTTGACGTACGCGGCGGCGGCGTCCTCCTGGAGTCCGCCGTGGGCCACGGCGATGTCGCGCAGGGTCCGGTCCACGTCCTTCGCCATCCGGGAGGCGTCGCCGCAGACGTAGAAGTGGGCGCCCTCCTGGAGCCAGGACCACAGCTGGGCCCCGTGCTCCCGCATCCGGTCCTGTACGTAGACCTTGGCCCGCTGGTCGCGGGAGAACGCGGTGTCCAGCCGGGTCAGGGTGCCTTCGCGGCGTAGCGAGTCGAGCTCCTGCTCGTAGTAGAAGTCGCTCGCCCTGCGCTGTTCGCCGAAGAACAGCCAGTTGGCGGCGCGGTGGCCGAGAGCCCTCCGCTCGTCGAGGAATCCGACGAACGGGGCGACTCCGGTGCCGGGGCCGACCATGACCATGGGGGTCGCCGGATCTGCCGGCGGGCGGAAGTGCGGGGCGCGCTGGACGAAGACGGGGACGGGGTGGCCCTCCTCCGCGTCGGCCAGGAAGGTGGAGGCCACGCCCTTGCGTACGACGCCGTGACGGTTCTCGTAGCGGACGACGGAGACGGTGAGCCGCACGAGGCCGGGGTCGGCGAGGGGGCTGGAGGATATGGAGTACAGCCTGGGCCGGAGGCGGGTGAGGGCCGCGGTCCACTCGGCGGCGGTGGCCCGGGCGGAGTGTCCGGCGATGACGTCGACCGCCTGTCTGCCCCAGGTCCACTGCGCGAGCTCGCCCTTGTTGTCCGGGCGCAGCAGCTTCTTGAGGGTCCGGTCGTGGGTGCGTTCGGCGACCAGGCGCAGCAGTGCGGGGGTGATCCGGGCGATGTCCAGGTGGCGGTGGAGGGCCTCGCTCAGGGCCACGGTGCCGGTGCCCGGCACGTCGACCGGGTCCGCCGGGTCCAGTCCGGTGACGGCAAGCCATTCCGCCACGAGTGCAGGGCAGTTGAGGGCCTCCACGCCGAGTGCGTCACCCGCCTCGTAGGTGAGGGGCACGGGACTCTCCCGCGTGTCGAAGGTGAACTGCCGCACCTCCTTGGCCGCGCCGGGGAGGCTGAGCAGTCTGTTGCCGACGAGTCGTCCGGTAGCCGTCCTGGCCGAACGGTCCGTGGTGGCGGGGGCGGAGACGGGCGGGGAGACGGGTCCTGCGACGGTGACGGCGACGGTCGGGGCCGCGGGGCCGGCCGTGGTGCCCAGCGCCGCGAACACCTCGTCGAGCCACTGCCCGGCCGGCTCCTCGTAGTCCGGTTCGCAGTCCGTACGGGGGACGAGCCGCACGGCGCCCAGCTCCCCGAAGCGTTCGTCGAGCCGCCTGCCGTGCCCGCAGAAGTCGTCGTACGAGGAGTCCCCGAGGGCGAGCACGGCATAGCGAACGCCGTCCAGCCGGGGTGTGTCGGGCGCGTTGAGCGATTCCCAGAATCCGGAGCCGTTGTCCGGCGCGTCCCCGTCGCCGAAGGTGCTGGTGACGACCAGGAGGTCGGCGGTCCGCGGAATGCTCTCCAGAGGGCTGTCGTCCATCCCCAGGAGCGTCGCCGCGCGCCCTTCGTCGGTCAGCCGCCTCGCCGCTGCTGTGGCGACCTCCTCGGCGTTCCCGGTCTGCGACGCCCACAGGACCACGACCTGCCGGCCGGAGGGCGCGTGGGCGGCCTCGTCGGGAGCCTCCGCCGTCCCGGCGGGCTCCTGGCCCGCTTCCCCCGGCAGGCGGGAGAACATACCGGCCAGCACCCCGTTGACCCACAGGGCGTGGTCCGGCTCGAACGGCGCGTGCGGCGGCAGTACGGGGGTGCCCCCGGGCCGTGTGCCGAGCCCCGCGAGGAATCCGGACAGATAGCGCCGCTCGTGGTCGGCGAGGACGGGCGGAGCCGTGTCCGCGATCCCGAACACCCCGGCGAGAGCGGCGGGAGCGGCCGCGAGCGCCGGGACGGCCCGGGCCGCGGCATCCGCGGGCGCGGGGGCCGCGGGGGCCGCGGGGGGCACGGGTACGACGGCGGCGACCTTCACCAGCGTCACGGCACAGACCTTGAACTCGGGCTGGAAGGAGACCGGGTCCACCGCGTCGTTGGTGACGGCGTTGACACTGAGGTACTCGCCGAAGAGGTCGTTCCAGTGGAACGGCGCGAAGCAGTCCCCGGCACGCACCCGGTCGGTCACGACCGCCGGGAGCACGGCCCGGCCGCGCCGTGAGGCGACCTCGACCGAGTCGCCCTCCGCGATCGAGAGGGCCGCCGCGTCCTGCGGGTTGATCTCCACGAAGGGGCCGGGGTTCAGCTTGTTGAGCTTGGCGACCTTCCCGGTCTTCGTCAGGGTGTGCCACTGGTGCTGGAGGCGGCCCGTGTTGAGCACGAAGGGGAAGTCGTCGTCCGGCATCTCGGCCGCGGGCAGGTGCGGGCGCGCGAAGAACACCGCCCGGCCGCTCGCCGTGGGGAAGGCAAGCCGGGGCACGCCCCCGTCGGGGTGGACGGTCGGGGTTTGGCTGACGCCGTCGTTGAGGTAGCGCACCGGGTTGCGGTCGGGGCCCTCCGGGGAGGCACTGGGCCACTGGACGGGGGTGCGGCGCAGCCTCTCGTAGCTGACTCCGCGCAGGTCGTACCCGGTCTTCGGGTTGTGGGCGCGCTTGATCTCCTCGAAGATCTCCTCGGCGCTGCCGTAGCCGAAGGCCTCCTCGTACCCCATCTCGCAGGCGATCCGCGCGATGATCCGCCAGTCCGGCCAGGCCTCCCCCGGAGGATCCGCGGCCTGTCGTGCGAGCGTGAGGTTCCGCTCCGAGTTGACCATGACGCCCTCGGCCTCGCCCCACAGTGCGGCGGGCAGGGCGACATCGGCGTAGGCGTTGGTCTCGGTGTCGGCGAACACGTCCTGGGTGACGACGAACTCCGCGGCTTCGAGCCCTTCGATGACGGTGCGCCGGTTGGCCACCGATGCCACCGGGTTGGTGCAGATGATCCAGCAGGCCTTGATCTCGCCGTCGGACATCCGCCGGAACATCTCGACGGTCCCGATGCCCGCCGCGTCCGTGCGCAGGGTCCCGGGCGCGATTCCCCACAGCCCCTCGACGAACGCGCGGTCGTCCTCGGACTGCAGGCCGCGCTGGCCGGGCAGACCAGGTCCCATGTAGCCCATCTCGCGGCCGCCCATGGCGTTGGGCTGGCCGGTCAACGAGAAGGGGCCGCTGCCCGGGCGGCAGAGGGCCCCGGTGGCCAGGTGGAGATTGATCAGGGCGTTGGTGTTCCACGTGCCGTGGGTGCTCTGGTTGAGTCCCATGGTCCAGCAGCTCATCCACTCCCCGGCCTCGCCGATCCAGCGGGCGGCCAGGCGGATGTCCTCCTCCGGGATGCCGGTTGTCCCGGCGACCGCGGCGGGCGCGTAGTCCCGCAGGAAGCCGGGCATGGCCTCCCAGCCCTCGGTGTGCTCCGCGATGAAGTCAGGGTCGGTGTGGCCGTTCTCCACGAGGAGGTGCATCAGGCCGTTGAGCAGGGCCAGGTCCGTGCCGGGTCGTATCTGCAGGAACAGATCGGCCTTGTCGGCGGTGGCGTTGCGCCGGGGGTCGACCACGATGAGCCTGGCTCCGACCTTCACCCGCTCCATGAGGCGGAGGAAGAGGATGGGGTGGCAGTCCGCCATGTTCGAGCCGATGACGAAGAAGGTGTCGGCGTGCTCGAAGTCCTCGTACGAGCCGGGCGGGCCGTCGGCGCCCAGCGAGAGCTTGTAGCCACTGCCCGCGCTGGCCATGCAGAGCCGGGAGTTCGACTCGATCCAGCTGGTCCGGACGAAGCCCTTGGCCAGTTTGTTGGCGAGGTACTGGGCCTCCAGCGTCATCTGTCCGGACACGTAGAGGGCCAGTGCGTCGGGCCCGTGCTCGTCGACGATCGCCCTCAGCCTGAGTGCGGTCTCCTTGACCGCGGCGTCCATGGGCGACGGCGCGGGCTCCTCGCTGCGGTCCGCCCGCACCAGGGCCGTCGTCAGCCGGCCGGGGGCGGCGAGCATGTCGGCGCTCGTCGCTCCCTTGGTGCAGAGCCGCCCGCGGTTCGTGGGGTGCTCCTTGTCGCCCGTGGCCTTCAGGACGGTGCGCCGTCCGTCGGGTCCGCTGCCGATGTCGAGGACCATGCCGCAGCCGACACCGCAGTACGAGCAGACCGTCCGCACCCGGTCGGGGGGGTCCGGCTGCGGATTCGGCACGGTCATGGACGGCCTCTCATGGGGAACGCTGACACCGCGAGGGTACGAAACGTCCGTTTCCCAGGTGTCACGCCGGACGATCAAGCGTGGTTACGTCCACTGCACAGCGGCCCGGGTACGCCGGTGAGGCCCGCCGGGCCGCCCGTGCGGGATCGGGCGATAATCGCCTTTCCGGGCAGCCCCGGCCCGGGGTTCGCCGACGCTTTGGAGGCTCGTATGACCGCCGACGCCCCTCCCGTGATCGCCGCGGTGGACGGCTCCGCGCACGGCTGGGAGGCGCTCGACTGGGCCGTCGAGGAGGCCGTACGCCGCGCTCTGCCGCTGCTGATCGTGCACGCCCGGCCGCAGGCCCGGCGGGCGGAGGAGGAGAAGGGGCTGCGGGAGGCCGAGGAGTTGCTGGCCCAGGCCGTGCTGCGGGCCTCCCGGGCCGCTCCCGGGCTGCCCACCTCGACCCTGGCGCCGCTGGACTTCCCCTCGGCGGCGCTGACCTCGCTGAGCCGTGACGCCTCGACGGTGGTCGTCGGGTCCCGGGGTCTCGGTGGATTCCGTTCGCTGATGATCGGTTCCAACAGCTTGGCCACGGCGTCGATGGCGCGGTGCCCGGTCGTCGTCGTCCACACCGGCCGGACGGACGAGAGCGAGGCGGAGCCGGTGGACACCTTCCCGGACGTCGTCGCGGGGGTCGCCGCCGACGAGACCGGTGGAGCGGTCCTCGATTTCGCCTTCGAGGCCGCCGCCTCCAGGCCCGGGGCCCGGCTGAGGCTCGTGCACGGGTGGACCATGTTCTCTTCGATGCTGTCCGGCGGGCCCGTGTTCGACAGCGCGGCGGCTGCGGACGCGGCCGGCCGCGCTCTCGCCGAACTCACCGCGGGCCGAAGCGAGCGGTACCCGCAGGTGGCCGTCGTGCGCGAACCGGTCCGGGGCTCGGCGTCCCGCACGCTGGTCACGGCGTCGGCCACCGCCGCGCTGACGGTGGTCGGGCGGCGCAGGGGCGGCGAGTCCCTCGGCCTGGGCCTCTCCCCCGTCGCGCAGACGACGGTGACGCACGCCCTCGGTCCTGTGGCCGTCGTCCCCGCCTGACGCGGAGGCCTGAGCCGGGGGCCGCGGACCGTGCGCGGCCCTTGGCGTGCCGCTTCCACTGGCCGAGACTTGGGCGATGACACAGCGCGTGGCTCTCGCGACGGTGATGGACCGGCTCTCCATCGATGCAGTGATCACCGATTACGCCGTGGCGGTGGACGACGGTGCGTGGGAGGACTGTGCCGCCCTCTTCACCCCCGACGGGCGTGCCGACCATCGTGGTGCGGGCGGGGCCGAGGAACCCGCCGCCGCGGGCGTGCGGTGGCTCGCGGAGAGCCTGCGGCTCTTCCCGGTCCGCCAGCATCTGATCGTCAACCGGCGGCTCGACCTGGAGGACCTCGGCGGCTACCCGGGGGACCACGCGCGGCTGCGGGCCGACTACTTCAGCCCGTTGGGCCCGGCGGTGGCCGTGGAAGGCGGGACCGCCCCGGCCGTCCTGACCGGCGGCCGGTACGCATTCGAGCTGCGGCGTACGGACGCGGGCTGGCGGATCCGGTCGGTCACGGTCCACGAGATGTGGCGGTGCGTGCCCACGGGCGGCGGATGATCTCGCGCCGGCCGGGTAGGCGCGCGTCGCGTCCGGTGGCCACGGCACGCCCCGTGTGCGCTCCTGATCTTCTGGACCACACTGGGATCAGGCGGACGACCGGCGAGGAGGACATGCATGCCGATGCGGGGCGGACGGATTCGGGGCGGTGCGGCCGGTGAGCGCGGTGCCCGGCCGCCCGAACGGCTGCTGCGTTCCCGGACCGGGCGCGGCGCCGCAGCTCTGTGCGCGGGTGCGCTGCCGGCTCTGGCGTTTCCCGCCCCGTCGCTCTGGTGGTTCGCGTATGTCGCCCTGGTCCCCTGGCTGCTGCTGATCCGCTCGGCGGGCACGGCGCGGCGTGCGGCCGTCGACGGCTGGCTCGGCGGTACGGGCTTCATGCTCGCCGTGCACCACTGGCTGATGCCGAGCCTGCACGTGTTCATCCTCCTGCTCGCCGCGCTCCTCGGACTCCTGTGGGCACCCTGGGGCCTCCTGGTGGCCCGGCTGCTCGGCGGCTCACCGTCCGTGCGGCGTTCCGTCGCCGCGGTCGCCGTGGTGCCCTCCGGATGGCTGGTGATCGAGCTCGTCCGCTCGTGGGAAGGGCTCGGCGGTCCCTGGGGGCTGCTGGGCGCCAGCCAGTGGAACGTCCCGCTCGCACTGCGCAGCGCCTCCGTCGGGGGCGTATGGCTCGTCAGCCTGGGTGTGGTGGCCGTGAACACCCTGGTGGCGCTGCTGATCGGCGTACCGGCGGCTCGCCGGGCGGCGGCCGTGTGCGTGGTCGTGGGGGCGGTGGGCACGGGAGCGGCAGCGGTGTGGGCGCCGCGGCCCGAGGAGACCGGGTCGGTCCGCGTCGCCGTCGTGCAGCCCGGTGTGGTCGAAGGCCCGGGAAGCATCGAACGCCGCTTCGCGCGCAGCGAGGAGCTGACCCGCGACCTGGCCGGCCAGGACGTGGACCTGGTCGTGTGGGGCGAGAGCAGCGTGGTCGTGGATCTGTCGCGGAGCCCTCGGACGGCGGACCGGATCACCGCTCTCTCGCGTCTGGTCGGAGCCGATGTGCTGGTCAACATGGACGCCCGGCGCACGGACGGTCCCGACCGCTCCGGAATCTACAAGTCGGCGGTCCTGGTGGGGCCGGACGGCCCGACCGGTGACCGCTACGACAAGATGCGCCTGGTGCCGTTCGGTGAGTACGTCCCGGCCCGCGCGCTGCTCGGATGGGCGACCTCGGTGGGCAAGGCCGCGGGTGAGGACCGGCTGCGGGGCAGCAGCCCGGTGGTGATGGATCTGCCGGACGGACTGCGGGTGGGCCCCCTGGTCTGCTTCGAGTCGGCGTTCCCCGACATGAGCAGGCACCTGGCGAAGGACGGTGCCCAGGTGCTCGTCGCCCAGTCGTCCACCTCGACGTTCCAGCACAGCTGGGCCCCCGAGCAGCACGCCTCGCTGGGGGCGCTGCGGGCGGCCGAGTCGGGCCGCCCGATGGTGCACGCCACGCTCACGGGCGTCAGCGCGGTGTACGGCCCTCGGGGCGAACGGGTGGGAGCGCCACTCGGAACCGACGCGAGTGAGGCGGCCGTCTTCGACGTGCCGCTCGCCCGTGGCACCACCCTCTACGTCCGGCTGGGCGCCTGGCCGGTGTACGGCGCTCTGGCCGTGCTGGCGGTCTTCTTCGGCGCCGCGGGCCTGCGCACCCTCAGGACGCCTGCTCCGACGCGTCCCGGACGACCCTCTCGCACAGTCGGTGGGTCTCCAGAGCGTCCCGGGCACTGAGCACCTCTCCCGCCCGGACCGCGTCCAGGAAGGACAGCACGCTCTGTTCGATCCCGCGCTGGCGGGCGACCGGGACCCAGTCGCCGCGCCGCCGCAGCGTCGGCTGGCCCTTGTGGTCGACGACGTCCGCGAGGTTGAGCACCTGCCGCTTGCTGTCCTGCCCCGAGACCTCGAGGATTTCCTCGGTCGACCCGTTGAGCCGGTTCATCATGCCGATGGCGGTGAATCCGTCGCCGGACAGCTGGAGCACCACGTGATGCATCAGCCCGTCGGCGATCCGTGCGCGCACGACGATGTTCGACACCGGCCCGGGGACCAGGAAGCGCAGGGTGTCGACGACGTGGATGAAGTCGTCGAGGACCATGGTGCGCGGGTCCTCGGGCAGCCCCACCCGGTTCTTCTGCATGAGGATCAGCTCCCGCGGGTGCTCCGCGCACTGCGCGTACGACGGGGCGAGCCTGCGGTTGAAGCCGACCGTGAGAGTGACACCGCGCTCCTCGGCGAGGGCCACCAGCCGCTCGGAATCGGCGAGTTCGTAGGCGAGCGGCTTGTCCACGTAGGTGGGGACGCCCGCTTCGAGCAGGCGCCCCACGATCTCCGCGTGCGCGGCGGTCGGCGCGTGCACGAAGGCGGCGTCCAGGCCCTGGGCCAGGAGCGGGCCCAGATCCTCGTGGCACTGCGCCTCGGGGATCCGGTGGGCCGCGGCGACGGCAGCCAGCGTGGCCGGGGTGCGGGTCTGCAGATGCAGCTCCACGCCGGGCAGGGTCGTCAGTACCGGCAGATACGCCTTCTGCGCGATGTCGCCGAGTCCGATGCAGCCGACCTTCACGTGGTTCTCCCTGTCGCCTTGACCAGGGCCTTGTCAGGGCCGTGTCCGCTGCCCTTCCCTGGTCCCGGCAGCATACGTGCGCTGTGGCGGCTGCCAGTCGGCGATGCCGTCGAACGTGCGCAGGACGAGCCCCGGGCCGAGGCGGGAGGCCGCGGCCATCAGGCCTGCGCGGAGGGCGACGGCCGGGGTGGCCGAGAGCTGCATCATCCGGGAGATCCGCGCCGCCTTCCGGACGACGGCGGTGGTGCGGGGCTGCCGTTCCGCACTGTAGGCGGCCGGCGCCACCTCCTGATCCGCGTGCGGCGCCATGTGGTGGGCGAGCACGACCGCGTCCTCGATGGCCTGGTTGCCGCCCTGGCCCAAGGTCGGCGCCATGGCGTGCGCGGCGTCGCCGACGAGCACGGCGCGGCCGCCGTGGAAGGCCGGCAGGGGAACGGTCATCTGGTGCACGTCATGGCGCAGGACCTGGCCGGGCTCGACGGAGTCGATGATGCCCGGCACCGGGTGGTGCCAGTCGCCGAACCTGCGCAGCAGTTCGGCCTTCTCGTCGTCGGCGGCCCGTGCTCCGGCCGGGGCCGTGGCGGCGGCGTAGGCGTAGATCCGGCCGTCCTTCATCGGGTGGCTGCCCCACAGCGCGCCCCGGCCCCATGTCTCGTGAGAGGTGAACGGGCTGTCGGGAGCGGGGGCGAGCACACGCCACGTGGTGAATCCGCTGTACGACGGCCCGGGGTGACGGGGGAAGAGCACGGCGCGGACTCCCGAGCGGATGCCGTCGGCGCCGACCACCAGGTCCGCCTCGATGTCTCCGGAGGGTGTCCTGACCACCGCCCGGCGTCCACCCGCACGGCCCGGATCCACGAGTCGGGCGGGACTGGCCGTGTGCACCGCCGACCCGGGGAGTCCGGCGCGGAGGAGGTCGACGAGCGCCGAGCGGGGCAGCAGGACGAGCGGCCCCCCGAACCGCTCGGCCGCCGCGGCGCTGTCGGTGCGGGCCAGCCAGCGGCCCGACGGCGTACGCATGCCTCCGTCCCCCTGCCAGGCGGCGAGGTCCCTGACCGCGTCGCCGAGCCCGATCACGTCGAGGGCGCGCTGGGAGTTGGGCGCGAGGCTGATGCCCGCGCCGATGGGTTCCAGCGAGGCCGAGCGCTCGAGGACGGTGACCTCCCACCCGGTCCGGTACAGGGCCACCGCGGCCGTGAGTCCGCCGATTCCGCTGCCGATGACCACTGCTCGGGACGCCGTCATGACTGAACCCCTCCCCGGAACTACACCTGTAGTACGTGGGCACCACCGTACTACAGGTGTAGTTCGAGCGGTAGATTGGCTCCATGCCCACACGTCCCGCACCCGCGCACACGCCCTCACCGGGGCCGCCGCCCCCCTCCCGCGCCGATCTGATCGCCGACGCCGCGCTCGCCCTACTCGCCGAGCGCGGGATGCGGGGCCTCACCCATCGGGCGGTGGACGAGCGGGCAGGGCTCCCCCAGGGCTCGACGTCCAACCACGCACGCACCCGGGAGGCGCTGCTGGAAGCGGCCGTGCGCCGGCTCGCCGAGCTGGAGGCGCGGGTGCTCACCCCCGGCGAGTGGCTCGCGAGCGGTGACCCCGCCCGGGTCGCCGAAGGACTGGCGCGCGCCCTGCACCGGTATCTGACCGGCAGCACCCAGCTCCTGGTCTGCCGCTACGAACTGGCCCTGGAGGCCACCCGCCGGCCCGGCCTGCGGGTGTTCTACGACAGCGCGGGCGAACGCTTCCGTGAACCACTGGTGGCACTGATGACCGCGGCCGGATCAGCCGAGCCCAAGCGACACGCGCTGTCGGTCGTGGCCTGGGCGGAGGGGATGATGTTCGCCTGCGCCGCGGGTTCGTACCACGGGGCCGTACCGACCGAGGAGGCACTGCGCAGCGGCTGCGGCGAGCTGCTGCGCGGGATGCTCGGCAGCGGCCGGCCCGGAGACCGAAACGGTGGCCCCGGCGATCATGGTTGCGCCAGGATGGCCCGATGACTACAGAAGAACGGTCCGAACCCGCGGTCGACGCAGCCGAGCGGCAGATGCTGGAGGGGTGGCTCGACTACCACCGCGCGACCCTGGCGATGAAGTGCGAGGGCCTGACCGACGCCCAGCTGCGGGAGGCGTCCGTGCCCCCGTCGGAATTCACCCTGCTCGGTCTCGTACGGCACCTCGCCGAGAACGAGCGCGGCTGGTTCCGCGAGGTGCTCACCGGTGAGGAGATGCCGCCGATCTACGGGACGGACGAGGACCCGGACGGGGAGTTCCATCTCACCGAGGCGGACACCTGGGAGGAGGCCAGGACCACCTGGCTGGCGGAGATCGGCCACGCCCGGGCCAACGCCGCGAAGTTCGACCTCGACAGCCCGTCCGTCGGTGTGGGCAGTACGGGCAAGCCCTTCAGCCTCCGCTGGATCTACACGCACATGATCGAGGAGTACGCCCGGCACAACGGGCACGCCGACCTCGTACGGGAGCGGATCGACGGCGCCACCGGCGAGTGACCGACGGCGCCCTGCGGGGGGGGGGGCCGCGCGGGTCACTCCCCTGCCGCGCTCCTCCGCAGGCGCTGTTCCATCCGCCTGATTCCGGCGCGGACCGCGCCGCCGTACCCGTCGCCCTCCAGCACCCCGACGGCGTCCCAGGCCCGGTCCAGATGGATGCGCGCCGCACCGAAGCGGTGCAGCTTCAGGTAGTCCGCCGCCAGATTCAGATGCAGCGAGGGGAAGAAGGCCCGCACCGCACCGGCGTCCCGGTGCTCGGTGGCCGGGTCCGTGACCGGTTCCCCGGTCACGCTTTCCGCAGCAGTCAGCGCCCTCAGGTCCCAGGCGAGTTCGTCCCCGGGGTCGTCCTGGGTGTCCGCCATGTAGTGCGCGAGGGTGCAGCGGTGCAGGGCTTCGCCGGACTCCCCGATTTCCGACCAGATGGTCCCGAACCGGTTCCTGGCCTCTTCCCGGTCCCCCGCGTGGAGCAGCATGATCGCCTGGCCGATCCTGGTCATGACGACATCCCCCGGCACTTCCCGCTGCTCCACGTCAGAGGTCTCCCTGATCAACGTCCGGCCTGTTCCGGTGGCTCCGACGCTAGCCGCAGCCACCGGCAATCCGGCTCAGGCGCGGGCCCCGGCCGCCGGCCGTGCAACCTCCCGGCCCAGGTCCGGGATCCGCCAGTCGATGGGCTCGTGGCCCTGCGCGGCGACGGCCTCGTCGATCTGGGTGAAGGGACGGGAGCCGAACCACTTCTTGGCGGAGAGCGGGGACGGGTGCGCGCCCTTGACCACGACGTGGCGGTCCTGGTCGATCAGCGGGATCTTCTTCTGGGCGTAGTTGCCCCAGAGGACGAAGACCGCCGGGTCCGGCCGCTCGGCCACCGCGCGGATCACCGCGTCGGTGACCTTCTCCCAGCCCTTGGCCTTGTGCGAATTCGCCTCGCCGCCGCGGACCGTGAGCACCGCGTTGAGCAGGAGGACGCCCTGCTCGGCCCACGGCATCAGATACCCGTTGTCCGGGACCGGCAGCCCGAGCTCGTCGTTCATCTCCTTGTAGATGTTGCGCAGGGAGGGGGGAGTCCTGACGCCCGGCCTGACCGAGAAGCACAGGCCGTGTCCCTGGCCCTCGCCGTGGTAGGGGTCCTGGCCGAGGACGAGGACCTTCACCCGGTCGTACGGCGTGGCCTCCAGCGCGGCGAAGACCTGATCGCGCGGCGGATACACCGGCCCCCTGGCCCGCTCCTCCTCGACGAAGTCGGTGAGCTCCTTGAAGTAGGGCTTCCGCAGCTCTTCGCCGAGGACGCCGCGCCAGGACTCGGGCAGCAGGTCGGTGTCGGTCACGTGCACAACCTCCGGTAAGCGTTCGGTTCTTCACCGCAGAACCTACCGGGGGCCACTGACAAAGGACCCGCCGAGCCTGCCGCCGCCCTCCTACCAGCTGGTCTTGCGGTACAGCTCCCACATCTGCATGACCGTCTGCGGGTCGAGCGCGCGCTCGCCGCCGCCGATGTCCTCACCGGCCGCCACGTAGAGCTTGCCCTGCCACAGGGG
The DNA here is from genome assembly GCF_042667905.1 of Streptomyces sp. NPDC057287. Taxonomy (NCBI): domain Bacteria; kingdom Bacillati; phylum Actinomycetota; class Actinomycetes; order Kitasatosporales; family Streptomycetaceae; genus Streptomyces; species Streptomyces sp. NPDC057287. The sequence continues at coordinate 41,427 of NZ_JBHUYV010000011.1, read as the reverse complement.
CAGCAGCCGCACGTCCTTGACGAGGATCTCCTGGGCCCGCTTGAACTGCTCGGAGACGGCGCCGCGGTCGCTCTCCTTGCGGGAGGACGGCAGCAGCTCCTGGGTGATCTCGTTGGTCAGGTAAGGGGTGCCGGTGACGCTCTCCTGGCCCACGAAGGGGGCGATGAAGTTGTCCGGGTCCGGGAAGTCGGGGAACCAGCCGCGTCCGAAGACCGGGTACTCGCCCTGGGTGAAGCCCTCCTGGAAGGACTTCCACGGCGCGCTCTTCAGCGTGATCCGGAACAGGCCGGACGCCTCGAGCTGGCGCTTGAGCTCGGCGAACTCGGGCGCGGTGGAGGAGCCGTAGCGGTCCGTCGTGTACCAGAAGGTCATCTTGACGGGCGCGGTGATTCCCGCGTCGGAGAGGATCGTCCTCGCCTTGGCGACATCCGGGTCGCCGAAGGAGTCGAAGAAGCTGGTGGCGTGACCGGCGATGCCCTTGGGGACCATGGAGTAGAGCGGCTCGGCGGTGCCCCGGTAGACCTTGGCGACGAGGGCGTCACGGTTCACCACCTGGGCGATGGCCTGCCGGACCGCGAGCTTCCCCGCGGCCGGGTCCTGGGGGTTGAAGACGAGGAAGCGGATGTCGGCGCCGACGGACTCGACGATCTGCAGGCCGTCGTTGTCCTTCTTGTTGTCCTCGAGCCCGATGACCTCCTCGGCGGTCAGGCCTCGGTAGGTGGCGTCGATCTCCTTCTTCTTCAGCGCCGCCACCATGGGGGCGGAGTCGTCGAAGTACCGGATCGTGACCGCGGTGTTCTTCCGGTCCGCGAACCCCTTGTAGCTGGGGTTCTTCGTCAGCTCGGCCTTCTTGCCCTGCTCGTACGAGTCCAGGACGTACGGACCGGAACCGGTGACCTTCCCGTCGTCGCGGATGCTGTCCGCCGGGTACTCACCGGGGGGAACGATCGACATCGCGGGGGTGGCCAGGATGAACGGGAAGGTCGCGTCCGCCTTGGCGAGGTGGAAGATGACCGTGTCGTCGCCCTTGGTCTCGACCCGGTCGAGGGCCCCGAGGAGGCCGGCCGGACCGCCCTTGACCTTGATCTTCGTGATCCGGTCGATGGAGTACTTCACGGCCTCGGCGTCGATCTTCTCGCCGTTGGAGAACTTGAGGCCGGATCGCAGGGTGCACCGGTAGGCCATGCTCGTGGCGTCGGTGAACCGGCATTCCTGAGCCGCGTCGGGCTCGGGGCTGGTGCTGCCGGTCGGGAAGCTCACCAGGGTCTGGAAGACGTTCCTCATCAGCTCCCAGGAGCCGTCCCACGCGGCGGCCGGATCCAGGGTCGAGGGCGAGCTCGTCGTTCCGACGGATATCTTCTGGTCCGTTTCCGAACTGCTGTCGGACAGCAGGCCGCAGCCGGTCAGCAGAGAAAGGGAAGCAAGGGCTGCAACTGTCTGCAGACTGGCCCGGTAGAACACGTGCACGCTCCTCGATCAGCCTTGGGTCGGCAGACCATACCGCAGCGCCTCGCCGGGACAATCCGCTGGCCCGGCGAGGCACTTGCGTCAATCAGGGCCAAACTGGCGCAGTCCCTCTCAGGCCACGCCGGCGTTCAGGAAGATACCGCCGTCGACCACGAGGGTCTGGCCCGTGACCCAGTCGGACTGCGCCGACGTGAGGAACGCCGCCGCACCGCCGATGTCCTGCGGGACACCGAGCCGGCCCAGCGGGTAAGCGGCCGCGGCCTCGGCCTCCCGGCCCTCGTACAGCGCCTCCGCGAACTTGGTCTTCACCACGGCGGGCGCGATCGCGTTGACCCGCACCACCGGCGCGAACTCGTGCGCCAGCTGGAGGGTCAGGTTGACCATGGCGGCCTTGCTCATGCCGTAGGCACCGATGAACGGCGACGCGGAGACACCCGCTACCGAGGCGATGTTGACGATCGCCCCGCCGTTCTCCCGCTGCCACGCCTTCCAGGTCTGCTGGGCGAACCCGAGCGCCGAGATCACATTGGTCTCGTAGACCTTGCGGGCCACGTTGAGGTCGAGCTCGGCCATCGGCCCGAAGACGGGATTGGTGCCTGCGTTGTTGACCAGGTAGTCGACCCGGCCGAACGCCTCCATCGCGCGCTCGACGGCCGCGGCCTGGTGCGCCTCGTCGTGCGCCTTGCCCGCGATACCGACGGCCCGGTCGGCGCCGAGCTTCTCGACGGCCTCCTTCAGGGCGTCCTCGCCGCGGCCTGTGATGACGACGCGGTCACCCCGGGCGACGAGCGCCTCGGCGATGCCGTAGCCGATGCCCCGGCTCGCGCCCGTGATGAGCGCGACCTTGCCACTGTCCTGCACAGTCATGGTGTCCGTTGCCCTTCCGGGATCAGTTGAGCGGTCCGCCGGCGACGTACATGACCTGCCCGGACACGAAGCCCGCGTCCTCGCCGGTGAAGAAGGCGATCGCGTTGGCGATGTCCTCGGGGCGCCCCACGCGCTGCACCGGGATCTGCGTCGCCGCGGCGGCCTGGAACTCCTCGAAGCCCATGCCGACCCGCGCCGCCGTCTGGGCGGTCATCTCGGTGACGATGAAACCGGGGGCGACGGCGTTGGCGGTCACGCCGAACTTGCCGAGCTCCTTGGCGAGGGTCTTCGTGAAGCCCTGGAGACCGGCCTTGACCGCGGAGTAGTTCGCCTGGCCGCGGTTGCCCAGTGCCGAGGAGGACGAGAGCGAGACGATGCGGCCGAACTTGGCCTCCACCATGTGCGACTGGACGGCCTTGGCCATCAGGAACGCACCCTTGAGGTGGACGTTCATCACGAGGTCCCAGTCGGACTCGCTCATCTTGAAGAGCAGGTTGTCGCGGAGCACACCCGCGTTGTTGACGAGGATCGTCGGGGCGCCGAGCTCGGCGGCGACCCGCGCGACGGCGGCTTCCACCTGGGCGCTGTCCGACACATCGCAGCCGACGGCGAGGGCCTTGCCCCCGGCGGTTGTGATCTTCTCGACCGTGTCCTTGCACGCCGCCTCGTCGAGGTCGAGTACGGCGACGGCGCGGCCCTCGGCCGCCAGGCGTACGGCGGTGGCGGCGCCGATGCCCCGTGCCGCTCCCGTCACGATGGCGACGCGCTGCTCGGTGGTGGACATGCTTGGTTCTCCTCGCCCTTGGATCGCGGCTCAGCGGACGTCAGGAAGTTCCCGATAACTGAGCAACCGCTTAGTACCTTCAGCAGACGAGACGCTAGAAGCCCTGGCACCCGGTGTCAACGGCCCACGGGTGCACGGGCGCATGTCACACCCGACGGAGCTGCCGCGCGGTACCTTCCGGGCGGCGGCTCCGCCACCGGAGTCAGCGCACCAGCAGGTCGAGCAGCCGCTCCACCTCGGCGGCCGGGTCCAGGGTCAGACCGCTGTGCACGACGCCCGGCTGGACCACCGTGGACCGTGGCGCGATCAGCCAGCGGAACCGCCGGCCCGCGTCGTCCCCGGCGGCCTGGCCCGCCGCCTCACCGCCACCGCAGACCCCTTCGACCGCCCGCAGGGCGGCCTGCACGCCGAGTACGTCGGCCTGCGGGTCCAGCGCCTTGAGCTTGTGCTCGTCCAGATGTGTGCGCGCCGCGACGAAGGACTTCGCCCGGCAGTAGACCAGCACGCCCGCGTTGAAGCACTCACCGCGCTCGACGCGGGGGACGACGCGCAGGACCGCGTACTCGAAGACATCGCGCTTGCTCATCGACTGCCGTCCTTGCTGTCTCGTCCGGCGCCCGCCTGCGCGTCGCGGTCCTTCTTGGTGGGGTGCGGCCAGGGGGCCAGGCGCTCGGTGAGCCATCCGGGGGCCTGGGAGGGCCGGTTCTTCGTGGGCCCTTCCATCACGATGCGCTCGTGGATGCTCCCGGCGCGCGCCAGCAGCGGCTCCACGTAGGCCCGGCGCAGTCGGTCCGTGTCCTCGAACCCCGGTTCGCCCGCCAGCCACTCGTCGGGCACCTCCGCCACCACCTCGGTCAGCAGTGCCTCCGTGACCAGCGGGGCGAGTTCGGCCGCCGCGGAGGCGATGTCCGGCCCGAAGGGCTCGAGGACGTGGTCGGAGGCGTTGTACGGCTTCGCCGCGGAGGCCTGTGCGCCCGGCCAGTTGTGGTGCCAGATCATGGTGGCCCCGTGGTCGATCAGCCAGGGCTCGCCGTGCCAGACCAGCATGTTGGGGTTCCGCCACGACCGGTCCACGTTGTTGATCAGCGCGTCGAACCAGACGACCTTCCCGGCCTCCGCCGCGCCGACCTCGTAGGCGAGCGGGTCGAACCCGAGCGAACCGGGGAGGTAGTCCATCCCGAGGTTCAGCCCCGCACTGGCCTTGAGGAGCTCCTGCACCTCTTGGTCGGGCTCGGCGAGACCGATGACGGGGTCCAGCTGGATCGTCACCAGCTCCGGCACCCGCAGCCCCAGCCTCCGGCCGAGCTCCCCGCAGATGACCTCGGCGACCAGGGTCTTGCGCCCCTGCCCCGCTCCGGTGAACTTCATGACGTACGTGCCCAGGTCGTCGGCCTCGACGATCCCGGGCAGCGATCCACCCTCGCGCAGGGGCGTGACATAGCGGGTCGCGGTGACTTCTGTCAGCATTTCCCCAGGCTATACGGCGCGGCTGCTTGAAGATCCACGGCCGGGGGTGGGGGCCATGGGGATCAGGTGGCCACCCCCGTGACGGGCCCGGAGCCACGCGGAGATTCCGGACGATCACCGACGCCGCCCACGTCGGCGGGACCTCAATCGCTGTTCCCTCCCGCGCGGACGGCCCACGGCATGCCCGGCACGCGCAGCCGGTACGGGCTGCCGCCGCGCAGCGCGGCGCGTGCGGCGTTGGCTCCGGGGGCGCCGTGGACGCCGCCGCCGGGGTGCGCGGAGGCCGAGGCGAGGTACAGGCCCTTCACCGGCGTCTCGGGCCGCCCGGTGCCCGGGGTCGGACGGAACACGAGCTGCTGGTGGGCGGCGGCGGTGCCGCCGTTGATCGCCCCGCCGGACAGGTTCGCGTCCATGGACTCGATGGCGGGCGGCGGGAGAAGGCGGCGGGAGATGACGCGGGACCGGAAGCCCGGCGCCCAGCGTTCGACTTCGTCCTCCATCCGGTCGGCCATCGCCTCCTGCTCCCGCCGGTCCCAGCGTCCTGTCAGACCGTCCTCGCCCGCGTCCCCCTTGATCCGGTGCGGCACGTGGGTGTAGGCCCAGGCCGACTCCGTGCCGGCCGGTGAGCGCGTGGCGTCCGCGGTGGTCATCTGCCCGAAGAGGAGAAAGGGCCGGTCGGGCACTTGGCCGGTCGCGATCTGCGCGGCGAACCGGGTGAGGCCGTCGACCCCGTCGGCCAGGTGCACCGTCCCCGCCGTGGACGCCTCCGGGGCGGTCCAGGGCACTGCCCCTCTCAAGGCCCAGTCGACCTTGAACGTCGCGAAGTCCCACTGGAACCGGCGCAGGTCACTCAGCAGGCGGCCGGGAAGGTGCCGGGCGTCGACCAGTCCGCCGTACAGCGCCGGCGCCGACACGTCGGCGAGCACGGCGCGGGAGGCCGGCACGGCCTCACCCCCCGCGGTGCGTACACCGACGGCACGACCGCCGCGTACGACGACCTCGCTCACGCGCTCTCCGCAGCGGACCACTCCACCGTGCCGTTCCAGCCGGCGGACCAGGGCCGCCGTCAGCGCACCGGCTCCCCCCACCGGCACCGGGAAGCCGTAGGACTGCGCGAGCATGGACATGAGCCATCCGTAGCCTCCGCTCCCCGCTGCCTCGGGGCCGAGGTCGGCATGCAGCGCATTGCCCGCGAGCAGGAGCCCGCCGCCCTCGCCGCGGAACTCCTCCTCCCCCAGACGACGCACCGGCAGCACCATCGTCCGTGCCAGCCGGAGGCCGCCGGAGGTCCGGAGCCTGGCAGCGAGCCGGACAGCGGGGCGAACCGGCGGGAAGGGGGTGAACAGGGCACGCAGGATGTCGGGGCCCAGGCGACTCCATGTGCCGCACAGATCGAGCCACGCGTCCCCGTCGCCCCCCGCGAAGGTGTCCAGCCCCGCCGCCGTGTCCTCAGCCCCCTGTTCGATGACCGCGCACCGGCCGTCGGGCAGCGGATGCGCCAGCACCCGCGGGGCGCGACTCCATGCGAGCCCCTCCTCCTGCAGTCCGAGCCCGCCGAGGATCGGAGAGGCCGCTGCCAGCGGGTAGAAGGCGCTGAAGAGGTCGCTCACGTAGTCGGGATGGACACCGCGGTCGCTGCGGACCGCACCACCCGGCTCCGGCTGCTCCTCCAGCACCTCCACGCTCCATCCCGCAGCAGCCAGAAGGTTCGCCGCGACGAGGCCGTTGGGCCCCGCGCCGATCACCACCGCGTCCGGCATCAGTTCCTCCACGTGTTCTCACCGTTCCGGGCCCCCGGCTACGCTGCCGTGCACCGCGGCGGAGCGCCGTGCCGCACCGCCGCGGTGGTCCGCGGTCAGGCCGTGCGGTGCCCGTTCTTCGGGGGCTTCTCCACGGTGTCCGCCAATCGGGCGAGCATGCTGCGGTGGCGCAGCTGGATCAGCGTGTCCGCCACGGTGTTGTGGAGCTTCCCGGCCGGTCCGCGCAAGGGATGTTCGTCGATGGTCACCAAGGCGTCCTCGCCCCACGGCCGGACCTCCAGGGCGATGCGGGCGGTGCCGAGCCGGCCGCTGTCCGCCTCCAACTCCAGCACGTGCGGGGCCTCGCAACGCCGGACGACGGTGCTTCCCGCCGCGGACCACCGCCCAAGACGGACCGTGTACGTGATGGCCGAGCCCACCTCCGGCCACACGCCCTCCTCCGGCCGCGACTCCGACGTGCCCACCACCCAGTCGCCGTAACGCGTGCCGTCCGCGAGAACCGCCCAGACGTCCTCCGCGCTGCCTCTGACCAATCGGTGTCGTGCGGCCACCGGTCCTCCAGACCTCGCCATGACTCCCCGGGCCGGTACCCGGCGGCACCGGCCCACCCACTCTCGCAAGCATCCGAGGGATCCGCCGCCTGCTGGTCACCCGGCCGGGTACGGACCCCGTGAAGCCACCGGCCCCCGTACCACCCGGGGCGCCGGACCTCCGGCACGCTGCGGGACGGGTGGTCCGCACGGACCTCCGCGGCACGTTCCGGCCGCCCGGTCGGCGCTGCCCGGCATGCCGGAAGGCGGCGCTCTTCGCCGGCCGCACGGATCCCTCGCCGGTTCAGGGCACCAGCAGAGTCTTGATCATGCCGTCCCGCTTGTCCTGGAAGGTCTTGTACGCCTGCGGCCCCTCTTCGAGCGGCAGCCTGTGCGTGGCGAAGGCATCGACGCCCAGGGGGTCGTCGTCGGTGAGGAGCGGGAGGATGTCGTCGACCCAGCGCCTGACGTTCGCCTGTCCCATCCTGAGCTGGATCTGCTTGTCGAACATGGTCAGCATCGGCAGGGGGTCGGCAGCGCCTCCGTACACGCCGGACACCGAGACCGTGCCGCCCCTGCGCACCACGTCGACGGCTGCCCGGAAGGCGGCCAGGCGGTCCACGCCCACGGTTTCCATGAGTCGCTCCCCCACGGCGTCGGGCAGGAACCCCACGGCTGTGTGCGCGGCCTTGGCCACGGGGGCGCCGTGTGCCTCCATGCCGACCGCGTCGATCACCGCGTCGGTGCCGCGACCGTCGGTGAGATCGCGGATGGCATCGCCCAGGTCCTTGCCGTGCCGACGCAGGTCGAGGCATGTCACCCCGTCCGCGGCGGCGCGGGAGAGCCGTTCGGGCACGAGGTCGACCCCCACCACGAGGCCCGCACCCCGGTGCCGGGCGATCCGTGCCGCCATCGCGCCGATCGGTCCGAGACCCAGGACGGTCACCGTGCCGCCGGGCGGGACCGCCGCGTACGCGACGGCCTGCCAGGCGGTGGGCAGGACGTCGGAGAGGTAGACGTACCGGTCGTCCGCCGGACCGTGCGGAACCTTGATCGGCAGACTGTTCCCGAAGGGAACCCGCAGGAACTGGGCCTGTCCGCCGGGCACCTGTCCGTACAGCTTGGTGTAGCCGAAGAGAGACGCGCCCATCCCGCGCTCACGCACCTGCGTCGTCTCGCACTGGGAGTGCAGCCCACGGTCACACATGTAGCAGTGCCCGCACGAGATGTTGAAGGGGATGACGACCCGGTCCCCGGGGGCGAGTGCGGTCACCTGGGGCCCGATCTCCTCCACGATGCCCATGGGCTCGTGGCCGAGGATGTCCCCGGGGTCGAGAAAGGGGCCGAGGACCTCGTACAGATGCAGGTCCGAGCCGCAGATGCCGGTGGACGTGATTCTGACGATGACGTCCGTCGGGTCCTCGATCCGGGGATCGGGAACGGTCTCCACCCTGACATCCCTCTTGCCGTGCCAGGTCAGTGCGCGCATGTGTGACTCCTTTTCGCGAGACACTTCGAACGGTGCGGGCGGACGCACTTCTTGTGACTCCGTGACCGGAGCGAACCCGGTCGCACGCCCCGTCCTCACGTGCGTCCCGTACGGACCGCCGGGAACGGCGGGCCGGAGCTTCGGCGGGCGCACCGCATGCGTACGGCGCGGACCTGATCCGCCCGGTGGACCGCGGAGCGTCACTGCGGTGAACCCTTCGCGGCACTCCCCGGCCGCCCGCGCTCCGGTCGTCGCGACCGGCGACATCTTTCAATGTCCCGCTGTTCTCGGCTCGACGCATTTCGGCGTCCCCACGACAGGACCGGACCGAAGGACGGCTACGGCTGACGCAGGGCGGTGTCAGAGGTGCCTGCGATGGTGTGGACAGGGGGCGGTGGGCGGACAGCCGCGCCGGTTCGGGAGGAGACACAGTGCGACACGGTGGGGACGGCTGGACCGGCGTGGACTGGACCCGGCGGGACCACGACGACATCCGTCGGCGGCTTGACCGGGGCGCCGATCCGGAGAGCCGGCGTGGAGGGCTGCCCTTGCACCGGGCAGCGTGCATCGGCTCACCGGAGGTGGTCACGGAGCTGGCTCGCCGCGTCGCGGACGTGGACGCGCTCGAGAACGGGACGACCGCACTCTGGGAAGCCGTCCTGTCCGACCGGCCGGAGAACGCGCGCGCCTTGGAGGCCGCGGGCGCGGACCCGTGGCGCCCCTTGATCGGCGGGTGGTCACCGGGGCGGCTCAGCCTGGCCGGGCCCCAACCCGACCTGTTCGCGACACGTGGGGGCGAGCACGGCCTGAGCGAGGCGGAGCGTGTGGCCGCGGAGGAGGGCGGCCGGCTCGTCGCCGCGCTGGGAGACATCTACTACGAGGGCACGGGCCTGGCCTGCGGGGCTGGAATCGACGCCGCGGAGGCGATACGCCGCCTGGAGGCGGCACCTGCCGACGGCGAGGGTCTTGAGGGACTGCTCGACGATCCGTACGCGTACGACACGGACGAGAGCGCGCGGATCGTCGGCGTGACGACCGTGCCGGGCGGTTGTGTCGTCACGCAGCCGTGGGGGTACGCGCCGTCGACGCCGGGCGTACTGTCCCGGCTGTCCTCCGGCACCGTCTGCTACGGCCTGTACTCCAACCCCAAGAGCGGCAACCAGGGCCGCGTCGCCCGCGACGGGAACATCGAGGGCTGGGACCTCCATCCGGGCGGGGCCCCGGGCCGGGACGACACCCCCGAACACGTCCTCGCCTCCTATCTGTACCGCCGCACCGCGGTGGGGTTCGCGTGTGCCTACGCGGGCCTGCGGCTCACCGGTGCGCGCCCCGTCGTCGGGCCGCCCGATGCCTGGGTGGTACTGCCGCCGCGTGACTACTGGGAGCATTGACGGCCCCGTGTCCCCACGTCAGGAGCCGCCAGGGCGCGCCTCGTCGTCGACACGGCAGCCGATGCCCTACGCCTGTCGCAACAGGGACTTCGTCGATCGCGGGTCAGGCCGGACCCACTGGTCTAGGCTTCCCATGTCCTCTTCTTCGCAGGGGAGTTCGACGCGAGCTTCAAGCGGCTTCCGTGACCGTGGCCCACCGGGCCGTCGGTTCGCGGCCGCCGTGGTGTCGCGGCCAGGACCGTTCGGTGCTGTCAGGTGGAGTCGGCCGGTCCAGGAGGCCGGGATGACGCACCACGGGGCGGCGTACTCCGCACCCCCTTGCCCGCCCTTCGATCTGGAGCCCAGTTGCCTACCTCACCGGTGAACTCCTCCCCCGGCCGGCCGCACCGGATGGACCCGTCCGGCGGCTGTCCGCACGCGGCGAACGCCCGCCTGTTGTCCCAGGGTGCCGTCGCCCCGGTGGTCCTTCCCGGCGAGGTGGAGGGCATGGCGGTTCTGGGCCACGACGCGCTCAGAGAGTTCCTCGCACACCCTGACGTCGCCAAGGACGCGCAGCACTTCGCAGCGCTCCAGGCGGGCGAGATCGCCGAGGGCTGGCCGCTCAGGACGTTCGCCACGGTGCAGGGGATGACCACCGCCGACGGGGCGGACCACCGGCGGCTCCGATCCTTGGTCAGCAAGGCGTTCACCCCGCGCCGGGTGGAGGAACTGCGGCCACGCATCGAGGCGTTGACCGCCTCGCTCCTGGACGGCCTCGACTCCGCCTCCACCGCGGGCGACGGTGTCGTCGACCTGCGTACGCACTTCGCGCTGCCCCTGCCGATGGGAGTCATCTGCGAACTGCTGGGCGTCGACGCCGCACACCACGACCGCTTGCACCACCTGTCCAACCGCATCGTGGCCACTGACATCGGCCCGGCCGAGGCCATGGCGGCCAACCGGGAGATGGTCGAGGTGCTCGGCGCGGTCGCCGCCGCCAGGGCGGAGGAGCCGGGCGACGATCTCGTCAGCGCCCTGATCGCGGCCCGCGAGGCGGACGGCGACCGGCTCGGCCCGCACGAGCTGATCGGCACGCTGATGCTCACGATCATCGCCGGTCACGAGACGACGCTCAATCTGATCACCAACGCCGTACGCGCTCTCTGCACCCACCGGGACCAGCTCGACCTCGTCCGTTCGGGCGAGGCGAGCTGGGCCGACGTGGTGGAGGAGACGCTGCGCTGGGACAGCCCCGTCAGCTTCTTCCCGTTCCGCTACCCGACCCGCGACCTGACACTCGACGGCACCGTGATCCCCAAGGGCACGCCGGTGCTGGCCGGTTACTCCGCTGCGGGCCGCGACAGGAAGGCCCACGGCCCCGAGGCCGACCGCTTCGACATCACCCGGGACGGCGGGGCCCGGCACCTCTCGCTCGGCCACGGCGCTCACTACTGCCTGGGCGCTCCGCTGGCCCGGATGGAGAGCACCGCCGCACTCTCGCAGTTGTTCGCGCGCTTCCCGGACCTCGATCTCGCCGTCCCCGACGCCGAACTCCCGCGCCACGCATCCTTCGTGGGCAACAGTGTGCAGGCCCTGCCGGTGCGGCTGCACGGCTGACGGAGTGTGCCGCTCGGCGGCCGGTGCGGCATCACCCGTACCGGCCGCCCGCGCCGCCCCGGAACACGGTCATGCCCTGGCGGGCCGCCTACGACAGCAGGGACGGCCCGCATCCCGACGACGCCGGTCCCCGCGCAAGGGCCGACGCCTCCGACTCAGGCCTCTGCCGGCCCCGGCTGTCCGGAACGACTCGCCCCGCCGCTGAACGCCCGGCCGCGCGGATCCGTACCCCCACCTGATGTCATCCTCACCTGACGTCTCGTATCCGATGAAGGGAATGCCGGCATGAGCGCATCGCAGGAGATCCGGGCCCACTTGGGGCGCCGCACCGTCGTCGCAGCCGGTGCGACAGGACTGGCTGCCGTCCTCACCGCGTGCGGCGGCGGGTCGAAGGACTCCGGCGGTTCGGGAACGGTCGAACCGGCCGGGGAGGGGGACGGCGCGAACGGCGGCACCGTTCTCGCCCGGACCGCCGACATCCCGGAGGGCGGAGGGGTGGTCCTCGCCGATCAGGGGGTGGTGGTGACGCAGCCGACGGCCGGTGAGTTCAAGGCGTTCTCGTCGAAGTGCACCCATCAGGGCTGCGCGGTGAAGGGGATAGCCGACGGCGTCATCACCTGCCCCTGCCACAACAGCACGTTCGACGCCGCAACCGGCGAGGCGACGGGCGGACCGGCGACGATGCCGCTGCCGGAGAAGCAGATCCGGGTGGAGGGCGGCTCGATCACCCTGGCGTGACCTGGGCCCGAACTCCGGCTCGGGATGCCGGCCGGGCCATTGCGTGATCACGGATGCCCCTCCATGATTCCCGGAACCGGCCCAACCTCAGGAAGGCGTCCCGTGACCGTTGCCCAGCGCCGTGGCCGTCGGATCATGATGACGGAGGCGGAACGGGACGCCTACCTCGCGGAACAGCGCACCTGCCGGGTGGCCACGGTCTCCCCCGACGGCATGCCCCACGTCGCCGCCCTGTGGTTCGTCTGGGACGGCGCCTCCCTCTGGCTCTACTCCCTCACCCGGAGTCTGCGCTGGGCACAGCTCCGGCGCGACCCGAGGGTCGCCGTGGTGGTTGATGACGGGGTGGAATACGGCGAGCTGCGCGGTGTGGAGCTGTCCGGCGAGGTGTCCTTCGTCGGCGAGGTCCCGCGCATCGGCCGCGCCTGTGCCGAACTGGAGACGCCGGAGAGGATGTTCGCGTCGAAGTACTTCGGCCTGGACTCCCTGCCGCACGACGAACGGCACGGGTGGCTCCGGCTCACGCCACGAGCCGTCAGGTCCTGGGACTTCCGGAAGCTGCCCGGACCGCACTGACGCACGACGGCGGACGGCGGACGGCCGAAGAACGGCCGTCCGCCGTCGAGGCCTTGCGAATTCCCGAAGTGAGCGCCGCGCCTTGGCCATGAACGCGGCGCCCTGTGATCAGCGGTCCACCTCGGCATCCCGCTGACAGCTGCGCACCGGCATGCGCCACACGCGTCGATCAGGCGTCCGAGCGAGGCGGCCCGGAGCCGCGCCCCGAGCGAGGCCGTGCGGCCGCCCGGCCAGGCTCCGCGCGCACTCCGCCGTCGCGCCCTGCAGCCGACGCACCTTGTAGCTATCACCAAAAAGGATCTACGTATCCGCATGTACCTTCCGCTGCAGGGCGCGAGCGGTCATAGTGGCGGGCAGTTCACGGAAGTTGCATTCCACATTGTGGAATTATTCCAGTCTGGAGAGTGCTCCCATGCCGGACGCCAGCCCGTCACTGGCCCGACGCATCGCCCGTTTCCTCCGCACGTCACTGTTCGCGCAAGTCGCTCTCGCCCTGTTGCTGGGAATAGCCGTCGGACGGCTGTGGCCCCAAGTGGGATCAGCCGTGCAGCCCCTCGGCGACGGGTTCGTCCGATTGATCAAGGCCATGATCGCCCCGCTCGTCTTCTGCGTGGTGATCGCCGGCATCGCCAAGGCGGGCGACCTCAAGGCGTTCGGCCGCATCGGCCTCAAGGCGCTCATCTGGTTCGAGGTCGCTACCACCATCGCTCTCGCCGTCGGCCTGCTGGCGGGCAACCTCGTGTCGCCGGGCAGCGGGATGAACGTGGACCCGGCGTCGCTCGACGCGTCTGCCGTGGACGAGAAGACCGGCGGCGGCTCGTTGCCGTCGACCTCGGAGTTCATCCTCCACTCCCTTCCGGACAGCGCCGTGGGCGCGTTCGCGGAGAACTCCCTGCTGCAGGTGCTCGTCCTCGCCTGCCTGGTGGGTGCGGCCCTGCTCCACCTGGGCCAGGCCAAGGTGCCTGCGATCCTGCCCGCGATCGAGCAGGCCCAGGAGGTCGTCTTCGCCGTGGTCGGCTTCGTCATGAAGCTCGCCCCACTGGCCGTCTTCGGCGCGACCGCTCACCTGGTCGGGGAGTACGGGCTGGGCGCACTGTCGACGTACGGCAAGCTCATCGCCGTCTGCTACGCCGTGGCCCTCGTGTTCCTGGTCCTCCTCGGCCTGGCCCTGAAGGCGTTCACGGGGGTCAGCCTGTGGAAGTTCGTGCGCTACACCCGCGAGGAGATGCTGCTGGCCCTGGGCACCGCGTCCAGCGAGGCGGTGATGCCCCGCATGATGCAGAAGCTGCGCCAGGCCGGGTGCCGTGAGGATGCCGTCGGCCTCGTCCTGCCGACGGGATACTCGTTCAACCTCGACGGAGCGTCGATCTACCTCTCCATCGGCACCCTGTTCATCGCCCAGGCCGTGGGCGTCGACCTGACGCTCGGCCAGCAGGTGACGGTGGTCGTCGTACTGATGCTGACGAGCAAGGGAATGGCGGGTGTGCCCGGTTCGGCGTTCCTCGCCCTCTCCGCCACGGCATCGGCGCTCGGAGTGATCCCCGCCGGCGCCGTGGCCCTCCTCCTCGGGGTGGACCGCATCATGGACACGATGCGTGTCGCGACCAACCTCCTGGGCAATTGCGTGGCGGTCTTCGCGGTGTCCAAGTGGGAGGGCGCCCTGGATCAGGACCGCATGCGCAAGGTGCTGGACGGGGAGGTCGCCTTCGAGCCGGAGCCTTCGGCCGATGCCGGTGCCGGTGCCGGTGCCACCAATACCGACACCGACACCGGTGTCACGGTCGGTTCCGCCGGCGCGGTCAAGTAACCGAGCGGTGCCTGAGACCGTCCGGCCTGCCGGCGCCGCGACCGGCGCGGGAAAGGGCGTGGCGGGCAGGGAGTGCCTGCCCGCCATGCCTGTCGACCCGCCATGCCTGTCGACCGGGCTCAGCCCGGCGCCGGCGCGTGCAGGGCCCGGCCCGCGGAGCGCAAGGCCTCCACGGCGGCCCTGATCGACGGCCTCCGGTCCGCATCCGCACGCCACACCGCGTGGACGTGGCGGCGCATCGGCTGCCGCACGGGCACCAGGCGCACATTCTCCGGAACCGGCCCCCGCCCCAGCCGAGGTGCCACGCAGACGCCGAACCCTGCTGAGATCAGGGCGAGTTGGGTGTGGTGCTCACCCGCGAGATGCGCGATCCGCGGTTCGACGCCCTTGGACCGAAGGGTGAACATCAGCCAGTCGTAACAGAACTCACCCTCCGGCCAGGACACCCAGTCGTCGTCGGCGAACTCCTCGATGTCGACCTCGGCCCGATCCGCGAGGGGATGGCCCGCGGGCATGGCGATGTCCGGCGCGTCGTCGAGGAGCTCGGCCTTGGCCAGACCGCCGGGGACAGGCAGGCGCTTGTTGCTCCAGTCGAGCACGACGGCGAGGTCGACGTCCCCTCGCAGAACTGCCCGGATTCCGCTCTCCGGCTCCAACTCGGTCGTACGGGCTTTGAGTTCGGGATGCTCGGCGCGGAGCGTGGCGAGGGCGGCGGGGAACAGTCCACGGGCGGCCGTCGGAAAGGCCGCGAGCCGGACCTCGCCCACCACCTGGCCCCGCTGGGCCTCGATGTCCGCCTGCGCGACCTCCACCTGGGAGAGGATCTTCGCCGCGTGGTCCGCGAGCAGCCGGCCCGCGTCGGTGAGGCGGACCCCTCGCCCGTTCTTGGCCAGGAGCTGCTGCCCCACCTCGCGCTCCAGCTTGGCCATCTGCTGGGAGACGGCCGAGGTGGTGACGTGGAGGCCGTCGGCCGCTCCGCTCACCGAACCGTGCCGGGCGAGGGCGTCCAGCGTCCGCAAGCGCTCCAGATTCAACATGTAAGCAATGCTACGCCAGCCACTCCATGAATTTTCACTTGTTCTACGCGATAGCTCCCGCCATGGTTGCCGCATGAGCGCTCCCGCCCCACCGAGAAGCCGGCCCCTCCCCGACACCTCCCCGCCCGGACCGCCGACGCGCCGCCGAACCCTGGACTGGCGCGTCCGCTTCGCCGCGCTGTCGCTCATCTGGGGGTTCAGCTTCCTGCTGATCAAGGTCGGCACCGGCGGGTACGCCCCGTTCCAGGTGACCTTCGGCCGGCTCCTGTCCGGGACGGCGGTGCTCGCCGTCGCGATGGCCGTGCGCCGGGAACGGCCGCCCCGCTCGGTCCGGATCTGGGGACACCTGTTCGTCGCCGCATTCCTCCTGAACGCGCTGCCGTTCTCCCTCTTCGCGTACGCCGAGCTGACCATCCCGTCCACGCTCGCCGGGATCTGCAACGCGACCTCGCCCCTGTGGGGCATGGCCCTCTCCCTCGTCGCGCTCTCCGAGGACCGGCCGACCCGTCGCCGCGTCGCCGGGCTCGGCCTCGGTTTCATCGGCGTGCTGACGGTGCTGGGCGCCTGGCAGGGCTTCTCGGGGCTGGACACGACCGGCACCGCGATGGCCCTGCTCGCCTCCCTCAGCTATCCCGTCGGCTGGATCTACGTACGTCGCACCCTGGCCGGCACGGGCACGTCCACACTCACCCTGACCGGCAGTCAGCTTCTGCTGGCCACGATGCAACTGGCACTGGTGGTACCGGCTTTCACGACTGCACCCGGGCACTTCCCGCTGATTCCCACGCTCGCCGTCGTCGCCCTGGGGGCGCTCGGAACAGGCCTCGCCGTCCTGCTCCAGTACGGCCTCGTCGATGAAGTCGGCCCGACGACCGCCCAGATGGTCACCTACTTCATCCCGGTGATCGCCACGGCCGCAGGAGTGACCCTGCTGGGCGAGCCGTTGAGCTGGAACACGCCGGTGGGCGCCCTCGTGGTCCTCGCGGGCGCCGCGCTCACCCAGAGCCGGGCCCGCGGTTCCACCGGAGCGTCCCGCCGCATCACCGGAGCCGGGCGGGTCAGCCGTAACTGACCGGGCGGGCGGGCGTGGCCGCCATCGCCACGGCGTCCGCCAGGGGCTCGATGTCCGCCGCGGACAGCGGCGAGACGGTCAGGCGCACGCCCTGGGGCGATGCCATCCTGAACCGCGCCCCGGGGGCCACCGCCCAGCCCGCGTGCAGCAGCCTGGCCACCGCCCCGGTCTCGTCGCCCACGGGGACCCACACGTTCATCCCCGTCCGTCCGTACGCCGCGATCCCCCGGTCCCCGAGGGCCCGCACGAGGGCGTCCCGGCGCTCACCGTACGAGCGGGCGACCGCCGGCACGTCGACGGCACCCGTCGCCCAGAGGTGCGCGACGGTGAGCTGGAGCAGGCCGCTGACCCAGCCGGGACCCAGCTGCTGACGCCCCGTCACACGATCGACGGTCAGTCCGTCCCCGGTGAGCACGGCGAGCCGAAGGTCGGGTCCGTAGGCCTTGGAGACGGACCGCACGAAGGCCCAGCGCTCCGTCACCCCCGCGAGGGGGTGCACCGGCAGGTCGACGATGGCGTGGCCGTGGTCGTCCTCGATCAGGAGCACGCCGGGGTGCTCCGCGAGAACGGACCGCAGCTCCCGGGCCCTCCGGCTCCCCACTGTCGCACCGGTGGGATTCTGCGCCCGGTCGGTGACCACCAGGGCCTTGGCCCCCGCACTCAGGGCCCGCTCCACCTCCCCGGGCAGCGGCCCCTCCTGGTCCAGGGCCACCGGAACGACGCGCATGCCGAGCGCCGGAACGAGATCCAGAAGGGCTCCCCACCCCGGGTCCTCGACAGCGACCGCGTCCCCGGGCCTGAGGTGCGCCGCGAGCACCCGCTCGATCGCGTCGAGGGAGCCGGAGGCGACCGCCACCGGCCCGGCGGGTACCCCGTCGACGTCCAGCCCGGCCCGCGCGAGCTCCGCGAGCCGGGGGACGACCGCGGCGCCCCCGTAGAGGCGGGGGCCGCGGTCGTAGTCCGCGGCAGCCGCCGCGAGCGCCTCCCCCAGGCCGGGCAGCAGGGCGGGGTCGGGATTGCCGTCACCCAGGTCCCGCACGCCGGGCGGAGCCTCCACCCGGAGGGAGCCGCGCGCCGTGTTCGCGGGCCGGGGCCGCACCCTGCTCCCCCGCCGCCCCGCCGTCTCGATCACCCCGCGCTCGCGAAGCGTCCGGTAGGCAGCGGCCACCGTGTTCGGATTGACGCCCAGGTGGGTCGCCAACTCCCTCATGGGCGGCAGCACATGGCCGGGCGCGAGATCGCCCGCGGCGACCCCCCGCTCCACACTCGCGGCAATGTCGGATGCACGCCGCCCACTGATCCGATACTCTCCTAGCACAAACAATATTATGCACTAGTGCAATGGAGTACGCAATGCCGGACACCGCCACGCCCGACAGCACCGGCCTCCCCGGGGGCACCGCCTACGAGCCGACGCAGCGCACGGTCCCGAGCCGGGCCAGGGAGCGCGCCTCGTACGACAGCGAGACGGTCCACTCGATACTCGACGCGGCCTACCTCTGTCATCTGGGCTTCGTCCGCGACGGAGCGCCCGTCGTGCTCCCGACGCTCTTCGGCCGGGTCGGCCGACGGCTGTACGTGCACGGCTCGACCGGATCACGTCCGCTGCGCGAGACGGGAGCGGCGGATCCGGGGCTCCCCGTCTGCCTGACCGTGACGCATGTGGACGGCCTGGTGCTGGCCCGTTCCGCTTTCCACCACTCGATGAACTACCGCTCGGTGGTGGTCCATGGCACCGCCCGCACGGTGACCGACCCGGAGGAGCGGCGCGTCGCGCTCGACGCCATCGTCGACCAGGTCGTCCCGGGCAGGTCGAAGGACTCGCGCCCCGCCGACGCGAAGGAACTGGCGGCGACCGCGGTGATCCGTCTGGACCTCGACGAGGTGTCCGCCAAGATCCGCACCGGCGGCCCGAACGACGACCCGGATGACCTCTCACTGCCGTACTGGGCCGGCGTGGTCCCGGTGTCCCAGGAGTACGCGGCGCCGGTGCCGTCCGACGACCTGGACCCCTCGGTCCAGGTGCCGGACTACCTCACCTCGCTCTGACCGGCGGATGCCGGACCGGAGCGACGGATCAGGCTGGCAGGGCCGCGCGGCGCCGACGGGCCACCGCGGCACCCCGCGTCTCGGCGAAGGCCAGGCCCGCCACCGCGGTGAGCAGGAACAGCGTCCCGACGACCGTGGCCGCCGTGAGCCGCTCGTGCAGCACGGTCACCGCGACGACCGCGGCACTCACCGGCTCCAGCAGCATGATCACGGACACGGTCGCGGACCGGACCGCCGCGGCCCCCGCGAAGTACAGCGCGTAGGCGAGCGCGGTCGGCACCGCCGCCACGTAGATCAACAGCCCCAGCACGTCGCCCGTCTCGGTCGTGTGCGGCACGAGGCCCTCTCCCGCCGCCATGGGCAGCAGTCCTACGGCTCCGATACCGAAGGCCCACGCACTGGTGGAGAGGGAGTCACCCGCCGCGCCGTCCCGGCCGAGCCACCGGGTCAGCAGGGTGATCGCCGCGTACCCGGCCGCGGACAGCAACGCCAGCAGCAGTCCCGCGGGGCGCACCTGGGCCGGCTCGCCGCCGAGCACCAGGACGGCGAGGCCGGTCAGCGCGCCCGCCACGGCGAGCAGCCCTCCCCTGCCCAGTCGCTCCCCCATCGTCAGCCGCGCGCCGACCGCGATGAGGACGGGGCCCGCACCCAGCGTCACCACGGTGGCGACGGCGAGTCCCGTCGCCTCGACCGCCGCGAAGTAGGCGCTCTGGAAGACGGTGAGGCCGACGCCGGTCCCCAGGATGCGCAGGAGCCGGCGGCGGCGCGGCTCGGTGGAGGTGCGCGGACGGCGGGGGCGCAGCGCGAGTGCCCCGGCCAGCAGGACGAGGCCACCGGCGCAGCGCCAGAACGACAGCGCGAGAGGCCCGAGATCACTGATGCGGAAGAGCAGGGACGCCGCGGCGCCCGCCGTGCCCCAGGCGAGGCCGGCGACGACGAGACAGAGCAGGCTCCGCCCGGCGGGCAGCACGGAAACAGGGTGGGACATGCGATTCTCCGGAAGAAGAAGGAAGGGGATGGTGGTCGCTCGGCTCCGCGCGCGGGCAGCGACGAACCGCTCGGGGCGTACCCGAGCCCGGTCTTCGTCCGGAGTGGCCGCCTCGCGCTAGGCGGCGGGGGGCGGAAGTACGGTCTGCGGCATGATCGACAGCCTACGACGGGCCCGGAGGCCGGGACAACTCTCCCCCGGTGCCCGCAGGCTCGTGCGCCCCCGTCGTCCCCTCGGCAGGCGCACCCGGGCCCGATGCCACCGGCCCCGACGCCGGCCGGGGCGCGGACGACTGCGCGATGAAGGCGCCGATCAGCACCACTCCCCCGCCCACGAGCTGCGGTGCGGAGAGGTGCTCACCCAGCAGCACCCAGGCCAGTACGGTCGCGATGACCGCTTCGAGGCACGCGACGACGCCCGCGACCTGGGGCGAGAGCAGGCGCACCGACACCACACCGGTGACGTACGCGAGCACCGTCGCGAGCAGCACGATCCAGCCGAGCAGGAGCCACGCGGGCACGTGACGCCCGTCCATCTCCGCGCCCCCGCCGAGCACCGTCCACTCCATGGCCCAGGGCCTGGCCACCACCGTGAGCACGGCCGTACCGGCCAGCAGTCCGTACGCGATCACCCCTACGGGATGCGGAGGTTCGGCGTCCGCCGTGCCGCCGTGCCCGGCGCCCTGGTCCGAGAGGACGAAGTAGCCCACCTGGCAGCACGCCGCGCCCAGGGCGAGCAGCAGGCCCACCACGTCGAAGGTCAGGCCCGCCCACACCTCGACCACACAGGCGAGGCCGCCGACCGCCAGCACCACACCGGCCGCCGCGGCGCGGGTGACCGGCCGGCGCTGCACGAAACGCACCCAGCCGAGGACGAGAGCGGGCGCCAGGTATTCGATGAGCAGGGCGACGCCGACCGGGATGCGGGAGATCGAGGCGAAGTAGAAGGCCTGCACCCCTGCCACGGCGAACAGCCCGAAGCCGGCCAGCAGGACAGGCCGCTCCCGCACGAGGTTCCGATGACGCCATGCGACCGGCAGCATGAGGAGGGCAGCTCCTGCCACGCGCAGCCACACCACGTGCAGCGGGTCCAGCCCCGCTTCGATCAGCGGCTTGGCCGCCACTCCTGAACCACCGAATGCGAAGGCCGAGACAAGGGCCAGGCCCAGACCGGCACTTCTCCTCTGAGACGCGTGCATCGGCACATCATGGCAGCAGGCGTCAGCAGCGTCACCCCCGTCACACCTGACCTCCGCGTGTTCATGATCACCTCTGGGCGCGCTTCGCGGCCGTCCGGTCCGCGGCGCGGGCCCCCAGTCGTCCGGCCTCGACGCCGGCCCGCTCCAGCACCTCGACCGCACGACATCGTGGATCGGCGACGAGGGCCGCGAGCAGATCGAGGCCGTCCGCATGACGCCCACCGCGCAGGAGCGCGGCACCGACCGCGCGGTCCATCGCCGCCTCGGCCGAGGGTGACCACCCCTCACCCCCGGGTTCCCTGACCGCCGGGAACCCGCCCGAGTCCTCCTGGGTCCCCTGCCAGCGGAGGCCGTATCCGATGCTGCGCTGCACGAGATATCCGAGCACCCTGGCCAGCTGCGGTCCGCCGTCGAAGACCTCGCGGACCTCGGGGTCGGACTCGACGAGCGAGTGCAGGAGGTGTGCGGTGTCCACGTGGCGGTCCCCGTCGCGCACCGCCCGCCTGCGCGCACCGGTCGTCACCGCGGTCATCGCGTCACTCAGCCCGGCACCGGCCCACGGGTGGGCCGGCGCGGCTTGTTCGGGAATCTTCGACGTCCGGAATTGCACGTCTCCACCTCATCAGTCCGCGTGAGCGAAAACATCCCCGGAGCGGCCCATCCGCCATCCCGCGAAAGGCGGGGACCACCGGGGGCGTCCTCATCCCCAGGGATGAGGACGCCCCCGGTGCGCCTCCGGGACGCCTGCGCGACGGGGCGTGCGGGGGACAGAAAAAGGGCCCCGACACCGGGGCCCTTCTCCGCTCTCGCGTGCAGCACGGCTCAGTGCTCGTCGGCGAGGATCAGATACAGCTTCTTGCGGGTCTCGTTGATCACCGCGAGGGCCTTCTGCCGCTGGTCGGCCGAGCCGGTCTTCCACACCTGGCCGAACGCCTCCATCAGACCGAAGCCGGCCTGCCGGATCTCGTTCACGCCCTCCCAGTCGACACCGCGCCCCGCCTCTTCCCAGGGGGCTTCGGGGCCGGATTCGGCCTCGCCGCGACCGAGGTCGGTCAGCGTGAACAGCTTCTTGCCGCCCTCGCTGGCACTGACGATCAAACCCTCGTCCTCCAGCAGCTGAAGGGTGGGGTACACCGAGCCGGGGCTGGGCTTCCAGGCCCCGCCGCTGCGCTCGCCGATCTCCTGGATCATCTCGTACCCGTGCATCGAGCGGTCCTTGAGCAGGGCGAGGATCGACGCGCGTACGTCACCGCGCCTCGCCCTTCCCCGGCCGCCTCCCCGGCCGCGTCCGCCACCGAAGGGTCCGCCGCCGAACGGTCCACCGCCGAAGGGCGGTCCGAACGGTCCGAACGCGGGGCGGCCGCCTTCGAAGTCTCCCCTGCCGGCACCTCGGCGCCCGGGGCCGCATTCGTGGTCGTGTCCATGTGAACGCATGACTGCGCTCCTCTCTGCATAGTGATGTCGCGACTCTTCTTGGAACTGTCGCGATGCCTCAACGATATATCGGAAGCTATCGCCTGGCAAGGCACTGCCCGCTGTGCGAGCAGACGACAGTCATGACCGGAGGAAGCCACCGGCCGGATGCTCGCGGAGGCTCGGGTGACTGCACCGGCCCGCGACGAGGCGGGACAGACCGGAGGTGGTGCAGCCGGTCCGGTGCGAGTCCGCGCGGACGAGGTCCGCGTCACGCGTCGTCGTACCGGTGGAAGAGGTGCGGTAGGGCGCCCCGCCCGGTGGAAGAGGTACGGCAGGGCGCCCCGCCCGGTTTCCCTCCGTCGGACCCTCGGGCCGCGCATCCGGAATTGGCCTTGGACCGCACGGAACCGCGCCCCTACGGTCGGCCCCATGAAGATCCGCATCGTCGACGCGTTCACCGACCGCCCCTTCTCCGGCAACCCCGCGGGAGTCGTGATCCTGGACTCCGGCGCCTTCCCCGGGGCGGACCGCCTCCAGCTCGTCGCCTCCGAGGTCAACCTCGCGGAGACCGCCTTCGCCCATCCCCTGCCGCCGGGCGGTGAGGCCGACTGGGCTCTGCGCTGGTTCACCCCGACCGCCGAGGTCGACTTCTGCGGGCACGCGACCCTTGCCACCGCCCATGTGCTTCACACCACGGGAGTCGCCCACGGCACGGTGAGCTACGCGAGCCGCTCCGGTGTCCTGCGCACCACGGCGCACGAGGACGGCACCCTGACGCTGGACTTCCCGACGGCGCCGCTGACCCCCGAGCCGGCCCCCGCCGGGCTGGCGGAGGCGCTCGGCGCGTCTCCCCTCTCCGTCCACGACACGGGGGACCACATAGGCGACCTGCTGGTGGAACTGGCCGACGAGGCCACCGTGCGCGCCCTGCGTCCGGACTTCCGCGCGCTCACCGCCTGCTCCCGACGGGGCGTCATCGCCACGGCGGCGTCCGCGGACCCCGCGAGCGGGTACGACTTCGTGTCGCGCGGCATCTTCCCCGGGCTCGGCATCGACGAGGACCCGGTGACCGGCAGCGCCCACACGGCCCTGGCACCCTTCTGGTCGGCCAGGTTGGGCCGCGACGACCTCACCGGGCTGCAGGCGTCCGCCCGCTCCGGTTTCGTCCGTACCTCGCTGCGCGGTGAACGTACGCTGCTCACCGGCAGCGCCGTCACGGTCATCGACGGCGAGTTGCTCGCAGGGCTCTGAGCGGAGCAGGGGCCGGACACCGAACGCGCGTGAGGGGCCCGCCCCACCGGGCGGGCCCCTCACAGGGGAGGTCCCCTCACGGGACGGGCGGCCTCACGGTGTGGGCAGCCACCCCACCTTCCCCGCGAGCAGCGCGTATCCGACGAACGCCCCGATGTCGAGCAGGGCATGCGCGACGACCAGCGGACCGACGCGGCCCCAGCGCCTGTACAGCAGCACGAAGACGACGCCCATGACCATGTTCCCGATGAAGCCGCCGATCCCCTGGTACAGGTGGTACGAACCGCGCAGCACGGAGCTGGCGACCAGGGCGGCCATCGGTGTCCATCCCAACTGCCCGAGCCGCCGGAGCAGATAGCCCACGACGACGACTTCCTCCAGGAGGGAGTTCTGCACCGCGGAGAGGATCAGTACCGGGAACTTCCACCACACCTCGGGCAGGGACTCGGGGACCACCGTCAGGTTGAACCCCCCGGCACGGGCCGCCAGGTAGAACGCCAGCCCCGCGCTGCCGATCCCCGCCGCCACGAGGGTGCCCCGGCCGAGGTCCGGCCACGGCCGGGTGCGGTCGAGGCCGAGGGTGCGCAGGCCGGCCCCTTCCCGGAACAGCAGATGCGCCACCAGCGCGACCGGCACCAGAGCCGAAGCGATGCCGAACAGCTGCCACGCCAGGTCCAGCCAAGGACGCCCCGGGGCGTACGACCCGTTCAGGGTCGCGGCCTGGTCCTTGAGGCCCCCCGGTTTCGTCAGCGAGCCGATGAAGCTGATCAGGGCGGACACCCCGCTGGCCCCGAGTGAGAGAGCCAGCACGAGCAGCGTCTCCGAGCGGAGGATCCGCCGGGGCACCCCCTCGTGAGGAATGGATTCAGCCACGCGCCCCGCCTCCACCTGTACATCTGCCGTCAGCCATGCGTCCTCATAGCTTGCCCGACGGCGTCGCGGAGGCCGGACACCGGGCGGCCTCCTCCTCAGGGGGCGGGGAAGCCCACGGGCCAGGTGTGCACCGGTTCACCCGCCTGCATCAGCTCGCCGTAGCGCCGCGTGGTGGCCGCCAGCGCCCCCTCCCGTTCGAGCCCCGCCTCCAGGGCACGGTGGTAGGTGTCGACCTGCCAGGAGGCGCCGTTCGTGCGGAGCCTGCAGCGCTCCTCGATGACGCCGAGGTAGCGGTCACGGTCCGAGGGCTCGATGTTCCAGGCGTCGAGCCCGGCCGCCGCGAGCGGAAGCAGTTCGTCCCGTACGAGCTTCACCGCGGGCACCTTGGCGACGCCACCCGAGCGGCCGGGGCGCGGCCAGAGCAGTTCGGCCTCGATACCGTGGCGGCAGGCGGCGTCGAAGTTCTCGGCCGCCGCCTCGAAGGGCAGTCTGGTCCACACCGGCCGGGAGTCGTCAGCGAGCGCGCGCACCAGCCCGTAGTAGAAGGCGGCGTTGGCGATCACATCGACGACCGAGGGACCGGCGGGCAGGACCCTGTTCTCCACCCGCAGATGGGGTACGCCGTCGGCCACCCCGTAGACCGGCCGGTTCCACCGGTAGACCGTACCGTTGTGCAGGACGAGTTCGGCCAGAGCCGGTACCCCGCCCTCGTCGAGGACCCGCAGCGGGTCCTCGTCGTCGCGGATCGGCAGCAGGGGCGGGTAGTAGCGCACGTTCTCCTCGAAGAGCTCGTACGCCGAACCGATCCACCGCTCCCCGAACCAGGTCCTGGGACGCACCCCCTGGTTCCGGAGCTCGGGCGGTCGCACGTCCGTGGCCTGCTGGAACAGCGGTGGCCTCGACTCGCGCCACAGCTCCTTGCCGAACAGGAAGGGAGAGTTGGCCCCGAGAGCGATCTGCACGGAGGCGATGGCCTGCGCCGCGTTCCAGACGTCGGCGAAACGGTCCGGCGTCACCTGCAGGTGCAGCTGGACGGATGTGCAGGCCGACTCGGGGGCAATGGAGGCAGAGGTCGAGACCAATCGCTCGACACCTTCGATATCGAGGACGAATTCCTCGCCGCGCGCGGCCGCCATTTGGTCGTTGAGGAGCGTGTAACGATCGACGTCCGACAGGTTCGCCGATACCACGTCGTCCCGTCCGAGGGTCGGCAGGATGCCGATCATCACGATCCCGGCGTCGACCTCGGCGGCCTTCCGGTGGGCATATGCGAGACCCGTACGCAGCTCCTCGGCCAGCTGATCGAATACCCGGCCGCTCAGCCGGTGGGGAAGAATATTCACTTCCAGATTGAACATCCCCAGCTCGGTCTGGAAATCCCGGCTGGCGATGCGTTGCAGCACCTCCGCATTCCGCATCCTCGGCATGCCGTCCGAACCCGCGAGATTCAGCTCGATCTCCAGGCCCATGAGATTCCTGGGCCGATCGAACCTACGCTCCGACAGGAGCCTCTCCAGCCCGGTCAGGCACTGGGTGAGCTTCTCGCGGTACGCCTGCCGATCGGACGGGGCAAAGGCACCCGCCACGACCTTCTCGCCCATCGAAGGGTCCCTCCTCGAGTGGGCGGCCCGCGGCACAGGCCGCTCGTATCACGATCGATAATGCCCCGACGAGATGATCCGTAACGCCCCCACGCCCCACGGGTGCCCAGTAGTCTGTCGACCGGAGCCGGAGGCACATTCCGAAGGCATGGGGCATATGCAGGGTGCAGGGTGGAGTTGCGCAGCGGAAACACCGATGAGTTTGAGCCTACCGCCGCATCGGGAAAGTACCTGGCGACAGGGGTCGGGAGCGACCCGAATGCACAGAAAAGACGCGATTCAAAGACTCGAATCCGCCTTGCGGGCAATACGCGGGACGGCTAGCCGAAACATCGTGTGAACATTTGTCGTATAAACTCTGCGAACGAGGCAGAGAGTTGACGCATCGGCCCGTCCGCCCCGTCACCGGCCTTCCTCTGGCCCCGCACGCCGACAGCGCCGTCTGCACCCGCCCATGCACCACCGTGTCTCCGAAGTGAGAGGCGACCCACTATGCCGCTGCATGTTTCTCCGGCCCCAGCGCCTGCTCTGCGCAGCGTTCTCGCGGCACTCGGTTCTCCCACCGCAGTCCGCGAGGCCCATACGCCCGCTCTCCGGTCCGTCCAGGGATCGCTGAGCCCCGAACTCCCGCTCCCCGTCCACGTACTGGACCGGATCGTGCCGAACGACGCCGCACCGCGCACCCGCCTCGCCGGCTGGCGCTTCCTGATCCGCAGCGGCGAACGCGCCGTGGCCGCCGCGGACACCATGCTCACCGCCGACGGCTGGACCTTCTCGCACTTCTTCGAGGGCCCGTACGTCACCTCCACCGAACTCGCCGTACGCCAGGCGGAGTCGACGACGACGCCCTACCAGCCGCGGCTGCTCTCGGTGCCCGAGCTGTACATGCTCACGCTGTGGCTGCACCACGACACGGAGGCCGACGCCGGCGGCGGCACGCTCGCACCGACCGACGTGCTGGTGCCCCTGGCACCCGCACCTCCGGGGATCACGGCCCACCGCCCCCACCGGGTCGCGGACCTGCTCCCGGTCATGACACTGCGTCTCACCCCGGCGCCCCTTCCCGAGCTCCCGGGCCTCCTCGGATCGCCCGCCTGACCCCTCCGCCCTCACGCGCCCCTGCCGAGCTCCTCGGCGGGGGCGCGTCCGTACCCGTCCGGACTAGTCCGGTCAGGTCACCCCGAACCATCCGAACGGACAGTGCAGTTGCGTTGAACCGTCCGGCCGGGTGATGCGTCATGGGAGGAGAAGAGCAGCTGCCGCGAAATCCCTGCGGAGAGGCGCCCGTAGGGCAACACTGGGACCGGACCGACTTGATACGGGGGCGGCCATGAACACATCGTCCAGCCGCAGGACACTCGAATCGACGCAGCGAAAGAACCCATCCATGTGCCAGCACCAGCCACTCTGCCCGACCTCCGACTCCAACGACCGGGAAGCCGCACGCCTGATGGCCCACCACCCGGAACAGGGCTGGAGCCTCCTGTGCAACGGCGTCCTGCTCTTCGAGGACACCGGCGAGCTGCTCCCGGACGGGCAGATCATCGCCCCTCACCGCCCGCTGAAGAGCGGTCAGGTGATGAAGGCCGCCTGACCGCGGCGGACGGAACACGGGGGCCGGCCCGGAGGACTCTCCGCACCGGCCCCGACGCGTGTCCGCGTGCCTACTGGTCGTACGCGTCCAGCGGCGGGCAGGAGCAGACCAGGTTGCGGTCGCCGAAGGCCCCGTCGATGCGGCGCACCGGCGGCCAGTACTTGTCCGAGGGCGAGACGCCGGCCGGGAAGACCGCCTCCTCACGGGTGTAGGCGTGGTCCCATTCGCCACCGAGCGCCGCGGCCGTGTGCGGGGCGTTGCGCAGCGGGTTGTCGTCCGGTCCCCACTCGCCGGAGGCCACCTTGTCGATCTCGCCTCGAATGGCGATCATCGTGTCGCAGAACCGGTCGAGCTCGGCGAGGTCCTCGCTCTCCGTCGGCTCGATCATCAGCGTCCCGGCCACCGGGAACGACATGGTCGGCGAGTGGAACCCGTAGTCGATCAGCCGCTTCGCGATGTCGTCGATGCTGACGCCCGTCGCCTTGGAGATGGGCCGCAGGTCCACGATGCACTCGTGCGCGACCAGACCGGCCGGGCCGTTGTACAGGATCGGGAAGTGCGGTTCGAGGCGCTTGGCGACGTAGTTGGCCGCGAGTACGGCGACCTGCGTCGCGCGCTTCAGGCCCTCCCCACCCATCAGGCGTACGTAGGCCCACGAGATCGGCAGGATGCCTGCCGAGCCCCACGGGGCGGCCGAGATCGGGCCGACGCCGGTCTCCGGACCCGCCGCGGGCTGGAGGGGGTGGTTGGGGAGGTACGGCGCCAGGTGGGCACGCACTCCGACCGGGCCGACGCCGGGACCGCCGCCACCGTGCGGGATGCAGAACGTCTTGTGCAGGTTCAGGTGGGAGACGTCGCCACCGAAATGGCCCGGCTTGGCGAGACCGACCAGGGCGTTGAGGTTGGCACCGTCCACGTACACCTGGCCACCGGCCTCGTGCACCTCACCGCAGATGTCGGCGACGTGCTCCTCGAAGACACCGTGGGTGGAGGGGTAGGTGATCATGAGGACGGCGAGCTCGTCGCGGTGGGTCGCGATCTTCGCCCGGAGATCCTCTATGTCGACCTCACCGTCGTCCGCGGTCTTCACCACGACGACCTTCATGCCGGCCATCACGGCGCTCGCGGCGTTGGTGCCGTGCGCGGAGGACGGGATCAGGCAGACGGTGCGTCCGTGCTCGCCGTTGGCCCGGTGGTACGCGCGCACGGCCAGCAGTCCGGCGAATTCGCCCTGCGAGCCCGCGTTGGGCTGGATGGAGACGGCGTCGTAACCGGTGACCTCGGCAAGACGCTCCTCCAGCTCACGGATGAGGGTGAGGAAGCCCTGTGCCTGCTCGGCCGGCGCGAAGGGGTGCAGGGCGCCGAATTCGGGCCAGGTGATCGATTCCATCTCCGCGGTGGCGTTGAGCTTCATGGTGCAGGAGCCGAGCGGGATCATGCCGCGGTCCAGCGCGTAGTCACGGTCGGCGAGCTTGCGCAGGTAGCGCAGCATGGCCGTCTCGGAACGGTGCTGGTGGAAGACCGGGTGGGTGAGGACGGCGTCGGTGCGCAGCAGTCCTTCGGGCAGCACGTCTGCGGCCTCGGCGTCCAGCGCCTCGATGTCGCCGCCGGCCCCGAAGGCGGCCCAGACCGCCGCGACCTGGCTGCGCGTGGTGGTCTCGTCACAGGCCACGGAGACCTGGTCGGCGTCGACGAGGCGCAGGTTCACCCCGCGCTCGCGCGCGTCGGCGACCACCTCGGCGGCCTTGCCCGGCACACGGACGGTGAGGGTGTCGAAGTATGCGCCGTGCACGACCTCGGTGCCGGAGGCTCGCAGCCCCTCGGCGAGGATGGCTGCGAACCGGTGGGTACGCCCGGCGATCGTCCGCAGCCCGTCGGGGCCGTGGTAGACGGCGTACATGCCGGCCATGACGGCGAGCAGCACCTGGGCGGTGCAGATGTTGCTGGTGGCCTTCTCGCGCCGGATGTGCTGCTCGCGGGTCTGCAGCGCCAGGCGGTAGGCCTTGTTGCCGTCGGCGTCGACGGAGACACCGACGAGGCGGCCGGGCAGACTGCGGGCGAACTTCTCGCGTACGGCCATGAAGCCGGCGTGCGGTCCGCCGAAGCCCATCGGGACACCGAAGCGCTGGGTGGTGCCGACGGCGATGTCCGCGCCCAGCTCGCCGGGCGAGGTGAGCAGCGTCAGGGCCAGCAGGTCGGCAGCGACGGAGACGATCGCGCCCAGCTCGTGAGCCTGCTCGATGACGGGCTTCAGGTCGCGTACGGCGCCGGAGGCGCCCGGGTACTGGAGCAGCACCCCGAAGACGCCGCGCTCCGCGACCTCCGCCGGGATTCCGTCGGTGAGGTCGGCGACGACCACCTCGACACCGGTCGGCTCCGCGCGGGTCTCGATCACCGCGATGGTCTGCGGCAGGGTGTCGGCGTCGACCAGGAAGACACCGTCCTTCACCTTGCCCACGCGTCGCGCCAGCGCCATGGCCTCGGCGGCGGCCGTGCCCTCGTCGAGGAGCGACGCACCCGAGGTGGGCAGTCCGGTGAGGTCGGCGACCATCGTCTGGAAGTTCAGGAGGGCCTCGAGCCGCCCCTGGGAGATCTCCGGCTGGTACGGCGTGTAGGCCGTGTACCAGGCGGGGTTCTCCATGACGTTGCGCAGGATCACCGGCGGGGTGAACGTGCCGTAGTAGCCCAGGCCGATCATCGGTGCGAGCACCTGGTTGCGGTCGGCGAGGCTCCGCAGCTCGGCCAGGACCTCGGCCTCGGTGCGGGCCGAGGGGAGGTCCAGCGCCTCGGCACTCCTGATCACGTCGGGCACCGCGGCTGCGGTGAGCTCGTCGAGGGAGCCGTAGCCGACCTGGGCGAGCATCTTCGCCTGCGCCCCGGCATCGGGCCCGATGTGGCGCTGCTCGAACGGAATGCCCTGCTCCAGCTGGGAGAGCGGAGTGCGACGGGGGGTCATGATGGAGGCCTCCTGGTCTGCCACGACCTGCGAGGGGCGCCACGGCGTGGCTGCCCTAACGGCCTCCCCATCTGTCATCTCGACCTGAGAGCTTCACCGGCACGCCCTGAGGCATACCGGCTTTCACCGTCGGTGAGGGCGACACCCGTGGCGGCACGTGCCGTACGGATCCCGACCTGCTTTCCAGAGTGACCTCGTCCGTGCGGTACGGGGGCCTGAGAGATTCCGGGGAGGAGTTGCTCCTTCGGCGCCCCCGGATCGCTCCGGAGGACTCTCCCGCACAGGGTCAGCAGCCGTGTTCCAGCCTACCAGCGGGGTCGGCGCGGGCCGTCTCGAGTGGCCGACCGTCCGGATCTGGCCTTTCGTAGAGCCTGTGGAGCAGTCGCGACCACCTGATGCAGTTGTGACCAGTGGGAGGCACCGTGCAGACCGACATCGATCCGCGCAGCCTGATCGGCCGTAAGGCCTTCGACCGTCAAGGTGCCAAGATCGGGACGGTGGACGAGGTCTATCTCGACGATGCCACCGGGGTGCCCGAGTGGGCCGCCGTGCGCACCGGTCTCTTCACCAGGGACGCGTTCGTCCCGCTGGAGCCGAGCGAATTCGTCGACGGGGCGCTTCAGATCCCCTTCGAACGGGCCCTGATCAAGGACGCGCCCGACTTCGGCGTGGGCCGCCACCTCTCTCCCGAACAGGAACTGCAGCTGTACCGGCATTACGGACTGGACTCCTCCCCCTCCGCCGGGACCGCGCCCGACAGGGACTTCGGCAAGCTGGCCGGCCACGAGGAGTAGTCCGCCGGATCCCGCACGAGGGGAAGCGGTTCTGCGGGACGCAGCTGCGGATCGTCGATGCGGAACGTGCGCACCCGGCCGGGCGCCGTCCACGGCTCCTCGAAGCGCACCGTGACCCGGCCGACGCCACTGCCCTGGACCCAGCCGTGTCCGTGCACCTCGTGCCGTACGTCGTGTCCCGCCGGCCAGCGCCGCGACGCCGGCTGCTCCCCGCCCTCCCTGACGGTCGCCGCGGCGCCCCCCTCCATGGCGCCGTCCTGCCGGTCCGGGGCATCGGCGGCGGACTCCTCGGCGGCGTGCTCGGCCTCGGCGGCCTGCGCGAACAGGTCCTCCTGCGTGAAGTCCGCCAGCCCGGTGACGCCGACTCCGAGCAGCCTGACTCCGCCGGTCGTGTCCACGGCCTCCAGAAGCCGCTGGGCGGCCTCCCGGACCACCGTGGGGTCGTCGGTGGGGCCGCGCAGGGTCTCCGACCTGGTGAGCGTAGAGAAGTCGTAGCGGCGCACCTTGAGCACCACGGTCCGTCCGGACCGTCCCGCCTCCCGCAGCCGCCGCACGCACCGGCCCGCCAGCCGCTCCACCTCCGCCCTGACCCGCACGCGGTCGTGCAGGTCCACGTCGAAGGTGTCCTCGACCGACACGGACTTGGCGTCCCTCTCGGCGACGACGGGGCGGTCGTCGTAGCCCCGCGCCATGCGGTGGAGCGCGACACCGTGTGCCTTGCCCAGCAGGCGCACGAGCTCCGCCTCGCCCGCCTCGTCCAGGTGGCTGACGAGGGTCATGCCGGCGCGTCGCAGGTGGTCGCCGGTGGCGGGCCCCACACCCGGGAGGATCCGTACCGGCATCGGCGCCAGGAGCTCGCGCTCGGTTCCGGGCTCGATCAGCAGCAGCCCGTCCGGCTTCGCCTCCTCGGAGGCGATCTTGGCCAGCATCTTGGAACCGGCCAGGCCGACCGAACCACTGAGTCCCGTGACAGCCCTGATCACCGTGCGCAGCTGCTCACCGACCACGCGGGCGGACGCCGAGTCGTCGGCGACCCCGCCGGCCTCCAGATCCACGAAGGCCTCGTCCAGGCTCAGCGGCTCGACGAGCGGTGACAGCCGCCCGAGGAGCTCCATCACCTGGTCGCTCACCGTCCGGTAGAGCGCGAAGCGCGGGACCAGGTACGCGGCGTTGGGCGCGAGCCGCCGCGCCTGTGCCGTCGGCATCGCCGAGTGCACTCCCAGCTTCCGCGCCTCGTACGACGCGGTGGCGACGACGCCGCGCGTCCCGATGCCGCCCACCACCACGGGTCGGCCCCGCAGGCTGGGCTTCGCCGCCTGCTCCGCAGAGGCGTAGAAGGCATCCATGTCCAGATGCAGAATGGTGGGCGCGGCTCTCACACGGACCGATGCTGCCCTATGCCACTGACAACCGCCCCACCCGGCGCACGCGCCGTGCCGCCCTGCCCCGGTGACTCAGCCAGCGCGATTGCGCCGCCGTGCCAGCTCGTCGGCCGGGTTGGGGCCGATCAGCGTCTCCCCCGTGTCGACACGCTCTCCATGGAGCTGGGACAGCGCCGCGTCGACATCGCGCCAGACGACCCCGACCGCGATACCGAAGACGCCCTGGCCGCCCTGGAGCAGATTCACGACCTCGTCCGGCGAGGAGCACTCGTAGACCGTCGCCCCGTCACTCATCAGGGTCATCCGATCCAGATCCGTGAAACCGCGGGCTCTGAGGTGCTGCACGGTGGTGCGGATGTTCTGAAGAGCGACCCCCGTATCCAGGAACCGCTTGACGATCTTGAGCAGAACCACGTCCCGGAAGCTGTAGAGACGTTGAGTCCCCGACCCGTACGCGGGACGTACGCTCGGCTCCACGAGCCCCGTACGCGCCCAGTAGTCGAGCTGTCGGTAGGTGATCCCGGCCGCCGCGCACGCTGTCGGCCCCCGGTAGCCGATATCCCCTGCCGCTGCCACACCGTCCCCCGCCACCACCGCCGGCTGAACCGGCTGTCTGATGGAGTGGTCGGCCGCACTGCCGTGCTGCCGGTACGACCCACCCGCAGCCGTACCGTCGCCGCTGATTCTCACGCCGACCTCCGTCCTTGACCTGCCACCTCGAAGGTAGGCAGTCACCAGGGGTGCGTCAACGATCGCCACACTCGGCACGCCGAGTGATAATCACCCTGAGGGTGGTTTCCCGTGACTGAATACCGGGAACGGCTTGTCGGATGCGCTGGCGCAGCCCCCGAAGGACGGTCACTGACTGTTCGTGCCGAAGTCCTCGGGCGAGATCTGGTCGAGGAACTCGCGGAACTTCTCCACCTCGTCCTCCTGCTCGTCCGGGATGGCGATACCGGCGTCGTCCAGCACCCCGTCACTGCCGTAGATCGGCGTACCGGTGCGCAGGGCGAGCGCTATGGCGTCTGACGGCCGCGCGCTCACCTCGACTCCGCTGGCAAAGACCAGCTCCGCGTAGAAGACCCCTTCTCTGAGGTCCGTGATGCGGACCTCCGTGAGCTCCTGGCCGACGGCCTCGAGCACATCCTTGAAGAGATCATGGGTCAGCGGCCTGGCCGGAGCCATGCCCTGCTGGGCGAAGGCGATCGCGGTCGCCTCACCAGGACCGATCCAAATAGGGAGGTACCGGTCGCCTCCCACTTCACGCAGGAGCACGATCGGTTGGTTGGAGGGCATTTCCACCCGGACACCCACAACGTCGAGCTCGTTCACACAGCAACCCTAGGACGTGCCCGCCATGTTTGGATAGTCGGGCTCCTCCGCCGTCAGTGGAAACTGACCTTCAGCGCCGTCTGGACGAGTGCGGCGTGGAGCCGGACGGACAGCTCGGCGAGCTCCTTCGCGGTCGCCTCCGCATGTGCCCTGGTCTGCGGATTCCGGTGCCGGCGCAAGGGTGCGACCACCTGCTCGACCAGACCCGCCTCACGCTCCGCCGCTGCCTTGACCGCACGCAGATGCCGCGGCTCGAGGCCGAATCGGCCCAGGTCCGCCACGAGCCGCGCGACGGTCACCGCCTCGGCGTCGTAGCTCCCCCCGGCGGCGGGCACGATCAGCCCGTAGGACTCCCACTCGTCGAGCTGCTCCTCGGTGGCCTCGGCGGCGGCGAGGAGCTCGGAGCGCCCGATACGCGCCGCCGTGGCCGCACCCAGCTCCTGGTCCCAGCCGGGGTCGGCCTGCCCGCCGGCAGACGGCAGTGCCGCCTGCTCGCCGCGCGCGAGCGCTTCGAGGTGCTCACGGATGACCTTGAGCGGCAGGTAGTGGTCCCGCTGCATGCGGAGCACCTGGGCCAGCCGCTCGACGTCGGCGGTGCTGAACTTCCGGTAGCCCGAGGGCGTCCGCTGGGGCTCGATGAGCCCCTCCGCCTCCAGGAAGCGGATCTTGGAGATCGTGACTTCGGGAAATTCGTCGCGCAGCTGCAGCAGCACCGTACCGATGCTCATCGCGCGCTCGCCCGCGGCGGCGGTGCCGTGGCCGGCACCGCCTGTCGGTGTTCGCAGCATGGACCTTCCTGGGGGTCCCCCGGACGAGTCCGGGGAAGGGTCACACGCCCCGCTGGCTCGCGTAGAAGACCAGTCGGTACTTCCCGATCTGGACTTCGTCGCCGTTGGTCAGCGCGACGGAATCGATGCGCTCGCGGTTGACGTAGGTACCGTTGAGGCTGCCGACGTCACCCACGGTGAAACTACCGTCCGGGCTCCTGCGGAACTCCACATGACGCCGCGACACGGTCACGTCGTCGAGGAAGATGTCGCTCTGCGGGTGACGGCCGGCCGTCGTCAGGTCGCCGTCCAGCAGGAAGCGGCTGCCGGAGTTCGGGCCGCGGCGGACCACCAGCAGTGCGGACCCCGCCGGAAGGGCGTCGACCGCGGCCTGCGCTTCCGGGGAGAGCGAGGGGACGACCGTCTGGCCGGTCACCTCGGCCTCGTATGCCTCGATGCCGGAGATCGAGATGGTCGAGGTCGTCTCCGCGGCCCGCTCGGGCACTCCGCCCCTGAGCGGCGCACCGCAGTTGGAGCAGAAACGACTGGCCTCGGCATTCTGATGCCCGCACCTCGTACAAACCGGCATGGACGAGCCCTCCGGAGCGGGGGCGAACCCTCCACCCGTACTCGAGGTTGATGGTTCCCCGAAACCTATGCGGCCTGCACCTCCAGGGTCAACGGACGACGCGCCGGTGCCACCGGCGGGTCCCTGCACCTCGTCGCGGAAGAGCGGGCGCTCCGAGCCCTGCTCCTCGGCGCCCTGGCCCTGACGCGGAGCGCGGTGGCGGGCAGCGCTGTTGCTGTCCTCGCGGGCGCTCTTTCCGAACAACTTCGCAAACAACTTCACGGGCGTTTCCCCTTGACCGAAATAGACCCGCCCGTGGGGCAGGACGAACCCTGAATGAACACACCTGCCGACCCGGACATCTTCACAACGTCCGTATCCACCCGACAGTTTCCACCACGCGTCACCGATCCGTTGCGCCGACCCCCCGCAACCCGGTGCCCGTGTCCTCCGAGCCCCGCACACCGCCGTCTCACCGGGACGACGACCGAGCGTAATCAGGCTGTTCCGCCGGCCGCAAGGCGTCCACGACGATGTCGTCGGCACGCGTCACCTCCGCTGTGGCCTGCTCCTTCTCGAGCGTCTGCACCACACCGCCGGGGATGTTCAGAGCCGGTTCCAGGTCCTGCGGCTTCCCGATGACCTTGAACTCGTAAGGAGCCTCGATCCTCCGGCCGTCCACCCTCAGTTCTCCCCCGTCTCCGGAGAAGTACGTGTTGGCCACCACGCGCACGCCGTCGACCTCGATCGCCTCCGCACCCGCGGCGCGCAGCTCCTGGATGGTGTCGAGGAGCATGTCGGCCTCGACCGCGCCGCCCGGGTCACTGATGGTCAGCGTGATGCCCGGACCGTGCGCCGCCACGGTTCCTGCCAGGATACCGAGCTGCCGCTCTTTCTCGAGCGTCTGCTTACGCGCCTCCTCCGCCTGGTCGGAGCTGTTCTCCAGCTCCGTGCGCTGGTCGTCGAGGCGCTGCTTCTCGTCCTCGAGACGCTCGGTGCGGTTGTCGAGCTCGTCGAGGATGCGGACCAGGTCCTCCTGACGGGCACCGCGCAGGGCACTGTTGTCGCTGTTGGACCTGACCTGGATGGCCAGCCCCAGGCCGAGGACGAACAGCAGCAGGGCCACGATGAGTTGGGCCCTGCTCACCCTCGGAGGCCAGAGGCCCGCGCGCAGCCGCTGACGGCCGGAGACCTCCTCGGCCCGGTCAGGAGGGGAGGGCGCCGGTGCGGGTGCTTCGGCGGGAAGCGCGCCTGAGGGCTCCCCGTGGCCGGGGCCCTGTCGGCCGGTCGGGTTCTGTCCGTTGTTCATCGGCCTCACGCCCGGAAGACGTGGCGTCGGATGGCCGCGGCGTTGGAGAAGATGCGGATGCCCAGGACGACCACCACACCGGTGGAGAGCTGGGCGCCGACGCCCAGCTTGTCGCCGAGGAAGACGATGAGCGCGGCCACCACGACGTTCGACAGGAACGACACGACGAAGACCTTGTCCACGAAGATCCCGTCGAGCATGGCCCGGAGCCCACCGAAGACGGCGTCGAGCGCGGCCACCACGGCGATCGGCAGGTAGGGCTCGACCACCGCCGGCACTTCGGGCCGGACCAACAGTCCGACCACGACTCCCACGACGAGGCCCAGTACGGCGATCACGATGTGCCCTTCCCTGTGTCTGCCGCACCACTGCCCGTGTCTGCGGCCTGAGGCTCTGCTGTACGTACGATCAGGCTGGGCGCGGCCGGAAGGCGCACCTCCTCCTGCTCGGAGATGCTGGTGCGGATGTCGAAGCTCTCGTGCAGCGCCTGCAGGTACTGGCCGTCCGCACTGTCCTTGAACGCCGTGGCGAGCTTCTTCCCGTCCCCCACCGCGAGCACCGTGTACGGCGGCACGAGCGGCCTGTTGTCGACCAGTATGGCGTCGCCCGCCGCGCGGATCGCGGAGAGGGCCGTGAGCCGCTGCCCGTTGATGGCCACCGCCTCGGCGCCGGACTGCCACAGCCCGTTGACCACGCGCTGCATGTCCCGGTCGCGCACCCGGCCGGTGTCGGCGAAGCCGGTGGACTCACGCGGCCCGCCGCCGCCCTGGTCGGTGTCCTCGGCGTCGTCCACCACCAGCTTGATCCCGGGGCCTTCGACGGGGGTCGCACCGGACAGGAGCGCCACCAGACCGCCCTGGTCCCCGCCGTGTTCCTCGAGGGCCTTGCGCTGCCGCTCACCGACGTCCTTGCGCAGCTCGTCGACCTCCGCCTGGAGCGTGTCCGCCGTCGAGGTCTCGGCGTTCACACGGTCGATGAGCTCCTCGCGTTCCTTGGCGACTACCGGTGCCGCCACCTGCGCCTCGGCGGCACCGAGCGTCACGACGAGCGCGGCGAGCACCAGGCCTGCGGCGAGACCCAGCTTCGCCTTCAGGGTGCGCGGCATCCCGTCGCTGCCCTCGGACCGGCGACGCGCCGAGGCCTCGGCGTATCCCTCGTCGAGGCTGTGTTCCATCACCGTGGTCAGCAGCGACATGGACGCGTCGGGGCGAGGACGCGGCGGGGCGCTACTCCGATCGGGGGGCGGCTGCGACATGCCGCACATCGTCGCACGTCATGCCTGCTGCCGCCGAATGGGCCCACCGGCGTCCCGGAAGCCGTGCCGGGCGGCTTCCGGGACGCCGGTCACGTGGCTCAGTCGCCGGCGCTGTCCACGATCGCCGCCCACTCGTCGAGCAGCGCCTG
This sequence comes from Streptomyces sp. NPDC057287, assembly GCF_042667905.1. Lineage (NCBI taxonomy): Bacteria > Bacillati > Actinomycetota > Actinomycetes > Kitasatosporales > Streptomycetaceae > Streptomyces > Streptomyces sp. NPDC057287. Next base: position 3,367 of record NZ_JBHUYV010000011.1, on the reverse strand, counting down.
TGCCGAGGCGTCGTCCGGGCCCTCCGCCCACAGGTGGGTGACCGCCTCCGCCCGGTCGGGCAGCACCATCACCCAGCGGCCGTCGGTCTCGACGACGCGGACTCCGTCCGTGGTGTCCACGCTGCGGTCCCCCGCCGCTTCCACGACCCGGCGCATGACGAGCCCCTTGACCGCCCACGGCGTGGCGAGGTCGCGGCGCAGCACATGGGCTCGCGGGATACGTGCGTCGATCTGGCTGAGGGTGAGCTGTGTCCGGGCCACGAGGCCGATGAGCCTGACGAAGGCCGCCGCGCCGTCGAAGACGCTGCTGAATTCGGGAATGATGAATCCGCCGCGACCGTCGCCGCCGAAGATGGTGGCGTCCTCGCGCCCCACCCGCGTCAGGTCGTCGGGGGACGTGGTCGTCCACTCCACCTGCGTCCCGTGGTAGGCCGCGACCTGTTCGGCGACACGGGTGGTCGTCACCGGCAGGGCTACCCGTCCGCTCCTCCGCTCGGCCGCGACGAGGTCGAGCATGACCAGCAGTGCCCGGTCGTCCTCGATGATCCGGCCCCGCTCGTCCACGAGCGAGAGGCGTTCGCCGACGGGGTCGAACCGCACCCCGAAGGCCGCCCGGGCCGAGGACACGATCTCTCCGAGGCGCACCAGCCCGGCCCGCCGCGACTCGGCGGACTCGGTGGGGCGGGATTCGTCGAGACCGGGGTTGATCGTCAGCGCGTCCACGCCCAGACGCCCGAGCAGGCTCGGCAGGACGAGCCCTGCGCTGCCGTTGGAGGCGTCCACGACCACCTTGAGGCCCGCGTCGGCGATGCCACTCGTGTCGACGTTGCGAAGCAGGGAGCCGGTGTAGGAGTCGAAGACGCTCGACGGGAAGTGGAGGTCGCCGATCTCACCGGGGAAGGCCCGGCGGAATTCCTGACGGGCGTAGACGCGGTCCAGCTTCTTCTGGCGTGCCTGGGAGAGATCGGCTCCCCGCTCGTCGAAGAACATGATGTCGACCGAGTCCGGCACCCCTGGAGACGTACGGATCATGATTCCGCCGGCGCTGCCCCGTGCGGTCTGCTGACGGGCTACCGGCAGCGGCACGTTCTCCAGGTCGCGGACATCGATGGCGCTGGCCTGGAGAGCCGAGATGACCGCTCTCTTCAGCGCGCGCGCACCACGCGAGTGGTCACGGGCGGTCGTGACCGTCGCACCCTTCTTCAGGGTCGTGGCGTAGGCGCCGGCGAGCCGGACGGCGAGCTCCGGAGTGATCTCCACGTTCAGGATCCCCGAGACACCACGGGCGCCGAAGAGGTGCGCCTGTCCGCGCGACTCCCAGATGACCGAGGTGTTGACGAAGGCGCCTGCCTCGATGGTCTTGAACGGGTAGACCCGGACGTTGCCCTGAATGATCGATTCTTCACCGACCAGGCATTCGTCGCCGATCACGGCGCCGTCCTCGATGCGCGACGCCCGCATGATGTCGGTGTTCTTGCCGATCACGCAGCCGCGCAGGTTGCTGTGCTCACCGATGTACACGTTGTCGTGCACGACGGCCCGGTGGAGGAAGGCACCGGATTTCACGACGACGTTGGAGCCGACGACGGTGTGCTCACGAATCTCGGCACCGGCTTCGATCTTGGCGTAGTCACCGATGTACAGCGGCCCCCGCAGTACCGCGTCGGGGTGTACGTCGGCGCCTTCCGCGACCCACACACCGGGCGAGATCTCGAAACCGTCGAGCTCGACGTCGACCTTGCGCTCCAGCACGTCGGCCTGGGCCTTCACATAGCTCTCGTGCGTACCGACGTCTTCCCAGTAGCCCTCGGCGATGTAGCCGAAGATCGGCTTGCCGTCCTTCATGAGCTGCGGGAACACATCGCCGGACCAGTCAACCGAGGTATCGGCCTGGACATAGTCGAAGACCTCGGGCTCCATGACGTAGATGCCCGTGTTCACCGTGTCCGAGAAGACCTGGCCCCAGGTCGGCTTCTCCAGGAAGCGCTCCACCTTTCCTTCTTCGTCCACAATCGTGATCCCGAATTCAAGAGGATTCGGGACCCGGGTCAGGCACACCGTGACAAGTGCGCCCTTCTCCTTGTGGAAGGCGATGAGGTCGGTGAGATCGAAGTCGGTGAGAGCATCGCCGGAGATGACCAGGAAGGTGTCGTCCTTCAGGGCCTCTTCGGCGTTCTTGACGCTTCCCGCGGTACCGAGTGGCTTCTCCTCGTTGGCATAACTGAGCTCCATCCCGAGTTCCTCGCCGTCGCCGAAGTAATTCTTGACGAGGGAAGCGAGGAACTGGACGGTAACGACGGTCTCATTGAGCCCATGCCGTTTGAGCAGCCTTAGCACGTGCTCCATGATCGGCCGATTGGCCACGGGCAGGAGCGGCTTGGGCATGCTTGAGGTCATGGGGCGAAGGCGGGTGCCTTCACCGCCTGCCATCACGACGGCCTTCATGTCGGAAACGTCCTCCTCGAAGAGACGACGGTCTGGCCGACTTCACCCGTCGGGGCAGCACCACTGAATCCGGTGCGGGCCGGCGACACTGCACGGCTCCGACAACAACGAGCTAATCGGCTGCTTCATCCGCCTTGACCAGACGGCGGACTTGGACCACGTACAGGATTCCTGCCCACCAATAGAGGGTTGTACCCCATCCAGCGAACGCCCATCCGAAAATGGTGCCCAGCGAAGCAAGCCAACCACTTCCGTCGCTGAGCAGCAACAAGGGGAAGGCGTACATCAGGTTGAAGGTTGCAGCTTTCCCCAGGAAGTTCACCTGGGGCGGCGGATAGCCGTGTCGGCGAAGGATTCCCACCATGACGAGCAGCATCAGCTCACGGGCGAGGAGCGCGGCCGTAAGCCAGAGCGGCAGGATCTCCCGCCAGGTGAGCCCGACGAGGGTCGAGAGAATGTAGAGCCGGTCCGCGGCCGGGTCCAGGAGCCGGCCGAGACTGCTGATCTGGTTCCACCGGCGCGCGAGCTTGCCGTCGAGGTAGTCACTGACACCGCTCAGCATCAGTACCAGCAGGGCCCAGCCATCGCTGTTGGGCCCGCCGAACACGGGGCGAAGAATCAGCCACAGGAAGAGCGGTACGCCGACGAGACGAGCCATGCTGAGGATGTTGGGGATGGTGAGTACTCGGTCCGTCTGAACTCGAGTCTCCTGGACCTCCACCCGGGGGCCTCCATGTGAAGAACGTGCCAATGATGCCCCCTGACCTTACCCTCCGCATCCGAGCACCGGTGCACAGGGGTACGGACGGAGGTACCCGGAACGCAGAAAAGCCCCGTGCCACAAGGGCACGGGGCTTTCCCGGAATAATTGTTCGGCGGCGTCCTACTCTCCCACAGGGTCCCCCCTGCAGTACCATCGGCG
>NZ_JBHUYV010000010.1:336460-338248 GCF_042667905.1 Streptomyces sp. NPDC057287 | reverse complement strand
TTGACGGCGGAGGAGGTTCCGGACGGGGCGACGGAGTTCAAGTGCTGTCCGCCGATCCGGGAGGCCGGCAATCAGGATGCGTTGTGGGCGGGGCTCGCGGACGGGACGATCGACTGCATCGTCTCGGACCACTCGCCGTGCACCACGGATCTGAAGACCGGGGACTTCGCGTCGGCGTGGGGCGGGATCTCCTCGTTGCAGTTGGGTCTGCCCGCGATCTGGACCGAGGCGCGTCGGCGTGGGCACGGTCTGGAGGATGTCGTGCGGTGGATGTCGGCGGGGCCGGCGGAGCTGGCCGGGCTGTCCCGTAAGGGTGCCATCGAGGCGGGGCGGGATGCCGACTTCGCGGTCCTCGCCCCCGATGAGACCTTCACCGTCGATCCGGCGGGGCTCTTCCACCGCAACCAGGTCACCGCGTATGCGGGCAGGACCCTCCACGGTGTCGTCAGGTCCACGTGGCTGCGCGGCACGCGGATCGCGGCCGACGGCGTACTCGCCGAACCCACCGGCCGCCTCCTCGAAAGGAACCACTGACCATGACGGCGACACCGCACTTCACCGGCGACGCGAGCCCGTACGGAGGCGGCGACCCGTACGCCGACTACCGCACCGCCGACTTCCCCTTCACCCAGCTTGTGGACCTCGCCGACCGGCGGCTCGGTGCGGGTGTGATCGCCGCCAACGACGAGTTCTTCGCCGAGCGCGAGAACCTGCTGAAGCCGGAGCCCGCGGAGTTCGACCCGGAGCGCTTCGGGCACAAGGGCAAGATCATGGACGGCTGGGAGACCCGCCGACGTCGCGGTGCGAGCGCCGACGAGCCGCACCCCACGGACGAGGACCACGACTGGGCCCTCGTACGCCTCGGCGCTCCTGGCGTGGTGCGCGGGCTGATCGTCGACACGGCGCACTTCCGCGGCAACTACCCGCAGTCGGTCTCCGTCGAGGGGACCTCGCTGCCCGGCTCCCCGTCGCCCGACGACCTCCTCGCGCCCGACGTGAAGTGGACGACCCTCGTGCCCCGTACGGCCGTCGGAGGCCACGCGGCGAACGGTTTCGCGGTCGACGCGGGGCAGCGCTTCACCCATCTGCGGGTCAACCAGCACCCCGACGGGGGCATAGCCCGCCTGCGCGTCCACGGAGAGGTGGCACCCGACCCCGCGTGGCTGGCAGCCCTCGGTACGTTCGACGTGGTGGCCCTGGAGAACGGAGGCGAGGTCGAGGACGCCTCCGACCGCTTCTACTCCCCGGCCACGAACACCATCGCGCCGGGCCGCTCCCGCAAGATGGACGACGGCTGGGAGACCCGCCGCCGACGCGACAAGGGCAACGACTGGATCCGCTACCGGCTGGCCGAGCAGTCCGAGATCCGGGCGGTCGAGATCGACACCGCCTACCTCAAGGGCAACGCGGCGGGATGGGCGGAGATCTCGGTGAGCGACGGGGAGGACGGCCGCCCGGCCGTACTCCTGCCCCGCACCCGGCTGCAGCCCGACACGAACCACCGGTTCGTCCTGCCGGAGCCCGTGCGCGGCACCCATGTCCGGATCGACATCTTCCCGGATGGCGGCATCTCCCGGCTGCGGCTCTTCGGCTCGCTGACCGAGGAGGGGGCGGCACGGCTGACCGCCCGTCACGAGGCGCTCGGCGGCTAGCGCGCGAACGCACGGGAGCGGCGGGGGGGGGCGGGGGGCGGGGCCCCCCCCCCCCGGGGGCGCGGGGCGCGCAACCCCCCAACCCTACACGGCCAGGTGGGAAACAAACCGCCCGGCCCCAAAGTGCCCCCCAAAG